>JADJVQ010000024.1 GCA_016710525.1 Burkholderiaceae bacterium
CTTGAACCTGGCCAACGGCCAGGACCTGCCGCGTGTGATTGCCGGCAAGGACGCCGGCCTGCTGGCCACGGCGCGCCTTGTGCTGGGCCTGGGAGTGGGCCTGGGCCTGGTGGCCTTCGCCTTCATGAGCCGCGAATTTCGCACGGCCGACTCCATGCTCGGCGGTCTGGGCATCGGCCTGGCCATCGTGGCGGTGTGGGCGGTCAGCGGTTCCCTGGGCTACGTCGCGGAAGACCCGAATTCGCTCGAAGAAAAATTCGTCGGCACCAACTCCGGCCGCCTGGAATCCCTGAGTTTCGTGGCGCCCGTGGCCTACACGCTCGAACTGCTGATGCTGTGGAGCGACAAGAGTCGTGTGCTGACGCTGGGGATCGCCGCCGTGCTCGGCCTGATCGCCGGGTCCTTCGTGCACGCGCTGGTGTCGCGTCAATTCCGCTGGGAGGGTTTTCGCGGCACCGAAGACACCGCCAACCATCTGGTGGGCGCCGCACTGATGGGCGTGGGCGGCGTGACCGCCATGGGCTGCACGGTCGGCCAGGGGCTTTCCGGCGTGTCGACATTGGCGATCGGCTCGTTCATGTCGCTGGGCGCGATCATGGCGGGCGGGTATCTGGCGCTGCGCTACCAGATGTGGCGGGTCGAGTCGATGGCGTGATGAGGGCGCCGAGATTGTTCGGGTTTCGATGGCCTGTCCAGCCCCGCCAGCCCGCTCGACACCGAATGATTTGACCCGCGGCAGAGGACTTCGTATAATCTAGGGCTGCATTACGGGGGGTCGTTAGCTCAGCTGGTAGAGCAGCGGACTTTTAATCCGTTGGTCGCAGGTTCGAATCCCGCACGGCCTACCACCCAGATCAAGCACTTGGACCACTCTTCGGAGTGGTCTTTTGCTTTGTGGCATCGCGAGGCAGCCACCTTGTCGCCACGCTAGGCCAGTCGTCCGCGCGACGGTCTTCCCAGCGGGTAACCTTCCCAGCCTGGGCAGCGTCATCGATCGCGCGCTGCACGCTTCGAAATCTTCTGGTTCGGCACGGTCCGCTGACGTGCGACGCGGCGCGTGCAGGTTTCGCCAATCCTTGATCGCCACATGGGAAGCTGCGTGCTATACGTCGATACGGCCGCCCGCATCTCGTCCGCGGCCATCCGAAGAAAGAACCAAAGCTTGACGATGAATTGCCCGCTCTATCGAACGCACTCCAGACTGGTACCCACCATCCAGGCTCCCTCCCGCCACCAGCAGGGGCGCCCGCCGACCCGAATTCACGTGGCCTGGTGCGCGCATCAGCACAGCCCGGTGACCGATGTCCAGGCCCGCAAGGACACCGCGGCGGCGGGCCTGCTGAAATGCGCCGGCAATCTCGCCGCCTGCCAGGTGCCGCCCGAATTGCGCGACGCCGTCTGACGGTCCGGCGCCAGCCGGCTCACGGCACGCTGAGCCGGTCGAACCCGTAGAGCACCAGCACCACCAGCACGGCCGCCACCGGCCCGGCCAGCGGAAACAGGATCGACACCAGGATCGGCGCGACCAGCAGCAGGTGGCGCAGACCCCAGCTGTAGTGAAGCCCGGCACGGCGCAGATAGCTCACGCCGGTGGGCCCCCAACGCCGACGCGCCTCCGAGCCGACCGGCATCGCGCAGATGAACCCGGCGTGGTTGTAGAAGCGCACCGCCATCGCCGACGACAGCAGCGAGGCGAACAGCAGCGCCATCAGCACCAGTTCGAGCACCAGACGCGGCGACAGGGCCGGCAGGCCGGCCTGGATCTGCCCGAAACTGGCATCGAGCGAGGGCGCGGCCAGCGTCACCGACCCCATCAGCCCGAGCGCCGCGGTGGATGCGGTCATCGATGCCGACATCAGCGAATTGCGCAGGGTCTGCACGCCCAGGATCTCGGAGCCCGAATGCTGGGAGATCGCCTCGAACCATTCCTGGCGCACCAGCACGTTGACCGACCTGGCGAGGCGCTCAGGGTGGCGGCGCTGGGTGGTCGCCAGAAACAATTCGTACATCACCAGCACGGCGACCGTGCCAAGGGCGGCCAGCCAGGCCAGGGTGATCGACATCGCGGCTCCGCAAACGCTCCGGGAGCGCCATGTTACGGCGCGCGCAGGCTCAGCGCGAACCGCAGCCGCAGCCGCCGCCTGCGCCGCCACCGCAGGACGACCCGCGTGCTTGTCCGGCCGCAGGCCCGGGCTCGCTGGCCGCAATCGCGGGCTCGCTGGCCGCGAGCAGGGTCGGGGTGTAGCCGGCCTGCTGGATCGCGTGCAGCAGCGCCGGCGCCTGCGCCGCGACCGGTTCGATCTGCACGCGATGCGCGGCCAGGTCCACCTGCACGCGCGCACCGCTGTCGGCGCAGTGCACCGCTTCGGTGATGGCGCGCACGCAGTGGCCACAGGTCATGTCGTTCACTTCAAAGGCAATCATGATCGGGGTCCTCGGCAAATTCGTGGTTGAGGAACATACTTTCATCCTTCCCACCGTAGGAAAGTCAAGCGATGTCGACCATGAATATCGGCGAGGCGGCCGACGCCTCCGGCGTGTCGGCCAAGATGATCCGCCACTACGAAGAGATCGGCCTGTTCCCGGCGCCCCCGCGCACCGGATCCGGATACCGCCGCTACGACGACGCGCAGGTCCACACACTGCGCTTCATCCGTCATTCGCGCGACCTGGGTTTCTCGCTGGAGCAGATCCGCGAACTGGTCGGGCTATGGCACGACCGCAGCCGGCCCAGCCGCCAGGTCAAGGAGCTCGCACAGGCCCATCTGCAAAGCCTGCGCCAGAAGACCCGCGAACTGATGGCCATGACCGCCACGCTCGAAGCGCTGGTGCACTGCTGCCATGGCGACGAGCGGCCCGACTGCCCGATCCTCGCGACTCTGGCCGACGAGCATGTCGACCCGCCGCCAAAGGATCGCGCCGAGCGCAAGGCGGCGCGCAGCCGCGGTCAGCGCGCCTGATCCCGAGGTGCTGCGGCGCGCGGCCGGCCGAATGGCGCCTGCGCGCTCAGCCGGAAAACGGATTGGCGAACGCGAACATCATCGCGATGCCCACGCCGATCAGGAAGTTGGCATCGATCAGTCCGGCCAGCAGGAACATCTTCACCTGCAGCCGATCCATCAGCTCGGGCTGGCGGGCGGCGCCCTCGAGATAACGTCCGCCCATCATCCCGATGCCGATGCAGGCACCCAGCGCGCCAAGCCCGATGATCAGGCCACAGGTGATCGCAACCAGCGCAATGTTCGTCATGTGAAGCTCTCCTTGAAGCAGCGGACACCGATCGGTCCGCCTTCAAGGTAGGAGCCGTGCGGCCCGACGCCAACGACCTGCCAGGTAATAGCCGTGCCGCACCTGCGCCGATATAGTTCGGCCCATCATGTCCGCTGCCAGCCCCTTCGTCCCCAGTGTCGTCGCCAGCGAATTCGGCCAGTCGCTGCGCTATTGGCGGGCCAAGCGCGGCGTGAGCCAGCTGCAGTTGTCCGCCGACAGCGGCATCTCGCAGCGCCACATCAGCTTCATGGAGTCGGGCCGCTCGCAGCCCAGCCGGGAGATGGTGCTCAAGCTGGGCCTGGTGCTGGATGTGCCGCTGCGTCAGCGCAACCTGCTGCTGCTGGCGGCGGGCTACGCGCCGCTGTACCGCGAGCGCAGCCTGTCGGACCCCGAACTGCAACCGGTGCGCCAGGCGCTCGAGTACATGCTGGCCCAGCAGGAGCCTTACCCGGCCGTGGTCGTGGACCGCCTGTGGAATCTGGTGATGGCCAACGCATCGGCGATGCGCATGCTGGACTGGCTGCTGGGCCCGCTCGAGCAGCGCGCCCCGGCGCTGCGCAGCACCGCCAATCTGGTGACGATGATGCTGCATCCGCACGGACTGCGGCCGAACATCGTCAACTGGGACCAGGTGGCCGCCGACGTGCTGCAGCTGATCCATCGCGAATCGCTGGTCGAAGGCAGCGACGGCGCCGCCCGCGCGCTGCTCGAACACCTGCTGGCGATCGAAGGGGTGCCGGCGGACTGGCGCGTGCCGAACCTCGAATCGCGCAACATGCCCTTCATGCCGCTGCGCCTGACCCGCGGCGCCATCACGCTCGACCTCTTCTCCACCATCGCCACCCTGGGCACGCCGCACGACGTGACCCTGCACGAACTGCGCATCGAAAGCTTCTTTCCTGCCAACGAAGTCACCGCGAGCTGGTTCCGGGCGCGTGCGAGCGGCCAGGCCCCCACGGCGGGTTGAACTCGCATCGGAACGCGCGAAACAGCCCACCCGCCCGTCAAGCGGATATAGTGCGCGGCGGCGCAAGTCTCCCGTGCCGTCCACCGTCCAACATCATGGTGACTCCCTTTGCCCCGTCCGATCCTTGCTCTTGCCGGCCTCCTCGCGCTCGCGCTGTCGTTGGGCGTCGCGCGGGCCCAGACCGCGCCCGCCGCCTCGTCACCGGCCGGCACGCCCACCGACTCCACGCCCGGCGCCGCGTCGCCGGCAGCCCAGTCTGAGCCCGCGTCGGGCGAGCACGGCGCAGCCCGCTGGTACGTGCAGACAAGTGTCCACACCCGGCATTTCCGGCCTTCACCCGAGCACCACAACACCCAGGCGCTGTTCAACGTCGAGCGCATTCGCGCCGATGGCTGGCTGGCCGGTGCCGCGGCCTTTCACAATTCCTTCGGTCAGCCTTCGCAGATGGTCTATATCGGCCGCCGCTGGCATCCGCTGGAGAACTACCCGCAGGCGCACGTCAAGCTGGTCGCCGGATTCCTGCATGGATACAAAGGCGAGTACCGGGACAAGATCCCATTCAACCGCTCCGGCGTGGCGCCCGTCGTGCTGCCAGCCATCGGCTGGACCTACAAGCGCGTTGCCGGCGAGCTGATCATCTTCGGCAACTCGGGATTGCTCTTCACCCTGGGCTACTACCTCAACTGACGGCGCACTCGTGATTCAACCGGGCCTGACCCGACGGGCCGCCCGCCTGTCCCTGCCGTTGGCGGCGCTGCTGGCGCTCACTGCCTGCACCGCGCTGGACGAACGCACCCGCCTGGCCATCTACCGGCCCACCCAGGCTGTGCCGGCCAGCTTCGCAGGCCTGCAGCCCGGCGATCAGCGCTGGTTCGTGCACTGGGACGCGGCGGGCGCACCGGCACAGCGCGTGCAGTTGTGGTGGCTGCCCCACGCCGACCCGGCTGCCCCGACGCTGCTGTACCTGCATGGCACTTTCCGCAACCTGTATCACAACCATCCGAAGATGCAGGCCCTGCGCCGGGCCGGCTTTTCGGTGCTGGCGGTGGAGTACCGGGGATGGGGCGACAGCAGCCGCCTGGTGCCCACCGAGGGCTCGATCCACGCCGATGCGGACATCGGCTGGGCCGAACTGGTGCGGCGTCAGCCGGACCCCCGCAAGCGGGTGATCTTCGGTCATTCGATGGGCGGCGCGGTCGCGGTGCACCTGGCCAGCCGCCAGTCGGCGCGCGCGAGCTTCGCCGGGCTGATCCTGGAATCCACCTTCACGCAACTGCCCGATGTCGCGGCGCAGACCACGTCGCGGCTGATCCGTCCGCTCGCGGTGCTCAGTGGCGAGCACATGAACTCGCTGGCGCGCATCGGGAACATCCGCGTGCCCCTGCTGATGCTCCATGGCGACGCCGACCGAACGGTGCCGATCGAACTGGGCCGGGAACTGTTCGCGGCCGCCGCCACCGAGCCCAAGCAGTTCGTGGTCGTTCCCGGCGGCACTCACAGCCAGTTGCATGTCGAAGCGGCCGAGCGCTACCAGCGCGTGATGGGCGAGTTCGCCCGGCACCTTCGCTAGCGCGCCGCCTGCGCGAGGCCGCGGCGCCGGCGCCGCGCCGCTACTGCGGATCGGCGAAACGGGGCGCGCGCTTCTCGAGATTGGCCCGCACGGCCTCCGCCTGATTCGAACTGCCGATCAGCTTGGCCTGCTCGACCGATTCGGCCAGCAGAATGGCCGCCGGATCCTGCTGGTCGGCCACGGTGAGCAGGCGCTTGGCGGCACGCAGCGCATGCGGGTTCTTCAGCGTCATTTCGCGCGCCGTCTCGAGCGCCGCCTGATACGGATCGTCGCAAACCCGCGTGGCCAGGCCCAGCGCCTGCGCCTCGACGCCATTGACGATGCGCCCGGTGTAGGTCAGTTCGCGGATGACATCGGAGCGCATCAGCGTGCGCATCAGCAGCGCACCGCCCATGTCGGGCACCAGGCCCCACTTGATCTCCATCACGCACATCCGCGCATCCGGCGTCACATAACGCAGGTCGGCGCCCAGGGCCACCTGCAGGCCACCGCCGAACGCGACGCCGTGCACCGCCGCGATCACCGGCACGGGCACCTGGGTCCAGACCATGCACGCGTGCTGCGCGGCATTGGCCCAGCCATGGGTGCGAACCGTGATGTCCTTGCTCATCGATCCGGCAACCGGCCCGGACGAACTCGGGGTCGTGGCCATCTGGCCGAAGCGGGAGGTGTCCAGCCCGGCACAGAACGCCCGCCCTTCGCCCGACATCACGACCGCCCGCACGTTCGGCATCCGGCACAGCTGCTCGCCCGTGTCGATCAGGGCCTGGAACATCGCGACATCGAGCGCGTTCATCTTGTCCGCACGGTACAGGCGCACATCGGCCACGCCGTCATCGCTGACGCGCAGGCGGATCCGTTCGCCGATCATTGTTTCGGTGGCCATGGCCATTTCTCCTCAAAAAATCCCACGATGTGCGGCAGGCCGCGCGCCCGCGCGGCTCATGCCGCTGCCGCCCGACGGCTGAGCAGGAATGCCGCCAGCATCGCGGCCGCGACCGCCGATGCGCCGCCCACCAGCAGCGTTTGCCCGCCGATCGGCAGCAGTGCGCTGGCCGGCGTCGCCAGCATCACGCCGCCCACCATCAAGAGGACGCGGATCGGCCACTCGAGCGAGCCGGTGCGGTTCAGGTTGCCCACGAAGGACAGATAGCCCTGGATGCCGGCGCAGATGACGAAGATGCCGAGCACGCATTTGGCGGTCAGCCAGGCCGCTTGCACGTAGGACCCCTGCAGCACCAGCGCCGGATCGAACACGAAGAAGAAGGGCAGGAAGTAGATGATCGACCCGACGCGCATCGACTCCCAGCCGGTCTTCATGGCCGGCGCACCGGCGATGCCCGCGGCGGCGAACGACGCGATGGCCACCGGCGGCGTGATCGACGACAACATGCCCCAATAGAACACGAACATGTGGACCGCCATCTTGTTCAGGCCCATCTTCTCGAGCGCCGGCCCGACCAGGATCGCCAGGAAGATGTAGCAGGCCGTGGTGGTCAGGCCCAGGCCCAGCACCAGGCTGGTGATGGCCGTCATCGCCAGCAGCATCAGCGCGTTGTCGCCCGCCAGCCGCAGCAGGTCGCCCGCCAGGCTGGAGATCACGCCGGTCATCGAGAACGCGCCGATCAGCAGGCCGCAGCCGGCCAGGATGCCGATCAGTTCGACGAAGGTGCGTCCGTTGACCTCCATGAACTTGAGCACCGTCGCCCAGGTCCACTTCTCCTTGTTGAGCCACTGGTTCAGGATCAGCAGCAGCAGCGTGGCCCAGAAAGGCGCATGGCTTTCGCGCTTCATGGTCAGCAGCATGAAGATCAGCAGGGCGATCGCGGGCACGTGGTACCAGCCCTCGCGAAACGTCCGCGCAGCGTCGGCAATTCGCTGCGCGGCAGCCCGAGCAGGCCGTGGCGCGCCGCATAGGCGTCGACCTGCATGAACAGGCCCACGTAGTACAGCAGCGCCGGGATGGTCGCAGCCAACGCCACTTCGGCGTAGCTGACGCCCAGGAACTGCGCGATGACGAATGCCGTCGCCCCCATCACCGGTGGCGCGAGCACCGCGCCGGTGGATGCGCAGGCTTCGATCGCACCCGCATACGAGGGGCGGAATCCGGTGCGCTTCATGACCGGGATGGTCATGGTGCCGGCGGTCAGCACATTGGAGACGATCGAGCCCGACATCATGCCCAACAGGCCGCTGGCGAAGATGCAGACCTTCGCCGCGCCGCCCCGGAAGGTGCCGCACAGCGCGAACGACAGATTGATGAAGAACTTGCCCGCGCCAGTCATCATCAGCGCCGAACCGAACACCAGGAATCCGATCACGGTCTCGGCGAAGGCCTGCACCGGAATACCCAGCAGGCTCTCGGACGACAGCATGTGGTAACCGGCCGCCTGCTCGAGGCTGGACTGCTGGCCCTTCATGGGCCCGAGCCAGGACGAATCGGCGAACACCGGGTACAGCGTGAACGGCAGGATCGACAGCAGCAGGCTCCAGCCGCCGGTGCGACGCAGGCCTTCCATCAGCGCGGCCCACATCACGTAACACGCCCAGATCACCGGCGCCGGGGCACCCGCGAACTCCCAGCCGAGCTCGGCCGACTTGCGGATGTTGAACATCAGGTAGATCGACACCGCCGCCGTCGCCAGGAACAGCAGCTGGTCGTACCAGGGCACCCGGTCCAGCGGCGCGTTCGGGGTGCCCGGGAACACCAGGAACACCATCGGCAGGCTGATCAGCAGCAGGCCGTAGTAGTACTCGGTGTTCAGCGGCGTGAACCCGACGAAGAACTTCAGCGTGAACTGCTGGTTCACGCACAGGAAGATCGTCAACGCGGCGCTGCCGATCAGCAGCCAGCGCCAGAACCCTTTCAGGGTTCGGACCCGCGTGATCTCGGAATCGAGCGGTGCGTTGTGGGGGTCGTCGAACTGCGGCGCACTACTCGATGATGATGTCAAAGCCGGCTTTCTTCAGTGCATCGGAACGGGCGGTGGACCAGGCCTTGCGGAAGCTGTCCTTGTCCTCGGGCGGATTGGCCTTGTTGAATCCGGCCCACGCCCCGGCCAGGGTGTCCTGGCGCTTGACGAGCTTCTGGTTGTGCGCGTCATGCTCGGGTTTCCAGACACCGGCCTCGCGGAAGGCCTTCACGGCTCCCTCGTGATACGGCAGCACCCAGGACAGATTCTGGCGCGACAGCTCCAGCCCGGTGGCACCCGGAGCGCCGTCCTTGTAGGACGCGTAATTCACGATCATCGACTTGGTGATGCTGTAGACCAGGTCCGACGGCTGCGAGGCGTAGGCCATGAAGATCGGATAGGGGTAGGAAGGGATCTCGGCCGGAGCCTGCGCACTGAGTCCCGGCCCGCAGGTGGTCTTGTGGGGCACGTAGTACGGGGCGAGCTTGTTGATGCGCGCCCAGCCTGCCTTGTCGGCCGACGGCGTCTGCGGATAGAAGATGCCCCGCGGCGACGTTTCGGCCTCCTTGGCCTGGCCAGAGATGGTCGACGCAATGGCGGCATCGACTTCGTTGTTGACGATGCCCTTCCACATCGCGCCGTAGCTGGAGAACTCGACCAGCTTGACATCGGCCGTGCTCAAGCCCGCGAACGCCAGGACGGCGAAGGCATTCTGGTTCAGCGCGGGCGAGCCCACGACCACGCCTACGCGCTTGCCCTTGAGGTCCTTGACCTCTTTCACGCCGACGTCCTTGGTGACCGCCAGCGAAACCGCATTGCAGTCGGTCGACGACAGCATCAGGCGCAGCGGCTGCGGACCCCACTCCTTGCTGGCGAACTCGAACACGCCTTCCTGCGCGAAGAAGCTGCCGATGCCCATTGCCGAGGCCTGCGCGCGATTGGCCCGCAACGGCGCGAGCCGGGCAACGTCGTTGCCGGCCGGCAGCACCCGCATGTCGGTGCCATGCTTGTCCTTGAACATCTTGCCCACGGCGATCGCCATGTTGAAACCGGACGAACCGGTGTCGTAGGCAGTGAGTGTGAGGGTGCCCGGCAGCTTGATGTCCTGCGCGCAGACCGCGCCCGACAGGGCCAGCGCGGGCAGAGCCAAGGCGAACGCACGGCCGCCCAGCCACTGTTTGAAGCAGTGCATGGTGTCTCCTCGTGACAGTCCTAATGACGCGCCACCCAGGACCATCGGGCAGCGCCAGATCGACTCGGGCACGGGCGCTGTTCAGCGAGAACCGCCGTGCCTCTGGTTTGCGCCGATCATAGCGCGGCCCCGGCGCGGGGCAAAGCGCCCGCGCCGACGGAGCGAGACACTTACAGCAGATCGATGTTGGGCTCGGTGAGATTCAGCACGGCGGCCAGGTCGACCACGTCGCCGAAGCCCTCGGCGACCTCGGTATAGGTGCCGTCGGCATTGCCGTCGCGGAAGATCTCCCAGCGCGTGCTGCCCGAATCGCCCGTGTGTTCGGCGATCAGCAGGCCCTGGTCCAGCACGAAGCTGAGGTCATCGCCCTGGATGACCCGGGTCGTGCCATCCCGCAGCACGTGGCTCACCTCGGTGATCGCCGACGTGGTCGGGTCCAGCGTGATGGTCAGCTGATGGGCATGGACGACGCCGTCGTCGCTGGTGACCGGCGCCGTGGTGTTGATGCGGGCACGTGCGGTGATCGCATACAGGCTGTCGGCATCGGCATCGCTGAACACGATGACCTCCTGGCCACGCGTCAGTGTGCGGGTCAGCACGATGTCGTCACCCTTGAGCGTGAACTCGCCATCGGCGTTGTCGCTGAAGGGAATCGTATTGCCGTTGATGGTCCGGGCGGCCGATGTGACGACGCCGTCCGTCACGCCGAACGAGAAGATTTCCGCGCCAGGCAGCGGGCCGCCCCGCCCCCCGTGCCCGAGTCCCGGGCCGAGCCCCGACCCATCGTGCCCGCCACCACCCTGTCCGCCAGCGCCTTCGCTGCCGCGCGGTCCGCCGACGGCGCCCGGTGCGCCCGTTCTTGCATTTCTCATGTTGATTCCTTTTGCAGAGCTGAATTGAGAGGGAACGACTTGCTCCGACACGACGGGCGCTGCGCAACGCCTCGTATCGAATGGGTATTTTTCCCATTTCTAATTCGAATGTCAAATCATGTCCTTCGAGACTCAATGCGTTGGCCGGCGAACATCGCCCGTTTGTCGGAACCTGGCCGATGTGTTCCGATTGCATGTCCGGCTGCATCCGGCAGCACGGCATCCACTCGGGAGAGAAGTTCATGCGCGCATTGATCGTTGGCTTGGCCCTGTCCACCTTCGCTGCCTCGGCCTTTGCGGCGGGCGAAACCTGCTCCGCTCAGGCCGCCGAGAAAAAGCTCGCCGGCGCCGCCAAGAACAGCTTCGTCAAGAAATGCACGGGCGACGCCCAGAAGACGTGCGAAGGCACGGCCGCCGAGAAGAAGCTCGCGGGCGCGGCCAAGAACAGCTTCGTGAAGAAATGCGTGAAGGACGCCGCCGGCGCGTGATGCGCCTGGCTGGCCCGCGGATTGCCCGCCGGGCCGAAAAAAAACGGCCGCCCGCAAGGGCAGCCGTTTGAACTCTCGGGCGACTCAGTCGCCCGACAGTCGACGAAACCGCCGGGTCAGCCGGCCGTTTCCATGTCGATGACGACCCGACCCATCACCGTGCCCGCTTTCAGTTCTTCCAGGCTGCGGTTGATTTCGCTGGCCGGGCGCAATTGGACCGGGGTCGCGCGCAGGCGACCGGACTGCGCCAGCGCCACCAGTTCGCGAAGTTCGGCCAGATTGCCGACGTACGATCCGCCGATGGTCAGCGCGCGCTGCGCCAGCGGCGGCAGGGGCAGCGTGATTTCTCCGCCGAACAGCCCGCACATGATGTAGCGCCCGCCCTTGCGCAAGGCGCCGATGGCCAGTTCGGCCGTGGCTGGCATGCCCACCAGATCGATGGCACCGGCCAGCGAATCGCCCGACAGTGACTTCAACTGCGCCAGCGCATCGGCCGCCCGGGTATCCAGCGTGAGCCGGGCGCCTTGCGCGGTCGCTTCGGCCAGCTTGCCGGCGTCGATGTCGCAGGCAATGATGTTCTCGACGCCGCGGGCCCTCAGGATCGCGATGGTCGCCATGCCCAAGCCGCCGCAGCCGAGCACCGCCACCCAGTCGCGCGGCGACAGCGCCGGCAACTTGCCGATCGCGCTGAATGCCGTGAGCCCCGAGCAGGCCAGCGTGGCGGCATAGGCCTCGTCCAGACCGCTGGCATCGACCAGGTACTTGGAGTCGGGGATCACCAGGTGGGTCCCGTAGGCGCCCTGGCCGAGCACGCCGAGGAAGCGCCCCTGCAGGCAGTAGTTGTCCTGGCCGGCTTCGCACACGGCGCACTTGCCGCAGCCGATCCAGGGGTAGACCAGGCGCCGATCGCCCACTTTGACGCCGGTGGCCTCGGGTCCGAGCGCCTCGACCACACCGAACGGCTCGTGGCCGACGGTGAACGGTGGCACGCAACCGCGGTCACGCACGTAGAATTTCTTGCCACCACCCAGATCGAAATAGCCGTCCCAGATGTGCAGGTCGGAGTGACACACACCCGAACGGGTCACGCGAATCAGCACCTCGCGGCCCTGCGGGCGGGGTGTCTCGCGAATTCGGGCCTGCAAGGGCTTGCCGTGCTCGATGACGTCGTAAGTGAGCATTGCCTGGTCTCCTGGTTGGGTGGTGCGGGTTGCGCGACGAACGTGCCGCGCGGGAACGGCGGACGCCGATGGTAGCGCGGGCGCGGCCTGCGTCGGTTCCGGTTCGTGCGCGCCGCCGGGGCATCTCGCCGCAGCGGCCGGCGGGCATGAGAAGGCGGCTGTCGCGATCGGAATTGCCCTCGAAGTGCCCCGCACTTCCCTTCGCCATGAATCACCCCGGCTGGCAAGCTGGACAGAACACGCTCAGAGCACCGCAGAAGGTTTCCGCCTCATGAACGATTCGATCTCGCGACAAGGTCCCGGACCGCTGGCCAGCCTGGTGCTGCTCGCTGGCGCAATCGCCAGCGGCTGCGCCCATTTTGCGGAAACGGGCGGCGCGCCTCGCAAGGAAACCGCCTTCGCAGTGACCGCATCCCAGACCCTCGTGAGCTTCAATGCCGGCCAGCCGGGCACCCTGCTGTCCAGCAGGCGCCTGGTCGGTCTGCCGAGCGGCGAAACCCTGGTCGGCATCGACTTCAGGGTGGCGCGCGGGCAGCTGTTCGCGCTGTCCGATCGCGGCCGCCTGTACCGGATCGATACCGCCACGGCGGCGCTGACGCCGGTGGGCAATGGCATCGGCACCGAATTGCACGGCAACCAGTTCGGCATCGACTTCAATCCGACCGTCGATCGGATCCGGGTGGTCAGCGATACCGGCCAGAACCTGCGCGTGCACCCGGACACCGGGGCGGCGGTCGATGCCGACCCGCAAAGCCCCGGGCTTCAGCACGACGGCACCCTTGCCTTCGCAGCGGACGACCCGAACGCCGGCCGCGCCCCGCGCATCGTCGCGGCGGCCTACACGTACAACAAGGAGAACGAGAAGATCACCACCAACTACGCGCTGGACGCGCAATCGGCCAGCCTGGTGATCCAGGGCTCGATCGAAGGCGCCACTCCGGTCGTGTCCCCCAACACCGGCCGCCTGCGCACCGTGGGGCCGCTCGGCGCGGGCGGATTCGAACAGGCGTCGTTCGACATCTCCGACCTCACCAACACCGGCTTTGCGGCCCTGACCCGGGACGGCGCCAGCGGCTCGCAGTGGTATGTCATCGACCTGGCCAGCGGCAAAGCGACCGCGCTCGGTGCGATCGGCATTCGCGAAACGGTCGTCGGCATCGCCATCGAGCCCTGACCGAGGCCCGAATGCGCCTGTTTTTTCCTCGGTCCTGGTCCGCCAGCCCGAGGCCGGTCCGCCAGCCCGCGTGGGCGGCGTGGCGCGCGGCTGGCGGGCCGGCAGGCGCGCGGCGGCGGCGCAGGCGGCGGCAGTCGCGCTGCGTCTGGCGCGCCCTGGCCGCCTTCGCCCCTGCGCCGGCGCAGGCCGAGAAGCTCGCGGTGACGATCCACGACAGCCAGGGCCGCCCGCTGGAAAACGCGGTCGTGTCGGTGATGGTGCGCGGCACGCGCGAGCGCGCCGGCGCCGATGCCACGGCTGAGATGGCGCAGCGCGAGCGCAGCTTCGTGCCGCAGGTGCTGGTGGTGCAGACCGGCACCCCGGTGTCGTTCCCGAACCTGGACACCGTGCGCCACCACGTCTATTCGTTCTCAGCCATCAAGCCCTTCGAGATCAAGCTGTATGTCGGCACACCGGCTCAGCCCGTGGTGTTCGATCGCCCCGGCACCGCGGTGCTCGGCTGCAACATCCACGACAAGATGGTCGGCTTCATCCACGTGGTCGATACGCCGTACTTCGCTCGCACCGGCGCCAATGGCAGCGCGACACTCGATGTGCCGCCCGGCGAACATCGGGTGCGCGCCTGGCATCCCGTGCTGCAGGCCACCGGGACGCCGGTCCAGGACACCGTCAAGCTGCCCGCCGGCGCCAGCGCGGCACTGACGATCCGGCTGCCGGGCGGCTGACATGCTCAACCGGCTCGACACCCGGATTGCCGCGCTGTTCCTGGCCCTGCTGCTGGCGGTGCAGCTGGCCGGCTTCGGCCTGATCCGAGAGGTGATCTCGCTGAACGCACGCGCCACGATCGGCGAAGACCTCGACAACGGCGCCCGGCTGATCCGGCGTCTGCTCGACCAGCACAACCAGCGGATGATCGAATCGGCGCGGGTGCTGGCTGCGGACTTCGGATTCCGGTCGGCGATTGCCTCCGGCGACCGCGCAACGCTGGCCGACACGCTCGAGAACCACGGCGAGCGGATCGGCGCGGCAGAGATGCTGTTCCTGGGCACCGACCTCACGCTGCAGGCGGCCACCGCGCGGCTGGAGCCGCAGGTCTACGCCTTCGCCCGCGAACAGGCCGCCGCCAGCCGCCAGAGCGACAGCGCCCGGGTGGTGATGATCCGCGGCACCCCGCAACTGCTGCTGACGGTCCCGATCAAGGCGCCGCTGACCATCGGCTGGGTGGCGATGGGATTTGCGCTCGACAAGCGCCTGCTCGACGACATGTTCCAGCTGGCCGGCATCCTCACATCGGTCGTCGTGCGCAGCCAGGGGGGCGCCTGGCAGGTCAATCAGACGCTGCTCGAAGGGGCCGCCGCCGGCGACCTCGGTGCACGGGTCGCGATGCTCGCCGGATCGCCCTCGGCGCGCATCGACGGCACGACCTACCAGACCCGTCTGGTCCCGCTGGCCAGCGTCGGCGGCGACGAGGTGTCGGCATTGATGATGCGGTCGATCGATGCCGCCCTCGAACCCTTCGAACGCCTGCAGCTGATGCTGCTGCTGATCACCGTGGTCGGCGCGCTGCTCTCGGGCACGGCCAGCTTTCTCACCGCACGCAGGGTGACGGGTCCCCTGAAGGCCCTGACCCGCTCGGCCGAACGACTGGGGGCTGGCGACTACGAGGCCGCCGTGGACATCCGCGGCACCGATGAAGTCGGCGAGCTGGCCCGGCGATTCGACGCGATGCGCATCGACATCCGGGAGCGCGATCACCGGATCTCCCGGCTGGCCTACTGGGATCGCCTCACCGGCCTGCCCAACCGCGAGCGCTTCAACCAGCTGCTCGAACAGGCGATCGGCGAAGCGCGTGAAACCGGCGCGGCGCTGTCGGTGCTGATGCTCGACCTGGACCGGTTCAAGCACGTCAACGATGTGCTGGGGCCGGCCTTCGGCGACCGGCTGCTGGCCGAAGTCGCGAATCGGCTGCGCGCGCACGCCGTGCGCGACACCGACGACATCGCCCGGATCGGGGGCGACGAATTCGCGCTGCTGCTGCGCGGCGCCGGTCCCGACGCGGCGGCCGACATCGGCCACCGGATCCTGGCGATGATGGAGCAGCCGATCACGCTCGACGACCACACGGTCGACCTGCGGGCCGGCATCGGCGCGGTCAGCCACCCGATCGACGGCGAGGACGCCGACACCCTGCTGCGCCGCGTCGAGATGGCCATGTACGCCGCCAAGACGCGCCAGGCCGGGTACGTGCATTTCGAGCCGGCCATGGACGGCGCCAGCGAACAGTCCCTGTCGATGCTCACCGACCTGCGCGAAGCGGTCGAGCAGAACCAGCTCCAGCTCTACCTGCAGCCGAAGGTCGACCTGGCCAGCGGCCGCATCGCCGGCGCGGAGGCACTGGTCCGCTGGCGCCACCCGGCGCGCGGACTGGTGCCGCCGGCGCACTTCATTCCGTTCGCCGAGCAGACCGGCGCGATCCGCCAGATCACCCAATGGATGATCGAGCGCACAGTGATCGCGCTGGCCGACCTGCGCGCGCAGGGACTGCCCCTGAAGATCGCGGTCAACCTGTCGACCCGCGACCTGATGGACCAGAACCTGCCTCACAAGGTGGCACGCCTGCTGTCCCTGCGCGGACTCGCCCCGGCGGCGCTGTGCCTGGAGATCACCGAAAGCGCGATCATGGACGACCCGCTGCGCGCCGAGCAGACGCTGCAGGGGCTGCACGACATGGGCGTGGCCCTGTCGATCGACGACTTCGGCACCGGCTATTCGTCGCTGGCCTACCTGAAGCGCCTGCCGGTCGACCAGCTGAAGATCGACCGCAGTTTCGTGATGAACATGGAACGCGACCGGGCCGATGTGATGATCGTGCGCTCGACCATCGATCTGGCTCACAACCTGGGCCTTCGGGTGGTCGCCGAAGGCGTCGAAACCGATGCGCAGCTCGGCCTGCTGCGCGAACTGGGATGCGACGAGGCACAGGGTTACCTGCTCGGGCGCCCGATGCCGGCTGCCGAGTTCCCCGCCTGGATCGGCCAATGGCGAGGCGGCGGGCCGCAAAGCGAAGATACCGGCACGCCGGCCACGGCGGCCACACCCGCCACCGTATCGGCCTGAGCGGGGCAGCGCCGTTCGCCGATGGCGGGCGGCTGCCTTATCATCGCGGGATTCACCCGTGGAGATCCCTCGCATCATGATGCAGCCGATTCGTCGCGCCCTGTGCGCCTTCATTCTCGCCGGCCTGAGCGGCGCCGCAGGCGCCCAGGCCTTTCCGAACAAGCCGATCCGCCTGATCTGCCCGTTCCCCCCGGGCGGCGCGGTCGACATCGCCTCGCGCGCCGTCGCCGCCGAAATGAGCAAGACCCTCGGCCAGCCGGTCAGCGTCGAGAACAAGCCCGGCGCGGGCGGCAATATCGGTGCTGCCGAAGCCGTGCGTGCGGCGCCCGACGGCTACACGATGGTGATGACGACCAGCGGCATTCAGGCGATCAATCCGCTGATGTACAAGAAGATGGGCTTTGATCCGATCAAGGAACTCGTCCCGGTTGCCGCGCTGGTGTCGCTGTCCAACGTGCTGGTGGTGCATCCGTCCGTCAAGGCCAGTTCGGTCGCCGACGTGCTTGCGCTGGTGCGCGCCAACCCTGACGGCATGACCTATGCGTCCAGCGGCGCAGGAACCAGCATCCACATGTCGGCCGAGATGTTCAAGCACCTGACCGGCACCCGCATCGTGCACGTGCCCTACAAGGGCAGCGCGCCTGCGGTGACCGACCTGCTGGGCGGACAGGTGCAGATGATGTTCGACAACATCCCCTCGTCGCTGCCGCACATCAAGGCGGGCAAGCTGCGTGCACTGGCCACCACCGGCGCGAGCCGCGACCCGGCGCTGCCCGACCTGCCCACCGTCGCCGAAGCCGGCGTGCCCGGCTATGAGGCGGGCGTCTGGTTCGGCCTGGCCGTGCCCGCGGGCACGCCGCGCGACGTGATCGCCCGGCTGAACGCCGAAGCCGTGAAGGCGACGAAGTCGCCGGACTTCATCAAGCGGATGTCCGAGCTCGGCTATGTGATCATCGGCAGTTCGCCGGAGCAGATGACCGCCATGCAGCGCGCCGAACAGACCCGCTGGGCACCGGTCGTCAAGGCCTCCGGCGCGTCGGCCGACTGAGTTCCGACTGAAATCCGGCTGAATACCGGCTCGACACAGATCGAACCGTTGCCCCTCTTCCAACAGGAGTCACGCATGCATGCGTATCTGAACATCGCCGCCCGTCTGGGCGCCCTGACCCTGGCCGCGCTCGCGCTGGGCCAGGCATCGGTGGCCACCGCGCAATCGAAGGACATCAAGATCGGCCTGGTGTACTCGCGCACCGGTCCGCTGGAGGCCTATGGCAAGCAGACCCAGGCGGGTGTCGCGCTCGGCCTGGACTACGCCACCGGCGGCACGATGAAGGTCAATGGCCGCAAGATCGTGCTGGTCGAGAAGGACGACCAGGGCAAGCCCGATGTGGGCAAGTCGCAGCTGGCCTCGGCCTACGCCGACGACAAGGTCGACCTGGCGATCGGGCCGGTGTCCTCGGGCGTGGCGCTGGCGATGCTGCCGGTGGCCGAGGAGAACAAGAAGATCCTGATCGTCGAACCCGCGGTGGCCGATTCGATCACCGGCGACAAGTGGAACCGCTACATCTTCCGCACCGGCCGCAATTCGTCGCAGGATGCCGCGGCCAACGCCGCCGCCTTCGACAAGGACGGCGTGTCGGTCGCGACGCTGGCGCAGGACTACGCGTTTGGGCGCGACGGCGTCAAGGCCTTCAAGGATGGGCTGAAGAAGGCCAAGATCGTCCACGAAGAGTACCTGCCGACCACCACCACCGACTTCACCGCCGGCGCGCAGCGCATCTTCGACGCGATGAAGGACAAGCCGGGCCGCAAGATCCTGTTCATCATCTGGGCCGGCGCCAGCAATCCGTTCAAGATCGCCGACCTCGATCCCAAGCGCTACGGCATCGAACTGGCCAGCGGCGGCAACACCTTCGCCGGGCTGGCCGGCTACAAGGTGGCCCCGGGCATGGAAGGCGCCACCTACTACTACTTCTCGATGCACAAGAACCCGATCAACAACTGGCTGATCACCGAACACTACCGGCGCTTCAAGACGCCGCCGGACCTGTTCACCGCCGGCGGCATGGCGGCCGCGATCGCCGCGGTCGAGGCACTGAAGAAAACCGGTGGCGACACCAGCACCGAGAAGCTGATCAAGACCATGGAGGGCATGAGCTTCGACACCCCGAAGGGCAAGATGACCTTCCGCCCGCAGGACCACCAGGCGATGCAGTCGATGTTCCACTTCAAGATCAAGGTCGACCCGGCGTTCGCCTGGGGCGTGCCCGAGCTGGTGCGCGAGATCAAGGCCGACGAAATGACCATCCCGGTGCGCAACAAGCGCTGATGTCCTCGCCCGCGCTCGAGACCCGCGAGCTGACGATCCGCTTCGGCGGACACGTCGCCGTGAACGCGGTGTCGTGTGCCTTCTACCCGGGCACGCTGACCGCGATCGTCGGGCCCAACGGCGCGGGCAAGACCACTTATTTCAACCTGATCTCGGGCCAGCTGCGCGCCAGCAGCGGCAGCGTGCGGGTGCACGGCGAAGACATCACCGGCCTGCCCGCGGCGCATCGCACGATGCGCGGGCTGGGCCGGGCCTTCCAGCTGACCAACCTGTTCCCCAACCTGAGCGTGCTCGAGAACCTGCGGCTGGCGGTGCAGGCGCGCCGCGGCCTGGGCCTGAACCTGTGGTCGATCTGGTCGAGCCATCGCGAGCTGATCGGCGAGGCCGAAGCGGTGCTCGAGCGGATCGCCCTGACCGACAAGCGCGATCTGCCGGCGGCGGCCCTGCCGCATGGCGACCAGCGCAAGCTGGAGGTGGGCATCCTGCTGGCGATCGAGCCCCACGTGTTCATGTTCGACGAGCCCACCGCGGGCATGAGTGTCGACGAGGTGCCGGTGATCCTCGACCTGATCCGCGACATCCGCAAGGACCCGTCCAAGACCGTGCTGCTGGTCGAACACAAGATGGACGTGGTGCGCGAGCTGTCCGATCGCATCATCGTGCTGCACAACGGCCGGCTGGCCGCCGATGGGCCACCCGCTGAAGTCATCGCTTCGCCGGTGGTGCAGCAGGCCTATCTGGGGATCGAGCCCGATGCCGCCTCGGTCGGCACGGCGCATGGAATGTCGGCATGAACGAGCCCGACAACCTGCTCGAGCTGTCCCGGGTGCACACGCACATCGGCGCCTATCACATCCTGCATGGCGTCGACCTGCAGGTGCCGCGCGGACGCACCACCTTGCTGCTGGGCCGCAACGGCGCAGGCAAGACCACGACGCTGCGCACGATCATGGGCCTGTGGCGCGCATCCAGCGGCGAGCTGCGCTTCGACGGCGATCTGATCAACCACCTGAGCACGCCCGACATCTCGCGCCGAGGCATCGCCTACGTGCCCGAGAACATGGGCATCTTCGCCGACCTGAGCGTGCGCGAGAACATGCTGCTGGCCGCACGCGGCGCGCGCAGCATCGAAGCGATCGACCCCGAGCGGCTGCGCTGGATCTTCGACCTGTTTCCGGCCATCGAGCGCTTCTGGGCGCATCCGGCCGGCCTGCTGTCGGGCGGCCAGAAGCAGATGCTGGCAGTCTCGCGCGCGATCGTCGAACCGCGCCAGCTGATCCTGGTCGACGAGCCCAGCAAGGGTCTGGCGCCCTCGATCATCCAGAACATGCTCAGCGCCTTTCGTCAGTTGAAGGCGGCCGGCGTCACGCTGCTGCTGGTCGAGCAGAACTTCCACTTCGCGCGCCAGCTCGGCGACACCGTCGCCGTGATGGACGACGGGAGGGTCGTGCACCGCGGCGAGATGGCCGAACTGGCTGCCGATGTCGACCTGCAAAAGCGCCTGCTCGGCCTGTCGCTGTCGGCCCACCAATGAGCCGCCGATGACGAAGCCTGCTGCCATCGCCGCTGCTGCCGCCATCGCCGCGCCGGGACACCCCGGCGCCGACGTCCCGCCGCCCGCCCCGGCCGGCGCCGAGCCCGTCACCCCGCGGCGCGACTTCATCCCGCTGCTGCTGGTCCCGGTGCTGGCACTGCTCGCGCTGCCGCTGGTGGGAAGCCCCTCGAGCTGGCTCACGCTCACCGTCGCCGGCCTGGCGATGGGCATGATCATCTTCATCATCGCCTCGGGCCTGACACTGGTGTTCGGCCTGATGGATGTGCTCAACTTCGGCCACGGTGTGTTCATCGCGCTGGGTGCATTCGTCGCCACCACGGTGCTGGCCCCGATGGCCGCGCTGACCGAGGCCGATGCACTGGGTCCCAACCTGCTGGCACTGGCGGCGGCGGTCACCGCGGCGATGGTGATCGCCGGCCTGATCGGCTGGGCCTTCGAGCGGCTCATCGTGCGCCCGGTCTATGGTCAGCACCTCAAGCAGATCCTGATCACCATGGGCGGCATGATCATCGGCGAAGAGCTGATCAAGGCGATCTGGGGGCCGCAGCAGATCTCGCTGCCGCTGCCCCAGACGCTGCGCGGCTCGTGGCTGTTCGGCGATGCCGCGATCGAGAAGTACCGGGTGCTGGCGGTGATCGTCGGCGTGACAGTGTTCATGGCCATGCTCTGGGTGCTGGCGCGCACCAAGGTCGGCCTGCTGATCCGCGCCGGCGTGCAGGATCGCGAGATGGTCGAAAGCCTGGGCTACCGGATCCGCCGGCTGTTCGTGGGCGTGTTCGTCGCCGGCTCGGCGCTGGCCGGCCTGGGCGGCGTGATGTGGGGCCTGTACCAGCAGAACGTCACCGCGCAGATGGGCTCGCAGGTCAACGTGCTGATCTTCATCGTGATCATCATCGGCGGACTGGGCTCGGCCGGCGGCTGCTTCATCGGCGCGATGCTGGTCGGCCTGATGGCCAATTACACCGGGTTCCTGGCGCCCAAGGTGGCGATGTTCTCGAACATCCTGCTGATGGTGATGGTGCTGCTGTGGCGCCCGCAGGGCCTGTACTCGGCGGGGCGCGCATGATCCGCTCGCTGCTCTCGGCCGACCTGCCGCGCAGCCGGCTGGTCACGCTGCTGCTGGTGGCCGTGGTCGGCGTGCTGGCGCTGGCCCCGTTCCTGCTGCCGGGCACCAAGGCGCTGAACGTCGCCGCCAAGATCCTGGTGTTCGTGCTGCTGGTGGCCAGCTACGACCTGCTGCTCGGCTACACCGGCATCGTGTCGTTCGCGCACACCATGTTCTTCGGCATCGGCGCCTATGGCGTGGCGATCGCCAGCTCGCGGCTGGCGCCGTCCTGGACGGCGCTGCTGGCGGGCAGCGTGGGCGCGCTGCTGGTGTCGGCGCTGCTGGCCCTGGTCATCGGCCTGTTCAGCCTGCGCGTGCGCGCCATCTTCTTCGCGATGATCACCCTCGCGGTGGCAACCGCGTTTCAGACCCTGGCCTCGCAGCTGTCCGATCTCACCGGCGGCGAAGACGGCATCACCTTCAAGCTGCCCGAGGTGCTGCAGCCCGCGTTCACGCTGAGCGAGGAGCCGCTGCTGGGCGCCGCGCTGGACGGGCGGTTCTTCACCTACTACCTGCTGTTCTTCGCCGTCTGCGCGCTGTTCCTGATGCTGCTGCGGGTGGTCAATTCGCCGTTCGGCCGGGTGCTGCAGGCGATCCGCGAAAACGACTTCCGCGCCGAGGCGCTCGGCTACCGCACCGTGGTCTACCGCACCTTGTCCAACGTGATCGCGGCGCTCTTCGCGACCCTGGCCGGTGCGCTGCTGGCCATCTGGCTGCGCTACAACGGTCCCGATACCTCGCTGTCGTTCGAGATCATGCTCGACATCCTGCTGATCGTCGTGATCGGCGGCATGGGCACGCTGTACGGCGCGATCATCGGCAGCGCGCTGTTCGTGATCGCCCAAAGCTACCTGCAGGACCTGCTCAATGCCGCGGGCAGTCTGGTCCAGGGTGTCCCGGTGCTGTCGGCGCTGCTGTCGGCCGACCGCTGGCTGCTCTGGCTCGGGCTGCTGTTCGTGCTGTCGGTGTACTACTTCCCCACCGGAATCGTCGGACGGCTGCGCCTGGCCAGCGAGAAGGCCGGCCGAGAACAGGCCGCTCGAGTGAAGGCCGGCCGCGACAAGGCCGCCCGCTAGCTGGGCAGCGGCAATCTGTCGGGCCGCAATCTGCCGGGCTCAATCAGGCCGGCCCATCGGCCGGAGACCGACTCAGCGCGGCGTGACCGTCACCCGCACGTTCAGCTGCTGTTTGCCACCGCCCCAGACCACACCGCGCAAGGGCGCGACATCGCCGTAGTCCCGCCCCCAGCCCAGCGTGATGAAGGCCTGGTCGGCCAGCTTGCCGTTGGTGGGATCGACATCGACCCAGCCGGCCTGATCGCACCACACCGACACCCAGGCATGGGATGCATCGGCGCCGACCAGACGCGGCTGCCCCGGCGGCGGCTCGGTCAGCAGGTAACCGCTGACGTAGCGCGCCGGCAGGCCCATGCCGCGCACCGCGCTGATCATCAGATGGGCGAAATCCTGGCAGACACCGCGGCCGGTCTGCAGCACCTCGGTGAGCGGCGTGCCGATGTGCGTGGCATCGGGATCGAACTGGAACTGGTCGCGAATCCGCCGCGCAAACGCCTGCAATGCCAGCAGCAGGTCGCGCCCCGCGACGAAGTCGGGCCGCGCCAGCGCCAGGGTGTCTTCCAGCAGCGGCACGAAGGGCGACGCCAGGCAGTACTGGACCAGTTCGTAGCGCAATGCGGCATCGCCCTGGAGCACCGAGGAAAGCACCTTCTCCCAGGACTTGGCCACCACCGGCACCGGCTTGGGAGCCACAGTCACCTCGGCGACACTGCGCACCTGCAGGCGGTCGTGCGCCGCGGGCACCGCGAAACGCTGGACCGGATTGCCGAAATAGTCGGTGCCGGCATCCATCTCGGAGGGCAGCGGCTCGATCTCGAGATGGTGCTTGGACACCGACTGCAGATCGGTGACCCGCGGACGCAGATGGGCCAGCTGCCAGGCGCTGTCGGCCGGCCACTCGTAGCGGTATTCGGTTTCGTGGATGACTTCGTAACTGCGGGGCATGGCGCGCCTCTCAGGGCGAGAATGGCGTCTGACTCATCGCGACGGCCTGGCCGAAGAAGCGTGCGGTCAGCCGGTCGCTGACCTCGAAGGTCGACTGTCGCAGCTGCGCGAGCGCGCTGGCCAGCCGCGCGCTGTCGGGATGCAGATCGCGGCCGGGCTCGAGCGCCGAGAGCGCAGCCACCGCGGTGGCCAGTTCGTCGCCCCCGCAGGGGCCGAAGCGCGCCTGCAGCTTGCGCAGAAAATCGAGCACCCCATCGGCCAGGAAATGCAGCGCGCGCGGATTGGCATCGTCCATCACGATCAGGTCGAGCACCGGCAGCCACTCGGGACTGCTCAGGTAGCGCGAACGATAGGTGATGCTCGAGTCGGTCAGCTCCAGCAGCCACGACAGGCCGGCATCGCGCCCCTCGTGCAGCGCGGTCTCCAGCGCCTGGCAGATGAAGCTCAGCCGTTCGATGCGCCGGCCGATCGACAGGAACCGCCAGCCGGTGTCGCGGGTCATGCCATCGAAGGCGTAACCCGACAGCGTGACCAGCCCGGTGATCGCGCGATCGACCCAGCCCAGCGCCTCCAGCAGGCCCGGGTCGCGGTCGAAGGTGCCATCCTGGGTCAGCCGGTTCAGGGTGCGCCAGTTGTCGGCCGACAAGCGATCGCGCAGGCTGTGGGCCACCCGGGACAGCTGGCGCAGATTGCCCGCCAGGCCGAGGGTGCGCCCGGTGCTGGCGGCGGCCTTGAGCAAGCCCTCGTCGGCGGATTCGTGGGCGCCAAGCAGGCCGAAGCGGCGCGCCAGCGCCAGTGCGGCGGTGACCTCGGTCTCGGTGTCCTCGACACCGTCGAGCAGCTGGTTCAGGCAAAGCCGGAGCAGCCGGGCGCAGTCTTCGCTGCGCTCGGCGTAGCGCCCGAACCAGAACAGGTTCTCGGCGACCCGCGACGGCAGCGCAGCCCCTGCGCGGACCAGGTCTTCGGGGCCGACAGTCGAGCGCAGCAGGGTGAACGAGGTGTTGACCGGCCCGGTCGAGAGCACCCAGGTGTCCTTGGACGCCCCGCCGCGCTGCATCGACACCACCCGCACCGACGGCCCAGAGGCCACCCGCGCGAGGCCACCGGGCATCACCGAATAGCCGGCCGGACTGGCGGCGGCGAATACCCGCAGGCCGAGCGCGCGCGCGCCGATGCGCATCGCAGACCCGGTCTCGAGCACCGGCGCCTGCGACACGTTGACCAGCTCCTGCGCGACGTAGCGGTCGGGATGCCGGCGCACCTGCTCGCGAAAGCGCAGCTTGGCCGCGCCGTCCAGATCCTGGCCGAAGACCGGCTCGAACGGGTAATCCGGGTTGGCCGACTTGAAGACCACGTCACTGAGGTGCTCGAAGGCGTCCGCCTGGGCAGCCGGCTCGCCGCACCACCAGGTGGCCACCGAGGGGATCTTGAGTTTTTCGCCGAGCAGGCGTTCGGCGATCGCCGGCAGGAAGCCCAGCAGGGCGCCCGACTCGAGCACGCCCGAGCCCAGCGCATTGGCCATCACCACCGAACCGCGGCGCGCGCAGTCGACCAGGCCGGGCACGCCCAGCGCCGAGTCGGCCCGCAATTCGAGCGGATCGCAGTAGTCCTCGTCGAGGCGGCGCACGATCGCATGCACCCGCCGCCCGCCCTCCAGGGTCTTGAGCCAGACATGGCCGTCGCGCACCACCAGATCGGCGCCCTCGACCAGCGGAAAACCCAGGTAGCGGGCCAGCAGCGCGTGCTCGAAGTAGGTCTCGTTGTACGGACCCGGGGTGAGCAGCACCGTCAGCGGCGGCCCGCCTTCGTTGCCGGCCTGGCGGGCCAGCGTGTCGCGAAATCCGGCGAAGAAACTGGCCTGGTGCAGCACCCGCAGGTCGCGGAACAGTTCCGGGAACACCCGCGACACGATCAGCCGGTTTTCCAGCGCATACCCGGCGCCGGAAGGCGCCTGGGTCCGGTCGGCCATCACCCACCAGCTGCCGTCGGGCGAGCGCGCGAGATCAGCCGCATACAGATGCAGGAAGGTGCCGCCCGGCGGACGGGTACCGTGCGCCGCGCGCAGGAACCCGCCATTGGAGAACACGAGTTCCGGCGGAATCAGGCCTTCGCGCAGCAGGACTTGCGGTCCGTACAGATCGGCCAGAATCCGGTTGAGCAGGTCGGCGCGCTGAGCGATGCCGGCTTCGAGTGCCGCCCATTCGGCCGCCGGAATGACGTGGGGCAGCGCATCGAGTTCCCACGGCCGGTCCAGCCCCTGCGGATCGGCGTACACGTTGTAGGTGACGCCGTGCTCGCGGATCTGGCGCTCGATCGACTCCAGACGCTCGTCGATGAGCTGCGCCGGCGTGTCCGCCAGCAGGGAGAACAGCCGCTGAAAATGAGGCCGGGCCCGCGACGGCGCCTCGAACATTTCGTCGAAGCGGACCCGCGCAGCCGGGTAGGCGGCCAGCAGGTCGGTGCTCATCGGGCCGGGCAGGTGATCACTGGGTGCTCATGTCTCAGGAAGGCCGTCGCATATCCAGCGTGAACGGCAGATTCGGGTTGCGGGGCTCGCGATGGACGTCCAGCCGTCCCGGTGTGTGGCCCATCCGGAAATAGCGCGCCAGGCGACGGGCTTCCGCCTCGTAGGCATTGACCGGGAAGGTTTCGTAGCTCAGGCCGCCGGGATGCGCGACATGATACTGGGCGCCACCCAGCGAGCGGTGCATCCAGGTGTCCGCCAGATCGAAAACCAGCGGCGCCTGCACGCCGATCGTCGGATGCAGCGCCGATGGCGGGCACCAGGCCCGATACCGGACCCCGGCCACGAACTCGCCCACGTTGCCGGTCGGCTGCAGCGGCACCTGGCGGCCGTTGCAGGTCAGCACGTGACGGTCATCGACCAGGCCGGTCACGTACACCTGCAGCCGTTCCACCGACGAATCGACGAATCGCACGGCCCCCCCGGCGCCGCCCTCCTCGCCCATCACGTGCCAGGGCTCGAGCGCCAGGCGCATCTCGACATCGACCCCGCGGGCGCTGAAGTCGCCCAGTCGGGGGAATCGGAACTCGAGGTGCGGCGCGAACCACTGCGCCTTCATCGGGTAACCGGCGTCGTCGAGCTCCTCGATGACATCGCAGAAGTCCTGCCAGACGAAATGCGGCAGCATGAAGCGGTCGTGCAGCTCGGTGCCCCAGCGCTTCAGGCGCTCGGGCCGATAGGGATGCTTCCAGAAGCGCGCGACCAGCGCGCGCATCAGCAGCTGCTGCGCCAGGCTCATCCGGGCATGTGGAGGCATCTCGAAGGCACGCATTTCGAGCAGGCCCAGGCGCCCGGCCGGGCCATCGGGCGAATACAGCTTGTCGATGCAGAACTCGGCCCGGTGGGTGTTGCCGGTGACGTCGGTCAGCAGATTGCGCATCAGCCGGTCGATGATCCACGGCGGCAGGTTCTGCCCGCCTTCGCCCTGCAGCCGGCGCAATTCGCCCAACGCCACCTCGATCTCGTAGACCGAGTCGTTGCGCGCCTCGTCGACGCGCGGCGCCTGGCTGGTCGGCCCGATGAACAGGCCCGAGAACAGGTAGGACAGCGACGGATGGTTGTGCCAGTAGCTCACCATGCTGGCCAGCAGGTCGGGCCGGCGCAGGAAGGGCGAATCGGCCGGCGTGGCGCCGCCCAGCACGAAGTGGTTGCCTCCGCCGGTGCCGGTGTGGCGGCCGTCGACCATGAATTTTTCGGTCGACAGGCGAGTTTCGTGGGCCGCGTCGTACAGGAAGGTGGTCTGTTCGACCAGGCCGCCCCAGCTGTGCGCAGGCTGGATGTTGACCTCGATCACCCCCGGGTCGGGCGTGACCCGCAGGTTGGTCAGGCGCGGATCGCGCGGCGGCTCGTAGCCCTCCAGCAGCACCGGAACCCGCATTTCCTGAGCGGTGGCCTGCACGGCGGCCACCAGTTCGAGGTAGTCCTCGAGTTCGGCCATCGGCGGCATGAAGATGTACAGGCGGCCATCGCGCGGCTCGGCGCACATCGCGGTGCGCGAGATCGAGCCGGCCGATTCGAACTTGCCGGGCGCTCCGGCCTGGCCCGCCAGATGGCCGGCTGCTTCGCCCGCAGGGCCGGCACCGCCCGCTGCCCGCTGCGTCCCTGCCGCGCCTGCCGCACAGGCCGCGATGCCGGCCCGCCCACCCGCCGCCGACGCGGCGACGGCGCTCACGCCGGGCTGCGTCACCGGGGGGCCACCCGCGGGCTGCACGAGCTGCATCAGGTGCCGCGGCGAAGGCAGCGGCCCGAGCGGACGCGACAGGTCGCCCGGAATCACATACGGATAGTCCTCCGCCTTGACCCAGGGATGGGAATCGAGCGGCAGCCGATAGCCCAGTGCCGAATCGCCGGGCAGCAGATAGCAGCGCCCGGCGCGCAGGTACCACCGGGTGCTGCGCCAGCGCGGCCCCGCCCCTTCGCCGCGGGTGATCGGCAGCACACAGCCGGTGACCGAATCCAGCCCCTTCGTGAAGACGCGGATCAGCCGTTCGCGCTCCATCGGATCGTCGAGCCGCGAATCGAAGGGGTCGACGTTGACCGGCAGGCGGCGCTCGCGCCACAGGTAGTACCAGGTGTCCTCGAAGGCATCGAAAACCATGCTCGGATCGATCGCCAGCCGGCTCGCCACGCTGCGCAGAAAGCGCGCGGCAATCTCCGGATTGGCGCCGTAGTCGACCTTTTCGTCGGCATACAGGCTCGGATCGGTCCAGATCGGTTCGCCGTCCCCCCGCCAGAAGACGTTCAGCGACCAGCGCGGCAGCTGTTCGCCGGGGTACCACTTGCCCTGGCCGAAGTGCACCAGCCCCTTCGGGGCGTAGTGGTTGCGCAGGCGATGCAGCAGTTCGCCGGCCAGCGCCCGCTTCTTCGGGCCCATCGCCTCGGTGTTCCACTCGGCGCCCTCGCGGTCGTCGACCGACACGAAGGTCGGCTCGCCGCCCTGGGTGAGCCGCACATCGCCCGCGTTCAGTTCGTCGTCGATCCGGTGGCCGAGATCCTCGATCGCGGCCCATTGCTCGTCGGTGTAGGGCAAGGTGACGCGCGGCGCCTCCCAGACCCGCTCGACCTTCATCGAATGCGAGAACTCGCATTCGGCTTCCTCGACCATGCCGCTGATCGGGGCGGCCGACGACGGCTCCGGCGAACAGGCCAGCGGGATGTGACCTTCGCCGGCCAGCAGGCCCGAGGTCGGGTCCAGCCCGATCCAGCCCGCGCCGGGCAGGAAGACCTCGCACCAGGCGTGCAGGTCGGTGAAATCGACCTCGGCGCCGACCGGGCCGTCGAGCGACTTGACGTCCGGGGTCAGCTGGATCAGGTAGCCGGAGACGAAGCGCGCGGCCAGCCCGAGGTGGCGAAACAGCTGAACCAGCAACCACGACGAATCGCGGCACGAGCCGGCGGCGCTGACCAGGGTTTCCTCGGGCGTCTGCACGCCCGGCTCCATCCGGATCAGGTAGCTGATGTCGCCCTGCACCCGCTGGTTCAGCGCGACCAGGAAATCGATGGTGCGAACCTTGTCGAGCGGCACACCGGCCAGGTACTTGGCGAATTGTTCCGTGGCCTCGGCGCGCACCAGGTACGGCGCCAGTTCGTGGAGCTGCTCGGCGGTGTATTCGAACGGATAGTTTTCGGCCTGCGGCTCGAGAAAGAAGTCGAAGGGATTGAGCACCGACATCTCGGCGACCAGATCGACCTCGATCCGCAGTTCGCGGGTGCGCTCCGGGAAAACCAGCCGGGCCAGGTAGTTGGACTGCGGATCCTGCTGCCAGTTGACGAAGTGTTCGGCGGGGGTGACCCGCATCGAGTACGACAGGATGCGGGTACGGGCGTGCGGGCAGGGCCGCAGCCGGACCACCTGCGGACCGAGCGCCACCGGCCGGTCGTAGCGATAGTGAGTGACGTGATTCAAAGCAACATGAATGGACACTGGGGTGTCTCCTGGCTATCCCGTGGGGTTTCTGGCGGACACAATACCCTGAGCGGACCGCGCTGCAGCAAAGAAGAAGCAATCCGCATGCCCAGCAGTGTCACTCGGCCTGCAGGCGGCACCGATGGCACCCTGCGAACGCGCCAAACCGGTGCACAACTCCGAACAAACACCGACGCCAGCGGGAGCCATCGGGCGGACCCGGCCCGCGCCGCCGTCAAACCGATTCATCCGATCGCCAGCCGGGTACCTGCCAGCCGCGGGCCAGCGCCACCAGGCGCAGCCCGCTGGCGGTTGCGGCGGCCAGGCCGAGCGCCAGGGGTGCCGGTGCCGCGAGGGCGTCGGCGCCCAGCCAGACCCAGGCGCCCGCGAAGGCGCAGACCGCATACGGCCGATGGTCCCGAAAGACCGCGGGAATCTCGTTGCACAGGATATCGCGCAAGACGCCGCCGAACACCGCCGTCACCACCCCCATCAGGGCCGAGACCACCGCCGGCATGTCCAGCGCGGCGGCCTGGCTCGTGCCGACGGCGCCGAACAAACCAAGGCCCAGCGCGTCGGGCAGGCGGATCGCCCGTGCGGTGAAATGGGCATGGCCGCTGCGCCACCAGAGCGCCACGCCCGCCGACAGCACCAGCACGACCCAGACCCAGCCCCAATGCGCGACCCAGAAGAACGGCCGCTTGTCGAGCAGCACGTCGCGCAGCGTGCCCCCGCCAAACGCGGTGACGAAGGCAACGCTGCAGATGCCCACCACGTCCATTCGCCGGCGGGTCGCCTCGATCACGCCCGACAGCGCAAACGCCAGGACCGCGACGCCTTCGACCAGACGCAACAGCCAGTCGGCCGAGCCTTCAGGCACGCTCGGCAGCAGAGGAGGTCGCCACCGCCACTGCGGTGGGGCGGCCGGCGGGCCGCCCGGCCCGGGGCGGCGCGGACACCGGGTCGGCGGCCGGCACCAGTGGGCGCCCGGCCGGCGGATTCAACACCCGCAGGGCGAGAGCGGCCGCCGCCATGCCCATCGGTGCGGTGACGGTGACCAGCGAGCCGTAGCCGGCGCAACTCAGGGCGCCCCCGCCGCCCGCCACGGCGGCATCCGCCCCCGGCGCAGCGCCACAGCGGCGGCCGCCCACCTCGCCGTGGTGCGCGCGGGCGGTTCGGTCGAATACACCGCCATCACACCGAAGCGCCGGCCCGCCTCGCGGGGAAACCCATGGTCGCGGCGCAGCCGCGCCCGAACCCCGGCCAGCAGCGCGTCGCCCCGCGTCAGAGCCAGGTCGTCGCTCGCGAGGCGCAGCGGATCGGTGCGCCCCCCGGCGGCCCCGCACACGATAACCGTCTGCCCCCGTTCGCGGCACAGCGCGATCAGCGCCGCCTTGGCGCGCGGCGCGTCGATCGCATCGATCACCACCGCATCGCCCGGCACGAGGCGCGCGACATTGTCCGGATCGATGAACTCATCGACGGCATGCACCCTGCAGCGCGGCGCGATGTCGAGCAGGCGGGCCCGCATCACCTCGACCTTGGCCGCGCCGAGGGTCGAGTGCAGCGCATGCACCTGCCGGTTCAGGTTCGAATCGGCGATGTGGTCGAGGTCGATCAGCGTGATCGTGCCCACACCGCAGCGCGCCAGCGCTTCCGCCGCCCACGAGCCGACCCCGCCCACCCCAACCACGCACACGTGGCCGGACTGCAGCCGCGCCAGGCCGTCGTCGCCGAACAGCCGGGCCACGCCGCCGAAGGCGCGGGCCGGGTCGCACGCCAGGCGACACGGGCGATCGGGCGACGCACGGCGCGGCTGGCTCGGCCATCAGGAGGGCACCAGCACCGTCGAGCCCGTCGTGCGGCGCGATTCGAGATCCTGGTGGGCCTTGACCGCATCGGCCAGTTCGTAACGCTGGTCGATCTCGATCTTGACCTTGCCGCTGGACACCATGCGGAACAGGTCGGCCGCCATGTCCTCGAGATTGGCGCGTTTGCTGGTGTGCGCCATCAGGGAGGGCCGCGTGATGTAGAGCGAGCCCTTCAGCGCGGTCAGCGCCATCGGCGGCACCGGGCCCGATGCATTGCCGAAGCTCACCATCAGGCCGAAAGGCTGCAGGCAGTCGAGCGAGGCCTGGAAGGTGTCCTTGCCCACCGAGTCGTACACCACCGGCACCATCTCGCCGCGGGTGATCTCGCGCACCCGTTCGACGATGTTCTCCTTGTTGTACAGGATCACGTGGTCCGCACCGAACTCGCGCGCCAGCTTGGCCTTGGCCTCCGAGCCCACCGTGCCGATGACCGTGACACCCAGCGCCTTGGCCCATTGCATGGCGATCAGCCCGACGCCGCCGGCCGCCGCATGGAACAGGATGGTCTGGCCGCGCTGCAGCTTGTAGGTGCGCCGGAACAGGTACTGCACCGTCATGCCCTTGAGCATCATCGCGGCGGCCGTGTCGAAGCCGATCGACTTGGGCACCTTGACCAGCGGCGCCGCCGGCATGTTGCGCAACTCGGAATACGAGCCCGGCGGACGGTCGCAATACGCCACCCGGTCGCCCACCTTGACGCTCTGCACGCCGGCCCCGACCGCGGTGACGACCCCGGCCCCCTCGAGTCCGATCCCCGCCGGCATCGGCATCGGATAAAGGCCGGTGCGGAAATACACGTCGATGTAATTCAGGCCGATCGCGTGGTTGCGGACCTGTACCTCCCCCGGTCCGGGCGGCCCGACCTCGACGTCGACGTACTGCATGACTTCGGGGCCACCGGTCTTCTCGATACGTATCGCCTTGGGCATGGATGTCTCCAGAGGGTTTGAAAGCGGCCGCGTCCCGGGGCGGGTGCGCGGTGTCGATGCACGGGGATCAGTAGGTGCCCGGGTAGGCGCCGCCATCGATCAGGAAGTTTTGGCCGGTGACGTAGCTCGCCTGCGCGCTGCACAGGTAGGCGCAGGCCTGGCCGAATTCGTAGGCGTTGCCCAGCCGGCCGGCGGGAATGGTCTGGGTGCGCCGCGCGACCATCTCGTCGTAGGGCAGGTTGGCCTGCTTGGCCGACGCCGCGAAGGTGGTGCGCAGCCGGTCGGTGTCGAAGGCGCCCGGCAGCAGGTTGTTGATGGTCACGTTGTGGACCACGGTCTTGCGGGCCAGGCCGGCAACGAACCCGGTCAGACCCGAGCGGGCGCCGTTGGACAGCCCCAGGATGTCGATGGGCGCCTTGACCGAACTCGAGGTGATGTTCACCACCCGGCCGAACTTGCGCTCGATCATGCCGTCCAGTGTCGCCTTGATCAGATCGATGGGCGTCAGCATGTTGGCGTTGAGCGCCGATAGCCACTGTTCGCGGGTGAAGCTGCGGAAATCGCCCGGCGGCGGGCCGCCGGCGTTGTTGATCAGGATGTCGATCGGCGGGGAAGCTGCCAGCGCCTCGGCCTGCCCGGCCGGCGTGGTGATGTCGCAGGCCACCGCGATCACCGTGACCCCGGTCTCGCCGCCGATGCGCGCGGCCGCCTCGCGCAGCGGCTGCTCCGAACGCGCATTGATCACCAGGTTGACGCCTTCCTGGGCCAGAGAAATGGCGCAGCCGTAGCCCAGCCCCTTGCTCGCGCCGCACACCAGCGCCCATTTGCCTTTGATGCCCAGATCCATGTCCGCTTGCTCCGATGCCTGCGTGGGTGATTGTGGTCTGCGCGGATTCGCGGGCAACGGCTGCGCCCGGCCGCGCATTCCGTTCGAGGATACCCGCGTCGGCCTCAGCGCGTCACGGGTGCGGTTTCAAGACGAATCAGCTCGGCCCGCAGCCAGTCGCGCGCCGCCAGTTCGCGCCCGTCGGCCAGCCGGACCCGGTAGGGCTGGCCGCTCAGCCAGGAGCGCGAGGCGACGCCGTCGATGAACGCGTCGACGCCCTGCACCCGGTCGCCCGCGCGTTCGAGCTTGGCGCGCAGGTGTGCCGCGGCGCCGGTGGCATCGTGGACCTCGCCGTTGCGGATGAACTGCAGCCCGCGCTGCGCGGCCACATGGCGGATCAGGCGCTCGATGCGCTCGCGCTCGGCGGGCGGCATGGCCCGCACGCCGGCCGGTGCGGCAGACCAGAGCGCGAGGGCTCCGGCCAGAAATCCGCGGCCGCGGGTTCGGCCACAAAGGGCTGTCACCACGGCGGCGAGCAGTTCGCGGCGCGAATGCGCGCCACCATCGACCCCAGGTCCGACCGGGCGCACCGTCGGCTCGCCCGCTTACTGCGTTTGCGTCGCCGAATTGATCGTGACCGGGGTGAGCGGCACGTTGGCCAGGCCGGCACTGGTGCCGGTGGGCACCGCGTTGATCGCATCCACGATGTCCTGGCCCTGAATCACCGCACCGAACACCGCGTATCCGGGATTGTCGGCATTGAAGTAGTCGAAGAACACGTTGTCCGACACGTTGATGAAGAACTGCGAAGTGGCCGAATTGGCCGCGCTGGTGCGCGCCATGGCGATCGTGCCGCGGATGTTGGACAGACCGTTCTGGGACTCCAGGGTGATGGCCGCGCGGGTGATCTTCTGCTGCAAGGCCGAATTGAGGCCACCGCCCTGGATGATCGAAAAGTCGGTGCGCATCACCCGGTGGAAGATCAGGCCGCTGTAGAAGCCGTCGCGCACGTATTGCAGGAAATTGGCGACCGTGATGGGCGCATTCGCCGGGTCGAGCTGCAGCACGATGTCGCCCATCGACGTGACCAGTTTCACCTGCGGCTGGCCGATCGTGGCCGATGCATTGAACAGACTGGTCGTGCCGTCAGGCCCGAGCACCCGGAACGTGACAGGACCGGTCGTGCTGGGGGCACAGGCAAAGGTCCGCGTCGTGGCCGTCGCACCGGGAAACTCGGTGATCGACGCGCACCCCGTGGAGGTGAACGTGATGCCCGCGTCCAGATTGGTGCCGACGACCCGGAACGCAACCGGCGCCAGGTACTTGAGCGGCAGGCTGCTGGCGGCTACGCTCGCGACGACCGGGACCGTGCCCGGCGGCAGGCAATAGTTGATGCTGGCCAGCGCGTCATCGACCGGCGCGCTGTAGAAGGCAATGCCCTCGTTGCGCCAGTTGCCCAGGCTGACCGCGTAGTCCCGTTCATCGCTGCGCCGCGTGTACAGATAGGCGCCGTTGCTCAGGTTGGCCAGCCGGTACACGGGCGTGGCGCCGGCGGTCTCGGGCGTCGCCACCGAGAAGGTCGATCCCTCGAAGCGCATGTCGGGCCGGGTGGCCTGGACAAAATCGCGCTCTTCGGGGCTGGCGGTGAAAAAATACCCGCCGCTGACCAGATTCGCGAAGCGATAGACCGGCACACCGGAGTTGTCGCTGGTGCGAAAGAAGGCCAGGCCTTCGCAGCGGAAATCCGGGAAGGTATTGAGGATGATGTCCTTTTCGCCGGCGCTGCCGGTGAAAAAATACGCCCCGTTGGAAATCTTGGCGAAACGGAACACCGGCGCGCTGACCACACCCGCCTTTTCGGCCACCAGCGCCGCTGGCGTATCCGATTCCTGGGCCGACTTGGACAGCGCCGGGGCCGCCTGGCTCGGCACCGACTTGGGCAGCGCCGCCGCGCCCGGCGCATTCGGGTTCGTCGTATCGCCGCATCCGGCCAGCAGCATTGCCATTGCCACGCCCGCAGCCAGCAGCGCGCGCATCGTCACCTGAACCTTCATCGGACTCTTCCTGATCATTTCTTGAGCAATGAACCCAGCACACCGCGGATGATCTCGCGGCCCAGCGATGAGCCGATCGAGCGCGCCGCACTCTTGGCAGCCGCCTCCAGCACCGAATCCTTGCGTCCGCCGCCGCGCATCATGCCACCGAGCGCGTCCTTCAACGAATCGGGAATCCAGCTGCCCGAGCCGCCGGTCTCGGCGCCTGCGCCCGCGGGGTCGGCGCCGCCGGGCTGGCCAGCCGGCCCGGCCCGGCCCGCCGTTCCGCCCTGCCCGCCCGCGGCATTGCCGCCCTGAGCGGGGCTGGCGGAGCGCCCCTTGAGACGCTCGAAGGCCGACTCGCGATCGACCACGGCTTCGTAGACCCCCGCCACGACCGACGAGGCGATCAGCGCGGCGCGCTCGCCCTCGTCGATCGGCCCGATGCGCGAACACGGCGGAACCACGAATGCCCGCTCGACGATCCCGGGGCGGCCCTTCTCGTCGAGGAACGACACCAGCGCCTCGCCCACGCCCAGTTCGGTGATCGCCTGCTCGGCATCGAAGGCCGGGTTCTGGCGCATCGTGCTGGCCGCCGACTTGACGGCCTTCTGGTCGCGCGGCGTGAAGGCGCGCAATGCGTGCTGCACGCGGTTGCCGAGCTGCCCGAGCACGGTCTCGGGCACATCGAGCGGATTCTGGGTCACGAAATACACGCCCACCCCCTTGGAGCGGATCAGGCGCACCACCTGTTCGACTTTTTCGATCAGCGCCTTGGGCGCCTCATTGAACAGCAGGTGGGCCTCGTCGAAGAAGAACACCAGCTTGGGCTTGTCACGGTCGCCGACCTCGGGCAGGCGCTCGAACAGATCCGACAGCAGCCACAGCAGGAAGGCGGCATACAGGCGCGGCGAATTCAGCAGCTTGTCGGCCGCCAGGATGTTGACCACCCCGTGACCGCTGGCGTCGGTCTGGAGCATTTCGTCGAAATTGAGCATCGGCTCGCCGAAGAAGTGGTCGGCCCCCTGGGCATCGAGCGCCAGCAGGCCGCGCTGGATCGCACCGATCGAGGCCGCCGACACATTGCCGTACTCGGTGGTGAAGTCCTTCGCGTTGTCGCCCACGAACTGCAGCATCGCGCGCAGATCCTTGGCATCCAGCAGCAGCAGCCCGCGCTCGTCGGCCAGCTTGAACACCAGGTGCAGCACGCCTTCCTGGGTTTCATTCAGCCCGAGCATGCGCGACAGCAGCAGCGGGCCCATGTCGGACACCGTGGCCCGCAGCGGATGGCCCTTCTCGCCGAACACATCCCACAAGGTGACGGGCGCCGCCTTGAACACCGGCGTGTCCAGGCGCAGGCGCTGCAGCCGTTCGGTCAGGCGGGCGCTGGGCGCGCCGGCCTGCGAGATGCCGGTCAGGTCGCCCTTGACGTCGGCCATGAAGACCGGCACGCCGGCCTCCGAAAACCGCTCGGCCATCACCTGCAGGGTGACGGTCTTGCCGGTGCCGGTGGCGCCGGTGATCAGGCCGTGGCGATTGGCCAGGGCCGGCAGCAGGCAAAGCTCGGTCAGCGCACGGTCGGCTTGCGCAGGGACGACAACCGCGATCTTCAGGGGTTCGGGCATGACGGCTCGGTTGGGCAAAGGGAAAACGAGGAAGGAAATCTCGAGACTGAGGCCGACGCGAACGGGACGCAGCGGATGGGGCGAAACGGACCACGGAACCCGGCACGGACCGAACGGCATCCGGCAGCCGCATCGGCGATCGGCCCGCCGGAGACGCTCGGACACGAATGATAGAATCCGCCCCTTCCCCTCGAATATTCGACCACGCCGCCTGCGCCCCGCGCAAGCGTGCGGCCCCGGAGATCACCGCCATGGCTGGCCATTCCAAATGGGCCAATATCCAGCATCGCAAGAACCGCCAGGACGAGAAGCGCGGCAAGCTGTTCACGCGCATCATCAAGGAAATCACCGTCGCCGCCAAACTCGGCGGAGGTGATGCCAACATCAATCCGCGCCTGCGGCTGGCGATGGACAAGGCGTCCGATGCCAACATGCCCAAAGACCGCGTCAACAACGCCGTCCAGAAGGGCGTCGGCGGGCTCGAGGGCGTCAACTACGAAGAAATCCGCTACGAAGGCTACGGCATCGGCGGCGCGGCGATCATCGTCGACTGCCTGACCGACAACCGCACCCGCACCGTGGCCGAGATCCGGCACGCCTTCTCCAAGAACGGCGGCAACCTGGGCACCGACGGCTCGGTGGCGTTCCTGTTCCGTCATTGCGGGCAGTTCCTGTTCGCGCCCGGCACCTCGGAAGACAAGGTCATGGAGGTCGCCATCGACGCCGGCGCCGATGACGTCGTCAGCGACGACGAGGGCGGCATCGAGGTGCTGTGCGCGCCGCACGATTTCCGCGCGGTCAAGCAGGCGCTCGAAGCGGCGGGACTGAAGGCCGAAGTGGCCGAAATCACCATGAAGCCAGCCACCGAAACCGAGTTCCACGGCGACGACGCCGTCAGAATGCAAAAGCTGCTGGACGCCCTCGAAAACCTCGACGACGTGCAGCAGGTGTACACCAACGCGGTGATCGACGAGGGCGGGCAGTGAAAGTACTCGTGGTCGGATCGGGTGGGCGCGAGCACGCGCTGGCCTGGCGGCTGGCGCAGTCGCCACGCGTGCAGACGGTGTACGTCGCACCGGGCAACGCCGGCACCGCCCGCGATGCGGGCCTGCAGAATGTGCCGATCACCGACATCGGCGAGCTGGCGGATTTCGCCGCCGCCCAGTCGGTCGGCTTCACCGTGGTCGGGCCCGAAGGCCCCCTGGCCGCGGGCATCGTCGATACCTTCCGCGAGCGCGGATTGCGCATTTTCGGGCCGACCCGCGAAGCCGCGCAGCTCGAGTCGTCCAAGGACTTCGCCAAGGCCTTCATGAAGCGCCACGGCATTCCCACCGCCGACTTTGAAACCTTCACCGACGCGGCAGCCGCGCACGCCTATCTCGACGAGCGTGGCGCGCCCATCGTCATCAAGGCCGACGGACTGGCCGCGGGCAAGGGCGTCGTGGTCGCCACCTCGCTGCAGCAGGCCCACGAGGCTGTCGACGCCATGCTGGTCGACAACCGCATGGGCTCGGCCGGCGCCCGCGTGGTCATCGAAGACTTCCTGAGCGGCGAAGAAGCCAGCTTCATCGTGCTGGTCGATGGCCGCCACGTGCTGCCGCTGGCCACCAGCCAGGACCACAAGCGCCTGCTCGACGGCGACGCGGGCCCCAACACCGGCGGCATGGGCGCTTATTCGCCGGCCCCGGTGGTCACGCCGCGCATTCATGCCCGCGTGCTGCGCGAGATCATCATGCCCACCGTCACCGGCATGGCGCGCGACGGCATCACCTTCACCGGCTTCCTGTACGCCGGGCTGATGATCGACGATCAGGGCAACCCGCGCACGCTCGAGTTCAACTGCCGCATGGGCGACCCCGAGACCCAGCCGATCATGGCGCGCATCAAGAGCGATCTGGCCGAAGTGTTCGAGCTCGCCATCGACGGCCACCTCGATCGCGCCGACATCGCCTGGGATCGGCGCACCGCGCTGGGCGTGGTGATGGCCGCCGCGGGCTACCCGGACGACCCGCGCCGCGGCGATGCGATCGAGGGCCTGCCGGCCGATGGCAATGGCCAGCGCGACGACGCGCTGGTCTTTCACGCCGGCACCATCGAGCAGGACGGCAAGGTGCTCACCAACGGCGGGCGCGTGCTGTGCGTCACCGCGCTGGGCGATTCGATCAAGATCGCCCAGTCGGCGGCTTACCAGTGTGCGCAGGGCATCCGTTTTCCCGGCATGCAATACCGGCGCGACATCGGGCACCGCGCGCTGTCGCGCAAACGCTGAAGGATCGCGATGAACGCGCCTCCGGTTCAAGCCAGCGCGGTGCGCAGCTGGCTGCTGTCCCTGCAAGCCTCGATCGTCGCCGGTCTCGAAGGGCTCGACGGCCAGGCCTTCGCCACCGACCAGTGGGAGCGCCCGGGCGGCGGCGGCGGCCTGTCGCGCGTGATCGAGAACGGCAACGTGCTCGAGCGCGGCGGCGTGCTGTTCTCGCACGTCACCGGCCCGGCATTGCCTGCCAGCGCCAGCGCGCATCGGCCGGCCCTGGCCGGGCGGCCCTTCGAAGCCATGGGGGTCTCGCTGGTCCTGCATCCGCGCAACCCGTACATCCCCACCGTGCACCTGAACGTGCGCTTTTTCATCGCCTACCCCGCGGCGGGAACGGCCGACGAGCCGGTCTGGTGGTTCGGCGGCGGCATGGACCTCACGCCCTACTACGGTTTCGAACAAGACGCCGTGCACTTCCATGCGGTGTGCCGCGATGCGCTGGCGCCCTTCGGCCCGCAGTTCCACCCGCGCTTCAAGCAATGGTGCGACGAGTATTTTTTCCTCAAGCATCGAAACGAGCCGCGCGGCGTGGGCGGCCTGTTCTTCGACGACCTCAGCGAGCCCGGCTTCCAGGATTCCTTTGCCCTGACACGCAGTGTCGGCGAACACTTCCTGCAGGCCTGGCTGCCGATCGCACAGCGCCATCGCGACGATCCCTATACCGAGCGCGAGCGCAATTTCCAGTGCTATCGGCGCGGCCGCTACGTCGAGTTCAACCTGGTGTTCGATCGCGGCACGCTGTTCGGCCTGCAGTCGGGCGGGCGCACCGAATCGATCCTGGTGTCGATGCCGCCGGTGGTGCACTGGCGCTACGACTGGAAGCCCGAACCCGACACCCCGGAAGCACGTCTGTACACCGACTTCCTGCGGCCGCGAGACTGGGTTTGACGCCGGGCAGCCACACGCCGGTGCGCCGCGCATGACCCGTCGGCGCCTGGGCTTGCTGGGCGGCACCTTCGACCCGGTCCACGTCGGTCACCTGGCCCTGGCGCGCAGCGCCTGCGTGGCCTTCCGCCTCGACGAACTGCGGCTGATGCCCACCGGCGCGCCCTGGCAGAAGAGCGGTGTCATCGCGTCCCCGGCCCAGCGCCTGGCCATGCTGCGGCTCGCGATCGCCGACGATCCGCGCCTGCGGGCGGATGCCCGCGAGGTCGAGCGTGCCGGGCCGACCTACACGGTGGACACCCTGGCCGAGATGCGCGCGGAGCTCGGCCCCGACGTGTCGCTGATCCTCATCCTGGGCAGCGACCAGCTGCGCAACCTGGCGTCCTGGCATCGCTGGCGCGAGCTGCTCCAGCATGCCCATCTGGCCTGCACGCAACGCGAGCAAGTGCCGCTGGCCGACCTGCCCGCGCCGGTCGAGGCACTGGTGCAGGCCCACGGCGCGCAGTCCCTGCCCGATGCGCCGGCCGGCTCGATCGTGTTCTTCACGATGCCGCCGGTGCCGGTGTCGGCCACTGCGTTGCGGCAGGCGCTGGCCCGCGGCGAACGTCCGGCCGAGTTGGTCCCGCCGGCGGTTCTCGACTATATTGAAGCAGCAAACCTATACGGAGCCGGAACCGGTGGCTCCGGTCACGACTGAACGCATGGATCTACGAAAACTGCAACGCATCGTCATCGACGCCCTGGAAGACATCAAGGGCCAGGACATCCGTGTCTACGACACCACGTCCGTCACCGACCTCTTCGACCGCGTGGTCATGGTCAGCGGCACCTCCAACCGCCAGACCCGCTCGATGGCCTCGCACGTCCGCGACAAGGTCAAACAGGCCGGTGGCCACGTCATCTCCGTCGAGGGTGAAGAAACCGGCGAGTGGGTGCTGGTCGACCTGGGCGACGTCGTCGTGCACGTGATGCAACCGGCCATCCGCGCCTACTACAACCTCGAAGAGCTCTGGGGCGGCAAGCCCGTGCGCGTCAAGCTGGGCGCACCGGCCGGTTCGTCGCACGCCAAGGCGTCCGAGCCCGAACCCGACGACGACGACGACCTGCCTGCCGCGGCGCCCGCCAAGCGCGCCCCGTCCCGCAAGCCGAAGGCCCCTGTGGCAGCAGCCGCGGCCCCCGTTTCGTCGAGTGCGCCGGCGCGCAAACCCCGGGCTGCCTCGGATGGCAAACCGCGCGCCGCGTCGGCCAAGCCGGCGTCGGCCAAGGCGCGTTCAGCCAAGCCTTCCTCGGCCAAGCCCGGCGCACCGGCTCGCAAGCCGCGTGCGCCGCGCGCGGCCAAGGCCCCCGCCAGTCCGCGCGCGGGCTGATCGCCCGGCGGGCCGCCACTCCCGGATTCGGGCAGACGGCCACGCCGCGCGAATGCGACTGATTTCGCGCCCGCCCATCGCATGCTGATCCGAGTCCTTGCCGTCGGCACCCGCATGCCGGCCTGGGTCGATCAGGCGGTCTCCGAATACAGCGCGCGAATGCCCGCCGAGATGCGGGTGGAGTGGCGCGAGATCAAGGCCGAAACCCGGACCGGGGCGGGCAGCGCCGCCTCCTGGATGAGCCGCGAAGCCGCACGCCTGCGGGCGGCGGTGCCGGAAGGCGCACGTTGCGTGGCGCTCGACGAGCAGGGTGCCGACCTCGATACGCGCGGCTTCGCCGCACGGATGGACGCCTGGCGCCAGGAGTTTCGCGCGGTGGCCCTGGTCATCGGCGGTCCGGACGGCCTGGACCCCGCCCTGAAACGCGACTGCGCCGAACGCCTGCGCCTGTCCAGCCTCACTCTGGCGCACCCGCTGGTGCGCATCGTGCTGGCCGAGCAGATCTACCGCGGCTGGTCGCTGCTGAGCGGCCACCCCTACCATCGCCCATGACCCAGACCGCGCCCGCTCCCCTTTCGTCCCCGTTCATCTATCTGGCCTCCAAGAGCCCCCGGCGCCAGGAGCTGCTGCGCCAGATCGGCATCGACTTCCGGCTGCTGCTGCCGCAGGACCATGAGGATGCCGAAGCACTCGAAGCCACCCGGGTCGGCGAAGCGCCGGCCAGCTATGTGAAGCGGGTCGTGCTGGCCAAGCTCGAAGCCGCCCGCGCGCGGCTCGCCCGCCTGGCCCTGCCCGAGGCGCCGGTGCTGTCGGCCGACACCACGGTCGCGCTCGGCGGCACCTTGCTGGGCAAACCGGCCGATGCCGCGCAGGCCGCATCGATGCTTTCGCGGCTGTCGGGTCGCACGCACCGGGTGCTCACCGCCGTGGCCGTGGGCGATGCGCGCCACACCGACTGGGTGGTGCAGGTGTCGCGGGTCAGCTTCGCCCGGCTGTCGGCCGCCGAGATCGACACCTACGTGGCGGGCGGCGAACCGTACGACAAAGCGGGCGGCTACGGCATCCAGGGAGCGGCGGGCGCCTTCGTGCGAAAAATCGAAGGCAGCCACTCCGGTATCATGGGTTTACCCCTTCACGAGACCAACCGGCTGGTCCGCAAGGCCCTGGCCCGTTTCGGGTCCGCATCACCTGCCGGAAACTAATTCCTTGTCCATGACGGAAGAAATCCTCGTCAACCACACCCTGCACGAAACCCGCATCGCGGTCGTGCAGCAGGGCGTCGTTCAGGAACTGCACATCGAGCGCGCCGCCGCGCGCGGCCTCACCGGCAATGTCTACCTGGGCAAGGTGTCGCGGGTGCTGCCGGGCATGCAGTCGGCCTTCATCGACATCGGCCTGGAGCGGGCCGCCTTCCTGCATGTGGCCGATCTGTGGCAGTCGCGCGCGCAGCATGGCGGCTCGGGCCAGCCGATGCCGATCGAAAAGGTGCTGTTCGAGGGCCAGCCGCTGCTGGTGCAGGTCATCAAGGACCCGCTGGGCACCAAAGGCGCTCGGCTGTCGACCCAGATCAGCATCGCCGGGCGACTGCTCGTCTACCTGCCGCAGGATCCGCACATCGGTGTGTCGCAGCGCATCGGCGACGAAAAGGAACGCCAGGCGCTCAAGGAGCGGCTGCAGGCGGTGCTGGGAGACACCGAAAAGGGCGGCTACATCATCCGCACCTCGGCCGAAGACTGCGACCTGTCCGAACTGGCCACCGACGTCGAGTACTTGCGCCTGCGCTGGCAGGGCATTCTGGACGCCAGCCGCCGCCAGCCGGCGCCATCGCTGCTCTACCAGGAGCTGTCGTCGACCCAGCGCATCCTGCGCGATGTCGCCAGCGACACCACCGCGGCCATCGTCATCGATTCGCGCGAGGAACTCGGCCGGCTGCAGGAGTTCGCGCGCGTCTACGTGCCGTCGATGCTCGAACGGCTGCGCGCGCACACCGGCGACCGCCCATTGTTCGGCCTGCACGCGGTCGAGAACGAAATCGAGAAGGCGCTGGCGCGCCGTGTCGACCTGAAGTCGGGCGGCTACCTGATCATCGACCAGACCGAAGCGCTGACCACCATCGACGTGAACACCGGCGGCTACATCGGCGGGCGCAATTTCGACGACACGATCTTCAAGACCAATCTCGAGGCCACCCACTCGATCGCCCGCCAGCTGCGCGTGCGCAACCTGGGCGGCATCATCATCGTCGACTTCATCGACATGAGCGGCAGCGAGCATCGCGACGCGGTGCTGGCCGAACTGCGCCGCGCCCTGGCGCGCGACCGCACCCGCACCTCGGTCAATGGATTCACCGCACTGGGCCTGGTCGAGCTCACCCGCAAGCGCACCCGCGAGTCGCTGGCGCACCTGCTGTGCGAAGCCTGCCCGACCTGCGGCGGGCGCGGCGAAGTCAAGACCGCGCGCACGATCTGCTACGAAATCCTGCGCGAGATCCAGCGCGAATCGCGCCAGTTCAATCCGAAGGAATTCCGCATCCTCGCCTCGCAAGGCGTGATCGACCTGTTCCTCGAGGAAGAGGCGCCGCCATTGGCCGCGCTGTGCGACGCGATCGGCAAGCAGATCTCGCTGCAGGTCGAGACGGCGTATGGGCAGGAGCAGTACGACATCGTGCTGGTGTAGGCCGTCGCCGGACCGGTGCCCCACCTAGGAGGGCGCCACCACCCGGATCGCGCCTTCGAGGCCGAGCAGCATCGCCCATCCCCACAGCGCGCTGTAGGCCAGCGCAAACACCGCCAGCGCGGCGCGGGCACGCCGGACCCGCAGCGCGATCAGCACCAGGCCCGCCAGCGGCAGGAATTGCTGCGCATGCAGGCCGACGAAATGCGCCGGCCGCAGGTCCCCTCCGCCCAGATGCCAGCCCACCACCGGCAGTCCCGCGCCCGCGGGCGGCTGGATGCCGCCCAGCAGGCCGCCCGCGCCTGCGCCCAGCAGGAAGGTCAGCATCAGGCCCAGCACCACGGCGTCGCGCCATGCGGCCGGCAGATCGCCACGGCCGTGGCGGACGATCTGCCAGGCCAGCAGCGGCTGGGTGGCCGTCATCGCCAGCGCGCCCGCGCCCATCGCCGAGTACAGGGCCACGTGCACGGCGTTGCTGAAGTTGTAGTGCGAGGCCTGGCCCAACGAGGCCATCAGCGTGATGTAGACGATCTCGAAGCCGCCGGCCAGCAGGATGGTCCACACCACGACGCGCACCGGCATGCTGTCGCGCCGCTGCTCGGGCAGCAAGCCGATGAACCATGCCGTGCTGATCGAGAACAAACCCACCGACGCCAGGAACTTCAGCGGTTTGACCCAGACGCTCACGCCGCGCAGGCTGCGCTCGTCCAGCCCGAGCGCCAGCAGGGCCGGCACCATCGCCAGCCACATCAGCACGGCAAAGCCGGTGAGCAGCGGCTGGCGGGCGAATGCCTCGCGCAGCCACGGTCTTGGATCGATCGATCGGGCGATGGGTTGCAGCTCGGACATCGGCCGCGCGACAGCTAGGGTTTTCATCAGAGAGCTCCCGGGAATTTCATCGAAGACAAGGGCTCGCGCAACAGTCGCAGCGCCATGAAGGCGAGCAGACCCGCGGGGCCGAACAGAAAAGTCAGCGCCAGCACCGGCATCACCTGCCAGTGGCGCCAGCCCAGGGCCGCCGCACGTGAGGCGATCCAGGTGCCGACGAACAGATCGAAGGCCAGGTAGTGCACCCAGCCGGCCACCAGTGCGCCGGGCTCGTCGAACAGCGCGCGCACCTGGGCGGGCGAGCCGAATCCGCCCCCGGCGGGCCAGTGAACCGCCAGCATCGCCACATACAAGACGCTGAAGGCCAGCGGCAGCGCGCGGCCGGTGAGGAGCCAGGTCCTGGCGGTCCAGCGGGCTGCCGGCGGCGAACCCAGCAGCGCAAGCCAGGCCAGCAGGGCCAGGCCATTGGCCAGCCGGAACACGGTGTCGGGAGACAGGTCCATGGGATCCTCGAGGCGGGAAGTTTGGACTAGACACTGTCTAGTCGGACGAACGGAATGTACGTGGTAGACTAGACAGTGTCAAGTACCTGAATCGCCGTCCGCCTGGAGTTCCAGCCCATGACATCCGCCAGCCGCGGCGCTGCGCGCAAGAACGCCACCGTGCCCGTCGCGGACCTGCGCCAGCGCATCCTGGACACCAGCGAGCAGCTGCTCGAAGAAAGCGGCGTTACCGCGCTGAGCATGCGCGAGGTCGCGCGCCGCGCCGGGGTCACTCACCAGGCGCCCTACCACCACTTCGCCGACCGCGAGTCGATCCTGGCCGAGCTCGTCGCCCGGGGCTTTGGCCAGCTGACCCGCCGCCTGGCGCGCGCCAACGACCGGGCCGCCACCATCGGCAAGCGCACGGCGCTGATCGAATCGGGCCTGGCCTATACCGGCTTCGCCCTCGAACACCCCGGCGTATTCCGGATCATGTTCCGCCCGGAAGTCTGCGATCCCACCCGCTTCCCGAGCGCGATGGCCGCCTCGGAATGCGCCCTTGCCGAACTCGACCGGCTGGTGCGCCTGATGCACGACGGCAAGCCCGGCGACGCCCTGGCCAGCACCTACTGGGCACAGGTGCACGGACTGGCCTGCCTGCTGATCGACGGGCCGCTGGGGCTCAAGCTGCCCGGCCTGCGCGAGCGCCGGGCACACCTGCGCGCAAGCCTGGAGTATTTCGCCGATGCGATGCTCGGCTGCGGTGCGGCCGGGGCAACGCCGTCGGCGCCAGCGCTGTCGGCGTAAGCTCGGCCCGGCGTGCAACCCGCACTCGCCGAAATTTCCGGGCCCGCCATGTTCGACTCCCCCGCCGAAGTCCTGCCCAGCGATGCCCTGATCCTGTTCGGCGCCACCGGCGATCTCGCTCACAAGAAGATCTACCCGGCGCTGTATGCGATGTCGGCCAAGGACCCGGTCGGCGTGCCGGTGATCGGCGTCGCCTCCTCCGGCTGGACCACCGCCCAGCTGCATGCCCGGATCACCGACAGCCTGAAGAACGCTGGCGCTGCCGTCGATCCCGCCGCGCTGGAGCGCCTTCTGGCACGGGTGGTCTACGTCAGCGGTGACTACCGGGACCCGGCCACCTTCGCCACGATCGGGGCAGCGCTGAACGGGGCCCGCCGCCCCGCCCACTACCTGGCCATTCCGCAGACGATTTTCGGCACCGTGATCGAGCAGCTGGGTGCCGCCGGCCTGGCCGACGGCGCCCGGGTCATCGTCGAAAAACCGTTCGGCCGGGACCTGGCCTCGGCACGGGCACTGAACCGCCTCGCCCAGGCCGTGTTTCCCGAGAGCGCGATATTCCGGATCGACCACTACCTGGGCAAGGAGGCGATCATGAACATCCTGTATTTCCGGTTCGCGAACACCTTCCTCGAGCCGATCTGGAACCGCAACTACGTGGCCAGTGTCCAGATCACCCTGGCCGAGTCATTCGGCATCGGCGCGCGTGGCGGCTTCTACGAGACCGCGGGATGCCTGCGCGACGTGATCCAGAACCACCTGCTCGAAGTGCTGGCGCTGCTGGCGATGGAACCGCCCGCGCGGCGCGGATTCGCCGCGGCACGCTCGGCCAAGGCAAACGTCTTCGACGCCATCCGTCCGCTGTCCCCGCAGGACATCGTCCGCGGGCAGTACGACGGCTATCGCGGCGAGCGCGGCGTCGCGGCGGACTCCGATATCGAAACCTATTGCGCCGTGCGCCTGTTCATCGATTCCTGGCGATGGGCGGGCGTGCCGTGGTATCTGCGCTCGGGCAAGTGCCTGGCGAACACCGCGGCCGAGGTGCTGGTCCAGCTCAAACCGCCGGCGCAGCACCTGTTCGCCGACTCGGCGCCTGGCACGGGCCGCGCGAATCACATCCGGTTCCGGCTCTCGCCGACCGCGTCGATCGCGCTGGCGGCACGCGTCAAGCGCAGCGGCAAGGATTTTGTCGGCGACCAGCGGGATCTGTTTCTGTGCGAAGACCGGCCCGGCGAGCCCCTGCCCTACGAGCGCCTGCTGTCGGACGCGATGCAGGGCGACCAGACCCTGTTCATCGACCAGGGCGCGCTGGAGTCTTCATGGTCGGTCCTCGAACCGGTGCTGTCGAATCATCCGCCGGCCCTGCCCTATGCCGTGGGCAGCTGGGGCCCCGCGCAGGCCGATGCGCTGATCGCAGCCGATGGCGGCTGGCACAACCCGGGCGGCGCGGCCGGATGCGCGTGAGCGGGGTCGGACGGGCCGTCGGGGCGTGTGCATCGCACGCGCAAAGCGCCCGCTAAGGCACCAGCGCCAGGAACAGGAAGGCCGCGAAGATCACCAGGTGGACCGCACCCTGCATCACGTTCGTGCGCCCCGAGGCGAGGGTGATCGAACCGACCAGGAAGGTCAGCCCGAGCATCACCATGTCCTTGGACTCCAGGCCCAGCACCAGCGGCAGGCCGAGCACCACCGACGCAGCGACCACCGCCGGGATCGTCAGGCCGATGCTGGCCAGCGCGGAGCCGATCGCCAGGTTCATGCTGGTCTGCAGGCGATCGGCGCGCGCCGCCCGCACGGCCGCCCAGGTCTCGGGCAGCAGCACCAGCATCGCGATCACGATGCCAACGACCGCCTTGGGCGCGCTGGCCGCGGCAACCGCACCCTCGATGAGCGGCGAGAGCATCTTGGCCAGGCCGACGACGCCCACCAGCGACATCAGCAGCAGCCCAAGGCTTGTCCAGGTCCTCGCAAGCCCCGGCGGCGGCGCATGCGCCTGTTCGTCATCGGCGCCCACGTGGGGCAGGAAGTAGTCGCGGTGGCGCACGGTCTGCACGAATACGTACACCGCCCAGAGCACCAGCGAGCTCGCACCGACGAACACCAGTTGCGAGTGCGTGTAGGTCCCCTCCGGGGAACTGGTCGTGAACGTGGGCAGTACCAGCGACAACGTCGACAGCGCCACCAGTGCGGCCAGACCCGGGCCGGTCCCTTCGATGCGAAAGCTCTGCTCGCGATGGTGCAGCCCGCCCACGAGCAGGCACACGCCGACCACGCCATTGCAGATGATCATCACCGCCGCGTAGATGGTGTCGCGCGGCAGTGCCGCCTTGCCCGGGCCGCCAGCCAACATCAGCGAAATGATCAGCGCGACCTCGATGACGGTGATGGCAACCGCCAGGACCAGCGTGCCGAAAGGCTCGCCGACCCGGTGCGCGACGACTTCAGCGTGATGAACCGCGCTCAGCACCGCGCCAACCAGCGCGATGACGCACAGCGCCGACAGCACGAGCGACAAAGGCATCAGCACGGCGGCGACCAGCACCGCCAGGGCCAGCACGGGAGCAATGTCAGGCAGGCGTCTCATGCCGGGATTATCGCCCGGCCAATGAGACCGGCCGGCCATCGTCCCGATTCATGCGCCGCCACTCGGGTCGGTCGCGATCGGGGGACTCCCGATAGACCGGAATCAGGAAGTGCGCGTCGTCGGCTCGAACGTGAACACCGCCACCGCCTGGGCCAGGGTGTCGGCCTGTCGTTCGAGACGCTCGACCGATTGTGCACTCGACACGACAAGCTGCGAATTTTGCTGAGCGGCACCGTCCAGGCTGACCACCGCCTGCGCCACGGCCGAGACTTCATTGCTCTGCGCGATGCCCGATTGGCTGATCCCCTGGACGATGGCGGTCACCTGTTCGATCGCTTGCACCACGTCGCGCATCGTCGCGCCGGCGCGATCGACGAGTTCGGTGCCCTGGGTGACCCGCTGGACACTGTCGGCGATCAGCCCCTTGATTTCGCGGGCGGCCTCGGCGCTGCGCTGCGCCAGCTGGCGAACCTCGCCCGCCACCACCGCGAACCCGCGGCCCTGTTCGCCGGCGCGTGCCGCCTCCACCGCTGCGTTCAATGCGAGGATGTTGGTCTGGAACGCGATGCCGTCGATGGTGCCGATGATGTCGGATATGCGCCGTGACGAGTCATTGATCTGGCGCATGGTCGTCACCACCGCCTCCACTTCGCTGCCGCCCCGCGCCGCCGTGCCGCTCGCCTGGGTCGCCAGAACGTTCGCCTGCCGCGTCTGATCCGCGTTGCGCTCGATGGTCTCGCCGAACTGTCGCATCGAGGCCGCGGTCTGCTCCAGCGTGCCGACCTGCTGATCGGTGCGCGCGTGCAGGTCGCGATTGCCTTCGGCGATCTCGACAGCGGTCGACGAGAGCGCCCGGGACGCGACCGATACCTCGCCGACGACGGCGCTCAGGTTGTCGCGGATGTCGCGCATCGCATCCAGGATGGTCGCGCGCCGGCCTGCGCTTGCCGCAGGAATCGCGACCGTCAGGTCGTGGGCGGCGATCCGGATCGCGATCTGGCGGACTGCCTCCGGCCGATCTCCGAGGCGATCCAGCATCCGCTGCATCACCGAGCGACCGACCGCCAGCACGAACAGAATCGCGACCAGTGCCGTCGCGGCCGCTGCGACGCTCAATCGTCGCGCGGCCTGCGCAGCGGCCGGAGCGGCGCGCGCGTCGATGGCATCGAGCGATTCCACCAGGGCCTCCGACAGGCCGGAGATCTTGCCGTAGGCCAGCATCGAGTCGTCATCCGACGCCGACAGCGACTTCAGCGCCAGCAGCGATTCGACCCGCTCGGCAATCTTGCGCCAGCCCGGCACGACGACTTCCTTCAGCGCCGCCTGGTTTTCCGCGATGCTCACCAGTTCGCGCAACCCCGCGAAATCGGCGTCGAGCGCCTTGGCCGAGCGCTTGATCACGTTGCGTGCGCTCGACGAACCCTCGGTCAGCAGCGCTTCATTGACGCCACGAAGGTAGGTCTGCAGATGATGGTGGGCCGATGAAGTCGCCAGTGCAGCCGCCGAACTGCGCACCGACCCGGCATACAGCCAGCCGGTCGTGGCGAGCAGCGCAGCCAGCAGTGCGCCACAGCCCGCCACGGCAAACTTGGGCCAGCGAACACCGACCACCGATCGGCGTGCCCGGGTCGTCGGACGGCTCATCTTTCGACGGGCAACTTGCTGGCGGTCCAGTCGGCGAATCCGCCGCGCATGTAATGGACGCTCTTCCAGCCTGCGCTGATCGCGAGGACCGCGGCCTTGTACGACTTCCAGCCGGAGGGGCCGTCGCTGTAGATCACGACCGGTGCGGACTTGTCCTTGGGCAGCTTGTCGAGCTCGAAGCTGTCCAGCTTCGCGTCGAAGGTCGGAACCTTGTCGCTCTTTTCCTTGTACGCCGCGGTCAGCGCGCCAGGCACATGGCCCTTGCCGAAGTTGACCACGCTGCGGGTGTCGACGAAGGACGCCTTGGCGTCGAGCAGCTTCTTGCCTTCTTCGACCGAAATGATCCGGCCGCCGGCAAGCGTGGTCGGCGTCTGAGCGTCTTCGGCAGCGGTGGCGCCGAAGGAAAGGAATGCGGCCGCGGCGAGCACGCTGCTTGAAATCGTCAGGATGGATCGAACCATGATGAAAAGCCTCAGAGGAAACCGTCCGGCGCGCAATCCTGCCGCGCGACGACCGGAACCTTTCCCGCGCGGCGATGAACGGCTGTGCCCGGACAGCCGCTCATCTGCCCTGGACAAGTTACAGACCTCCTGGCGGGGGAATGCCCGGAATAAGCGCACTGGCGCCGCCCATCTCGCGGCAACCGCACCGACAGCGCACGATGCCGCCGATGCGGACGAAACGGCCAAAAAAAAAGGCGGTGCAATGCACCGCCGGAGAAAACATCGCGCAAGAGGTCCGTCAGACGCCACTCGCCGGTACGACGGCCCGGCGGCGGGATCCCGGCGCCCTGGCCGATTCAGTGGCCGGACGGCTTCGTCGGGAACCACGCATCGGTCGCTTTGCGCTCCCAGTCCGCGATCTGCCGCTCGGCTTCGTCCTTCGCAATCCCGTAGCGTTCCTGGATCTTGCCCGCGAGCTGGTCGCGCCGCCCGCCGACGACATCGATGTCGTCGTCCGTCAGCTTGCCCCACTGCTCCTTGGCTTTCCCGGTCAGCTGTTTCCAGTTGCCTTCAATGCGATCCCAGTTCATCTGTCTCTCCTTGAATCCAGTTCAGCAAGGGCCCGTCCAGTTCAGAAAGGGCCCGTTGGCCGGCCGACGCGCGGCGATCAGGGGCGAACGGCGATTTCGTTGCGCACCGACTTCACGCCGCTCACTTTGCGCGCGATGCTCTCAGCGGTGTTCTTCTCCAGGCTGCTCTTGGCGAAGCCCGACAGCATCACGGTGCCGTTGAGCGTTTCGACGCTGATCGAGGTGCCGGCAACGTCCTTGTTGTCGAGCAGTCGCGCCTTGACCGAGGTGGTGATCGCGGTGTCATCGACAAAGGCGCCGACAGTTTCCTGGCCGCGCGTCACCGCACAGCCCGCAGTGGTGATCACGGCCATGGCAATGAGGGCGGCGGCAATCGAGGTTCGCTTGAACATGGTGTAGCTCCGTTAAAAATTTTGGATGTCTTGACATCAGCGGGTGGTGACCAGCCCCACCGCCCGAGGGCATGTAACGGCTGCGGACCTCAGTCCGCGAGCCAGTCCTTGAGTTCTTCAGCGTGTTCCTGCTCGTCGCTGAGGATGTCCTCCAGCAGGCGGCGGGTGGTCGAGTCCTTGTCGCCGATCAGCGCGATGATCTGGCTGTAGGCCTCGATGGCCACACGCTCGGCGATCAGGTTGGCCCGGATCATCGCCTTCAGGTCGGTGGCGTCGTCGTAGGCGGCATGGCTGCGTGCGAGCAGCGTGTCCGGCGAAAAATCGGGCTCGCCGCCCAGCTGCACGATGCGCTGCGCGAGCCGGTCGGCATGCGCGGACTCCTCGTTCGCATGCACCAGGAACTCCTCGGCGATCTTCGGCGAGGCAAGTCCGGCGGCGGTGAAGTGATGGCGCTTGTAGCGCAGCACGCAAACCAGCTCGGTCGCCAGCGAATCATTGAGCAGCTGGATGACGTCGGCACGCCACGGGCCGATGTTGGGTGTCACGGCGCCCTGCTCGAGGCTGTTGCGCGCGGCGTCCAGCGCAGCCTGGTCGAGCACCATCCGTTCGGGACCGGCTTTGACACCCGATTTGACGGGGGCGGACTGTGTGCTGACAACCATGGTTTGCTCCTGAAACGCTTCGGAAGGAAAGGCGCAACGAGGCACCGATCCGTTGACACCACTTTAGGAGCGTCGAGAGCGTGGGCCCATCAGTGGCCGACTGCTTCGTGTGTAGGACAGCACCCGGTGGCGATGTCGGCCAAGCCGGCGTCATCAGCGTCGCGACCGGACCGATTGACCGGCCTCGGCGATGTACACCTCGACCCGACGGTTCATCGCCCGATTGGTGTCGGTGCTGTTGTCGGCGATCGGGAATTCCTTGCCGTAGCCCACGCTGGTCACCCGCTGCTGGGACAGGCCCATGCCCACGAGCGCGAGATCGACCGCATCGGCACGCCGGCGCGACAAGGTGTCGTTGTAGACGCTCGAACCGACGTTGTCGGTATGGCCTTCGATCAGGATGCGCCGATCCGGGTACTGCTGCAGGAAGTCGGCCAGTTTGCGCAGGGACGACTGCGCCGCCGGCTTGACGTCAGCCCGGTTGAACTCGAACAGCACGTCGCCCAGCGTCACCAGCATGCCCCGGTCGGTCTGCTTGGCCTGCAGCTCGGTCAGGCGCTGCTGCAGCTGCGCCGCCTGACGCTGCGCCTCGCTGGCATCGGCCTGCGAATCGGCCGCCTGCTGCTGGGCCCCGAGCGCGCGCTGTTCGGCCGAGGCGGCCTGATCGCGCGATGCGCTCGCCTGGGCCTGCGCCGAACTGGCCTGCGCCCGCGCCACGCTGGCCTGGTCGCGGGCCGTGCTGGCCTGCGCCCGGGCGTCGGTGGCCTGGGCACGGGCGCGCAGCGCATCCTGGGTACGGCCGTCGGCGCGGGCCCGCTCACGCTCCAGTTCCGCCGACGCGATGAGGTCGTCGTTGCTCTTGGCCTGCGCAATGGCGACGGCGGTTCTGGCCTGCTGCGTGGCAATGTAGGCTGCGCTGCTCACTTCGACCATCGGTTCGTTCCTGGCCAGCAGGCTGTCGGCACGGGCCAGCGACTCGGATGCCTTGCGCAGCTCCAGCGGCGCGTTCGACTGCACGGCGGGGTCGCGTTGCGCACTGCCCAGAGCCGAGCGTGCCTCGACCAGTTCGGGCGGCGGCGCCGACGTGGACGCGCAGGCGCCCAGCAGCAGGCAGGTCAGCAGGACGCTGGTTTTCAGGGGCAAGCTCATGGGGTTTCGGTCCGAATGGAGGGGGGTGGCTGAAGATCGGCGATCGGGGTTCATTGGCGAGCCATCTCTTCGCGCAGTTGGCGGATGCCTTCTCGGATTTCCGTCAAGGCGCGATCGGAACGCACCGTGCGGGCCTGGGCTTCGGCCAGCGTGGCATCGGCTTGCGCCTGTTCGGCGAGCCGGCGTGCCAGGTCGTACTCCTTGCTGGCGTAGGCCACATTGGCGCGACCGATCTTGTCGCGAGCCGAGGCCAGCGCCAGCGGCGCTTCGGCCGCCGAGGGGCCGGTCGCGCGCTCGACTGCCGCCTTGCCCACGGCCATCTCGCCGATCGGCGGTGGCGTGCTGGCGCACGCGGAAAGCACCACCAGGCCGAACGCGGCCAGCGGCAATGCCCAGCGGATACGGCGCCCAGGAGAGGCGAGATTCTTCATGTCGACATCCAATCTTCGGGTCAGGGTGACCGGCGTGCAGGCGATTGCCCGCGCCTCGTCGAGTGACCGATTCACTGTAGGTGTTCGCGGCATCCGCTCCCATCGGCCGAACACGGCAACGGCTGTCGGACGCTGCCTACAGAGCTTCGGTCACTGGCCGCACCGGACAGTCCCGTTCGGCCCTCGCCCAAAAAACTGACGGTGCTGGATCGCGCCGGGCTGGAAGCGGCGGCCTGCTGCGCCGAACGGCGGCAAGGGCATCAAGACGATCAGCGGCGCTCGAGCGCGGGCGCCGGATGCGAGCCCGTCAATGTGCGTTCGCGAACAGACGCCGCCTGCCTGAAACGGCTCAATGAATTCATTGCATGGCGATACCGCGTCACGGAGGCGCTCAAGATGAACCGGCAGTCAACCGTCGACACGGCGCAGTCCATGGGTAGGCTCGCACGCCCTGCGCAGCCGGCGCGCTCCGCAAGGGATCGGCTCGAAGTGACAGGCACGCCATTCCCGACCCCCGCAAACCACGTGCCCATGCCGCCGGAACCGGTCTCATCCCTTGCCATAGCGGATCTCGAAATTCTGCTCGAAGCGGTCCGCGCCCGGCTGCGTCGGACGGCCTGCGCCCGCCTGGCGCCGCCTGATGCCGGAGCAATCTTCAGCAAGGTGAGCAAGGCTCAGACCGAGGTGCTCGACTGCGTCGCCGCGCTGGAGCAGCTGCACAGCGCGCTCACTCGCGAACTGACCCGCAGCCGCGACCTGGAAATGACCGTCTTCGATACCCGGACGGCACTGGCCCAGTTGCGCAGCGAGCTGGAAGGCACCATCGCCGGCGAACGGCAGGCCCGACATCAGGCCCTGCACGACAGCCTGACCTCACTGCCCAATCGCGGCTGTTTCCGCGACCGGCTGGCTCTGGCGATCGCCCGAGCCACGACGAAAGCGTCCGGGCTGGCCGTGCTCTATCTGGACCTGGACGGATTCAAGGCGATCAACGATCAGCATGGCCACGCCGTCGGCGACGAGGTGCTGACCATCGTCGCGGCCCGGATGTCACGGGCCGTGCGGGTCGGCGACACGGTCGCCCGGCTGGGTGGTGACGAATTCGGGTGCCTGCTGACCGCATTTCGCGATCGTGAGCACCTGAGCCGGATGGCCACCAAGTTGTTCGATGCGATCGCCGCACCCATGACGATCGATTGCCTGGTGCTGGAGGTCCGTCCGAGCATCGGCATTGCCCTGTGCCCCGAACACGGATCCACTCCCGGACACTTGCTGGCCTGCGCGGACGCGGCCATGTATGACGCAAAGCGCCGGCAATGCGGCCACGCATTCGGCCCGCCGGGAGGCACGATACCCGGCGGCGCCAGCGGGGCAGGCGCTGTCGGCCCCCTGGGCTGACTGGACGCGGGCGACCTCGGCGCCTGGCAGCTCGCCGTCGCCAGCCGCATGCCCGGCCAGAAGCTGCGGGCTGCGGGCGGTCGGCCGAAAGACCGGATGACTGATGATCGCCAGGCCAGTGCCGGTCAGTCGCGGTGATGCGAGCGATTGACCAGACTTGCCAGGCCCATCAGTGCGGCGCCGGCCGCCGCGGCGATCAGCATCGATTTGACCGGTTCAGCGCGGATGTAACGGGTCGTGCTGTCGGCCGCGTGCTGCGCCTTGTCGAGCAGCGGCTGCGAGCCGCGATGCAGCGCGTCGGCCCCGCGTTGCGCCAGCGCGCTGGCACGTTCGGCGACTTGATTGACCCTCGGTGCGACCTCGTTGCGCAGCTCCTTGACCGAGCCCGCGACACCGTCCATCGCATCGATGGCGGCCCGCTGGGTCGACCGGATCGCCTGGTCGGCCGATTGCGCCGCCTGGTTGGCGATGTGGGTGAGCGGGTCATTCGATTGGGTTTCAAACATGGGGGAATCCTTCAAGGGTAGAGGGTGGCGACGGCCTGGCGATGGCGAGAGCCGGCCGATCTGATGCGACCGCGACAGCGGTGCCGTGCCGCGTCAGCCCCGGCGCGTGAGCCCGACCACGAAACTGATCAGGGCCAGGACTGCAAAAACCAGGAACAGGATCTTGCCGATGCCCACGGCGCTCGCCGCGATGCCACCGAAGCCGAACAGCGCGGCAACCAGCGCGATGACGAAGAACACGACGGCGTAGTGCAACATGATGAGACTCCTGACAGGACGAACGACTGGCCGCGGGCGGCTCGACGGGCCGATGCACTGCGCCGGCCCTCGAAGAGAAGTTTGGATGCCGCCCGGTGTCTCGCCCATCGGTCGCGCCGCCGCAGACTTGCCGGACGAACGAGCGTTCACGCGTAGGTGGCGACCGACACTGGCCGCCGGCCCCGAATCCCGCCCCCGGAACGGCGGGCGCCGGCCTCAGTCGGCGGCGGCCGGCTCGATCTGGGACGCCTCGGGCAGGCTGACCTGGATCGAGGTGCCGTGCCCGGGCATCGACACCACGGTCAGCGTGCCTTGCTCGGCGGCGACCCGAAACCGCATGCCGACCAGACCGTAGGCCGTATTGCGGGTCGCGGCCGGATCGAAGCCGACGCCGTCATCGCGCACCGACACAGCCACCCGCCCGTCGCGCGCCGACAGGCTCAGCCAGACATGGCTGGCTTTCGCGTACTTGGTGATGTTGGTGATGGCCTCCTGGACCAGGCGGTACACCACCATCTGCGCCGCCGGGGCGAGCTTGACCGGCGCAAGGTCGCATTCGACATGAACCCCCGACTGTTCGGCGAATTCGCGCGCCAGGATTTCCAGCGTGACCATCAGACCCAGGTTGCCCAGTGCCGACGGCCGGAGGTCCTCGCCGATGCGCCGCTTCACCGCGATCACGCTGTTCAGCGTGGCCACCAGGTGATCGAGGCGCTCGAGCGCTTCGGGCGCCCCGCCGGCCAGACGCGACTTGATGCGCGCGGCATCGAGCTTGGCCGAGGTCAGCAGCGAGCCGAGCTCGTCGTGCAGGTCGCGCGCAAGCCGGTTGCGTTCGTCCTCGCGCGCGGTCTCGAGCCGGTTGTTCAGCTCCAGCAGTTGGGCGGTGCGCCGCCCGACCTCGATCTCGAGACGATCGTAGTCGGCCTGCGCGCGCCGCTGCTGGCGATGTTCCTGGCGCTCCAGCACCATCGACTGGCGCAGGTACATGTACACCCCCAGCAGGCCGATCGCACTCAGTGCCGCGACGCCCAGGCGGCTCATCATCAGCGACTGGTAGATCGCATCGCGGCTGTGTTCGATATTGACGGATTCGCTGTCGAGCAGCGATGCGCTCAGGCTGCGGAAAGCCGCGATGCCGGCCGGGCTGGGCGGAGGCGTCGCGGCGGCGCCGCCCGATCTGGCTTGCCCGGCCTCGGTCTCGCGAATCGACTTTTCGAGCGCGGCCAGCCGCTCGGCCGTCAAGGCACGCAGCTGGTCCAGTGTCGCCAGGCGCTGCGACTGCCCGGCGTAATAACCCGACAGGAATTCGAGCGATCGATCGATCGTCTCGCGCGCGCCGGTATAGAGCTTCAGATACTCGGCACGCCCGGTCAGCACAAGCGCCCGCCCGCCCGCCTCGGCATCGAGAAGGCCGCGCTCCAGGGCCTGGATGCTGGCCCGGGCCTCACCCATCTGGCCCAGCGCATCGAGTTTGCCGACCGATCGCCAGTAAGAGCCTTCACTGACGAACGCCATCGCGACCACCGCCAGGCAGGCCAGCGTGACCACGAGCGGGTGGCGCCGGAGCATCGACGCAAGCATCATCTTCAGTGCCTTCCCCGAATCACGAGACCCTCGCGCACGCGACCCCATCGGTCATCTCACAGACTTCGCGCCGAAGGCCGGACCGATCGCCTGAGCCGGACCGATCGCCTGAGCCGGTCCGATCGCCTGAGCCGGACCGCTGGCACGCGAATCGCCTCCAGGCGTCACTCGGATGCCAGTTGCGAACAATAGGCGATCAGCGCATCGATTTCGTTGGACTTGTCGAATACCCGATCGGCCCCGAGCTCCAGGCACTTGCGGCGAATGTCGGCGGTGGCGTAGTTGCTCAGCACGACCCGCGTGCAGCGCAGATCGAGCGACTGGGCTGCGCGCAACACGCCCAGTCCGGAGCCGGACTTCAGGAAGATGTCGACGATCATGAGGTCGACCTCATGCCCTGGATCGCGCAGCCATTGCACGCAAGCCGTCTCGTCCGGCGCAAAACCGACGACGACGAGAGACGTGAGTTCCTCCAGCGTGGCGATCAGGCTTTCGCGGATCACCGGGCTGTCTTCGACCAGAAAGGTCTTGATCGGACGCATGAACTGCAATTCTTCCCCGGGGCGCCCTACGCGCTCGCCCCGCATCGCCGTGATCCTCGTGGCTGCCGAGATGCCTTGGATCAGCCACCGCGGCCGTCCACCGAATACTGCTGCTGAGCCTGACCCCGAACTCGACGAAGCGCCATCAGTCGACAGAGGCGGCGTGCGTAGGACGTCTCCTACGCACGGCGCTCCCAGCTCAGGCTAGCACGGCGTAGGACGATCACTACGAGACAAGCCGGTTTCCGCTGGTGGGCACCAGCATCGCGAATGGCCAGACTCGGCTCAGGAAGCAGCGCAAGTCCCGCGATCCATCGCCGGATGAGCGCCCTTTTTTCCAGAGAGGTCTATCAGATGAACAACATTCTCAAGCACGCCCTGGTCGCCGCCACGCTGGGCATCAGCGCGCAGGCGATGGCCCAGGTCACCTTCTACGAGCGCGAGGCCTTCCAGGGCCGCAGCTTCACTGCCGATCGCCAGGTCCGCAACTTCGAGCGCAGCGGATTCAACGACCGCGCCTCCTCCGTCGTGGTCCGCGCCGAACGCGGCGAACGCTGGGAGGTCTGCGAGGACGTTCGATTCGGCGGGCGCTGCGTGGTGCTGCGCCAGGGCAACTATCCTTCGCTTGCCGCGATGGGCCTGAACAACCAGGTTTCGTCGGTTCGCCAGATCAGCCGCAATGTCGCGATCGACGAGAACCGTTACGCGCCGGCACCCGTGGCGGCGTACGACGCCCGCCGCCGCGCCAATGAGCGGCTCTTCGAGGCGAGGGTCACGTCGGTACGCGCCGTGGTCGGCCCGCCCGAACAGCGCTGCTGGGTCGAACGCGAAGCGGTCGCACCGAGCGGCGGCGGCGCCAACGTGCCGGGCGCCGTGCTCGGCGCGGTGATTGGCGGCGTGCTGGGGCACCAGATCGGGGGCGGGCGCGGCCAGGATCTGGCCACGGCCGGTGGCGCCGTCGCCGGCGCGGCCATGGGCGCCAATGTCAACCGCGGCGAGGGACGCGCCGGGACCAGCCGCGACGTCAGGCGCTGCACCAGCACACCGGCCTCGAACAGGCCCGACTATTGGGACGTCACTTACGAATTCCGCGGTGCGACGCATCAGATGCAGATGACCACCCCGCCGGGACCGACCGTCACCGTCAACCGCCAGGGCGAACCCCGGGTCTGAGCGCTGCCGCTCGGGGAGCCCCGCCTGTCGGACGCGCGCGGCTCGGGTCCGATCGGGCGATGGGCCGGCCTGACGCTGCGCTCCGGTTCACCGGCGCGCGTCAGGCCTTCTTTTCGCGCGGCACCCGACCCATCAGGTAGAACTCGGGGTTGGGCATCATCCCCGACAGGTTCGCCATCCGGTTGGACAGCGCGAAGAATGCCGCGATCGCGCCGATATCCCAGGCATCCTCGTCGCTGAAGCCATGGGCGCGCAGCGACTCGAAGTCCCGTTCCTCCAGATCGCCCGACGCGGTCGCGACCTTCATCGCAAACACGATCATGGCCTGCTGGCGCGGCGTCAGCGGCGCCTTGCGCCAGTTGGTGGCGAGCTGATCGGACAGCAGCGGGTTCTTCTCGTAGATGCGCAGAATCGCGCCATGCGCGACCACGCAATACAGGCAGGCATTGGCGCCGCTGGTGGCGACGACGATCATTTCCTTTTCACCCTTCGAGAGTCCGTTCTCGCGCAGCATCAGCGCATCGTGGTACGCAAAGAACGCGCGAAACTCGTCGGGGCGGCGGGCCAGCTTGAGGAACACATTCGGCACGAAGCCGGATTTTTCCTGAACCGCCAGCAGCTTGTCGCGCAGGTCGGCGGGCAGCCCGGTGATCTCGGGCAGCGGGTAACGGTCGATGGCAGCGCTCATGTCGGGTCTCCAGGGGATGATGGAATAGCCGCCGGCAGGCCGGCCAGCCGGTAGCGAAGAAAGGTGCTGCGGGCATTGAGCCAGGCGATGGCGAAGCCGGCACGGCCGTCGAGCAATCCCAGGCGCAACAGGTAGCCGCGCAGGAAGGTCCACAGGCCATGCGTCAGCGCCGGCACGAGGCCGCCGCGCCCGCGGGCGCGCAGCTTGTCGGCGCCCAGCCGCGCATAGCGCTCGGCCTTCTCGCGGGCATCGGCCGGCGAGTCCACGCTGTCGTGCTCGAGCAGACCGGACAGGGTGTCCTGGCGCCCCGCGCAGACCAGCCGCTCGTGGACCAGATCGTCGGAAAAGCGCGCGCGTCCGCGCCGGAACAGGCGCAGCACGCGGTCGTTGCGCCAGTCGCCGAACCGGATCGTGCGCCCGCAATAGCGCGAACTGCGGGTGATCCAGTACGCGTCGGCCAGCGCCTCGCCGCGGGCGGCCCGCGCCAGCACGGCCTGGATCGAGCGGGACAGTTCCGGGCCGACCACCTCGTCGGCATCCAGCGACAGCACCCAGTCTCCGGTCGCGGCGTCGAGCGCGCGATTCTTCTGCGGCCCGAAGCCCGGCCAGTCGGCGCTCTGGATGACACGCGCGCCCAGCGAGCGCGCCAGCGCCACCGTGTCGTCGGTGCTGCCCGAGTCGAGCACCACCCGCTCGTCGGCAAACCCGACCGACTCCAGGCAGCGCTCGATGCGATGCGCTTCGTTGCGGGTGATGACGGTGACGCTGAGCAATGGATCGGACATCGCAACCGGAAGAGGGGAACGCGCGGGACAGGAACTGCGTCGCGTTCGGCGACGGCGCCAGTGTTATCCTCGATAGTTTATTCCCTGCGCGAAGACTCCATGTCCTCCACTGTTCTCGTCACCGGCGCGGCCGGCTTCATCGGCATGCACGTGAGCCAGCGCCTGCTGGCCGACGGCCATCGGGTGGTGGGGGTCGACAACCTGAACGCCTACTACGATCCGGCACTCAAGCACGCACGCCTCGCGCGCCTGCAGGCCGATCCGGCGTTCAGCTTTCATCGGCTGGATCTGGCCGAGACCGACGCGGTGGCGGCACTGTTCGCACAGGCCAGGCCGCTCTACGTGATCCACCTGGCCGCGCAGGCCGGCGTGCGCTACGCGATCGAGCACCCGTATGCCTATTCGTCGTCCAACCTGCATGGCAGCACCGCCATCCTCGAGAACTGCCGCCGCCACGGCGTGCGCCACCTGGTTTTCGCCAGCAGCTCCAGCGTCTATGGCGGCAACAGCAAGGTCCCGTTCGCCGAGACCGACCCGGTCAATCATCCGGTCAGCTTCTACGCCGCCACCAAACGTGCCAATGAACTGATGGCGCACAGCTATGCCCACCTGTTCTCGCTGCCGGTGACGATGCTGCGCTACTTCACGGTCTATGGGCCCTGGGGCCGGCCCGACATGGCGATCTGGAAATTCACCGACGCGATGCTCGCGGGCCGCCCGATCGACGTCTACGCCGGTGGCGACCTGCAGCGCGACTTCACCTTCGTCGACGATGCGGCCGCAGCCACCGTGGCCCTGATGTCGCGCGCTCCCGCGCGGCTGTCGAGCGACGATCCGGCGGCCTGGCAGGCGAGCTCACCCGACTCGAGCTGGGCGCCCTTCGAGATCTACAACATCGGGCGCAGCGACCCGGTCACCGTGAATACCCTGCTGCAACGGCTCGAAGCCCATACCGGCGTGCGTGCGATCCGCCACGAACTGGGCATGCAGCCGGGCGACGTCAGCCGAACGTTCGCCGACACCCGCAAACTGGCGCTGGCCACCGGCCAGCTTCCCCAGGTGCCGCTGGACGAGGGCCTGGGCCGCTTCGTGCGCTGGTTTCGGGCCTATCACCAGCGCTGAGTGCCGCCATCGGCCCCGGCCTGCCCGGCCGATGGCCGCGCAGGGTCGCCGCGGCCCCCGACCGACAGCAGCAGGCCCAGCGTGGCCAGCGCAAGCAGCCCGTGCTCGTGGTGCAGGGTGGTATTGAGCAGGCCGGCGAACACGGTCACGCTCCAGCCGGCCAGCGCCGCAACCCAGACGCAGGCCTGGCGGGGATCGGTCCGGGCCCAGGACAGCGTTCGGAAAAGGCGAAGACCCCAGGCGCCCAGCAGCAGGAGCAGCGCCGCCAGCCCGACGCCGCCGCGTTCGGCCAGCGCATGGGCGAACAGGCTGTGCGCATGGTAGGAAAAATAGTAGCGTGCCGGATCGCAGGGCTCGGCCGCGCTTGCCGGCCGCAGTTCCTGGCAGACGTTGTGCGGCGTCAGGCGCCGAAAGCCGTCATTGCCCAGCCCGAATACGGGGTGGGCCCGCGCCGCGGCCCAGGCCAGCCGCAGCAGGCCATCCCGGTGCGAGGTCGGCGCTCCCACCGAGGCCTGGAAGCCGAACTTTTCGAGCAGGCTCTGCCCTTCGGGCTGCAGGCGCTTGTCGCTCAGTCCGATGGCCAGCCGATAGGCGCCGGTGGCTGCCAGGACCACCACCAGCAGGCCGACCCGAAACCGCCGGCGCCGCCGCGCCGCCAGCACCGGATCGGCACCGGCGAGCGGAGCGCTTGCCGCCAGCAGCACGAGAAAGATTGCGCAGGCTCCCACCGCGGCGCGGCTCGAGGCGACCAGCAGCGCGACCGCGAGCAGCACGGCCGCCGCCAGCGCCAGGCCGATGGGCCGGCGCCCGGGGTCGGCCAGGACCAGCGCCAGCGCGCAGCCGAACGCGATCGCCAGGTAGATCGACGAGTGATTGACCTGACCGACCGAATTCAGCTCGAAGAAGACCAGACCAGCCGCCCGCTGCAGCTCGACGAACCCCCAGAGCGTCGCGAGCAGGGTGCCCGCGACCGCTGCCCACAGCACCGCCACGACCTGGTCGAGGCGGTACCGGCGCCTGCTCATCAGCCAGGGCAGCGCCAGCAGGCGCAGCGAATCGCCGGCCGCCCCCAGCGTGCGCGCCGGTTCTGCAACGCCCAGGCCGGCCAGCAGCGCCGACGCCAGCAGCGCCGCAAACGCGCTGTCCCACAGACCCCAGGGCTGCACGGCCAGACCGGCCAGGCGCCGGGCGGCGCGCTCACGCCACCAGCCCGCCGCCGACACCCCCACCCAGGCCAGCCACAGCAGGTGCTTGGGCACCTCGAACAGCGGCAGCACGAACAGCAGCGCGCCCAGCAGCGCCACCTCGGCGCGGGTCACCCTGCCGGGGTCTGGCACCACCTCGGGGCCGTCGCTCGCCGTCACCCGGCGCGAGCCCCGGGCGCCGGTTGTCCCGGTCGCACGGCCGCCTCGAACACCGCACTCATGCGATCGAGCATGCGTTCGCGGGTGAATCCGTCGAGCACATGGGCGCGCGCGCGCTCGCCCAGCGCCCTGCGCCAGGCCGGGTCTCGCTGCAGGTCGCCGAGCGCCGCCGTCAGGACCTCGCTGTCCTGCATCGCGACCACCACCGCGGTGCGGCCCGGCACGGCGATCTCGCCGATCGCGCCGGCGCCGGTGGTCACGCAGGGCAGTCCGGTGAACATCGCCTGCATCAGGGCCTGCGGCACGCCCTCATTGGCGTACGAGGGCAGCGCGAAGATATCCAGCGCGCGCAGCCAGGGCGCGACATCGGCCTGCTGCCCTGCGAAGCGGACCAGGTCGGGCCGGCCCAGGGCGGCCACCTGCGCCAGCAGCGCCTCCTGCTGCGGGCCCTCGCCCACGATCACCAGCTGCACCTTGGACTTCATGGCGGCGACCGCCTCGACCAGGTAGCGATGGCCCTTCCAGCTGCGCAGCGTGGCCACGATTCCCACGAGACAGCGGTCGTCGGGAAGCCCGAGCTCGGCGCGGATCGCGCTGCGCTCGTCGCGTCCGGACACCGGGCGAAATTTGTCATGGTCGATGCCGGTCGGGATCGACAGCACCCGCTGCGGGTCGCAGCCCAGGCCGTCGATGAGCTCCTGGCGCAGCCGCTCGCCCGTGGTGACCACGAAACGGCTGGCGCGCGCATACAGCCATCGGTTGCTGGGACTGCGTGCCACCGGGGCCGAGATGTGACGGGTGCGCACCAGCGGCGGCGCGCCCTTCAGGCTGGCGCACGCCAGGGCCGCCAGCCAGGTGTCGGTCGAACTGTGAGAGTTGACGACATCGAACGCATGCTCGCGCAGCAGCGCGCGCATCGCGAACAGGCCGGCCGGCCGTTTGCGTTCGAGCGGAATCGTCAGCACCCGCAGGCCCCGTGCCGGCGCGGCACGCGCAATCGGCGCTTGCGGCGGACAGGCCAGCCAGATCTCATGACCTCGATCGATCAGGCCCGCCGCCTCATCCAGGATGCGGATCTCCTGGCCGCCCCAGCCGCAGGATGCTTCAGTGTGCAGGATGCGCATCCCAGGAGTCTCCGCGGACAGGTCAGGGTTCGATCGGCGTGAACTGCACACGATGCAGCCGCGAATAGGGGCCGTCGCGCGCCACCAGGTCGGCATGCCGGCCCTGTTCGACGATGCGTCCGCCCTCGAGCACGACGATGCGGTCGGCCCGCTCGATGGTCGACAGGCGATGCGCGATGACCAGCGTGGTCCGTCCGCTCATGCTGCGCTCCAGCGCCTGCTGGACATCGCGTTCGGTCTGCGAATCGAGCGCCGACGTGGCTTCGTCGAGCAGCAGGATCGGCGCGTTCTTGAGCAGGGCGCGGGCGATCGCCAGGCGCTGGCGCTGGCCGCCCGACAGCTTGGCGCCGCGCTCGCCCACCGCGGCGTCGAGCTGCCCGGGCAGCGAGCGCACGTAGTCGGCCAGCGCGGCGCGCTCGAGGGCCTGCCAGACCTCGCTGTCGTCGACCGGGCGCGCCACGCCGAAGGTGACATTGGCACGCACCGAGTCGTTGAACAGCACGATGTCCTGGCTGACCAGCGCGAGCTGGTCGCGCAGGCTGGCCAGCGTCAGGTCGTGTATCGGCACGCCGTCGAGCAGGATGCGTCCGGACGTGGGCGCGATGAATCGCGGCAGCAGGTTGACCAGCGTGGTCTTGCCGCCCCCCGAGCCGCCCACCAGCGCGACCAGTTCGCCCGGACGCACGGAAAGCTCGATGCCGGTCAGCGCATCGCGCTCGGCGCCCGGGTATCGGAACGACACCTGCTCGAAGCGCAGCGCGCCCTCGCAGCGCTCGATGCGCTGGCGCCCGGTTTCGTCTTCCGCGCGGTGATCGAGCAGTTCGAAGACGCTCTCGGCGGCGGCCAGGCCGCGCTGCAGCGGTCCGTTGATGTCGGCCAGGTGCTTCAGCGGCGCCAGCAGCATCAGCATGCCGGTGATGAACGACACGAAGCCGCCCACCGTGGTCTCATTGTTCATCGACTGCGCCAAGGCCAGCGACACCACCGTGGCGACCGCGATCGCCGCGCACAGCTGGGTGATCGGGACGGTGGCGCCGCTGGCCACCGAATGGCGCATCGCGAAGCCGCGCAGCCGCTCGACCGTGCGCCCGAACAGCGCGGTTTCGCGTTCGTAGGCGCCGAAGACCTTGATGACCTTGTAGCCGTGCACGGCCTCTTCGACGACCCGCGTGAGCTCGCCGGTGTGCTCCAGGCTCTGACGGTTCAGGCGCCGCATCCGCTTGCTGAATACCGCGACCACGATCGCGATCACCGGGATCAGGGCGATCGCCACCAGGGTGAGCCGCCAGTTCAGGTAAAGCAGCCAGCCCAGCAGGCCGACGATCACCAGGCTGTCGCGGACCACCGTGGTCAGCACGCGCGTGGCCGCCACCGTGACGTTGTTGACCTCGAAGACGATCTTGGAGATCAGCAACCCCGAGGCTTCGCGTTCGAAGTCGGCCGCCGGCAGATGCAGCATGTGCGCGAACATCTCGCGGCGCATGTCGGCCAGCACCTTGTTGGCGACCCAGGCCAGCGCATAGTTGCTGGTGAAGGTGGCGATGCCGCGCACCACGAAGATGCCGATGATGGCGACCGGCACGTACCAGAGTTCGATGCCCGACTTGTCGACGAATCCGCGATCGAGCAGCGGCTTCATCAGCGCCGGAAACACCGGTTCGGTGGCCGCGGCCACCACCATCCCGACCATGGCCAGGCCGAAACCGCGCAGATAGGGCCGGGTGTAGCCCATCAGGCGGCGATAGATCGCGAGACTCTGTTTCACGGCGTTCGTTTCAAGGCGCGGGCGATTCTGCCAGAACCTGGCGGTAGAGCGTCAGCAGCGACTGGGCCGTCGCCTCGAGCGTCCAGGGCATCGCGCTGGCGCGTGCGGCCCGGCGCATCGCACCGTCGGCGCTCCGAGCCGCCAGGCGCGCCATCGCACCGGCGATCGAAGCGACATCGAGCGCATCGTGCACGAAGCCGTTGACCCCGGGTTCGATCAGTTCTCCCACGCCGCAGGTGGGGCTGGCGATCACCGGCAGGCCGCAGGCCAGTCCTTCGAGCGCGGCATTGGGAAACGGATCGTAGAGCGCCGGCGCGAGAAAACCATCGGCAGCCCAGAGCACCGGCCGAACGTCGTCGAGTCCGCCCAGGAACTGCACCCGATCGCCCAGTCCCAGCGCCGCGGCCTGGCGCCGGTAGCGCTGCAGCCGGCGGTCGGCGCCCGCCACCAGCAGCACCGCATCGGCGCCCTGCGGCCCGGGCATCGCCGACAGTGCCGCCAGCGCGGCGGCCAGTCCCTTGCGCTCGAAACCGGATCCGACGAAAGCGAACACCGCCGCCTGCGCGGCCAGCCCGAAGCGGCGCCGCGACTGCTCGCGCTGTTCGGCGGACGGCGGCGCAAAGCGCTCGAGGTCCAGTCCGTTGCGCAGCAGATGCAGGCGCTCGCGCGGCACGCCGAAACGCCGGTGGATGTCTTCCAGCACCGCCGAGGCATTGCAGATCACCGCGCGCAGCGCCGGATGGGTGAACATCGCGCGCTCTTCGCGCAAGACCCAGCGATGGTGCGGATCGAGGCTCAGCGCCGCCGCGCGCCAGCCCGGCAGCACGCGGCGGCGCTGTTCGAGATAGGCGGCATGCACCCCGTCACCGGCGCGGTACAAGCCAACCCCGGCGACCCGCTCATGGCTTTGGACCAGGTCGAAGCGATGGCTGCGCAGGACCTGACGCACACCACGGGCGAACGACCAGTCGCGCCACAGGCTGCCGATGTGAAACGGATCGACCTTTAGCAGGGTGAGCCGAACCGGCAGGCCCTCCAGCGGACCCGTCGGCCAGCGCCGGGCGATCACGGTGAGCTGCACCCCGGCGGCTCCGAGCGCAGCCATCGCCCGCTGCGTGTAACGCTCGGCCCCGCCATAAGGGTTGTAGCGGGCCCGCACGACGGCAACCGAAAGCGCGCTCAATAGTCGACCTGGACGGCGATCGGGTGCAGGCGGCGGCGCACATCGGCCAGCAGGTCTTCGCGCGGACAGACGCGCCAGCGTTCGCCGAGTTCGACCGCGCAGCGGCCCCCGGCGTTGCCATACTCCACCAGCACCGGCAGCGGCGTTTCGCTGATGCCGGCATAGGGTTCGATCGCGCCGCGCAGCAGCGCCGCGTCGGCCACGCCGTTCAAGCTGATGCGCAGGCGCTTGCCGAACTCCTGGCGCGCCCCGGTCAGGTCGAGCACGCGCTCGGCCACCACGCGCACGCCACCGCTGTATTCGTCCTTGCTGACCTTGGCCAGCGCGATGATCAGTTCGTCATCGCGGATCAGGCTGCGGTGCTTCTCGTACAGCTCGTTGTAGACGGTGAGCTCGACCTTGCCCGAGCCGTCGTCGATCATCACGGCGCACATCTTGCCGCGACGGGTCATCTGGGTGCGCTGCGAGGCGACGATGCCGGCCAGCCAGACCGTCTGCTTGTCGGGCTGGATGTCGGCCAGGCGCGTGCGCGCAAAGCGCCGCACCTCATCCTGGAAACCTGCGAACAGATGGCCGGTGAGAAAAAACCCGAGCGCCGCCTTTTCTTCCTGCAGCCGCTGGCGCTCGCTCCAGGCCGGCACCGACTGCCAGCGAATGGGCGCGTCGCCCGCGCCATCGCCGGTGCCGAACAGGCTTACCTGGTCGATCGCCGCCTCGTGGGCCTCGGCCGCCTCCATCGCCTGGGCGACATTGGCCAGCACGCGCGCCCGGTCTTCGTCGAGCGCGTCGAACGCCCCGGCCCGGGCCAGGGCCTCGATCGAGCGCCGATTGACCACGCGCCGATCGATGCGGGTGCAGAAGTCGGCCAGGCTGCTGAAGGGCCGTTCGGCACGCATCTTCAGGATGTTGAGCACGGCCGATTCGCCGGTGCCCTTGACCGCGCCCAGGCCGTAGCGGATGGCCCGGTCGCCCTTCGAAGTTTTGGTGGGCTGCGCGACCACCGGCTGGAACCGGTAGCCGGACAGATTGATGTCGGGCGGCAGCACCGTGACCTTGTTGTCCTTGGCGTCGGACACGAACAGCTGCACCTTGTCGGTGTCGTCCATGTCGGCCGACAGGGTGGCGGCCAGGAACTCCGCCGGGTAATGCGCCTTCAGCCACGCGGTGTGGTAGGTGACCACCGCATAGGCCGCGGTGTGCGACTTGTTGAAGCCGTACTCGGCGAACATCGCCATCAGGTCGAACAGCTTGTTGGCCAGGTCGGCGGCGTAGCCCTTCTTCAGCGCGCCCTCGACGAACAGGCCGCGGTGCTCGGCCATCTCCTCGGCCTTCTTCTTGCCCATCGCGCGGCGCAGCAGGTCGGCGCCGCCGAGCGTGTAGCCGCCGATGATCTGCGCGATCTGCATCACCTGTTCCTGGTACACGATCACGCCGTAGGTCGGCTCCAGGCACTGCTGCAGGTCGGGGTGGAAATAGTCGATCTTCTGCTGGCCCTTCTTGCGCAGGATGAAGTCATCGACCATGCCCGAGCCCAGCGGGCCCGGACGGTACAGCGCCAGCACGGCGATGATGTCCTCGAAGCGGTCGGGCGCCAGTTTCTTAAGCAGCTTTTTCATCCCGTCGCTTTCCACCTGGAAGATCGCGTTGGTGTTCGCGTCTTTCAGGACCTGGTAAGCACGGGGATCGTCGAAGGCCAGCGTGGCCAGATCCAGAGGCGGCTGATCGGGCGCGCGCGGGCGGGCATTGATGTACTGCACCGCCAGGTCGATGATGGTCAGGTTGCGCAGGCCCAGGAAGTCGAACTTCACCAGTCCCACCGCCTCGACGTCGTCCTTGTCGTACTGGCTGATGACGGAATCGGTGCCGGGCGCCTTGTACAGCGGGCAGAAATCGGTGAGCTTGCCGGGCGCGATCAGCACGCCGCCGGCGTGCATGCCGACGTTGCGCGCCAGGTCTTCGAGCGGCTCGGCCAGCGCCAGCAGTTCGCGGACCTCGTCTTCTTTTTTCTCGCGTTCGGCCAGCAGGGGTTCGGTTTCGCGCGCCTTGGCCAGCGAAACCGGCTTGTTCTGCACGACCGGGATCAGTTTGGAGAGCTGGTCGCAGAAGTTGTAGCCCATGTCGAGCACGCGGCCGGCATCGCGGATGACGGCCTTGGAGGCCATGGTGCCGAACGTGGCGATCTGGCTGACGGCCTGCTCGCCATACTTGTTGCGAACGTACTCGATGACCTTGTAGCGGTTGTCCTGGCAGAAGTCGATGTCGAAGTCGGGCATCGACACGCGCTCCGGGTTGAGGAAGCGCTCGAACAGCAGGGCGTAGGGAATGGGGTCCAGATCGGTGATGCCCAGCGCGAAGGCCACCAGCGAGCCCGCGCCCGAACCGCGGCCCGGGCCGACCGGAACCCCGTTGGCCTTGGCCCAGTTGATGAAGTCGGCCACGATCAGGAAGTAGCCCGGGAAGCCCATCTGCACGATGGTGTCGCACTCGTAGGCGAGGCGCGCCTCGTACTGCTCGCGCCGGGCCTCGAGCTCCTGCGGATGCGGGAACAGCTTGGCCATGCGCAGCACCAGGCCTTCGCGCGCCTGGATGCGCAGGAAGTCGTCCAGCGTGACGCCCTCGGGCGTGGGGAACTGCGGCAGGCTCGGCTTGCCCAGGGTCATGGGCACGCTGCAGCGGCGCGCGATCTGGACCGAGTTCTCGAGCGCCTGCGGCAGGTCGGCGAAACGCTCTGCCATCTCGGCCTGCGTCAGAAAATACTGCTCTTCGGTGAACTTTCGCGAACGGCGCGGATTGGCGAGGATCTCGCCCTCGGCGATGCACACGCGCGCCTCGTGGGCCCGGAATTCGTCTCGGGCGATGAACTGCACCGGGTGGGTTGCCACCAGCGGCAGGCCCAGATCGGCAGCCAGTTGCGCGGCCTCCCGCGTCTGCGTTTCGGAATCGCGCGTGCCGATGCGCTGCGCCTCGAGGTAGTAAGCCTGCGGAAAGCGCGCGGCCCAGGCCTGCGCCAGGCGCGCCGCGGCCTCGCGGTTGCCCGCCAGCAGCGCCTGCCCGACGTCGCCCAACTGGGCGCCCGACAGCATGATCAGCCCCTCGTTGGGCTCATCGAACCAGCGGGTGAGCATTTCGGCCCGGCCACGGTATTCGTTGGTGAGCCAGGCCCGGGACAGCAGGTCGCACAACCTGAGGTAACCCTTTGCGTCGCGCGCCAGCAGCAGCACCCGATGCGGGCGGTCGCGCTCGGCCTCGTTGGTGAGCCAGACATCGGCGCCCAGCAGCGGTTTGACCCCCTTGCCGCGCGCCGCCTTGTAGAACTTGATCCATCCGAACAGATTGCTCAGGTCGGTCAGAGCCACCGCCGGCTGCTGGTCGGCCAGGGCGGCCTGGACCAGCGAATCGACACGAACGATCGAATCGCTGATGGAATATTCAGAATGCACACGCAGGTGCACGAAGAGCGGAGGCTGCATCGGTACAATTTTACCTTTACACCTCGATCCGCGGCCCGATGGCCGCGCTCCTCCCCCCGATGCCCGCCTGCTGCACTGCCACACCGTCTCATCCTCGTTCCGGAAACTCCTGATGACCAGCCGGGTCGACCACCGCAAGGCGGTGCTGCTGCTGGTCTTTTGCGCCTTGTGCTGGAGCATTGCGGGGGTGTTCACCCGGCTGCTCGAGCGCGCCGAGAGCTTCGAAGTCACGTTCTGGCGCAGTTTCTTCTGCGTGCTGGGTGTGCTGCTGATCATGGCGGTCCAGCAGCGCGGCAACCCCTGGGGCGTGGTGCGGCGCATGGGCCTGGCCGGCATGGTCTCGGGCGTCATGTGGGCGGTGATGTTCACCTGCTTCATGGTCGCGCTGACCCGCACCAGCACCGCCAACACCATGCTGGTGTCGAGCATCTCGCCCCTGCTGGCGGCGCTGCTGGCCTGGGCCGTGCTGGGCGAACGCATTCGCGGGGGCACCTGGCTGTCGATCGTCGCGGCCCTGGCAGGCATCTTCTGGATGGTGCGCGAAGGCGTGTCGGCGCAGGGCCTGAGCGGCATGCTGATCGCCGCCGGCGTGCCGCTGGCGTCGGCCATCAACCTGATCACCCTGAAGAAGATGCATGCCACGGTCGACCTGGGACCGGCCGTGCTGATCGGCGCGGTGCTGTCCTGCCTGGTCACCCTGCCCCTGGCCTGGCCGCTGTCGGCCACCCCCGGCGATCTGTCCATCCTGGCGCTGCTGGGCTTCGTGCAGCTGGCGGTGCCCTGCATGCTGATGGTCCGTGCGGCGCGCCATCTGCAACCGCACGAAATCGCCCTGATCGGTCTGCTCGAGGTGGTGCTGGGTCCGATCTGGGCCTGGCTGGGCGCCAACGAGGCGATGGGTCCGGCCACGGTCCAGGGCGGCCTCATGGTGCTGGCCGCACTGGCCCTGAACGCCTGGCTGCAGCGCCGCCAGCCGGCGCGCGCATGAACCGCAGCCCGCCCCAGCCGCCAGGGCCGGCCCCATTGGCCGGCATGCCGGCCAGCGGACTCGACGGCCTGCTCACCGACATCGACGACACCATGACCACCGGCGGCCGGCTGCACGCATCGGCCTATCGCGCGCTGGAGCGCCTGCACGAGTCCGGCCTGAAGATCGTGCCGGTGACCGGGCGCTCGGCCGGCTGGGCCCACATGATCCTCAAGACCTGGCCGGTCGATGCCGTGGTTGCCGAAAGCGGCGGCCTGTACCTGGCGCGGGATCCGGCCGGCGGCCGGCTGCGCCAGGTGTTGCACGCCGCGCCCGCCCAGGTGGCCCGCGAACGCGCCCACGTGCAGGCGCTCGCCGAGCAGCTGATCCGCGAGATGCCGGGATTCGCGCCAGCCAGCGACAACGCCTATCGGCAGGTCGATGTCGCGATCGACTGGTGCGAAGAAGTCGATCCTGTGCCGGCGGCACAGGTGGCCCAGGCCATCGCCCGGTTTCATCAGGCCGGCTACAGCGCGCGCGCCAGCAGCGTGCACATCAACGCCTGGTCGGGGTCCTTCGACAAGGCGCCGATGGCACTTCGCTGCCTGAACGAGGTCTGGGGAGTCGACGCCGCTCAGGCCGCCCGGCGCTGGCTGTTCGTGGGCGATGCGCCCAACGATGCCTCGATGTTCGACGTGTTCCGGCGCAGCGTCGGTGTGGCCAACATCGTTCCCGCGCTGGCGCGCCTGCCGGTGGCGCCGGGCTGGCTGACCCGAGCCAGCCACGGCGCCGGGTTCGAGGAACTCGCCCAGCACCTGCTGGCGGCCGCCGGCCGCTGATTCGGCCGCTGAGTCGGCCGCTGATTCGGCCGCTGATTCGGCCGCTGAGTCGCCCCCAGAGTCGGCCGCGCCGGCCAAGCCCCGGGCGGGGCACGCAGTTTCAGCGGCGCAGCGCCCGCGCCTTCTCGGCGATCCGCCGCCCATAGCCCCGCGCCGATTCGATGTCGCCGGCCGGCGGGCTTTGTTCCGGAGGAACGTTGTCGGCCTGCGCCATCACGCCCAGGAAGCCGCCCAGCCGGTTGACGCTTTGCGGATCGCCGGGCGTGGCCGCGCCCTGCGTGCCGGTGCCCACCCAGATCATGCCGTGCTGCATCGCGAAGGTGGCGAAGTACATCAGCGTCGAGAACTTGTCGCCCGACATGTTCAGCGAGCAGGTAAATCCGCCGGCCAGCTTGTCCTTCCAGAGCTGGCTGAACCATGCCTTGGCACTGGCATCGGCAAACACCTTGAAGGGCGCCGAGGCGCCGCCCATGTAGGTCGGCGCCCCGAACACGATGGCATCGGCGCCCGCCAGCAGATTCCAGCCCGCGTCATCGATCTGGCTGACCTCGAGCAGCACGGCCCGGGCGCCCGGCAACAGGGCTGCTCCGGCCTGGACAGCCTCGGCCACCTTGCGGGTGTGGCCGTAGCCCGAGTGATAGGCGATGACGATCTGGGTCATGTGGCTCTCGAAGGCCGAGGTGGCGAAGGGTGTTGCAGCAGGGATTGCGCAGGCGATCGCGGCGGGGGATCGCGGCCGCGCTCAGGGCAGATCGAACATCAGCACCTCGGCCTGCTGCCCGCCCGACAGCCGAAACCGCTGTTCGTCGGTGAACTTGGCGGCATCGCCCGCGGCCAGCCGCTGGCCGTTGATCTCGACCGACCCGCGCCCGACATGCAGGTAGACGCGTCGCCCCGGAGCCACCAGCAGGTCCGCCTGTTCATCGCCATCGAACAGACCGGCATGGACCCGCGCGTCCTGATGCAGCCGGACTGACCCCTGCGCACCGTCCGGCGAGGCGATCAGCACCAGCCGGCCGCGTTTGGCCGCCGCGTCGAAATGGCGTTCTTCGTATCCCGGTGCGATGCCGATCTGAGCGGGTTCGATCCAGATCTGCAGGAAGTGAGTCTCACCGGCCGCCTCGTGGTTGAATTCCGAATGCATGACGCCGCGCCCGGCGCTCATCCGTTGCACATCGCCCGGCCGGATCACCGAGCCGTTGCCCATGCTGTCCTTGTGGGCGAGCGCCCCCTCGAAAACGTAGCTGATGATCTCCATGTCGCGGTGGCCATGGGTGCCGAAACCCGTGCCTGGCGCGATGCGATCCTCGTTGATCACGCGCAGCGGGCCGAATCCCATGTGCCGGGGATCCTGGTAGCCCGCGAACGAGAAGCTGTGGAACGACTTGAGCCATCCATGGTCGGCATAACCGCGGTCGGCGCTGGGGCGAAGTTCGATCATGGTGAGCTCCTTCAGACGGGCGCCACGCAGGACGCCATGTGGATTCGAAGGTGCCAGTCTAGCGAGCTGGTCAGCAAATTCAGCGCTACAATTCGTGCTCAATATTCAAAGATTTTGAACATGCCCCTCTCGCTCGATGCTCTGGCTGTCCTGGACACGATCGCTCGGCGAGGCAGTTTTGCGGCCGCGGCCGCCGAACTGGGCAAGGTCCCCTCCGCACTCACCTACACGGTACGCCGCCTCGAAGACGAGCTCGATGTCCTGATCTTCGACCGGCGCGGCAAGCGCGCCCATCTGACCGCCGCAGGCGAAGAACTGCTCGAGCAGGGCCGATTACTGATGCGCGCCGCCGACGACCTCGTCTGCCGGGTCAAGGAGCTTGCCAGCGGCTGGGAGGTGGAGCTGCGCATCGCGCTGGACGGGGTTGTTGCCTTCGAGCGGATGCGCCCTCTGCTCGAAGACTTCTATCGTCTGAACGCGCCGACCCGGCTGCGCTTCTCGTACGAGGTGCTCGATGGCGGCTGGGACGCCCTGCTGTCGGGACGCGCCGACCTCGCCATCGGGGTGAGCAGCGAAACCCCGGCCGCGGCATTCGCCTCCGGCCTGTACACGGTGCGCCCGCTGGGTGATGTCCGTTTCGTGTACTGCGTCGCGCCGCATCACCCGCTGGCTGCGCTGCCCGAGCCCCTCGAGCCCGAGGTGCTGGTCCACCATCGGGCGATCGCGGTCGCCAACAGTGCCCGCCATCTGCCGCTTCGATCGGCAGTGCTGGTGTCGGGCCAGGCGACGCTGACGGTCGCCACCCTCGAACAGAAAGTCGCCATGCAGGTGGCCGGTCTGGGGGCCGGTTATCTGCCCGAAGCCTTCGCCCGCCCGCACCTGGCCAGCGGGCGGCTGGTCGAACGCCAGACCACGCGCCGCTCCGAGGCCGAAGTCGTGCAGTACGCCTGGCGGCGGGCCGCCCGCGGCAAGGCCCAAGCCTGGTGGCTCAGCCGCCTCGAGGTAGCGCGGGTGCGCCGCCAGCTGCTCGCCGGGCCGCCCGAGCCGCCCGCGGCGCCGTCGCGCACTGCCTCATCCGATGGCTCATCCGCGGCTTCATCCGCGGCATTTTCCGCAGCCCCGAGGGGCGCGCCCGCCGCCCGTGCGCCGCGAAGGCGCGCCGCGACGGGATGACCGCTGGCGCCGTGCCCCGTTATATCGGTCGGTTCGCGCCCTCGCCCACCGGGCCGCTGCACGCCGGCTCGCTGGTCGCTGCACTGGCCAGCCGGCTGGACGCGCTGGCCCATCACGGCCATTGGCTTGTCCGCATCGAAGACCTGGATCCGCCCCGTGAAGTGGCCGGCGCGTCCCTGAAGATCCTCGAGCAGCTGCGCGCTCACGGCTTCGAGCCCGACGGCGAGGTCGTCTTTCAAAGCACGCGCCACGCCCGCTACGAGGCAGCCTTCGAGCAGCTCCGGGCGATGGGCGCGATCTACCCGTGCTCGTGCACGAGGCGCGAAATCGCCGACTCGCTGCGGGTTCATGGCGCGGCCCGCGAGCGCCACGACGAACTCGTCTATCCGGGCACCTGCCGTCAAGGCATGGCCGCGGGCCGCACCGCGCGCGCCTGGCGCGTGCGGGTCGCGGACACGGTCATCGACTGGTATGACCGCGGCCGGCGAACGTGGTTTCACGAGGCCCTGTCCGATCGGGTCGGCGATTTCGTGCTGCACCGTGCCGACGGTCTATGGGCCTACCAGCTGGCGGTGGTCGTCGACGATCATCAGCAGGCGGTCACGGACGTGGTGCGCGGCGACGACCTGATCGGATCGACCGCGCGCCAGATCTACCTGCAGCAGCTGCTGGGCATGCCCAGACCGGGCTATCTGCACGTGCCGGTCGTCACCGACCGGCAGGGCGAAAAGCTGTCGAAGCAGACCGGTGCGCAGGCCCTGGACGCGGCAAGCGCGCTCGACTCGCTGGAGAAGGCCCTGAGCCACCTGGGTTTGCCGGAAACCGGGGCGCCGAACCTCGAACTGTTCTGGTCAGGCGCCGTCCAACGATGGCGCGAGTCGCACTGGATGGGCGCCGCGCCGGCGTGAAACCCGAGGCCGGCGCTCAGGCCTTCTTGCCGCCCAGCAGAGCGGCCACGGGGCGCGCCGACTGGCGCCGGCGCATCGCGGCGCCGCCGGACGGCTGACCGGCCTCTTCGGTCACCACCTCGGGTTGCGTCGGCGGCTCGTAGGGCTTGTAGAAGAACGGATCCTGGGAATACCCCGGCAGCTTCGCCCGCGACGGATAGCCCGTCGGCCGGCTGTCGCGTCGCGGAGCGCTGGCCGTTTCGCGTGCTTCGCGCGGTTCGCGGGTTTCGCGCGGTTCGCGGGTTTCCCGAGCTTCGCGCGGCTCGCGGGTTTCGCGCGGGGGGCGCGCCTCTCTCGCCTCGCGCGGCGGGCGGCCTTCGGCGCGGCCATGGGACTCGCCGGCCACGCGCTCGGGGCGCCCACCGGGCACTTCCAGGGTCTGCTGGGGCAGCTCGCGCTTGAGCAGCTTCTGGATGCCGTCGAGCAGCCGCTCGTCGGCGGCCGACATCAGCGACAGGGCGACGCCGCTCGCGCCAGCGCGCCCGGTGCGCCCGATCCGGTGAATGTAGTCCTCGGGCGAATACGGCAGATCGTAGTTGATCACCGCGGGCAACTCGGCAATGTCCAGGCCGCGGGCCGCGACATCGGTCGCCACCAGGATGGCGATCTCGCCCTTCTTGAACGCCTCCAGTGTGGCCAGGCGTTCCTGCTGGCTCTTGTCGCCGTGGATCGCACTGGCGTTCAGGCCGTCTTTCTCGAGCTGGCGGGCAAGACGTCCGGCGCCGATCTTGGTATTGGTGAAGACGATCACCTGCGAGAGCGCCCGCTCGCGCACCAGCTGAGCCACCGCCACGCGCTTGCTCTCGGCATCGGCGACGCGGAACACCAGCTGCTCGACGTTCTCGGCCGCCGCGTTGCGGCGCGCGACTTCGATCGACACCGGATGCTGCAGGAAGGTTTCGGCCAGCTTGCGGATTTCGCCGGAGAAAGTCGCCGAGAACATCAGGTTCTGGCGCACCGGGGGCAGCAGGTTGATGATCCGCTGGATATCCGGCAGGAACCCCATGTCGAGCATGCGGTCGGCTTCGTCCATGACGAAGACGTCCGCCCCGCCCAGCGAAATGGTGCGCTGGCCGACGTGATCGAGCAGACGCCCCGGCGTGGCGATCACGATTTCAGCCCCCTGGCGCAGGGCCGCGATCTGCGGCGCGATGTCGACGCCGCCGAACACCACCGCGGCCCGCAGTCCGGTGTACTTGGCGTACTCGCGCACATTGGCGTAGATCTGATCGGCCAACTCGCGGGTCGGCGCGAGAATCAGCGCCCTCACCGGGTGGCGTGCCGGAGACGCACTGGTGTTGGCGTGCGGCATCAGGCGCTGCAGGATCGGGAGCGCGAATCCGGCGGTCTTGCCGGTACCGGTCTGCGCCGCGCCCATGACATCGCGCCCTTGCAGCACGATGGGGATCGCCTGCACCTGGATAGGCGTGGGCTCTCGATAACCGAGTTCGGTCACCGCGCGCAGGATGGGATCGGCCAGGCCGAAATCGTCGAAAGTGGTGACGCTTGGTGTGGTGGTATTCAATGGCTGTGGGGCCGGGCTGATGCCGGGGCCCGCAAAAAAGGGATCGGGCGATGAAATGCCCGGGCTGGGCCCGGCGCATCCAAATCAACCCCCTATTGTCCCCCATTCGCAGCAGGACGCAAACAGGCGCGGGCGCAGCTCGGCCGCAATGGCGGGTTCCCGACGAGCGGCGGACTTATACTGTATTTATTCCCAGATATCCCCGATAAGCATCCTCATGCCGTTCGCACCGCGGATCGCCTTCGTCGACGTCGAAACCACAGGCACCTCGCCCGCCAATTGCCGGATCACCGAAGTCGCCATCGTCCGCGTCACCGAGGAGGGCGAACGCGTGGCGGTCGACGAATGGCATTCGCTGGTCAATCCGCAGGGGCCGATCCCACCCGAGATCCGCTTTCTGACCGGCATCACCGATGCCATGGTCGCGCACGCGCCCACCTTCGCCGAACTCGCACCCACGATCCTCGAGCGCCTCGAAGGCGCGGTGTTCGTGGCGCACCAGGCCCGCTTCGACTATGGATTCATCCGCGCCGAACTCGAACGCGCCGGCCATGGCTTCACCGCACGCACCCTGTGCACGGTGCGGCTGTCGCGTCTGATGGACCCCGATCGCGCGCCTCACACGCTGGATGCCATCGTGGCGCGGTACCGGCTCAACGTGACCGAACGGCATCGCGCGCTGGGCGATGCGCAGGCCCTGTGGCTGTTCGTCCAGGCGCTGGCACGGCGCCACTCGGCCATCGCCCTGCGCCAGGCGGCGTCACGACTGCTGCAGCATCCAGGCCTGCCTGCGCACCTGGGCGCCGACGCCCTGGCAGCGGTTCCGCCGGCGCCCGGGGTCTACGCTCTGCTGGGCCAGAACGGCCAGCCGCTGTACGTCGGCCGCAGCGCCAACCTGCGCCGGCGCATCGCCAGCCATTTCAGCGCCGACCCGACCCGCGAGCGCGCGGTTCGGCTGGCCAGCGAAACCCATCGCCTGGAGTGGCGCCAGACCGCGGGAGAACTGGGCGCGCGCCTGCTCGAGGGCCACTGGATCCGAACCCGGCAGCCAAGCCACAACATCGCACAGCGCCGCACCCAGCCGGTCTTCGTGCGGATCGACGACGAACCGGCGCGCCCCCGCATCGTCCCGGCAGACTTGCTTGCGCCCGAGGCTGCGCAGGGTCTGTTCGGCCCCTTCGCATCGCGCGCCGGGGCCCGGGCCCTGCTGCTGCAGGCCGCCGGTCAGGCGGGCCTATGCCTGGCCACCCTGGGACTGGAACGGCGCGCGCCCGGACAGGCCTGCTTCCGCCATCAGCTCGGCCGATGCGCGGGCGCCTGCATCGGCCAGCGCGCGCCGGCACTCGAGGCGCAGGCGCTGCGCGCCGCGATGGCCGCCCACCGGATGCCGGCCTGGCCCGGCGCGCAGCCGATCGCCCTGGTCGAATCCGCGCCCGGTGCGCCGCCCGACTGGCATGTGTTCTGGCAATGGCGGCATCTGGGTTCGGCGCACGACGAGGCCGCGGCACGCGAGCTGGCCGCGCGCCACCGGCCGCCCGGCGGGGCCCAGGGCCGTACCGGCCCCCGCCATCGAGCCCGAGGTCTATCGCCTGCTGCGAGCCCGCCTTGCCGCAGGCCCATCCGCCCCGGGGCGGTTCGTGGAACTCTGAGCGCGGTGCTATACCATCGGGGTATGTCCGACACCTCCTCACTTCGCCAGCGGCTGTCCCGGGCCGGTGCGGCATCACTGGTTCTCAGCCTGCTCTGCGCCTGCCAGGCACTGCTGCCCGAAATGAACACCAAGACTCAGGTTCCCTGGGAGACCTTCGGGGCCGCCCGCGACGTCATCGAACGCATCAAGGTGGACGAAACCCGGCGCGAACAGCTGTCGGCCGACGGGCTCGACCCCTACAAGAATCCGGCGGTCACCCTGCTGACCTACACCGACATCGTGCAGCGCTTTGCCATCGGCTCTGCCGTGCGCCCCGAAGAACTCGATCGTGGCATCCGTGCCTGCCTGGCGGCCGGCAAGCGGTGCACCGGCTACTCGATCGCGGCGCGCAACAACAAGCGCGAACGGGTCGGCAATTTCTGGCTCGATTCCCTGAACTTCCGCCAGGAGACCGACGTCTCCGGCTGGACCTTCAATGCGCTGATCATCATGGTCGATGATGTCGTGGTGTTCACCGTGTTCGGTGGCCAGCCCAAGATCCTCGAACATGAGGTCGTGCGCAATCCGCTGGGACCTCTGCAGTCCTGGGGCGAACGGGTCCCGTCCCTCATCCGCTGACCGGGCGGCGCAGCGCCAGCACCCAGTTCTGGCCGACCAGCTCGTGGCCGAAGCTGGTGTGCCGCTCTTCCGATACCTTGACGAAACCCTTGCGTTCATAGATGCGCCGGGCGGCGCCCAGGATGTCGTTGGTCCAGAGCATCAGCCGCCGGTAACCGATCTCGCGCGCCCGGTCGATGCACGCCTGGACCAGTTGGTCGCCGACCCCCTGGCCGCGCGCCGACGGCTCGACGTACAGCAGGCGCAGCTGCCCCACCGTGGCCGAGCGCCGCACCAGGAACACCGAGCCCACGACGTCGGACCCGCGCTGGGCAAGCCAGCACGCTTCCCGCTGCGGGTCGAAGCGCTCGATGAAATGGGCCCCGATGTGCGCGATCAGGGCCTCGAAGCGGTTGTCCCAGCCGTATTCCTGTGCATAGAGCACTGCCTGGCGATGCACGATCCAGCCGATGTCGCCCGGCTGATGCGCGCGCAGCGTGATCGCGGACGGCGCGGCGGTCTGCCGAGGGTCGGCCGACTCGAGTGCCAGCAAGCCCGTGATGGTGTCCATCGCCGCCAGCAGCTCGGTCTGCTGGCCGAGGGTCAGCACCTGGAGCTGCCCGGCCACCTGGCGGCGTGCGGCGCGATCGAGGTCATTGAAGGCCTTGCGACCCGCCGCGGTCACGCGCAGCTGAAAGGCGCGCCGGTCGGTGGCCAGGGGGGAGCGGCTCACCAGACCCGCACGGGTCAGGGTGGCGATCAGCCGGCTGGCCTGTGCGGCATCCATGGCCAGCGCCTGGCACAGCTGGGTGGCTGTGCACTGTCCGCGCGTGGCGATTTCGAACAGCATGCGGGCCTGCCCCAGGGACCATGGCGAACCATGCATCCCCTTGCCCAGCACGCCCAGCGCGGTGGTATACGACCGATTGAATCGGCGCACCTGGTCGATCGGATCCATGGGCTCGGGACGGGTCATCGGGTCTCCCCCGCGGTGGTGGGCGGGCGCGGTTCGAGGCGCCGGTTCGGAGCGTGCGCGCACCGGTTTGAACAATTCAGTTGATTGATTATATCAATCAATTTCACCGCCGGTGCACCGCGGCCGCGAACCGCGTGGGACCGGATGACCGGGGCTGCAGCGGCTCTGTTCAGACGAACAAGAACGGGATCCAGGGTTCACCATCAGGCCCGACAGCGGCTTTCAGCGAGATCCTCCCATGCACATGGCTCAGATTACCGTCTCTCCCGAGCAGGCGGTCGACGACCAGACCCTCGCGCCGATCCGCGCCATCGACCCCCATCTGGTGCTGGTCTTCGGTCCGACCGCGCGCTTTCGCAATTCGCAGCTGGCCGACGCGCTGGCGCTGGCGCTGCCCGATTCGCTGCGCATGGGCTGCTCGTCCTCCGGACAGATCGACGGCCTGTCGGTCCTCGATCACGAAACCGTCATCACCGGCGTGCGATTTCGCGAGGCCGCGCTGGCCTTGCGCTCGGAAAGGGTGGCCGACAGCGCCGATTCGGCCCCTGCCGGGCGCCGGCTGGCCCGCCAGCTGGCCGGCACCGGCCTGCACACGCTGATCATCCTGGCCTGCGGCGTCGACATCAATGGCAGCGCGCTGATCGCGGGCCTCGCGGCGGAACTCGGCGACGGGGTCAAGCTGGTCGGCGGACTGGCCGGCGACGATGGCGCCTTCGAGCGCACCTTCACGATGTGCGGCGCAACGATCAGCGACCGCGACGTGGTGGCCCTGGCAATCTGCAGCGAATCGATTGCCGTGGCGCATGGCACCTTCGGCGGCTGGGAGCCGTTCGGGCTGGCCAGGCGGATCACCCGCTGCGAAGGCAACCTGCTGTTCCCGCTCGACGACGAGCCGGCGCTGGCCATCTACGAACGCTACCTCGGCAGTCACGCCGCCGACCTGCCGGCCTCCGGTCTGCTGTTTCCGTTGTCGGTGATGGATCCGGACCAAAAGCCCATGGGCCTGACCCGGACCATTCTGGGCATCGATCGCGAGCGGGGCGCCCTGCTGCTGGCCGGCGACCTCCCGTCCGACGGATACGTGCAGCTGATGCACGCGAGCACCGACCAGCTGGTCACCGGTGCCGAGGCCGCGGCGCAGGCCACTCGCGCACGACTGGCCGCAGACGCGCCGGGGCTTGCCCTGCTGGTGAGCTGCATCGGCCGCAAGCTGGTGATGGGCACCCGCACCGACGAGGAGGTCGAGGCGGTCGTCGACATCCTGCCGGCGGGCAGCCGGATCGCGGGCTTCTATTCGAACGGCGAGATCAGTCCGCTGCTCGAGACGGTCGGCTGCGGACTCCACAATCAGACGATGACCATCAGCTTTCTGCACGAACGCGCATGAACCCGCTTTTTGCGCGGCAACTGCGGCGCCGCCTCGGGGTCGATCCGCCCGAATCGGTGGCCGCGCTGCTGGGCACGCTGGCTGCGCTGGTCGAAGCGGCCGCGCCGGGCTCCGCGCATGCGGCACTGGTGCGCCAGCTGCCTCACTTCTTCGAGACCGTCGAGCAGACCTACGCCCAGTACGAGCGCGATCAGTCCTTGCGCAATCGCAGCATGGCGATCAGCTCGGCAGAGTTGAGCGAGGCCAATCAGCGCCTGCGCGAGTCCTCCGCACGCCAGCAGGCCGTGATCGATGCGATGCGCGCCACCGCCGATGGCATGCTCGCGGCTGCAGGCAAGGCCACGCTGGCCGCCGGCGAAACATCGCTCGAATCGCTGTCCAACACGGTGGTCGAGCTGGTGCGCGACCGCGAGGAAACCCGTCGCCGGCTGGCCGAGAGCGAGTCGCGCTTTCGCGCCCTCACCGCGATCTCGTCGGACTGGTATTGGGAACAGGACGACGAACTGCGCTATGTCTTCGTCTCGGCCGGCGTCGAGTCGGTGATGTCGAACAGCCGCGGCTTTCTGGGGCTGCGGCGCTGGGAGACCGAAGGGGCGCGGATCGGGGCGCACGAACTGGCCGAGCACCAGGCGCAGCTTGCGCAACGGCGGCCGTTTCGCGACTTCGAGTACCAGCTGCAGGCCGCCGACGGCCAGCTCCATTGGGTCTCGACCAGCGGCGATCCGCTGACCGACTCCGAAGGACGGTTCCAGGGCTATCGCGGCACCGGCAAGGACATCACCGAACGCAAGCGCAGCCAGGCCCAGATCGCCGAAAACCTGCGGCTGATCGAGGCGCTGCTCGAATCGATCCCGGACGCGATCGCGATCCGCAGCCCGCACGGCGCGACCCTGCGGGTCAACGCGGCGTTTCAGCGCCTGTTCGCCCCGCTGGGCGCCTTGCTGATCGGCGAGACCGAGTTGCCGCCGGTGCTGGCCAGCCCTCAGCAGCATGCCGCCGAGGGGCGCCTGCTGCAGGCGGGCGGAGTCCATCGCTGCCAGGTCCAGCTCGACGCCGATGGCGAGCACCCGGCCCGGGTTTTCCTCGTGCAGCGCGCCGCCTTCTCCGGCGACGACGGCGCGATCGCCGGCCTCGTGATCACGCTGACCGACGTCAGCGAACTGGAACAGACCCGCCGCCAGGCCATCTCGGCACAGCGCACCGCCGAACACGCGATGAAGGTCCGATCGCAGTTCCTGGCCAATATGAGCCACGAAGTGCGCACGCCGATGAACGGTGTGCTGGGCATCGCCGGCATGCTGCTGGAGACGCCGCTGACCGAGAGCCAGCGCGAACTTGCCTGCCTGCTCCAGACGTCCGGCCGGGCTTTGCTGACGATCCTGAACGACATCCTCGACTTCTCGAAGATCGAAGCGGGCAAGGTGACTCTCGAATCGACGGCGTTCGATTTGCGCACAGCCGTTCGGGCACAGCTCTCGCTATTCGCCCGGCCCGCGCGCGACCAGGGCCTGGCGATCCACCTGTCGCTGGACGAGCGCCTGCCGGCCCAGGTGAAAGGCGATCCCACGCGCCTGGGCCAGGTGCTGAGCAATCTGATCGGCAACGCGCTGAAGTTCACCGAGCGCGGGCACGTCGCGGTCAGCGTCGCACCGGCCGGCGGCCCCGCCAGCGACCTGATCCGCTTCGACGTGCGCGACACCGGCATGGGTGTCGATCCGTCGGTGCAGGCGAAAATATTCGACGCGTTCTCGCAGGCCGACAACAGCACCACGCGGCGCTTCGGCGGCACCGGACTCGGGCTCGCGATCTGCCGCGATCTGGTCTCCATCATGGGCGGCGAAATCGGCCTGGACAGCAAACCTGGGGCGGGCAGCTGCTTCTGGTTCACGGTTCGGCTGCCACCCGCCGAACCGCAGGGCAGCGGACTCGAACGGCTGCAGCCCCCGTCCGCTGCGCCCGCCGCCAGCCAGACTTCGGAATCGGCAGCGCGCCAGGGCGCACATGCGCCCGCGATCGCCCAGGCCGCCCCGGCGTCGGCCGCGCAGAGCCGGGCCTTCGACCTTCATATCCTGCTGGCCGAAGACAACCTGGTCAATCAGCGGGTGGCGCGGGCAATGCTGGCCTCGCTGGGCTGCCGGGTGACGGTGGTCGGCGATGGTCAGGCTGCGGTCGAAGCCGCCCTGGGCGCCGATTTCGACCTGATTCTGATGGATTGCCACATGCCGGGCCTGGACGGCTTCGGTGCCACCGCGTCCCTGCGCGAGGCCGAAGCCGGGGGGCCGCGGCGCGTCATCATCGCGCAGACCGCGATGGCCATGCAGGGCGACCGAGAACAATGCCTGGCTGCCGGCATGGACGACTACATCACCAAACCGTTCTCGCGCGCCGACCTGCACGCCCTGCTGTCCCGATGGGGCGCGACGGCGGCCGTGGCGCGCGAACCGGCCGCTGCCGCGCCCGTCACGGCCACCCCCGACTGCGCCGCCTCCGCCTCCGCCTCCGCCTCCGCCTCCGCCTCCGCCTCCGCCTCCGCCTCCGCCTCCGCCTGCGCCGACCGCACCGAACTCACTCGCGATAGGTGAACGGGAACAACTGCTGGCGCATGAAGCCTTTGGGCATGTAATCGCCCAGCACCCCGTAGCGCGCCGGAAAGCGGCGGTCCGACTGCACGGCCGTGCGAAACAGGTGATCGATGAAAGCGAAGTGCGCCGCGTAGTTGCGGTCGATCGCCTCGCGGTCCGAACTGTGGTGCCAGTGATGGAAATCCGGCGTCACGATCAGGTATTTCAGCGGGCCCCAGGGCAGGCTCACGTTGGAGTGGTTGAAAACCGCCTGGAAGCCGACCACGATGATGTACGCATCCATCACCTCCTTCGAGAAACCCAGCACGTACAGCGGCCCCAGGACCGCGACCCGGGTGAACACCAGCTCCAGCAGGTGCATGCGCGAGCCGGCGATCCAGTCCATGGTCTTGGTGCTGTGATGCACCGCATGGAAGCGCCATAAAAATGGCACCTCGTGATACGCCCGGTGCGTGGCGTACTGCAGCAGGTCGGCCACCAGCAGGATCAGCAGCAGTTCGAACGCAAACGGCAGGGCCTGGATGGCCTGCTGCAAGGGCGGGTAGACCGCCCAGCCGAAGAACCGGTAGATCAGGAAGTTGACCGTCAGCAGGATCAGGCCGACCAGAAAATGGTTGACGATGAAGTGCATGAAGTCGGTCTGCCACTCGGGCCGGAACACCGGCTGGTCGCGATACAGCGGAAAGAGCTTTTCGATCAGCACGAAGATCAGCGTCGAACCCAGCAGATCGAGGATGAACCAGTCCAGACCCACATAAGGCGTGTTGTCCGGGAAATCGCCCACCGGCACCTGATGACCGCCCAGTGCCAGCGTGACGCCCAGCAGGAGCAGGCTGGCCAGATTCAGCCAGCGGGTGCGGCCCAGCACCAGATTGCCCAGGCCGATCACGCCACTCAGCACCATGGCCCCCAGCATCACCTGGCGCAACAGGGCGACCGAGTATTTCTGGCGCAGCTCGGGCGTGGTCAGGTACTCGGGAAAATGGAAAGCCAGCACTCCCAGAAAGCACAGGATCGACAGCGAGAACCCGATCACGCCCGTGACCCGGCCTCGCCCCGTGCGCAGTTCGCCGGACTGCTCGAACAGGCCTACTACCCGCTTGATGAACTGCATCGACAACCTCTCAAGACTGTCCGGAATCGGCCCGACGGGGGTTCGGACGAACCGGGGCATGGATCGGATCGGCCCGATCCTCGCATAGACGCGATGCCACGGCCAGCGTAAGACCGCCGCACGGGCGGCCGGCCATGCGCGTTGCCGGCGGCTTGAGCGAAGGCCTGCCAGTGGGCATGATGCTGACTGCGCAGGCTTGGCGGGACACCACTCTCGGCCGCGCCGCCTTCGCATTCGAACAATCCGGAGACTGGCGCGACTCTCGAGCGCCGCCGTGCTCCGTTCCCCGGGATCGACGACCATGAACCAGACAGTTTCCAGCAGCCAGCAGCCGCCCGCCGGCGGCAACCGCCGGCCTCCCCAGGATGGGCTGAGCTATGTGAAGGGCGACACCACCGCCGAGCTCGCCCACGTCACCATCCCTGCGTTCCTGGCCCAGGCGGTCGCCCGCGGCGGCGCCCGCGAAGCCGTGGTATTCCGCGAGCAGGGGGTGCGCTGGAGCTGGCGCGACTTCGCCGATCGCATCGACGAGCTGGCCGCAGCGCTGCTCGCGCTGGGCGTGGTGCGCGGCGACCGGGTCGGCATCTGGTCGCCCAACCGGTTCGAATGGCTGGTGACCCAGTTCGCCACCGCGCGCATCGGCGCGGTGCTGGTCAACATCAATCCGGCCTATCGCCTGGCCGAGCTCGAGTACGCGCTGAACAAGGTGCAGATGAAGGCACTGATCACCGCCGACAAATTCAAGACCAGTCATTACCTCGAGATGCTGCAGACGCTGGCGCCCGAACTCGCCTCCTGCGAGCCCGGGCAGCTGCAAAGCGCGAAGCTGCCCCATCTGCGCACGATCATCCGGATGGGCGACGAACGCACGCCGGGCATGTACAACTACGCGGCAGTGCTCGCGATGGCCAGCCCCGCGCACCGCGCGATGCTCGACGGCCTCACCCGCGTGCTGGACCCGCACGACCCGATCAACATCCAGTTCACCAGCGGCACGACCGGCAGCCCCAAGGGCGCCACCCTCACGCACCACAACGTGGTCAACAACGGGCGCTTCATCGCGGCGGCCATGCGCCTGGGCGCCGAAGACCGGCTGTGCATCCCGGTGCCGCTGTACCACTGTTTCGGCATGGTGCTGGGCGTGCTGGCCTGCGTGGCAGGCACCAGCGCGATGATTTTCCCCGGCGAAGGCTTCGAACCGCTGGCCACACTGGCCGCCGCCGCCGACGAGCGCTGTACGGCGCTGCACGGCGTGCCCACGATGTTCATCGCCGAACTCGATCACCCGGAGTTCGCCCGCTTCGATCTTTCCCGGCTGCGCACCGGCATCATGGCCGGTGCGCCCTGCCCCATCGAAACCATGAAGCGCGTGGTCTCGCAGATGCACATGCGCGAGATCACCATCGCCTACGGCATGACCGAGACCAGCCCGGTGTCATTTCAGAGCGCGACCGACGACCCGCTGGACAAGCGGGTCAGCACCGTCGGACGCATCCAGCCCCACCTGGAAGTGAAGGTCGTCGATGTCGAGGGCCGCACCTGCCCGATCGGCACCAAGGGAGAGCTGTGCACACGCGGCTACTCGGTCATGCAGGGCTACTGGGACGACGAAGTCCGCACCCGCGAGACCATCCGCGACGGCTGGATGTATACCGGCGACCTGGCCACCATCGACGAAGAGGGCTATTGCAACATCGTCGGCCGGGTCAAGGACATGCTGATCCGCGGCGGCGAAAACGTGTTCCCCCGCGAGGTCGAAGAATTTCTGTATCGCCACCCCAAGATCCAGGACGTGCAGGTGTTCGGCGTGCCCGATCCGCGCTATGGCGAAGAGGTTGCCTGCTGGGTCGTGCTCAAGGCCGGACAGCAGGCGACCGACGAGGAAATCAAGGAATTCTGCCGCGGCCAGATCGCTCACTTCAAGGTGCCGCGCTATGTGCACTTCGTGGCCGAACTGCCGATGACTGTCACCGGCAAGCCGCAGAAGTTCGTGATGCGCGACGAAATGATCCGCAAGCTCGGCCTGAGCGTCCAGAAGACGGCCTGATCCGGCACCCCGTCGCTCCCTGTCGCCCCGCGCCTGGAGCGCATGCGCCTGGCCCGGCGCAGGTGATCCCCGTTCAACCGGCCTTCGGGCGCGCTGGATCTCGATCACCCAGCTCGCGCGCGACCTCCTGCGAATGCTCGCCCATCTGGGCCGGATGGCGCAGTTCGGGAGGCTGCGGCCGCACCGAGAATTTCACCGGCATCCCCACTTCGACGTACTTGCCTTCGGTGGGGTGTTCGCGCTCGCGCAGCAGGCCGCTGGCCTTCAGCTGCGGATTGCCCAGCAGCTCGTCGACCCGGTTGACCCGCATCGCCGGCACGTGAGCCTCTTTCATCAGCGCCAGCCATTCGTCGGTGGTGCGCTCGGGCGCGATGCGGGCCATCACCTCGAACATCTGCGACATGTTCTTGCGCCGGGTCGGTTTGTCGATGAAGCGCTCCTCCTGAGGACGTAGGCATGCCCGGCGGCCTCGAAGAACCGGATCCAGCGGTCGTCCAGGTAAGGCGCGAACGCGATGTAGCCGTCTTTGGTGCGCATCGGCTGGCGGGTGGGATCGAGCTGGCGCTGGTAGTAGCCGGGGCTGGCAGTGGCCGGCACGAAGGCGTTGTCACACAGGTGCTCCAGCGTATTGAAGCTCACCATCGACTCGAACATCGGTACTTCGACGAACTGGCCTTCGCCGGTGCGCAGCTTGTGGATGATGGCTGCCAGCACGCCGTACACCGCATGCAGGCCCGAAACCTTGTCGGCGATGGCCGCCGGCATGAAGCGCGGCTGCGGATTGCCGTCGACCATCGGCAGCAGCTGTGCCAGGCCCGAGGCAGCCTGGATGATGTCGTCATAGGCCTGCAGTCCGGCATAGGGCCCGGTTTCGTCGAAACCCGTGCAGTGCACATAGACGATGTCGGGCCGGATCTTGCGGACCTCGTCGTAGCCCAGCCCGGCGCGCCCGATGGCGTCCGTGCGGATATTGTGGATGAAGACGTCGCTGACCTCGATCAGCCGGCGCATCGCCTCCCGTCCGGCTTCGGTCTTCAGGTCCCAGTCGACGGTGCGCTTGCCGCGATTCAGCCGCATGAACACCGGCCCCATGCCGGGCGTGGCCGGCGGCGTGCCGATGATGCGCGAGGTGTCGCCCTCGGCGGGCTCGAGCTTGACGACCTCGGCGCCGAGATCGGCCAGGGTCTGGGTGCAATAGGGTCCGAAGAACACCGTTGTGAGATCGGTGATCCGGATGCCTTCGAGCAGGGCTTGGCGCTTCATGGAAATTCCTTGTCCGACGAATGCGGCCGAGGATATCAGTCAAGCCGGCACGATCCCAGGGAGGCGTTTCGGATGTGGACGCCCGCCGTGCGCGCCAGCGGGCAACGCCCACGGCGCCCGCTGCGCCGCGACCGTTTTCTCAGTACTGGTTGTGCGGATTGGCGCGGGCGAAATCCGCCAGATTGCGGATGCTGGCCCCGAAGATTTCGAACTTGCTCACACCGGCCGGCAGGACCAGCTCATCCATCAGCAGCGCGGTGTCGCGCGACAGGTAGGTGAAGATGCCGACCGGCGAACTTTCGATCGACGTGCAGATTTTTTCGATGCCCGCCATGACCTTGGTCCAGTTCTTCATCTTGGCCATCGTGAACACATAGGCGAGTGTCGAGATGTTTTCGATGATCACCGCCGAACACTGCGCCGGATTCATGCCGCGGATGACCCGGATCGGCGGGAACTTCGCCCACTCGGTGGGCAGCGCGAAGCCGATGATGCTGTCGACCAGATCGATCAGCGCCATCGGGGCAATCAGACCGCACAGCGCGGTCTTGCCGATCTCGGCCACCGCCTTGGCGTAGTCGCCCCGGATCAGGTGGAATCCGACCTGCAACGCCACCAGGAAGCACAGGGTCTTGCCCGCGTTGCTGTTTATCGCGGACAGCTTCTTGCCGAGGTCGCTGCCGTGCTCGGCGCACTTCTGGATGACGTCGATGCCCAGGCGGCCTTCGCGCACCAGGGCCAGCGTGGTCCCCATCACCGAAACGAACAGACGGGGGTTGGCGCCGGTCTTGACCACCAGCGACACGAACACCGCGAGTTGCGCCTTGACGACGAAGTACTGCGCCAGGTTGGCCAGGATGTCGAGAATGCCTTTGTAGAACTCCCCGAACTGGAGCATCTCCTCTTTGATCTGCTTCTGCTGGTCCGGCGTCAGCGGACCCTCGTCTCCGCCGTAATAGACGCCCAGCAGTTGCCGAACATAGTTGGGATCGGCGAATCGATACTGGTCAGTGCGCATGGAAACTCCTGGAGTCGGCCTGTGCTGCTCGATGAACATTCGAGGCGGTCACATTGGCTCCCGCGCGCCCGCCGGTCAATAGCACATATGCACTATGCGCAGCTAGCGGCAGTCGATCGGCACCGGATTGGCGGCCCGCTCGCGCGCCCGCGCCTCGCCCAGATCCCAGTACAGCCCGGCCATGATCCCCAGCCCTTCGCGCACCACGGTGATCGGCACGTTCTCGTTGGGTGCGTGGTTGGCCGAACCGGGGTAGGAATGGGGCACCCAGACCGTCGGCAGGTTCAGCACTTCGGTGAAGACATCGTTGGGCAACGAACCGCCCAGGCTGGGCAGGATGGCGGCCTCCTTGTCCGTGGTGCGGTGCAGCGATGCCGCCGCCCACTGCACCCAGGGATGACTGGGGTCGATGCGCGAAGCCCGGAACATGGTTTCGCGAGACGGCGCGATCTTCACCATCGGGAAACCCTGCCGATCGAGGAAGGCGCGCAGCTTGTTCATCAGCTTGTCGGTCTCCAGGCCCACCACGTAGCGCAGCTGCATGCGCGCCCAGGCGCGATGCGGGATGGCATTGACCGGCTGGCGCGGATTGCCGGTCTCGAAGGCCAGCACTTCCAGGCTGCACCAGGCGAACACCCGCTCCTGCGGCGTCAGGCCCGGCTCGCCCCACCAGGGTTCGATCTCGGGGTCGCCAGGGCCCGGTTCGAATTCGAGTTTGGCCACCGCCTGGCGTACCGAGTCGGGAATGCCGTCGGGCACGAATCCCGGCACACGGATCTGGCCGTTGGGACCGACCAGGCTGGCGATCGCATGGGCCAGCAGCACGCCCGGGTTGGAGATCAGGCCGCCCCAGTTGCCCGAGTGATGCGCACCCTCGCGCGACTCGATGACCAGGTCGAAGCCCAGCCCGCCGCGCGAGCCCAGAAACAAGGTCGGCTTGTTGCGCGCGATGCGCGGGCCATCGGAGGCGATCAGCAGGTCGGCGCGCAGCAGCTCGGCCTGTTCGGTGCACAGCTCGCGCAGCCCGGGTGAACCGGTCTCTTCGCCCATCTCGATCAGATATCGGGCATTGAAGCCCAGGCGGCCACGAGCGGCCAGCACGGCCTCCAGCGCCAGCAGATTGATCGAGTGCTGGCCCTTGTTGTCGACCACGCCCCGGCCGTACCAGATGCCATCGCGCTCGGTCAGATTCCAGGGCGACAGTCCCGGGCGCCAGCGATCGTCCTGGCCCCGGATGACGTCGCCGTGGCCATAGCCCAGCACCGTGGGCAGCTCCTTGCCCTCGATGCGTTCGGCCACCAGGAAAGGGCCGGCCGACTTCGGGTGGCGCAGGACCCGGCACGAAAAGCCCATCGCCTGGAACGCCGGAATCATTTCGTCGTCCAGGTAGCGCTGCATCTCGGGGCCGCGCTCGTCGTTCTGGCTCTCGGTCGGTATCGCGATGCGCCGGGACAGCGTCTCGAAGAGCTCGCCGGAATCGAGCTTGGCCGTGGCCAGATCGATGGCGGATTGACGGGTCATGGAAAATCTCCGGAAACGGTGGCGGCGATCGGGGCAAGGCCCCTGGTGGGAGGAGGATACCGCGATCGCCGTGCCGGCCGTGCGCACGGCTGGACCCCCGCCCGCCGCTCACGTAGGCTCGCACATCCCATTGCCCTTCAGAGCCTGCCGTGACCGACCTCACCCATTGGAAGCCCTGCCCCCTTCCGCAACGCGTGCCGCTGGAAGGCGCCTGGTGCCGGCTGGAGCCGCTCGAGGCGGCCCGCCACGGCGACCAGTTGTTCGAGGCCTCGATGGCCCCCGGCGCCGATGCCCGATTCCGCTACCTGTTCGAGTCGCCCTGCGAGCGCGTCGAGTTCGATCGATGGCTCGCGCGCGCGGCCGCCGCCGACGATCCCCTGGCCTTTGCGGTCGTCGATCGCGCCAGCGGACGCTGCGAAGGCCGCCAGACGCTGATGCGCATCACGCCCGATCACGGAGTGATCGAGATCGGCAGCATCCTGTGGGGACCGGCCATCTCGCGCTCGCGCGTGGCCACCGAAGCCTTGTACCTGTTTGCCCGGTACGCCTTCGAGACCCTGGGCTACCGGCGCTTCGAGTGGAAATGCAATTCGCAGAATGCCCCGTCGATCCGCGCGGCCGGGCGCTTCGGCTTCCGCTACGAAGGGCAGTTCCGCCAGCACATGGTGATCAAGGGTGCCAATCGCGACACCCACTGGTTCTCGATGCTCGACACCGAATGGCCCGCGTTGCGCGCCGCCTTCGACCGCTGGCTGGCGCCCGAGAACTTCGATGCGCAGGGCCGCCAGCGCGCCACGCTCGAATCGTTTCGAACCTGAATCCCCGGACATGCCCGGCGACGCGCCGGCAGCGGACCCGGGCCGGGCGGACCGGCACCGCCCGCCCGCCCCGTGGTTCGATCAAGCCTTCGGCTTGGCCGCCCGCGCGGGGCGCGGCGCGGCGACGCAGCGCGCGATGTCCGGGTCGAACGCGCGCAGCATCTGCGGCGCCTGCTCGAGATCCGCACCGAGCCACTCGTCGATGCGCGAGGGCTCGAGCAGCACCACCGAGCGTTTCTCATCGCCGGGGGCGTGAAAGCGGCTCATCAGCGGATGGGCATCGGCATTGATCGTCAGCATCGAGAATGACGTGGCCCACTGCCCGGTGGGCGCACGCCAGCGCTCCCAGATGCCGGCAATGGCCAGCGGCTCGTCGCCGCAGGGCTCGATGCGCCAGCGCACCGCCTTGCCGGTCTCGTAGTTGGGCTCGTAGAAGGCATCGGCGGGCACGACGCACCATTGCCGTGTCTTCCAGGCATGCCGGAAGCTGGGTTTGTCGGCCACGGATTCGCTGCGCGCGTTGTAGCACTGGCGATAGTTCTTGCCATCGCGCGACCAGGGCGGGATCAGCCCGAACACCGCCAGCTCGGCATGCCGGGCGGGACCCGCGCCGATGATGATCGGCGCGACGTGGCCGGGGTAACCGTCCTCGACGTAGTCCTCGCGTTCCGGCGAAACACCAAAGACCGCCCGCAGGCGATCGGGACGGGTGGGGGCGTAGTTGGCGCACATCGGGCGCATGCTACCGCGGCGCGCCGGTGCGGGCCTATGGGCCACCGGTCGAAACGGCCCCGCCAGCGTACCCGTGCCAGGGTTGTTAGACTTCCCCCATGCCCCCATCGAGCGCCATCTCCCGCCCCATCCACGCGATCACGCTGGATCTGGACGACACCCTGTGGCCGGTCCTGCCGACCCTGCTGAAGGCCGAACAGGTCCTGCAGGACTGGCTCGCCGTGCACGCGCCCGCCACCGCTGCCCGCTACACCACCCCCAATCGCCAGCGGCTGCGCCAGACCCTGCTGGCCGAACACCCCGAACACGCCCACGACATGAGCTGGCTTCGCCACGAGATGCTGCGCCGCTCGCTGATCGAAGCAAACGAGCCTGCGGCCCTCGCCGACCCCGCATTCGAGGTGTTTCTGAGCACCCGCCAGCAAGTCACCTTGTACCCGGACGTCGCGCCCGTGCTCGAGCGCTGGTCGCGACGCTACCGGCTGGTCGCCGTGACCAACGGCAACGCCGACATCGCCGCGATCGGTCTGGACCGGTATTTCCACGATTGCGTCAGCGCCCATCGGATCGGCTTCAGCAAACCCGATCCGCGCATGTTCCATGAGGCCTGCCGCGCCGCCGGCACCGCGCCGGCCGCCACGCTGCATGTCGGCGACGACTGGCTGCTCGATGTGCGCGCGGCGCGCCTGGCCGGACTGCAGGCGGCCTGGCTCAAGCGCCCCGATCTGAAGCACCCGCAGGCTGCCGACACCGCCGACGGCGGCGAGGTGGCGGCGTTCGAAAACCTGCATGCCATGGACGCCTTCCTGCATCCCGATGGCTGAACCGGTGCCCGCCCCGACGCCGGCCGATCCGGCGGCCAGCGATCGCGCCGCCGGATTCGAGATCACCCCTGCGTTCGAGCGCTTCGCGCAACGCAACGACATCTATCGCCGGTCTTTCTGGGATCCGGCGATTCGCTCGCCCAAGACCGAGCGCTTCTATCGCACGTATCGCGAGCCCCTGGCCGAATGGCGCCGCGCCGACGGATTCACGCAGCGCGACTACGCGCTGCGCAATGCCGCCTGGCACGTCAGCGATCTGTTCACCGAGGCCCGGCGCGATCAGGACCGCCGCGAAGGATTCAGCGACCCCTACACGCAGCAGCTGCCGCCGGCCGCCGAACGCCAGGCCTTCGACTCGCCACAGGCCGCGGCACTCGAGATCAAGCGGATCGCGCTGGCCTTCGGCGCGGGCGACGTCGGCATCACCGCCCGGGACGAACGCTGGGTCTACAGCGCCAAGATGAGCGACATGAGCGGCATCGAACGGCCGGTGGACATCCCCGCATCGCTGTCGCAGGTCATCGTGATCGTGATGCCGATGGACCTGCCGCTGCTGCGCACCGTGCCTTCGGCCCTGTCGGGCGCCGCCACCGGCCTGGGCTACTCGCACGATACGATGACCCTGCTGGCGCTGACCCAGTACCTGCGCAACCTGGGCTATCAGGCGATCGCCAGCGCCAACGATTCGGCGCTGGCCGTTCCGCTGGCGATCAAGGCGGGACTGGGCGAATACGGCCGTCTGGGACTGCTGATCACCCGGCGCTTCGGTCCCCGGGTGCGCCTGGGCAAGATCTTCACCGATCTGCCGCTCGCGCACGACACGCCCATCCGGTTCGGGGTCAAGGCGTTCTGCGAGGGCTGCCAGGCCTGTGTGGCGGGCTGCCCGGTCAAGGCCATCCCTGCCGGACCGCCGGGTCCGCCGCCCGCGGGCCCGTCCTATCTGCGCGGGGTGATCAAGTGGACGGTGGATGCCGAAAAATGCTTCGGCTACTGGGCGCCTGTCCGGCCACCGCGCGGCTGATGTCACTGCCGCTGGGCACCGATCCGGCACCATGAGCAGGCGATCGTGAGCGAGCCCTCGGGCCGCGCGCCCGGCGAGACCCGCGCGCGCACCGGCCCGGTCGTGATGCTGGGCATCAGCCAGATGGTGGCCTGGGGCTCGTCGTTCTTCCTGCCGGCCATCCTGGCTGTGCCGATGGCGCGCGAGCTCGGCCTTGCCCCATCCACCGTCTTTGCCGCGTTCTCGCTGTCGCTGATCGCTGTCGCTGATCGTGGCCTGGCTGCTGATGGGCCTGGCGATGGCCGGCGGCCTGCTCGAGGCCGCGTTCAGCACCCTGGTCGAACTCTATGGGCGCGAGGCCCGCCGCGGCATGACCGGCATCACGCTGATCACCGGCTTCACCGGCACGCTCTGCTGGCCGCTGACCACGCTGCTCGAGGCGCAGTTCGGCTGGCGCGGCGCCTGCTTTGCCTGGGCCGCGATGCATCTGCTGATCGCGCTGCCCCTGAACGCCTGGCTGCCGCGCGCCGGCCTGCGGCGGCGTCGGCCGTTGCACAAGCTGCCGATTCCTCCGCGCCCGACCAGTCACCGCCGCTGACCCGGCCCGTGCTCACGACGGTGCTGCTGTCGTTCGCGTTCATGACGAGTTATTTCCTGAGCACCGCGATGGCCTCCCACCTGCCGCGTCTGATGCAGTCAGCGGGCATGTCGCTGGCGATGGCGGTCGCCGTCGGTGCGATCGTCGGCCCGGCGCAAGTGTCGATCCGCCTGCTCGACCTCGGGCCCCTGCGACGGGTCGCACCGCTGCGGGCGGCCCGCTTCGCCGCGCTGGCCCACCCGCTGGGCGCCCTGGTGCTGCTGGCCGGAGGCGCGCCGTTCGCGCCGGTCTACGCACTGATGTACGGCCTGGGCAACGGCATCCTGGCCGTGTCGCGCGGCGCGCTGCCCCTGGCCCTGTTCGGAGCGCAGGGCTTCGGCGCCCGGCAGGGACTGCTGTCGATGCCCGGCAAACTGGCCCAGGCGGGCGCGCCGCTGCTGTTCGGCCTCGCGCTGGACCATTGGGGCAGCGCAACGCTGTGGGTGTCGTTCGGGGTCGGCGCGAGCGGCTGGCTGGCGCTCATGTGCCTGCCGCGGCCGCGATCCACGGCGATCCCAGCGGGCTGACCCGCCGGGACCTGCCGGGCATGCCACCCGCCACCGCGGGCCTACCCGAAGAATGCCTCGATCTGCTCGGCCACCCAGCGCGGCCGGGTGACCGTGGGGACATGGCCGGCGCCTTCGGCCACCACGAGCCGCGATCCCTCGATCCGCGCGGCCAGACGCTGCGCCGAGGCCAGCGGCACGATCGCGTCGCGACTGCCGTGCAGGATCAGGGTCGGCACCGCCAGCGAACCCAGCCGCGACTCGACTTCAATGCCTTCGAGACACTCCAGCATCTGGATGGCCGAATCCGCGTCGGACCGGTTGACGATGAGTTCACCCCAGGCTCGTTCGGCCGCGCAATCCTCTTCCGGCACACAGGCGTTGATGAAGGCTCTCATGGTCGCCTCAAAATCGCTCTTGCAGCCGGCGACCAGGCGGTCGGTCGCGGGCGTTCGGTCACCCGAGGTCCGACCGTCGACGATCACCAGGCCATCGACCCGGTCCGGCCAGCGCAACGCGGCCTCGAGCATCACCAGCGCGCCCATCGATTCTCCGGCCAGCACGCAGGAGTCGATGGACAGCGCATCCAGCACGCGCAGCAGATCGTTCGTCAGTGCCTCGAAGGTGATGCGCGGCGCGCGGTGGCGCGACGCGCCGCTGCCGCGGTGGTCGATCGCCACGGTCCGCCACGAGCGGCTCAGGATCTCGAAGGGGTCCGCTCCACAGCTCGCCGCTGCCGACCCAGCCGCCGTGACCGACGAGTGTTCGCGGCCCGGCGCCATGGGCATTGACCATCAGATCGGCATCATCGAATTTCAGGTACATGAGATCGCCTCGGGAGCGTGTTGGGGTCAGGGCCAGCGTAAGCGCGCCCGCCGCTCCGCGCACGAGACGGTTGTCCCGCTGCGCCCCGCGTGACCGCTGCATCGGACCATCTGCCGGGACAAGTGTCCCGAGCCGAGGGTCGCAAGGCCATTCGACGAACGCCGCGTGCCGGAAACCGCCCATCGCGCCCGCCCGCCTTCCCCGTGCAATTGACGGTCGTCTGAACTTGGGCGACCGTACAGCGCTCCCTTTCAACGCTCGGAACCGCACATGGCGCTCTACGATCGAGTCATCAGGAACGGCATGATCATCGACGGCACACGCGTGCCGCGCTATCGGGCCGACATCGCCATCAAGGACGGCCTGATCGCGCGCATCGGCCTGATCGACCCTGCGACGGCCGATGAGGTCATCGACGCCACCGGCCTGATCGTCGCGCCCGGCTTCATCGACCTGCACACCCACTACGACGCGCAGGTGTTCTGGGATCCCCTACTGCACGCTGTCGAGCTGGCACGGCATCACCTCGGTCGTGATCGGCAACTGCGGCTTCGGCTTCGCGCCGGTGCGCCCCGAGATGCGCGAGCGCTCGATGCTGTCGATGACCCGGGTCGAAGCCATCCCGCTGGCCTCGATGGCCGCAGGCATGCCCTGGGACTGGGTGACATTTCCCGAGTTCCTGGACAGCGTCGAACGCACGCCCAAGGCGGTCAATATCCTGCCCTACGTGCCGGTCGGCACGCTGCTCACCTGGGTGCTGGGCTTCGACGATGCCAAGGCCGGACGCCGTCCCACCGATGCCGAGCACGCGGAACTGCGCCGCCTGCTCAACGAGGCCATGGATGCCGGCGGCTGCGGCTGGTCGGCGCAGCGCATGCTGCCCGACGGGCCGGCGTCGGTGCAGCGCGATTTCGACGGCTCGCCGATGCCCACCGATGTGATGCATGACGACACCTGCCGGGAACTGGCCGGGGTCCTGCGCGATCGCAACGACGGCTTCATGCAGATGCTGATGATCTCGGGCGACAACAAGCGTGACCAGGCTTTCTACGAAGAAATGGCGCAGATCAGCGGGCGTCCGATGATCATGAATGTCGTGCAGGCATTCGACCACCGCCCCGAGATCCATCGCCGGGTGCTGGCGTGGCTCAAGCGCTGCCGCGAACGCGGCATCCGGGTGATCGGCCAGGGTCTGACCACCGATGCCGGCTTCTCGTTCACCTTCGAAGAATGGAACCTGTTCGACGACTCCGAAGCATGGCGCGAGGCGACCACCGGCACACGGGCGGAACGGCTGCGCAAGCTGGGCGATCCGGCGCGCCGGCAGGCGCTCAAGGACCAGATGCCGGCCACCGCAACCGGCCCGCTGCCCGGCATCGTGATCACCGGCCCGGTGCTCGAGAAGAACCGCCCCTGGCTCGACCACACGCTGGCCCTGGCTGCGCAGAAGATGGGCAAGCACCCGGTGGACGTGATGCTCGACATGGCCGTCGAAGAAGACCTGAAGACCGAGTTCTTCGCCGCGCCACCCAACGGCAGCATCGAGAACCTGCGGGAGATCGTCGACGATCCCTACGTGCTGTTCGGGGTGTCCGACGGAGGTGCCCACACCAAATTCCTGACCGCCGGGCGCTACCCCACCGAGACCCTGTGCAAGATCGTGCGCCAGCATCAGATGATCTCGCTCGAGGAGGCGCACTGGCGGCTGTCGGCGCTGCCTGCGCAGGTGGCGGGCTTTCGCGATCGCGGCGTGCTGCGCGAAGGCGCGCCGGCCGATGTGATCGTCTATGACTTCGATCGGCTGCAGGTGCTGCCCGAAGAAATCGTCCATGACCTGCCGGGTGGGGAATGGCGGCGCATCCAGCGCGCCGCCGGCTATCGCTGGGTGCTGGTCAATGGCGAGGTCACCATTCGCGATGACACCCAGACCGGCGCGCACTCCGGGGCGCTGCTGCGCCACGGCAGCGCGCGGGCGCCCGAACCCGTTCCGTCCTCCCTGAAAGCGCCCGCATGACGATCCTCGCGAACCCCGAACGCCTGCAGGCATTCATCTCATCGATCTTCACCACCAGCGGCAGTTCCGCCAGCGAGGCCGAGCAGATCGCCAGCCATCTCGTCGGCGCCAACCTGGCCGGCCACGACAGCCACGGCATCGGCCTGATTCCCGCGTACCTGGCGCATCTCGAGGCCGGCCTCGTGCGTCCCAACCAGGTGCCCGTGCGGATCGGGGGCGTCGGACCATTCGCCGTGTTCGATGGCCAGATGGGCTACGGTCAGCCGATCACCAACGCCGTGATGGCGCAGGCGGCCGCCATCGCCAAGGACATCGGCGTGGCCCTGATCACGCTGCGCAATGTCCAGCACGTGGGACGCGTCGGCACCTACGCCGAAGCACTCGCGGCGCAGGGCCTGATGTCGATCCATTTCGTCAACGCGATCTATGACGAGCCCTGCGTGGCGCCGTTTCGCGGCAGCGATGCGCGCCTGATGACCAATCCGGTCTGCATTGCCATTCCCGGCTCGCGGCCGGTGCTGCTCGACTTCGCCACCTCGGGCATCGCCATGGGCAAGGTGCGCGTCGCCTACAACAAGCAGGAACCGCTGGCCCTGGGCCGCCTGATCGACTCTGCGGGCCAGCCGACCACCTCGCCCAAAGTGCTGTTCGAAGACCCCAAGGGCGCGCTGCTCCCCTTCGGAGAGCACAAGGGCTGGGGCCTGGCCTTCGTCGCCGAGATCCTCGGCGGCGCGCTGGCGGGAGGGCCGACCGCGGCCGACGCGGCGGGCCGCAAGCGCGGCCTGGTCAATGGCCTGTTTTCGATCGTGCTCGAGCCCGGTCGGCTGATCGATGGCGGCGGCTTCGATGACACGGTGGCGCAGCTGACCGACTATGTGAAGGCGTCGCCCGCCGCCGACCCGGAGCGGCCGGTGCTCGTGCCGGGCGAGCCCGAGCGCGAATCGCGGGCACAGCGCGGACGCGACGGCATTCCGGTCGACCCGGCCACCTGGAAGCAGATCTGCAGCCGCGCCCGAGGGCTGGGCCTGGTGCCGCCCGAGTTCACCTCGGACGCCCCGGCGCAGCGCCCCTGAGCGGCGGGCCCGGCTCCGCCGATCCGCCCGGCCGGACATCGCGCTCCGCGATCCCGCTCAGGGGGTTCGCAGGCCGGTCTCGATCGAATCGGCAAATTCGCGCATCAGCGCGAGCACCTGATCGGGCTGCTCGCGAATCACGAAATGTCCCGCCTGTTCGATGAAATGCAGCCGGGAGCCCGGCAGTCGGGCAGCCAGGTCCCGCGCATTCGCGGCGGTGCCGTTGCCGTCCTCCGAACCATAGATCAGCAGTGCGGGCGCGCGCGCGCTGCCCCAGTAACTGGCCGAGGGCGCAATGCGCATGTCCCAGCTGGCCGCCGCCCGCTCGGCCTGCGAGGACAGCTGGCTCCACTGCAGTTCGCAAAGGGCGCGAAACGCCTCGGGCTGGCGTGTCGAGAAGCCCTTGGCGCAATAAGCGGCCTCCAGCGCCGTCTGCCATCGGGCCCGGTCGCCGGCGCGGCCGGCCTCGCGCAGCTGCTGCAGCACCATCGGCGGCACGGTGGCGGGAAACTGGCCGCCGGTGCCGCAGACCACCAGGCCGGCCACCCGATGCGGGTAGTCGCGCGCGAAGACCTGCGCGACCCGCCCTCCCCAGGCATGCCCCGCGACGATCACTCGTTCGATCTGCAGATGGTCGAGCAGCGCCGCCGCATCAGCCGCGACATCGAGCAGCGAGAACGGGCCGTCGGCACGGGTTGCGCCGACATTGCGCTGGTCCATGCGCACCACCGTCGCCCCGCGCGCCAGGCCCTCGGCCAGCCCGTCCCAGAACTGCATGGGCAGAGAAGCGCCGTTGAACAGAAGCCAGCAGGGCGAGCCCTGGCCGTCGATCCGGTAGGCCAGCTGCACGGTGTGCTGAATACGCAGCCGGGTTTCAGTCGCCGGCTTGCCGGCGGGCCTGCCGGCAGATTTGCCGGCAGGCGGGCCCGCGGGCGGGGGTTCGGGCGGGCCGGTCATCGGCAGGCGGATCATGGACGTCTTGTCGTTCGGGCGGGCGGGCGGTGGATGGTCCCCCTTGCCAGCGGTCCTTGCAAGCGGTGCGGGTTTCAGCGGCGCGGGTTTCAGCCATGGCAGCGCCCCGCCGCCGACCGCGAGCAGTCCGTAGAATCGACGCCATGCCCACCCCCGTCCCGCTGCAAGCCTTCGCCTGGATCGCAACCCACCCCTGGCTGTACCCCGTGCTCGAAGCGGTGCACATCGTGGGCATTGCTCTGCTGCTGGGCAGCCTGGTCCTGGTCGAGCTGCGCATCTGGGGCCTGGGGGCAGACCTGCCGCTGCCGGCCCTGGCCCGCTTCGGACTCACGCTGAGCGTGGCGGGCTTTTGCGTGGCCGCGGCCAGCGGCCTGGTGATGGCCTCGAGCCAGGCCGGCGAGCTGATCGCCAACCGGGCGTTCCTGCTCAAGATGCTGCTGCTGGCCGCTGCCGCGGGCAATGCGCTGTGGTTTCACGGGCGCGGCAGCCTGGCCAGGGCCGACGGCCTGGCCAGGCTGCAGACCTTGATCTCAACAGGGCTTTGGCTCGCGATTATTCTTTGCGGGCGCTGGATCGCGTACGCCTGACCGGGCGCGCGAACGCGCACGCCCGAACTCCTGGAGGCAGTGCCATGCACCGCAGAAGTTTGCTCGTCGCGCTGGCCGCCTGGCCGGCATCGGCGGCTTTCGCCCACCACGGCTGGAGCAGTTTCGATCAGGGCCGACCGCTCTATCTGGACGGCGTCGCGCGCAAGGTGGCGTGGCGCAACCCGCATGTCGAATTCGATCTGGAAGTCGTGCCCGACCTGAAGGTGCCTCCCGACCTGGCCAAGCGAGCGCTGCCGGCGCAGTCGGCCGCGGTCGATGGCGCGCGGCTGCTGGCCAGCGCACGCGTGCCGGTTCGCAGGGACAGGACATGGCGAATCGAACTGGCGCCGCTCACCCGGATGCAAGCGTGGAAGGTCGCCCCGATCCGTGACGGCGATCGGGTCGCCATGGTCGGGTTCACCTTCGCCGACGAAACGGGCGAGCCGATCCTGCGAGTCGAATACCTGTTCGTCGGCGCTCAAAGCTACGGCCTGCGCTCGGGCCCGGCCTGAGCGGCGCCGACTATCGGTCAGATCGAGGATAGAACGGCCGAACTGCACCAGCGCGGTGCCAGGGCCCGGGCCGGCCCTCGCCACGGTCGCTTTTGTACTGCAGCGCACACACGCCGACGACAATGGAGCGCACACTGATCAAATGGCCGGACCATCGCCGATCGGCATTCAGCGGGCGGTCCGCGAGAACCCGGTCGAGAAGGAAGTCCGACTCGATCGAAAGCACGGCAAGTGCAGAGGAAACAAAGTTGAAGATCCGCGTCGGTTTTGAGATGGTGTACCAGTGTCCGCAGCCCACCCCCATGATCCTGACCTTGAATATTCATTATTCAAGGGCATCGGATCTCGAGCGGCCCGATCACCTGACGATGACTCCGTCGGTGCCGGTCACCGCCTATCGCGACCTGTTCGGCAACTGGTGCAGCCGCATCGTGGCCCCCAAGGGCCGCTTCGTGCTCAGCAACGAAGCCGTGGTCAACGACAGCGGCATCCCGGATGTCGTCGTGCCCTCGGCCGCGCAGATCCCGGTCGAGTCACTGCCTGAGTCGACCCTCGTTTACCTGCTGGGCAGCCGCTACTGCGAAACCGACCAGCTTTCCGACATCGCCTGGCAGCGGTTTTCTTCGACGCCGCCCGGCTGGGCGCGCGTGCAGGCCATCTGCGACTTCGTCCACACGCACATCGAGTTCGGTTACCACCATGCGCGGCGCACGCGCACGGCGTTCGAGGCCTACCACGAGGGTCAGGGCGTGTGCCGCGACTACGCGCATCTGGCGATCGCGCTGTGCCGCTGCATGAACATACCGGCACGCTACTGCACCGGCTATCTGGGCGACATGGGCACCCTGCCGCCGTACGGCACGATGGATTTCGCCGGCTGGTTCGAGGCCTACCTCGGCGACCGCTGGTACACCTTCGATGCCCGCAACAATGTGCCGCGCATCGGCCGGGTGCTGATCGCCCGCGGCCGCGACGCCTGCGACGTGGCGCTGACCAATACGTTCGGGCCCAACACGCTCGAGAAGTTCACGGTCTGGACCGACGAGATCGCTTCGGCATGACCTACTGCGTGGGCGTCAAGCTCGACGAGGGTCTGATCATGGCGAGCGACTCCCGGACACACGCGGGCGTGGACAACTACGCGACCTTCTGCAAGATGACGGTCTTCGAGCGACCCGGCGACCGCGTGCTGGTCCTGCTCAGTTCCGGAGACCTCGCGGCCACCCAGGCGGTGATCAACCTGCTGCAAAAGCGTGCCGCCGGCGATCCGCCCCACCTGTGGTCGTGCACGTCGATGGTCGACGTGGCCAACATCGTCGCCGACGCGCTGCGCGACATCGAGCGGCGCGACGGTCCCTACCTCGAGAGCGGCGGCCTGAAGTTCAATGCGTCGTTCATCCTGGGCGGCCAGATCGCCGGCGAAGACATGCGCCTGTTCCGGCTGTATGCCGAAGGCAACTTCATCGAAGCGGGCACCGACACGACCTTCCTGCAGACCGGCGAGGCCAAGTACGGCAAGCCGATCCTCGACGTGGGCGTGACATCGCAGGCGACCCTCGAGGACGCCACCAAGTGCGTGCTGGTGTCGTTCGATTCGACCATGCTCAGCAATCTCTCGGTGGGCATGCCGATCGATCTGCTGTGCTACAGCCGCGACAGCTTCAGGGTGACGATGAAGCGACGGTTCACCGCGGGCGATCCCTATTTCGAGACCCTGAAACGGGAATGGATCGCCGGCACGCGCAAGGTGTTCCACGAACTGCCGGCGCTGGCCTGGTAGGAGTCGCCCGGGCCGGGGCCGAGAGTCACCCGGGCCGGGGCAGACCCAGGACGGCGGCGAGCGATTCGATCAGCGCGATGCGCAGCCTGCGCCATGGTTCGCCGCCACTGGCCACGAACCGCTGGTTGACCTCCAGTTCGATGCCGACATAGTCGGTGTCGCCATGGCGCGTGCGAAGCAGTGCGGTCAGCCCGTCGCCTCGGCCCTCATAGGGGTAGTTGCGACGCAGCGCCAGGCCGGGCGCGCGGCCCGCGAAGGCCTTGAGCCACTGTTCGGCCCATCGCACCTCGGCCGGACGGCGCGGGTCGTACAGCCAGGCCACGTCGGCGCGTCGCACCACGCCGTTCAGGCACGGCGTGAAGCTGTGCGAGGCGACGTGAATCACCTGACAGCCAGATGTGATCAGCTGGCCGATCCGCGCTTCGACAGCCTCGCGGTGCGGCCGATAGTGATCGCGCAGGATCGCCTCGCGCCGGGTGCGATCCTGCCCGCGGGTGAACTCCGAATAGAGCTGGCGGTGGCCGACCGACCGGTTCAGGTCGACCAGCAGGCGTGTGGTGGTGGACGCGTGCAGCGGCGCGGCGAACGCGTCGGCCATCTGCCGCGCCAGTTCGAGCGCCCCGGGATCCCAGCCGCGGTGGGTGTCGAGCAGCGCCTCGTGGCCCTGAAACAGCGCGGCATAGGCAGGCGGGACTTCACGTCCGCCGTGCTCGCAGCTGATGACCAGGCACTGCGGCACCGTCATACCGCGGCCTGCGCTGCGGGCCGCGACGCCAGCCGACCACCGCGCGGCGGTTGCGGTAACCTCGGAGCCCGCCCGGCACGGGGGCAGGACCCGCGCGCACCGTTCGATCCCGGTGAGTGCCGCAGGCGGAAGGATTCAAGAAAGGTCATGGCCGGATGAAGAGCGCTCTTTTCGTGGACTTCGACAACGTGTACTCGCAATTGCGCCAGTTGCAGCCCGAGGCTGCCGAGCGCTTTGCCCGGCATCCGACCGAGTGGATCGGCTGGCTGACCGACGCGCTGGCGCTGCCCGACCCTCACATGGCGGGACAGCGCCGACGCCTGCTGGTGCGTCGCTGCTATCTGAACCCCAACTGGTACCAGACCTACCGGCATGCGTTCCTGCGCGCCGGCTTCGAGATCGTCGATTGCCCGCCCGTGACCAGCCAGGGCAAGACCAGCACCGACATGCACATGGTGCTCGATATCGTGGACCTGCTGCAGCACGAAACACGGTACGACGAATTCATCGTCTTCTCGGCCGACGCCGACTTCACGCCGGTGCTGCGCCGGCTTCGGCGCTACGACCGCCGGACCACGGTGCTGGCGATCGGGTTCCCGTCGGCCGCCTACCAGGCATCGGCGGACCTGCTGATCGATGAGCGCCGGTTTCTCCAGGACGCGCTGGGCCTGCGACGCGACTCCGCCGACCCGCCACCGCCCGGCGTCCCGGACTCCGACGAGGACTCTCCCGCACCCGGCCGCGCGCGGCCAACGGCGGGCCGGACAGCGGACCGGATCCGGTGTCGAGCGCGCCCCCGGCTGCGTCGCGGCCGGAAGCGCCGGCTCGCAGCTCCAGCCGCCCGGACCCGTCCGACGATCCGCTGTCGGTCATCGCCAACCGCATCCGCGTCGTCGTGGACCAGTCGCCGGTACCGGTCAGCGCCGGGCACCTCGCCGCGAAGCTCAAGCAGGATTATCCCGAGGCCCTCGAGAACTGGAACGGGTGCGGTACGTTCAGGGCGTTTTTCCGTTCGCTCAAATTGTCGCGGCTGGAGTGGCTTTCGGGCTCCGGCGGACGCATCCTGGACCCGGTTCGCCACGAGGTGCCCGACAGTTCGCCCACCGACGAGCCGGATTCGCCCTGGGCCGGAGCCAGCGCGATGTTCTCGGTGGTTCGCGACGTCTGCATGCTGACCGCGGCGCCGCTGCTCGCGCCGCATGAAATGCAGCTGGTGCTGACCCTGCTGGCCGACGATCTCCAGAAGCACAGCTTCGAGCTCAGCGCCTCCACCGCGCGCGTGTGCAACCGGTGCCTCGCCCGGGAGGGGCTTCGGATGCGGCTGCGTGACGTCGCCTTCCTGCTGCGCGGCATGCAGCTCAACGGCCATGTCTTCGGCCAGGGCCACGACGACTTCGCCACGCTGGCCTCGCGCCTGGTGAACCAGGTGCTGTTCCTGTGCGAACGCGAACAGCGGGTGCTCGACGAGGCCGGTGTCGCGCTCATCAGGCGGTGGATCGGTGGCGATGCCGCCGGCTGAGGTCCAGACAGGAAGGCTGGCGCCGGGATCGTTGCCGGGATGCGCTGGCGGCGCACCCGGCGTCGAATTCACGAGGCGACTCGTCGCGCGCGCGCGGCGGCGCGCACGGGTGCAGGCGTGCCGGCCGGCAGACGGGCAGGTTCGGCGGCGCCCGGCCCGGGACGGACCCGCACCTGGCGGGCCAGCACAGGCTCGGCGCAGTGCGAACACACCATCACCGGATCGAAGTCCTTGCCGCACAGGTCATGGGTATGGATCAGCGGGCGCCCCTTGCGCCCAGCCAGGTGCGCATCGCCCCAGTGCACGATCGCCATCACCACCGGGTAGAGATCGAGTCCTTTTGGCGTGAGCCGGTACTCGTGGCGCAGCGGGCGCTCCTGATAGGGAACCTTGGCGAGCACTGCCGCATCGACCAGCTTCTTCAGCCGGCTCGCCAGCAGCGGCCGCGTGATGCCCAGCCGCGCCTGGAAGTCTTCGAAGCGGCGCACACGCAGGAAACAGTCGCGAAGGATCATCAGCGTCCACCGATCGCCGATCACCGCCACCGTACGGGCCATCGAACAGGTCTGCTGATCGAGCTCGCTCCACCGCATCACAGATCTCCAGGCGCACCGGGCCCGCATCGCAGTCGATGATACCCCGGCGCCTCGCGGTCGCGCGCCGCGCCGCCCGGTTCAGCGGCGGGCGAGGAACGCCTCTTCGACATCACGCAGCCGGTCCTTGCCGAAGTAGATGTCGTCGTCGACGAAGAAGGTCGGCGATCCGAAAGTGCCGCGCTCGACCGAGCGTTCGGTGTTGGCGATCAGCTCGGCCTTGACCGGCGCGCTGACGGCGGCTTCCATGATGGCCTTGGCCGGCAGGCCGGACTCTTCGAGCGAGGCCGCGATCACCTCGGGATCGCCCATGTTGCGGCCCTCGCTCCACATGTAGCGGTAGACCTCGTCGACGTACTTCTCGAACACGCCCAGGCCGCGCGCGGCGACTGCGCCGCGCATGATGGCCAGCGTATTGACCGGGAAGAACGGATTGCGCTTGTACTGGGTGATGCCGTGACGAACCAGGAAACGATTCATCTCGAGGCGTTCGTAATCGGGCTTGTTCCGGATACCCGCCATGCTCTCCATCGGCGAACGGTTGCTGGTTGCCCGGAACACCCCGCCCAGCAGGACCGGCACATAGTCGAAGCGGGCCCCGATACGCGCCTCGATGGCGGGTATCACCAGGTGGCTGAGGTACGCATTGGGGCTGCCGAAATCGAAGTGGAATTCCAGTCGGGTCATCGTGTCACCACCTTTCGCCAAATGGGCGGATTTCAAGTTCGAAGGTCCACGCGTCGCGTGGCTGCTGGTACAACTGCCAATAGGCATTGGCCACCGACTCGGGGCTCATCAGCCGGCCGGGGTCGAGGTTCTCGAGGGCCGCATCGCCCTCGCGCGCCCGGATTCGATCGCGCACGAAGGCGGTATCGACTCCGGCATCGATGATCAGGTGCGCGACGTGGATGTTCTTCGGTCCAAGTTCGCGGGCCGCGCTCTGCGCCAGGGCACGCAGGCCGAACTTCGCGCTGGCAAAAGCCGCGTAGCCGACACCACCCCGCAGGCCGGCCGTGGCACCCGTGAAAAAGAGTTTGCCCTGCCCGCGGGCCAGCATCAGCTTGGCCGCCTCGCGGCCGGTCAGGAAGCCGCCGTAGCAGGCCATCTCCCAGACCTTGCGGAACACGCGCTCGGTGGTTTCGGTGAACGGGAAGTTGACGTTGGCGCCGATGTTGAAGATGCAGACCTCCAGCGGCGCATGGGCGTCGGCCTCGGCCAGGAACGCGGTGATGTCCGCCTCGTTGCGGGCGTCCAGGGTGCGCCCGTGCGCGCGTCCGCCCTCGGCTTCGATGGCTTGCACCAGCGGCGCGAGCTTTTCGCCATTGCGCCGGCCCGCGAAAACGGTGAAGCCCTCACTGGCGAACTTCCTGGCGATTGCCGAGCCGATGAAATCGCCTGCCCCCACGACAGCGACCGTTGCATTGCGATGGATCACGTGCATGCCTCCTTCAGTGGTTCTGCCTTGTGCGGCGCCCGCCGGGAAGCGGTCGCCTTGCCGCGAATTGTAAGTGTTTAAAACACACTCACTTCAGTCATTTGTCGCTATGGCTCGACCGAAGACCATAGAAAACAATTGAAACAACTCGATCCGCCAACGGCCCGAGCGCCGTTTTTCCCTCTGACGCAAGCCCGCGCGCGGGCGGTTGGCGGTCGCGGGCACGGGGGCCAAAAAGAGCCGTCTCTTTTAGAGCATGTCGCGCCACATAGGGCTTGCCTACGATCCGCCCCATGCGGTCTGCGCCCCGACGGGCACGCCGGACTGCCGTGACGACGAAAGGGAAAAGCCGATGAACGCCTTCACCGACAGCGCGAGCACCCACCCCGCCGCGATGGGCGACCCCTATGCCGCGCTGTATATCCACCTGAACCAGACAGTGCAGCAGCTGGTCAGCGACGCCCTGGCCCGCGCCCGACACACCCCCGCTGCCATGCCCGCTGCGACCTCGCCGGCCATCGTGCCGTCCGCCGCGCGCGCCCCGCTGAGCGAACGCGAGTGCGACGTGCTGCGGCTGATCGCGGCGGGCCACAGCAACAAGATGATCGCGCGGGCGCTGGGCGTCAGCCCCCACACGGTCAAGCGCCACGTCGCCAACATCCTGGACAAGCTCGGCGCCCGCTCACGCAGCCAGGCGGCGGCCTGGCTGCTGACGCAGCAGTAGGCGGCGCGACCGCCATGCGCCCGCTCCTGCCCGAGCGGATCGTGGCGGCCGGCCACGCGATCTGGGCGGCCGGCGCGCTGCTGTCGGCGCTCGAGCTCGGCGTGTTCACCGAACTGGGCAAGGGGCCGCGCACGCGGCTGCAACTGCAGCGCGGCCTTGGCCTGGCACCGGCCAGCGCGGCGGATTTCCTGGACGCGCTGGTCGGTCTGGGCTGGCTCGACCGGGAAGGCGACGAGGACGATGCGGTCTACCTGAATACCCGCGAGTCCGGCCATTTCCTGGACCGGCGCGAGTCCCACTACCTCGGCGACCTGCTGCAGGCGGGGCACGAGTCGCTGCGCACCCATTCGGTCGCGCTCACCGCGATGCTGCGCGGCCGGGCCGCCGGAGCCGCCCAGCCGGACGTCCCGGATCGCCGGGCGCTGCGCGAGCACCTGGCGCGCCTGCATGGCGACGCGCTGGCCGCGGCCTTCGACTTCAGCCCCTGCACGCACCTGCTCGACGTCCAGGGCGCAGCCGGCCGGATGGCCTGCGCCATCGCGCTGGCCAATCCCCACCTGCACGGCACGACGATGGAACGCCTCGAACAGGTCGCGCGCGCCCGGGAGCACATCGAGCGCTGCGCACTGGGCGCACGTGTCGCGGTGGCGACGCGGCCCGGCGCTCCCCGGTCGTTTGCACCCGTGCCCGCCGCCGACGTGATCGTCGCCAGCCTCGTCTTGCGCGCCGATGCGATGGCGTGGCTGCCGGAGCTGCTGCGCCAGGCGCGGGCCGCGCTGACCGCCGGCGGCTGCCTGCTGGTGATCGACCATCTGGCCGATGATGCACGCCGCGCAAGCGCACCCGCGATGCTGCTGTCCTTGTCGCGGCGAATGGCCGGGGAGACCCATGTGCCCGCGACGCGGGGCGACGTGCGGGCGGCCTGCCTGGGCGCGGGATTCTCGCGCACCGACTGCCTGGACCTGGTGGACGGCGCCAGCGCGGTGATCGCGCGGCCGTAGCGCGGCCGCACTCCGCGGCCCTCGACCGTTGCGGGCCCCACGCCCGCGAACCGTTGCGAGCCCCACGCCCGCGAATTAAGATTGGCGCGCCCGCCGGCCAGGCGCCCCTTCGGGGCGCCGATCGTACGCCCGGCACAGACTGAGCACCGTCCGTGCGCCTACCATGACTGTCAACGGGTCTCCCGCTCGAACGCCTCCTTCGCATCATCTGCCGCGGCTGCGCTATCGGCCGATGCGCGCCGCCGATCTGACCGAATGCCTCTCGCTGCTGCCCGACTACGCCGGCCTGACGCCCGCGCAGCAGGCGCGCATGCCCGCCCTGTGGGCCAGGCTGGTCGCCGAACCCTCGATCCTCGCCGGTGTCATCGAAGACACCGCACTGCCCGAGGGCGAACGCCTGCAGGGTTGGGGCGCGACGATGGTCCTGCCGTCGACGATGGTGAAGGCACTGAATCTCGAGACCGGCGCAAGCGCCTACGTGGCGCGGCGCGTTTATGCGGCGCTGCTCTGCGACGAGATGCAGCCCCCGAGCGACCGCGAAATCGGCCTGCTCAATGCCAGCGGCGAGCTGGTTCTGCTCATCCTGCACTTCTCGATGCGGCACAACGACTTTTTCGATCCGTACGTGTCCAAGGTGATCGCCACGGCCAACGACGCGTTCCGGGCTTTCCACGACGGCTACAACCTGCGGGCCATCTTCTACGAGAACAGTGCTGCCGCAGAGCCGGTGGCGCGGACCAGCGGCTTCGACACGCACCGCCTGGTCGACCACGACGCGCTGCAGGTTCTCGCGCCCGAGGTCCGGCCCGCGCTGTACTCGCTCACCCGCGAAGCGGCACGCCAGCGCGTGCCGGGAACGCCCGCGCGCAACTGTTTCGAACACCAGCCGCCGCGCTTTCGGCTGAACGCGTCGCAACGGCGCCTGCTGTGGCTCGCGCTGTTCGACGACAGCGACGAGACCCTGATGGCCCAGCTCGAGGTGTCGACCCATGGTCTGAAGAAGCTCTGGCGCGGCATCTATGACCGCATCGCCGACACCGCCGACGATTTCTTCGGCGACTCGCCCGGCGAAGACGACGGCAAGCGCGGCCCCGAGAAGCGGCGTCAGGTCCTCGCCTATGTGCGCCAGCGGATGGAGGAGCTGCGCCCCTGGGTCGCGGGCGGCTGAGTCAGGCGCGGCCCATCACTTCGCGGCCATCGGTGCCATCGGCTCAGGCACCCGATTAGTCACCGGCGGGATGCTGCGCAGGTAGGCGAAGATCGCGCCCAGGTCGGCATCGTTGAAGTGCTTGTAGGCCGGGATCGGCATCGGCGGCAGGACCTCGCGGCCGCGCCCCAGATGCCGACCGCTTCGAATCGTGCCCTTGAAATCCTTCAGGCTCCACTGCCCCAGGCCGGTCATCGCGTCCGGCGTCAGGTTGGCGCTGTAGCTGACGCCCCACGGACCGGCAAATGCCGTGTTGGTCGCCGAAGAGACGACCAGCCAGGGCCCCTCGGGCAGCCTGGGCGCTGGCGGCAGGGTCAGCGCATCGGGATGCCCCGACAGCATCCGGCTCATGTCCGGTTCCGGCCCGCTGGCGCCCATCTTCATGGGGGTGTGGCAATCGTGGCAGCCCGATGTCGTGACCAGGTAGCGGCCCCGTTCGATCTGGGCGCGCGCGGGCTTGTCCTGGGCCGACGCCGGCGATGGGAGGGAGGCGGCGAACAGCACGATGCCAGCCAGCGCGGCCAGCGATGCGCGCGCGGCGCAATGTGGGATGGGACGGTCGATCATGGCGATTTCTCCTGGGTGGCTGAGGCAAGTTGGTTGATCCAACGGTCGATGAGGGCCTGGCCCTCGAGATCCGGCTGGCGCGTGCCGATCGGGGGCATCTGCACCTGCGGATGGCGCGAACGCATGCGCACGCTCAGCACGCTGTGCTCGGCGGCGCCCGCCACGACGATGCGGGCATCGCCCGGCATGCCGGGCGGGCGAAAACGACTGATGACGTTCACGGTCGATCGACGCACCCGCGCGATGCTGTCGCTGCTCTCGAGCGCGTCCTGGGCCAGGCTGAGGGCCACCGGAACCGGCGCGCCCGAGTGGTTGTGGCAATGCGCGCAGTTGGCGTGCAGGTAACCCAGCGCGGCGCGTTCGAGGGCGCTGGCCGCCGCAATGCGCGGGGGCCGCGCGAGCAGCGCCGGCCTGAGATGGCGCAGCACGCCGCGGGCAACCAGCGCGTTCAGGTCGACGCCGGACATCGGTGCCGCGTCGGCATGCGGCGCCAGCGGATCCCGATCGGGCGAAAGCTGCAGTGCACTGAAGCCCAGCACGGGCGTCGCCGCGCCCTCATGGCAGGCCAGGCAGTCGGTGCGGGAGGGAATGTCATAACGGCCCTGCGGCGCCTGCGCCACCGCCATTCTCCGCAGGCCTGCCTCCGGCACCAGGACGGCCTCGCTGCCCGCTTCGTTCCAGACATAGGCTGCAAAGCGCCACCCGCCATCGGCCAGCCGCTCGATCAGCCGGGTTTCGATCCGGCGCCCGCCATGCGA
>JADJVQ010000025.1 GCA_016710525.1 Burkholderiaceae bacterium
TCGACGCGGTGCGTGCGACCCTGCAGGACGATGCGCGTCCGGCGGCAATTGCAAGGCAGCACGCCCGCGGAAAGCGCTCGGCCCGCGAGCGCATCGACCGCCTGGCCGACCCCGGCAGCTTTCGCGAGATCGGCGCCCTCGTCTCGGGCGAAGGCGCGCACCAGGTGGGACGGGACCAGGCGCCCGCCGACGGCGTCGTGACCGGCACGGTGCTGCTGAATGGCCGTCCGGCAATGATTCTGTCGCAGGACTTCAGCGTCTTTGGCGGCAGCATCGGCGTGCTGGGCAGCGCCAAGACACAACGCGCGCTGCAGATCGCCATCACGCGCGGCATTCCGATGGTGATGCTGCTGGACGGCGGCGGCCATCGCATCCAGGGTGGGCAGGACGCTCGCCACTTCGCGCATGCCAACGCGACGTTCCATAATTTCGCGCGGGCGTCCGGCTGGGTGCCGATGATCGCCGTGATGATGGGGGCTGGGTTCGCGGGGCCAACCAACTACGCGGGCATGTCCGATCTGGTCGTGATGGTGCGTGGCATTGCGACGATGGGGCTCGCCGGGCCCGCGCTGGTGAAGGCAGGGGTTGGCGAGGACGTCGAACAAATGGAAATCGGCGGTGCGGAAGCACAGGTCGATCGCAACGGCCTGGCGGACCTCGGTGTGGCCAGCGAAGGCGATGCGCTCGATGCGGTGCGCCGATTCCTGTCCTATCTTCCGGTCAACGCGCGCGCGCAGATGCCCGACTCCGGGTGCGACGATCCGGTCGACCGCCGCGACGACGCACTGCTCGATCTGGTGCCGGCCAATCCGCGCAAGGCATACGACATGCGCAAGGTGATCGCTCTGATCGCCGACCGCGAGTCGACGTTCGAGATCAAGCCGACCTACGCAGGCAACGTGCTGACGACCCTGGCGCGCCTGGGCGGGCGCCCGGTCGGCTTCGTCGCGAACCAGCCCCTGAAACTGGGCGGCATGCTCGATGCCAAAGCCTGCGACAAGATGGCGCATTTCATCGCACTGTGCGATGCGTACGGGCTGCCACTGGTGTCGCTCATCGACATTCCGGGGTTCTCGATCGGCAGCTCGGCCGAACACTCCATGCTCGGCCGTCGTTCCGCGAAACTGATCCACGAGTGGGGCAACTCGACGGTGCCGCGCATCTCGATCGTTCTGCGCAAGGGCTATGGGCTGGGCTACTTCGCGATGGCGGGCGGGCGCGCGTTTGCTGCCGACGCGAGCCTTGCGTGGCCCACGGCGCAGATCTGCGCGATGTCGGTGGAAGGCTCGGTCGATGTCGCGTTTCGAAAGGAGTACGAGGCCGCACCCGATCCGCAGGCGCGGCGCCAGGAGATGATCGACGAAATCCGCGGCCGCATCGGTTCGCTGCGGGCTGCTGAAGGCTTTGGCATCGACGAGATCATCGATCCGAGGGATACCCGCAGGATCCTGATCGAGACGTTTGCGCAATGCCAGCCGCGTCGACCCGACGACCATCCGCCGAAGTACCGATCGATCACGCCGATCTGAGCGCACAAGGCGCTCAACCGGGCACGCCATCGACCAGAATGAATTCGAACGTCGCGCAACCCTTTCGATAGGCGATGATCGCCTGGTATTCGGGCGAGCGGTAGCATCGCTCGGCGCTGTCGAAATCGGCAAACTCGGCGATCACCACGCGCCGGGTTTCTGCCGGCCCTTCGAAACTCACCACCTTTCCGCCACGCGCGATGTGGCGCCCGCCGTAGCGTGCCAACACGCCTGGCGAACGGCTGGCGTAGGCCTGATACGCAACCGGGTCGTGGACTTCGGCGCGAACGATGAAATAGGCAGCCACAGCGTTTACCTCCCACCTTGAAGCATTTACCGCCGGCCCTGGCCGAACAGCACCGACTTTGCGGCCTCGGTCACCGTCGGCACGGCATTGAGATTTTTCCCGAGAGCATAGGCGCGCATGACGGCAGGGCGGGCTTCGATGGCAGCAAGCCAGCGCTTGATGTTGGGAAACTCGTCGATCTCGATGCCCTGGCGATGCCAAAGAAGGCACCAGGGGTAGGCCGCCATGTCCGCCACGCTGTACTCGTCCGCAATGAAGGCACGGCCCTCGAGCCGACGTTCCAGCACGCCGTAAAGTCGCTGTGATTCCTTGACGTAGCGCTCGATCGCGTAGGGCAACTTCTGCGGCGCATAGTGGGCAAAGTGGTGGTTCTGGCCGAGCATCGGTCCTAGTCCGCCCATTTGCCACATCAACCATTCAAGCGCAGTCTTTCGCCCGCGCAGGCCGGACGGAATGAATCGCCCTGCCCTCTCTGCCAGGTACCACAGGATCGCCCCGGACTCGAACAACGACACCGGCTCGCCGCCATCGGCCGGCTCGTGGTCGACGATCGCCGGCATACGATTATTCGGCGAGATCTTAAGAAACTCGGGCGCGAACTGCTCGCCGATGCTGATGTTCACTGGCCTCAGCCGATAAGGCGTTTGAGACTCTTCCAGAAGGATCAGCGGTTTGTAGCCATTGGGGGTGGTCCAGAAGTACAGATCGATCATGACAAGTGTCCTTGGGGTGCAGGGTCGAGCCTCAGGCTTCTGTGTCGAGTGGCTTCGGCCGTGTCCAGGCGTACGGCTGAAAGGCCTCATCCAGCGGGGTTTCTGCGATGTGATTGATGTAGTTGCTCATCACCTTGTAGGCCACCGCGACGATTACCTCGAGAAGCGTGGCCTCGCCGTAGCCGGCGTCGTAGAACGCCTGCACCTCGGCGGGCGACAGCCAGCCTCGCTCTCTTGTCATTCGCGCTGCGAAAACGCGCAAAGCCTGAAGCTTTGCGTCGTTCAGCGGCCGACCTTCGCGCAGCGCTGCGAGAATGTCGGGCGGCATCTTTTCCGCAGTCGCGATCAACGAGTGCGCTGCCAGGCAGTAGTGGCACTCGTTCTCGAAGTTGATCGACTGCAGGACCACTTGCCGCTCGAGCACGCTCATGCCGCTCTTGGCGTAGATCTGGCCGATGGCCTGATAGGCCTCGTACATGACCGGCGCACCGGCCATGATGCCGTGCAGATTGGGCACGAACTTGTAGCGTGCCTGCGACTTGGTCAGCATGTCGCGGCTGGCGTCAGGCGCGGTCTTGGAGTCGTGGATGGTCAGTTGCATGGCGTGGTCCGGTGGTCGTGAAGTGAACGTTTGCGCGGCTCGAGGTTCTGCCAATCGGTTAGTCTTCCCGGCACGCCGGCCCTCGGGCACTCGTGCCGACGTCATCATCGTAGGGAGACCGCAGGCATCGGTTGGCTGTGCTCACTGTGGGGCTCGATTCGGCCGCTGTGAACAGCGCTTCCGGTCATGGGGCCCATGACTTTCGGGAATGGGGATCGACGGCGTGGGAGTCCGGGAATGGATCTGATCGGAGCGTTTCGCGTATTCCTTCGCGTGGCCGAAGCCGGCGGCTTCTCCGCTGCTGCGCGTGATTTGGGCGTCGGGCAGCCGGCGGTGTCCAAGCAGATGGCCGCGCTCGAACGTCAACTGGCGACACGGCTGTTCAACCGAAGCTCGCATGCCTTCAGCCTGAGCGACGATGGCCTGGCATTGCTGGAGCACGCGCGCATCGCTGTCGAGGCTGTTGACCAGACACAGGACTTGGCCCGATTGCGGCGCCAGCAACTTGGCGGCTCGCTGCGGATGGCCGCGCCGGTTGTTTTCGGGCGCACACGGCTGGTTGCCTGCTTGTGCGAACTGCTGCGCTTGCATCCCCAGTTGCAGATCGATCTGGTGCTCGACGACCGCTTCGTGGATCTGGCGGAAGAACGCATCGATCTGGCGGTGCGCGTAGGCGTGATCACTGATACGAATCTGGTTTGCAGGGAGCTGCCGCCGGTACGGCGGGTGGCCCTCGCCTCACCGGAGTACCTCGCGCGAAGAGGCGTGCCCCGCCATCCCGACGAACTGCCGATGCACGACTGCATTGTCTATACCCGCCTGGCGACTGGCGCGCGCTGGACCTTCGAGTGCAACGATCAGCCGATCGAAGTCGAGGTGAAAGGGCCGATCAAGGTCAACAACTCGTCCGGCGTGCTGGCCGCCGTGGTTGCGGGCGCCGGAATCGGCGTCGTACCGATGTTCGCGCTGACTGACCAGCTGGAAAGCGGAGCGGTACGCGTCGTGCTCGAGGACTTCGAACCGCGGGCGCTGCCGATGCACATCGTGTATGCCTCGAGGCGGCACGTGCCTGCCAAGCTGCGGCTGGCGATCGAGTTCCTGCTGGAGTCCCTGGCAGAGGATTCGTGAAACGAGAGAACCAATCCCGCCGCACGACCGCAAAACGCCCGTTTGCCCAGCATGCCCGCTGGGTAATTACTCGCCCCTGTTCAGGCTCCTCTCCATGCCAGCGCCCCAAGTCGAAATCGTTCCACCGGAACAGCCGCCTGTACGTGCGGAGCCCCATTTGTTCCTGGGTATCGTCGTAGGCCTGGTGGCCGCCAGTATCGGAGCGCTATACACAGTCGTCGCTCGATTGGGCATTGCCAACGGGCTGGCCTCTTCCGATTTGACCTTCCTGCGTTTTTTCGTCGCCGGCCTCGTGACCTTTCCAGTGCTGGCGTGGCACTGGCGGCGCGATCCGCAAGTGCTGATTTCCCAATGGCGGGTATGGCTCTCGATCAGCCTCATGGCGGGGCCGCTTTTCGGACTCCTGATGTTCAGCGCATTCCAGCTTGCGCCGCCCAGTCATGCCGCAGTCTTTCCCTTTTCGACCATCAGCGTGATGGGCACGATCATGGCCGCCCTCTTCCTGGGCGATCGGATCACCCCCCGAAAAGCGCTGGGAATCGCCATCGTGCTGTGCGGACTATTCGTGCTGTCCGGCCTTCAATTGTCCTCGCTCACCCGGCAATCGCTGACCGGGGATGCACTGTTCGTGGCGGCCGGAATTCTGTGGGCGGGCTTTGGCATCGTGCTTCGACGCTATCGGCTCGAACCGATGCTCGCGACGGCGGTCATTTCGTTGTTCGCCGTCGTGACCTATCTGCCTGTCTACCTGATCGCCATCGGCACTCATCGACTGCTGCAGGCGTCATTTGACGCGGTGATGCTGCAAGTGCTCGTTCAGGGCCTGCTCGCCGGCGCTGGCAGCTTGTACACCTACGCAAAGATGGTTTCTTTGCTGGGTGCCGCCCGGGCAGCCGTATTCCCCGCAATCGCGCCGGGTCTGGCGTCCCTGATGGCCTGGCCGATTCTCGGGCACGTTCCTGACTTCGCCGAGGCGCTCGGTTTGGGACTGTCGATCTTCGGGTTGCTGATAACGGTGACCGGGGCTAACCGCCGCAGCGGGCAGACAGCCGCTGAAGCCGGCCGCAAGCCGGCAAGGGTCAAGACAACCTGACCGAACGCCCGATGTACAGAATCGGCCCGGTCGGGCGTCCGGTCGGCGATCCGTTGTAGGGCTCCAGCGTGATCTCGAACAGCTGGTTCGGCACCAGCGGCGGCAGCTGGTCGATCTTCACCTCCAGCGGCTGTCCCGGGCGCACCAGTCCCAGCGAGACCGGTGCACCCCAGTCGTCCGCCTTGGTCCAGAACTGCAGCGAGCGCTGTTCGGGCACGGCGGTGGTGCTCAGCGGCACCAGACGCAGCGTGTTGGCGCCGGTGGTCTGCACCACCCAGCCCGGCGCGGTGCCGTTGGGCGCAACCAGCACCACCATGAATCGCGGCGCGGCGGGCGCGAACAGGTCGGAGGTCGGCAGCAGCGCCGCCACCGATGCCGCGACGAAGCCGGCGGCGGCCGCGGCGCGCCAGAAGGCGAGGCTGGTCCACCAGCGGCGCCAGGCGCCCGCTTTGGCCCGAGCACGCATCGACGCGGGGGCAGGTGCAATCGCGCTTTCGATGCGAGCCCATAATGAGGGCGAGGGCTCCACCGGCTCGGCCAGCGCGGTGAGCGGCAGCAAGCGGGCTTCCCAGGCATCGACCGCGTCGCGCAGCGTGCCGTCGCTGGACAGGCGCGCCTGCACCGCGCGCCGGCGCCGGGCCGAAAGGGTGCCCAGCACGTAGGCGGCCGCCAGTTCGTCGTCGGAATCATGGGCCGTCATGCGAGGCACTCCCGCAACGAGGTCAGCCCCCGGCGAATCCAGGCCTTCACCGACCCCAGCGGCGCCCCCAGGCGCACGGCGATCTCGGCGTGAGTGCAGCCGTCGAGGTAAGCGAGCAGCACGCAGTTGCGCTTGGGTGTGTCCAGGCGCTCGAGACAGTCTTCGAGCCGGCCGAGATCGGCACGCAGCGCGAACGCCTCGGCCATGTCGGGCGCGACGGCCGGCTCGTCGGCCTGCAGCGCATCCAGTTCCTCTTCATCGGCAGACACGGTGCGCGCGCCCGAGCGCACGGCATCCAATGCGCGATGACGCACGATGCCGTACATCCATGCGCGGCCCGCTCCCCGGCGGGCGTCAAAGGTGGCGGCACGGGTCCAGATGTTCAGAAATGCGTCGTGCAAGACGTCTTCGGCAGTGGCGCGGTCGCGCACGATGCGCAGTGCCACTCCCAGCAGGAAGGCGCCCTCACGTTCATACAGGCTGCGCAAGGCCCCGCGATCGCCCTGCGCGCAACGGGCCAGGACGGTATCGTGATCGAAGGGTTCGGCGTCGGGAAGGCGCAAGGGAAAAAGGAGCGGCAGGGCCAGGGGGCCGTGGCACGCGTGCGCCATGCCACGGGGTTGTCAGGCATGCTAGCCGATGTCGGCGGACCGGCGACGCAAGACCGCACGCGCCGGCCGAGCAGCATCAGGAGGCTTTGTAGAAGATGTAGTCGGCCTGGTACTGGACGATCTGCCTGGCGCCCAGGTTGGACGCGCCGCAGGCCGCTGCCGGGGCCACGCCGCCCCGGGTCGCCACGCGCTGGGTGTAGGTGACACCGCTCATCGCGCCCATGCCCATCGCGGGGTTGGCCTTGACGAGCTGCAGCGGGATGTTGCCATCGCCTCCGGGCGCCACGGCGAGCTGGGTGGCGGTGAACTTGGAGCCATCCAGGGCCTCCCAGGTGGCGGGCGGGCCGTAGTACTTGCCGACCTGCCTGCCGCCGCGGTCGAGCAGCTTCGCGTCGGGGCCGACGAACACCCACTCGAACTGGCCGGCCATGCTGGCCTTGGCGCGGCATTCGTAGGTGATCTGGCCCACGCCCACGGTCTCCAGGGCGACCTTGTTGCCGGCGGGCACCTTCACCGCATCGGGCAGGCTGGCCTGCGAATACATCATGGCGGGCGCACTCATGTTGGACGCGCAGGCGGTGAGGGCCAGGGCGGCCGCGGCGGCCAGGGTGGTCTTGAACAGCATGGAGGAACTCCTCGGGGTGGGTTGTGGACAGCAGCGCAAAAAAGGCGTCACTGCCCGCACTACTCACCAGCCGGGGATTTGGATGCAGTCGGATGCGAAAAAAATGCTCCGGCCCGCCGCGGCCTCAGCGCCCGCCCTGCGCGTCGTCGACCCGCACCGTGGTGCCGGTGACGAACTCGGAGGCCGGCGACACCAGGAACAGCAGCGTGCTGTCGAGCTGAGCCGGATCGCCCAGGCGCGGCCGAGGGAAGTTCTTCGTGATGTCGCCCATGCGCGCGATCATGCCGTCCATCATCTCCGACGAAAAAGCCCCGGGTGCGATCGCGTTCACATTGATGTTGAAGCGCGCCCACTCGACGGCGAGCGTCTCGGTCATGCGCACCACCGCCATCTTCGAGGTGGCGTACAGCGCCGCACCCCGGCCGTCATAGGCGTAAGCGGCCCGCGACGCGAGGTTGACGATGCGCCCCGGCTTCTCTGCGGCGATCAGGCGGCGCGCCACTTCGCAGGACAGGATCCAGGGGGCGCGCACGTTGATGTCGAGCACCCGATCGATCAGTTCCACCGACATCTTGTGCGCGCGCTGCGCGTCGGGAATGCCGGCGTTGTTGACCAGGATCGTGACGGTGCCGTAGGCCGCTTCGGTCTGGGCCACCGCGCGGATCAGCTGATCGGCGTCGGTCACATCGAGTTCGACCGGCAGCGCCTGGCCGCCGGCGGCGCGAATTTCAGCGGCCAGCTCCTCGAGCTTGTCGAGCCGCCGCGCAGCGATCGCCACCTTGGCGCCCTGCGCGGCCAGCACCTTCGCGAAGCGCCGGCCAAGGCCGGCCGAGGCACCGGTGACCAGGGCCACCTGGCCGGTGAGGTCCTGGGATGCGTTGGGTAGAGGAAAGGTCGTCATTGAAAGGGCTTTCGGAGTGGGTGGAGGCAGGCCGGGCGGCTGACAGGATCACCGGTCCGACCGCTCCCGGGCCAGGGCATTCGGCGCGGGGCCGGCAGCGGCGCGAAATCAGCAGCGCGGTGACACCGCCGCCCGCGCGCCGAATTCAGATCGGGGCTCTCAAGCGAGCCGATCAGAAGACCATCACATGGTCGACCAGGCAATGACCGCCTTCTTCGACCAGCACCATCTCGGCGACGAAGTCGCCGGCGGCCCTGGTGAAGGTCTGCCGCCAGATGATGGCCACCGAGTCCGGACGCCGGAAGATCGCGACGAACTCCCTCGGCCCGAAGAACCCCCGTTCGCGCTGGTATTGCTCGCAGATCGGCCGCAAAGCGTCCCTGGGCAATGCCCGCCGCGCGCGTTCGGTGAAGTCCCGCGTGTGCCGGTCGTAGTCGATCGCGCTCGAGGCGTCCATCAGGTTGTCCATGATCGGGTCGGCAACGGCCAGGATTTGCGCATCCGACTGCTTCGACAGTTTCAACACGGCCTCCTCGGATTGGGCAAGGGGAAGGAAGTCATGAAGCGCTCTTTCGAGATGGTTGAGATTTGGCTGGGCGCCTGACGGGCGAGACATCGCGGGGTCAGGGTTTCGCGCGCCCGTGCGCGCGGCCCCTGGACAGGCCCGCCATCCTTGTCGGGCTTATTGACACAGACGATTCCGACCCCGTATCCACCATCGTATGCGTTCAGAGGAGGATCTCCGGTTCGACTGCCTCTGGTACGGAATTTGCATTGACTCGAATTCTGATGGATCGGTCCATGTCGCCGGTCCCGCCCCCTTGCCTGTGCGGGCAACCCGCCGCAGGGCAAACCTTCGCTGCCGTCAACCGCCGTTTGCTCATCTCGCCAGGAGGCGCCATGTCCTTGTTCCCGAAATTCCGTGCTCTGTTTCCAGTCTTGTTCGGCCTTTGCGCCAGCCTGAGCCTGACTCCTTCCGCCTCAGCCGCGCTCTGCGGCACCATTGCGTCACCCACCGCGTGTTCGATCACGCTGGCCAACAACGTCACCTTCGATGCCTCGGCGTTTTCACTGGTGCATTCATTCGGTGCGGGTGGCGGCGACGCCTACCAGGGTGCGGACATCCGGATCGATATCTTCGCCTTCGACAACGACACCGTTGAACTGCGCTTCAGCTTGAATCCCGACGGGCCGTCCACCCGCAACTCGTTCAATGTGAATCGAGATGAGATCTCCGCATTCATTTTTGAGTACAGCCTGTTGGCCACAGCGGCAGCGCCGGGCAGCGCGCAGATCATCGACCCCATCGAAGTCAACATCTTCTCAGCCACGGCCGGAAACGGCCTCGCGGCCGCTCAACTGATCGTCCCGGGCGGACCTGCAGGCTGCCAAGCCATCAACGTCGCGCAGACCGACACCTGCTTCGGCCTGCCAGGCTCGATCACCAACGCGCTGACCGCCGGCGATATCGTGAACCTCTCCGGCAATTCGGGGAACGCAGCCCTTCAGCACATCAACAATCGATTCACCGCCGAGTTCACTCCCAGCCGGAACGATGTGCCGATCCCGGCGACCGCCTCGCTGCTGATGCTCGGTCTGCTGGGCCTGAAGAAGGCGCGCCGACGCGCCGCTGGCTGACGTGGCGGGTCGGGCGTGAGCAGAGTGCCGCGTACGTCCGCCCCTGACGGCTCAAACGGGGATGGACGGGCCTCGGGGCTGCGTCCCGGTCAGTAGCGCGGCAGGGCCGCATTCAATGGCCCTGCCCCTTCAACGCGGGCCCTCGCCCGCCGGGCGCCGATGCATCAGCGCGCTGCGCTTGCACGAGGCGACCAGTTCCCCCTTCTGGTTGTATGCGCGGTGCTCGAAGATGGTGATGCCCTGCGTGGGGCGCGACTTGCTCTCGCGCGACTCGACCACCACGCTCTCGACCCGCAGCGTGTCGCCGTGGAACACCGGCTTGGGAAAGCGGACCTCATCCCAGCCCAGGTTGGCCACCGTCGTGCCCAGCGTGGTTTCACCGACCGAGATGCCCACCATCAGACCCAGGGTGAAGCAGCTGTTGACGATGCGGGTGCCGTATTCGGTGTGTTCCTTGCAGTACTCCTCGTCCAGATGCAGCTGCGCCGGGTTGTGGGTGAGCGCCGAGAAGAACACGTTGTCCGCCTCGGTCACGGTGCGCCGGATCGCGTGCTTGAACACGCGCCCCACGGTCAGATCCTCGAAATAGACGCCAGCCATGTCGTGTGTCTCCTTGAACAGGTTTGAAAGGGTTGATTCATCAGGATGCCGCGCGCGGCCGCTTGAACAGATCGCGCGCGATGATCGACTTCATCGTCTCCATCGAGCCGCCGGCGATCTTGACGATGCGCGCATCCGCATAGGCGCGGCACACCGGGTACTCCCACATATAGCCCCAGCCGCCATGCAGTTGCAGGCACTCGTCGACGACCCGGTTGTGCAGATCGGACAGCAGCATCTTGGCCGCGGCGGCATCGACCGGGTCCAGTTCGCCCTTCAATTGCAGTTCGATGCAGCGGTCCACGAACACGCGTCCCGCCACGGTGGACGCGCGCAGCTCGGCCAGCTTGAACTGCGTGTTCTGAAATTCCGCCAGGGTCTGGCCGAAGGCCTTGCGATCGCGCGTGTACTCGACTGTCTGCTCGATGGTCACCTCGGCCACCACGGCGCTGCGCACCGCCTGCACCAGACGCTCGTGAGCCAGGTTGCGGGTCAGGTACTGGAAGCCCTGGTGCTCTTCGCCCAGGCGGTTGGCCACCGGCACGCGCACGTCGTCGAAGAACAGTTCCGAGGTGTCCTGCGCCTTCAGGCCCAGTTTCTTCAGGCGCCGCCCGCGCTGAAAGCCGGCCCGATGGGTCTCGACCACCACCAGGGTGATCGCATCGCGCGGCCGCGCCGGATCGCTCTTGGTCACCAGCACGATGATGTCGCACAACTGGCCATTGGAGATGTAGGTCTTCTGGCCGTTGATCACGTACTCGTCGCCCTCGCGCCGCAGCGTGGTCCGGATGCCGCGCACGTCGCTGCCGGCCGAGGGCTCGGTGATGCCCAGGGCGCCGATGATCTCGCCGCTGACCATGCCCGGCAGCCAGCGCTGCTTCTGCTCCTCGCTGCCGAAGCGCTCGATGTAGGTGGCCACCATGTCGGAATGCACGACGAATCCCGGCCCTGTCACGCCTGCACGGGCCATTTCTTCGGTCACCACCACGTTGAACAGGAAATCGCCTCCGGGCCCGTCATAAGCCTCCGAGATCTGGCAGCACAGCAGCCCCGCCGCACCCGCGGCGCGCCAAGCTTCGCGCGGCACGAAGCCGGCGTCCTCCCAGTCGGCGTGATGCGGCGCGAGTTCGGTCTGCACGAAGCGGCGCACCGATTCGCGGAAGATGTCGTGTTCGGTCGAAAACAGGGTGCGCGGAATCATGGCCCAGACCTCGTCGGAAGTGATACGAACGCCAGCCTAGCGCAGCCCGCCGCCCCGACGACACACGGTCGATTCCAGATTGACGTTAACGTAAACGTCATTTAACGTCTGCGGCTCGTTTGCTGCATGCAAACGGGGCGGCGATACTTCGTCCATCCATTCGATCGCGCCCAACCCCACCGGCCGCGCCTGAAGCGCGCCCCCGCAGGACATCGACCATGACCGATCTTTCCGAGGCGAAGAAACTCGCCGAATACCGTGCCACCAACAAGGTGCGCTTCGTCACGGCCGCGTCGCTGTTCGATGGCCACGATGCCTCGATCAACATCATGCGGCGCATCCTGCAGAGCATGGGCTGCGAGGTGATCCATCTCGGGCACAACCGCTCGGTGCAGGAGATCGTCGACTGCGCGCTGCAGGAAGACGCTCACGGCATTGCGCTGAGTTCGTACCAGGGGGGCCACGTCGAGTACTTCAAGTACATGATCGACCTGCTCAAGGCAGCCGGCGCGGGTCACATCCGGGTGTTCGGCGGCGGCGGCGGGGTGATCGTGCCCGACGAGATCCGCGAACTGCATGCCTATGGCGTCACCCGCATCTACTCGCCCGAGGACGGCCAGCGCATGGGCCTGGCCGGCATGATCGGCGACATGATCCAGCGCTGCGACCGCAATCTGGCGTCCCTGGCGCCAACCTCGCTGGACGCGATCGTGGCCCCGGGGGCCGGTGACCAGGCCGCCATCGCACACTCGCGCCGTGCGCTGGCCCAGGTGATCACCGCGCTGGAAAACGGCACGGCGCCCGACGGCCTGGACGAGGCCGGTTTTGCCGCGCTGCGCCAGGACCTGCACAAGCGTGCCGACACCGTGAAGACGCCCACGCTGGGCATCACCGGCACCGGCGGCGCCGGCAAGAGCTCGCTCACCGACGAACTGGTGCGCCGCTTGCGGCTCGACCAGGACGATCACCTGCGCCTGGCCATCATCTCGGTGGACCCGACCCGGCGCAAGAGCGGCGGCGCGCTGCTGGGCGATCGCATCCGGATGAACGCGATCAACCATCCCAACGTGTTCATGCGCTCGCTGGCCACCCGCGACGCCGGCAGCGAGATCAGCCAGGCCCTGCCCGACGTGATCGCCGCCTGCAAGGTGGCGGGCTTCGACCTGATCGTGGTCGAGACCTCGGGCATCGGCCAGGGCGACGCGGCGATCGTGCCGCTGGTCGACGCCACGCTGTATGTGATGACGCCCGAGTTCGGCGCCGCCAGCCAGCTCGAGAAGATCGACATGCTCGACTTCGCCGACTTCGTCGCCATCAACAAGTTCGACCGCAAGGGCGCCGCCGACGCGCTGCGCGACGTCGCCAAGCAGTACCAGCGCAATCGCGAACAGTGGACCCGCCGCCCGGATGAAATGCCGGTCTGGGGCACCCAGGCCAGCCGCTTCAACGACGACGGCGTGACGGCGCTGTACCAGGGCATGCTGGGCCGCCTCGTCGAGCTCGGCCTGCGCCTGCCGCTGGCCGGCGCGGATGGCTCACCTGCCGGACGGCTGCCGGTCGTGAAGGCCCGCCACTCGTCCAGCCAGGTGGTGATCGTGCCGGCGGCGCGCACCCGCTACCTGGCCGAAGATCAGCGACACCGTGCGCGGCTACAAGCAGCGCGCCCGCCAGCAGGCACGCATCGCGCGCGAGGTGCAGCAGCTGCGCGAAAGCCAGCGCATGCTGCGCGAGGCCAACGCGCAGAAGGTGCGTGCGGTCCAGGCTCTGGATGAACTGGCCGGCGAGCGCGAAGGCCGGCTCGAGCCGACATCGGCCAAGCTGCTGGCGATGTGGCCGCAGATGCAAAAGGCCTACGCCGGCGATCAGTACGTGGTCAGCATCCGCGACAAGGAGATCCGCACCGACCTTGTCTACCAGAGCCTGTCGGGCACCAAGATCCGCAAGGTCGCGCTGCCCACCTACGAAGACCACGGCGAACTGCTGAAGTGGCTGCTGCTCGAAAACGTGCCGGGCTCGTTCCCGTATAGCGCCGGCGTGTTCGCCTTCAAGCGCGAAGGCGAGGACCCGACCCGGATGTTCGCCGGCGAGGGCGATCCGTTCCGCACCAACACCCGCTTCAAGCTGCTGTCCTCGGGCATGCCGGCCAAGCGCCTGTCCACCGCCTTCGACAGCGTCACCCTCTATGGCCATGACCCGGCCGTGCGCCCGGACATCTACGGCAAGGTGGGCAACAGCGGCGTGAGCATCGCCACGCTGGACGACATGAAGGTGCTGTACGGCGGCTTCGACCTGTGCGACCCCGCCACCAGCGTCAGCATGACCATCAACGGGCCCGCGCCCACGATCCTGGCGATGTTCATGAACACCGCCATCGACCAGCAGCTGGACAAGTTCCGCGCCGCCAATGGCCGCGAACCCACCGACGACGAGATCGCCAAGATCCGCGCCTGGACGCAGTCCAGCGTGCGCGGCACGGTGCAGGCCGACATCCTGAAGGAAGACCAGGGCCAGAACACCTGCATCTTCAGCACCGAGTTCAGCCTGAAGGTGATGGGCGACATCGCCGAGTACTTCGTGCACCACGACGTGCGCAACTTCTATTCGGTGAGCATCAGCGGCTATCACATCGCCGAAGCCGGGGCCAACCCGATCAGCCAGCTCGCGTTCACGCTGTCCAACGGCTTCACCTTCGTCGAGGCCTACCTGGCCCGCGGCATGCACATCGACGACTTCGCGCCCAACCTGAGCTTCTTCTTCTCCAACGGCATGGACCCGGAGTACACGGTGATGGGCCGGGTGGCGCGGCGCATCTGGGCGGTGGCGATGCGCGACAAGTACGGCGCCAACGACCGCAGCCAGAAGCTCAAGTACCACTGCCAGACCAGCGGGCGCAGCCTGCATGCGCAGGAAATCCAGTTCAACGACATCCGCACCACGCTGCAGGCGCTGATCGCCACCTACGACAACGCCAACAGCCTGCACACCAACGCCTTCGACGAGGCGATCACCACGCCCACCGAGGACAGCGTGCGCCGCGCGATGGCCATCCAGCTGATCATCAACCGCGAATGGGGCCTGGCCAAGAACGAGAACCCGCTGCAGGGCAGCTTCATCGTCGATGAGCTGACCGAACTGGTGGAAGAGGCGGTGCTGACCGAGTTCGAGCGCATCGCCGAGCGCGGCGGCGTGCTGGGCGCGATGGAGACCGGCTACCAGCGCGGCAAGATCCAGGACGAGAGCATGCACTACGAGATGCTCAAGCACACCGGCGAGTACCCGATCATCGGCGTGAACACCTTCCGAAACCCGAAGGGCGACCCCACGCCCGAGACGCTGGAACTGGCCCGCTCGACCGACGAGGAGAAGCAGTCGCAGCTGAAGCGCCTGGCCGACTTCCAGGGCCGGCATGCCAAGGAGTCGGCGGCGGCGCTGGCCCGCCTGAAGCAGACGGTCATCGAGAACGGCAATGTGTTCGCCGTGCTGATGGACGCGGTGCGCTGCTGCTCGCTGGGCCAGATCACCACGGCCCTGTTCGAGGTGGGCGGGCAGTATCGGCGCAGCATGTAGACGGGCCTGCGGGGATCGGCGAATGAATCATTGTATTTTTAACATGACAAGTTGAAAATGCTCGAATGTTTGATCGAATCGCCGCTCACGCCGTCGAGCAAGCCCTAGAATGGAGCCCGGCAGTCGCAATCCTCGGACCGCGTCAGGTCGGCAAGACCACCCTCGCAAAAAGCGTCGCCAGCACTCATCCCGGTGCGCTGTATCTGGACCTCGAAAATGCCGCGGACCTCGCCCGGTTGGGCGATCCGGGGCTTTTCCTGAGCGGCAACCGACACCGATTCGTCGTGCTCGACGAGGTGCAGAACGCGCCGCAACTTTTCAGCGAACTGCGCGGCGAGATCGACACCGATCGTCGCCCGGGCCGATTTCTGCTGCTGGGATCCGCCTCTTTCAAGCTGCTGCGGCAATCGCAGTCGCTCGCCGGGCGTCTCGCGGTGGTCGACATGGTCCCACTGCTCCTGGCCGAGGTGGCGACCGAGTTCCAGGATATCGAGCGGTTGTGGGTCCGCGGCGGCTTCCCGGACAGCTTTCTGGCCGCGGATGACGGCGTATCTTGGAACTGGCGCCAGAATTTCATCCGCCATTTCCTGAACACCGACCTGCCGAGCCTGGGGATCCACGTCGATGCCGCCAGCATGGGGCGCTTCTGGCGAATGCTCGCTCATCTGCACGGCCAGTTGTTCAACGCGTCGGCCATCGCCAGTTCGCTGGGCGTCTCCTCGCCGACCGTGTCACGCTGGCTCGATCACCTCGTGGACAGCCTGGTCGCGCGGCGCCTCGAGCCTTTCCACATCAACCTTGGCAAGCGCCTGGTGAAGTCGCCGAAGGTCTACGTGCGCGACAGCGGACTGCTTCATAGTCTGCTTGGCCTGCGCAGCAACGAAGATCTGTCGGGCCACCCGTCGACCGGCGCCTCCTGGGAGGGTTTCGTGGTCGAGCAGGTCTGCGGGCGGCTGCCGTCTCATGCGACGGTCAGCTTCTACCGCACCGCCGCCGGCGCCGAACTGGACTTGATTATTGAGATCGGGCAGCGGCGTTTCGGCATCGAGGCCAAGTTCTCGTCGGCACCCAAAGTCACGAAAGGGTTCTGGCACGCATGCGAGGATGTCGGTGTCGAGCGGGCCTATGTCGTCGCACCGGTGCGTGACGGCTACGCACTGGCCCCTAACGTGGACGTGGTGTCGCCGCTGGACTTGCCGCTCGAAAGGTGGGTGTAACGGCAGGCAATGGTGGAATGAACGGGCATCGTGACCCACGCTCCCAATCCGCCATTGTCATATCCTAACGGCGTCAGATGGGCAACATGCCTCTCGTGACTCAACTACCCGGAGGAACACCATGGACAACAACGACATCAAGGCCATCGAAGAAGCCGACGCGCGCCGCACCAAAGCCACCCTCGACAAGGACACCGCGGCCCTGGCCGCCCTGTTCGGCGACGACCTTCTCTATGTGCACGGCAGCGGCACCGCCGAGACCAAGGAGCAGTACATCGGTCTGATCGCCTCGCGCCACTACGACTATCGTTCGCTGACCCAGCTGCGCCGGTCGTTTCGCGGCTACGGCGATCTCGTCCTGGTCGATGGCGACGTGCGCATCCAGGTGGTCGTGCCGGCCGGCGAACGCAATTTCGTCAGCCGCTACCTGCAGGCCTGGGCCAAACGCGATGGCCGCTGGCAGATGGTGTCCTGGCAATCCACGCCGCTGCCGGCCGCCTGAGCGTTCAAGCCCGCGGGCGATGCGCCCGCCTCGAGGCCGGGGGGCGGGGGGGGGGGGGGGGGGGGGGCCGCCGACACCAGCCTCTCGCCCACTGCCGGCCGCTCGCGTTATCTGGCCAGCGGAGCCGGGCCTTTCTGGACCCGCATGCCCGACTGGGGCGACGAGCGCACGATGCAGGCGGGCGATGCCCTGGTGCTGCTGCGCCATGATGACTGCATGGCGGTGCTGCGCGATCCGCGCTTCACCCAATGGAACATGGCGCAGGTCGAACGCAATCCCGACATCGACCCGCGGTTCGTGGCCCGCCGCCGCCAGGCCTTCCTGAGCATGGAAGGCGCCGACCACCAGCGGCTGCGCCGGCTGGCCATGGTGGCCTTGTCGCCCACCGAGATTTCCCGCCATCGCGAACGCATGCGCGCGATCATGAATCGTCTGATCGACCGCGTGCTTCCCGCCGGACGCATGGAAGCCGTAGGCGAGGTGATCCACCACTATCCGCTGCCGGTCATCTGCGGCGTGCTGGGCGTGCCGGACAAGGACATCCCATTCTTCGCCGCGACCGCCACCGACTGGGTCAAGTGGATGTGGGGAGGGCCTTCGGCCGTGCCGGCTGCGCTGGCCGCGCACGACGCGATGGACGCCTATATGACGGACCTGATCGCGCGCCGCGAACAAGACCTGGGCGATGACGTGATCAGCGGCCTGATCCGAGCCGAACTGGAAGGCGAGCGGCTCACCCGCGACGAAGTGATCCACACCGCGGCCTCGCTGATCGTGCCAGGCCTGGACACCACTTTCTCGACGCTGGGTTCCGCGCTTTATCTGTTCACCCAGCACCCGGATCAATGGGAGAGGCTCGCCGCCGATCCTTCGCTGCTGCCCGGCGCCGTCGAAGAGATCCTGCGTTTTGCGCCGGTGGGCCCGACGCTGGAGCGCATCGCCACCGACGACGCGGTGATCAACGGCCTCACGCTGCCCAAGGACACCCATGTGGTGCTGGCGCTGGCCACCGTGAACCGCGACGCAAACCTGTTCCCGGACCCTCATCGTTTCGACATCCAGCGCAATGCGCAACGCCTGCACATGACCTTCGGCGGCGGGCGCCACACGTGCCTGGGACTGCATATGGCACGCGCCGAGCTGCAAGAAGCGCTGGGCTGCCTGTCGCAGCGGCTCGCGCGCATCGAGCTCGATGGCGAGGTGGCCTGGAGCGCGCCGCTGGGGTTCCAGGGGCCGAGGATGATGCCGGTGCGATTCGCGGCGCGCTGAACCGGGCTGGCGCGGCCGCGAGGTCTGCCGCGCTTTCCAGCTCAGACCTCCAGCCACTCCTTGCGAACGGTCATGTTCGCCTGGAGGGCGGCAGTGTCGCCTTCGAACACGATGCGGCCATGGCCCATCACATAGAGCCGCTTCGAGATCCGCAACGCGATCGTCAGCTTCTGCTCGACCAGCAGAATCGCCACGCCGCGGCGCGCGATTTCATCGAGCAGGGTACCGACCTGCTCGACCAGTTTGGGCGCCAGGCCCTCGGTGGGTTCGTCGATGATGACCAGATCCGGATCGCCCATCAGCGTGCGGCACATGGTCAGCATCTGCTGCTCGCCGCCGGACAGGACGCCGGCGGGATTGTGCCGGCGCGCGTCCAGATTCGGGAACAGCTTGTAGACATCCTCGAAGTTCCAGCGCCCGAACTTGCCCGCGCGCTTCATGCCGAGCTCGAGATTCTGCTGAACCGTGAGCGTGGGGAAGACCTGCCGATCTTCAGGCACATAGCCGATCCCTGTGTGGGCGATCTGTTCGGGCCTGAGCCCGGCAATCGGCCGCCCCTTGAAGCTGATGCTGCCATGCGGCTGCACCAGTCCCATGATCGCCTTGCAGGTGGTCGAGCGCCCGACGCCGTTGCGCCCGAGCAGACTGACGATCTCACCCTCGGCGACCGTGAGGTCCACACCCTGAAGGATGTGGCTCTTGCCGTAGTAGGCATGCAGATCACGTATGTCGAGCATCATGCCGCCTCGGTTCCCAGATAGGCTTCCTGAACCGCCGCATTGGAGCGGATCTTCTCGGGGATGTCGCTGGCGATCACTTCGCCATAGACCACCACCGAAACCGCATCGGCGAGCCCGAACACCACGCTCATGTCGTGCTCGACCATCAGCAGCGTCTTGCCTTCACTCACGGTGCGGATCAGGTTGACCGCGTATTCGGTTTCGCTATGGCTCATACCGGCGGTAGGCTCGTCCAACAAGATCACTTCGGCGCCGCCGGCGATCGTGATGCCGATCTCCAGGGCACGCTGCTCGGCATACGACAGCAGTCCCGCCGTCAGATCGCGGCGCGCCTGCAGATTCAGGCGCTCCAGCAGCCGTTCGCTCTCTTCGTTCAGGGCCTTCTGGCGGCCCAGAAGATGCCAGAACGAGTACTTGTAGCCACGCGACCAGAGCAGGCCGCAGCGGATGTTCTCGAACACCGACATCATCGGAAAGATCGAGGTGATCTGAAAGCTGCGCGACAGGCCGCGTCGATTGATTTCGTGCGGGGCGAGCTGATCGATGCGCTGGCCGTTCAGGGAAATCGAGCCCGAGGTGACGGGAAAACGTCCGCTGATCAGGTTGAACAGCGTGGTCTTGCCCGCGCCGTTGGGGCCGATGATGGCGTGCCGCTGGCCTTTGGGAATGTCGAGGTTCACACCGCGGATGATCTGGGTCGCGCCGAAATTCTTGCGCACGTCGACCAGCGAAAGGGCGGCGCTCATCGGACCCCTCCTTCGCGCTTGGCCTGTTCCATCAGGACATTCCACGTGGATGCGAAGCCTCGCGAGGCCCTCTTCAGCCAGAAGCCGCCCATGACCAGTGCGGCGACGCCGATCAGCCAAGGCGCCGGAGATCCGGCATCGCAGCGCGAGCCGACCTTGAACTCCTTGCCCTGTGACGCGCCGATCGTGGTGAACGACGCCAATTCGACCAGAAGCACAAAACCCGCAAGGCTCACCGCGGCCGGCACGAGGATCCTCAGGTATGGCACGACCAGATCGCCGAGGCGCCCGATCCGGGCGATCGGCTTGTGCATCGTCAGCAGACCGGTGATGCCCCCCGGTGCAAACATCACCATCATCACGAACAGCGTACCCAAATAGAGCAGCCAGGCGCTGGACAGCAGGCTGACACCGCTTTGCATCAGCACGACGACGATCGCGCCAACGATCGGTCCGAAGAAGCCGCCGACTCCACCGATGTAGCTGGCCAGCAGCGCGCTGGCGGACTTCTGAGCCGCGACCGCATCGAAGGTGACGATCTCGTGCAGCATCACGAAGAGCCCTCCCGCGATGCCGGCGAAAAAACCCGACAGCACAAACTGATAGAAGCGGATCAGCTTGGGGTCGTAGCCGACGAACTGGGTGCGCTCGAAATTGTCCCGCTGCGCATTGGCCATTCTGCCCAGCGGGGTCTGGGTCTGCAGCCGCATCAGATAGATGCAGATGAATCCCCAGGCCACGATCAGGTAATAAACCTGGATCGGCGACGCATAGTCCATGCCGATCAGGCTGGACCCGATCACGCGGTCGGTGCTCACGCCGCCCTCGCCCCCGAAGAAGCCGATGAACATCAGCGCCGCGGCCGTGACGAGTTCGCCCAGGCCCATCGTGATCATCGCGAACGCGGTCGCCCGCTGCTTGGTGGAGAGGTAGCCGAAGATCAGCCCGAACCCGAGGCCACCCAGCCCCCCTGCCAGCGGGATGAGCTCGATCGGAAACCAGAGATCGGCCGCCTTGACCGCATTCAGCGCATGGGCCGTGCAGTAGCCGCCCAGGCCGAAGAGGATCGCGTGTCCGAAGCTGAGCAGGCCTGCCTGACCGAACTGCATGTTGAACGACAGTGCAAAGATGATCAACAGCCCGATTTCGCTGAGCAGCGTCACCGAGAACCCCGACTGCTTGCCCGCCGCGAAGTTATAGAAGCACCAGGGCAGCGCAATGGCGATCGCCAGCGCCACCATCCAGTACCAGCGCCTTTCTTGGGTGATGTTCATGTGTCTCGAGTTCCCATCAGGCCCCGGGGGCGGAAGAACAGGATCAGCACCAGCAGGATGTACGGCAGCAGCGCACCGATCCGGGGAATTGGAACATTCAGCAGTTCGGCCATCGGATGGGTGCTGCTGACCACCATGCCGAACTGCTTGAGCAGGTCGGCGGTCGAATAGTCAAGGACCACCGCGAAGGTCTGCAGCAGCCCCATCAGCAGCGACGCGATGAAGCAGCCGAGCAGCGACCCCAGTCCTCCGAAGACAACGACCACGAAGACGATGGGCCCCATCGTGAAGGCCATCGCCGGATCGGTGGTGTGATAGTTGCCGCCGATCACGCCCGCCAGACCCGCCAGCGCCGTGCCGCTGGCGAACACCAGCGTGAACACCTTGGGCACATCGTGACCGAGCGAGCGCACCATCTCGGGATGGGTCAGCGACGCCTGGATGATCAGTCCGACCCGCGTGCGGGTCAGTGCCAGCCAGATCGCGCCGAACATGGCCGCCGAGATCACCAGCATGAAGACACGATAGGCGTGGAACTGCGTGCCGTAGATGTCGAACAGCGCGAAATCGAGGGTAGGCGGAATCCGGTAGGGCACAGGCAGCAGCCCCCAGGTCATCTGCACGCACTTCTCGATGATCAGCGCCAGGCCGAAGGTGAACAGCAGTTCGGCGACATGACCGTTCTTGTGCACCCGCCGCAGGCCATACATCTCGATGCCGGCGCCGAACAGTCCGCACAGGACGGGGGGCAAACAGCAAAGCCCACCAGAAGCCCAGGTACAGGCTGAGGGTGTAGGCGAAGTACGCGCCCAGCATGTAGATGCTGGCATGCGCGAAGTTGAGCACGCCCATCATGCTGAAGATGAGTGTCAGTCCGCTGGCCAGCATGAACAGCAACATGCCGTACACCAGCCCGTTGAGCAGGGATACGAAAAAGACTTCCAAGTGGGAGCCCCCAGAAATTGGTCGCAAGAAGACTCAGCCCCTGCCGATGCCGTGTGGGCGGCAACCAGGGCACGGGTCGTCGGGACTTACTTGCCGGCGGGACGCTTCATCTTGCAGGTGGTGGGCTGCCTCAGATCCTTGCCAGGATCACGATCGTGTCCGGCTTCCAGCCCAGACCGGTGCCTTCGGCGTCGTACTTGACGCCCTTGGCGAAGTTGCCAACGATGTACTCGGAGATGAACTGGTGATCATCCTTGCGCATCACGGTGTCGTAGCCGAGGAAGTCCTTCTGCGACAGGCCCTCGAGCGCATAGGCGATCTTCACCGGGTCGACCGAATTGGCCTTGGTGATCGCCGCCTGCAGGTACTCGAGAATGGTGCGGAAGGTGGCCGACGTGAACTCGAACTTGTTGGCGTCGCGGAACGCGGCGGTCCAGCCCTCGGCACTCTCGTTCTTGAGCTGCGGGGCGAGGTTTTCGCTGAACTGCATCACTGAATACACCTTTCCGTCCGCGGCCGGGCCCATGGCGGTCGGGCCGCCCGCCAGGTGGGTGTACATCGTGTAGTAGCGCAGGTCTGAACCCGACTCGATACCGGCCTTGACCAGCAGATTGATGTCCGGCCCCCAGTTGCCGGAGATCAGTGCCTGCGCGCCAGCGGCCTTGATCTTGGTGACGTAGGGCGAGAAGTCCTTGACCTTGCCCAGCGGGATCAGCTCGTCACCGACGATCTGGATGTCGGGCCGAAGCTTCTGCAGGAAGATCTTGGCGTCACGCTGCACCGACTGGCCGAACAGGTAGTCCTGGTTCAGCAGGTAGACCTTCTTGATGTCCTTGGGCAGCGCACGGACCATCACCTCGACCTTCTGGGCGACATTGATGTCGAACCGGAAATGCCAGAAGCTGCACTTTTCGTTGGTGAGCTCGGTCGCCACTGCTCCGCAGTTGATGTAAAGAATGCGGTTTTCTGGATTGCGCGCGTTGTGTTTGTCGACGGCCTCGATCAGCGCTGCGGCAATGTTGGATCCGCTGCAATGCACCAGGAAGGGCGCATTCTGATCAGTAGCGGCCTTCAGAGCGAGCAGCGCTTCGGCCGGCTGGGTCTTGCTGTCGAAGGGGATGAGTTCGAACTTGCGTCCGAGTGCTCCGCCGGTGGCATTGATGTACGAGATGACGTACTGCCACTGCTTCAGATTGGCATCGCCGACCTGGGCAAAGGGCCCGGACAGCGGGTCGGTGTAGATCAGCTTGATCGTGGGTTTGGTTTGCGCCTGTACCGACATTGCAGTGACAGCGGCAGCCATTCCGAATGCGGCGAGGACCGCTCGCAATTTGATTCCCATGTCTTCCCCTTGAGTTGAGCACTTTTTTGCTGATCGTTTGGGCGCGGCAGCACAGTCAGACGGAGGCGCCAACGCGGTAGCCGGCGCTTTCGTGGCGAGCGCATCGACCTGCTTTCTCCTCAAACCACAATAGTCGGAGGGGATCATATTCGCAACGCTGCGACGCAGCATTCCGCCTCGTTTCCTGCGAGAGTGACGCCCCGTCGCGCCCCCCACGACGGGACCGTCGCCCCGAGGCGAGCCGATTGCCGTCCTGCACGAAACTGCCGTAGATTGATTCATCCCGCCACATCCCTTTCCCTCATTCGCCGCGCCCCCAGGAGCCCCCGATGGAACTCTGGCAACTCGATGCCACCGACCTAGCCCGACTCATCCGCACCGGCCGCGCATCGGCGCGCGAAGCGGTGCAGTCCTGCCTGTCTCGCATGGACTCGGTGAACCCCGCGCTGAACGCGGTGGTGCGCCGGATGGACGATGAAGCGCTGGCCGCCGCCGACGCGGCCGACGCCGCACGCGCCCGCGGCGAGGCGCTGGGCCTGCTGCATGGCGTGCCGGTCACGACCAAGGTCAATGTCGACCAGAAGGGGCACCCCACGGACAACGGTGTGGTGGCCTACAAGGATCTGATCGCAATCGAAGACAGCCCGGTCGTGGCCAACCTGAGGCGCGCGGGTGCCATCCTGGTCGGACGCACCAACGCGCCGGCGTTCTCGATGCGCATCTTCACCGACAACGCCTTGCACGGCTGCACGCTCAACCCGCTGGACCGGGCGATCACGCCCGGTGGCTCCAGCGGCGGCGCCGGCGCGGCCGTTGCGTCGGGCATCTGCTCGATCGGCCACGGCAACGACATTGGCGGCTCGATCCGGATTCCCGCCACCTGCTGCGGCATCGTCGGCCTGCGTACCGGGTTCGGCCGCGTGCCCGCGGTCAACTTCTCGTCGCCCGGCGGGCGCCCGATGGGCGGACAACTGATGTCGGTGCAGGGCCCGCATACCCGTACCGTTCGCGACGCCCGCCTGGCGCTGGCCGCGATGTCGCATGGCGACCGCCGTGACTGGAAGTGGGCCGACATGCCGCTGCAGGGCCCGCCACCCGTCCGCCCGATCCGGGTGGCCCTGGTGCCGCAAGTTCCCGGGGGCAGCACGCACCCCGCGCAGGCCGACGCGGTGCGCACGGCCGGCCGCCATCTGGCCGCGGCCGGCTACCATGTCGAGGAAGTGCTGCCGCCCGACATCCCGCGGGTCGTCGAACTGTGGCACCGTGTCTGCGTGACCGATGTGTTCAGCGGGCTGTGGCCGCTGATGCAGCAAGTCGGCGATCCCGATGGCCAGGCTTCGATGGCCGCCTGGCTGGCCGCGCATCCGCCAACCGACCTGGCCGGCTACATCGGCGCGCTCACCGAGCGAGACGCGCTGCAGATGCGCTGGATGGCGTGGTTCGAACAGTGGCCACTGCTGGTCATGCCGGTGCTGTGCGACCTGCCGCCCGCGCAACGCAGCGACCTGACGGCCGAGGGACAGGTCGCGACATTGGCTTCGATGCGCTCGTCGCTGATCGCGCCGATGCTGGGCCTGCCGGGGTTGGCGGTGCCGGTCGGGCGCCATGGACGGCTGCGCACCGGGGTGCAGATCATGGCCACACGCTGGCGCGAGGACCTGTGCCTGGACGCCGGGGAAACGGTCGAAGCGGGCGAAGGGATCGTGGCGCCGGTGGACCCGGCCTAGGATGCGCCGGGACTTGCGGCCTGTCGGGTCCGAATCCCGGACAGGCCGTGCGGCGTCCGACGGAACGCCGGCCTATTGTTTCGGCACGCCGGCGCGCTGGATCGCCTCGCCCAGCCGCTTCGTCTCGGATGCCAGGAATGCCGCGTATTCGGCCGGCGTACCGCCATGCATCTCGACGCCCATCGCCCGCATCTTCTCCTGGAAGGCGGGTTGGGCGAGCGCCCCGTTCACCGCCGCGTTCAGTTTGGCCACAACGGCCGGTGGGGTTCCCGCAGGCGCCACCAGACCGTTCCACGCGGTCAGCTCCAGGTCGCTCAGACCGGTCGCCTCGGACAGCGTCGGGACGTCCGGCAGCAGCGGCGAGCGCGCACGCGAAGCAACCGCAAGTGCGGTCAGCCGCTTGTCCTTCACGAATGGCAGCACGGTGTTGATCGTGGTCAGGAACATCTGCGTATTGCCGCCGACCAGGTCCGTGAGCGCGGGTGCGGTGCCCTTGTAAGGCACATGCTCGATCTTGATGTCCAGGCGTGTCGCCATCATGGCGGTGGCCAGGTGGTCGATGACGCCGGCGCCCGAGGACGCGTAGTTGAGCTTGCCCGGTTCCTTCTTGGCCAGCGCGATCAGATCCCGAACGTTCTTCACCGGCAACGACGGATTCACGGTCAGCACCAGTGGTGTCGCCACGGTGCGGGCCACGGGCGCGAAGTCTTTGAGGGGATCGTGCTTGGCCGAGTTGTAGAGCAGCGCGCCCAGCACCAGCGAAGAGGTGTTGTAGAGGATGGTATAGCCGTCGTTGGGCGCCGCCATCACGGCGCTCGACGCGATGTTACCGCCGGCGCCGGGCCGGTTTTCGACGACCACAGGCTGACCGAGCGATTCGCTCATCACCTGCGCGAACTGGCGCGCGTTCACATCGGTGGGTCCACCGGGCGGGAACGCGATCACCATCTTGATCGGCTTGTTCGGATAGTCCGACGCCTGGGCTTGGGCCGGGGCACTCAATGCCGCCATCGCAAGCGTCAAGGCGGCGGCGGCCAGTTTCAACAGTGGCTTCATCATGGTCTCGTCGTCATGGATATTGACAAGGACCGGACAGACGGCCCCGACTTTGGTGTGAGATTGGCGTGAGCCGGCGAGTCTAACGTGTTGCGCGCGGCGCCTCAGGGCTCTTCACGCGCACCGGGTCGCCATCGGAGATCCCGTCGGGCGGGCTGTCGATTACGCGATCGTTCGCGGCCAGGCCCGCGCCGATTTCGATGCTGCTGCCCAGGTCGCGAGCCACGGTCACGGGCTTCAGCGAGACCTTTTCGTCGGCTCCGACCACCGCCACCCGCGGTCCGGCTTTGCCGAAAATCAGCGCTCCCGGCGGAACCGTGAGCCGGCCGGTCTCGCGCGGCAGCTCGAATCGCATGCTGGCGAAACCGCCGGGCAGCAGTCCGGCGTCGGGATTGTCGGCGGCCAGCTGCACGAGCATGGTGCCCGACGCATTGCCGATCGCCTGCGACATCGAGCGCACTGTCGCCTTGAATACCTCGCCCGGACGCTCCGGGACAGCGAAGGCGACCTTGTCGCCCTGCCTGACCAGCGACACGTAGTTCTGCGGCACGTTCACGTACAGCCTGAGCCGGCTGACGTCCGACACGACGAACAGTTCTGTGCCCGTGCCACCCCCAGGGTTGATCAATGCGCCGATGTCGGTCGACCTGGATGTCACCACGCCACTGAATGGCGCCAGCACCTGCGCAAAGCGCTTCATGGTCTGGAGCCGCTCGACGTTTGCCTGGGACGCGTTGACCGCCGCCTGCTTGACGGCGAGGTCGCCGCTCTTTTCCTCGACCGCCTGGGCCGACACGAAATTCTGCGCCTGCAGCGACTGCCAGCGCCGCTGGGTCGCAGCCGACAGCGCCGCATTGGCGGTGACACTGGCCAGTTCGGCCCGCGCCTGCATCAGCTGCATGTCCAGTTCGGGAGTGTCGATCTCGGCTAGCAGCTGACCCGCGCGGACGTGGGCGCCGATGTCCACCGTCCATCGTTTCAGGTAGCCGGCCACCCGCGCATGCACGAGGGCCCGCGAATGCGCCTCGATACGGCCGGGCAGATCGAGCGTGGGTGTCGAACGCATGCCCTGGCCCGGCACGATCACGCTCACGGTGGGCACCGCTTGTGCCTGAGCACGGGCCGCCAGCTGCTGCGCAATCGACGCCCGGCTGCCGATCCCGGTCACCGCCACGGCAATCGCGCCGGCTGCCAGAAGCACGAGCGCAAAAAACAGCACGCGCCGGGAGATCCCTCGCCCCTTGGCATCAGATTGCATGTCCCGCTCCGTTGGCCGGCCCCTGGGCCGGTGAATCGATCCCCGCATGCATCTCGCCGTCGCCGCCGGGTTTCGTACCCGGTGGGCGCCGGCCTGACGGAGCGCCCGACGCCTGCGCGCCATGGCGCGCATGGACGAGGCTGAACACGACCGGCACGAACGCCAGCGTGGCGAAGGTCGCGAAGACGAGTCCGCCGATCACCGCGCGGCCCAGCGGTGCATTCTGTTCGCCCCCCTCGCCGACGCCCAGCGCCATCGGCAGCATCCCGATGACCATCGCAAGCGCCGTCATCAGCACTGGTCGCAGGCGCACGAAACCCGCGTCGATCGCCGCGGTACGCGCGTCGCCGCACTGCTCGAGGCGCTCGCGCGCGAAGCTGATCACCAGCACGCTGTTGGCGGTGGCGACACCCATGCACATGATCGCGCCGGTCAGTGCCGGCACCGACAGCGTGGTCTGCGTGGCAAAGAGCATCCAGACGATTCCGGCCAGCGCCGCCGGCAGCGCGGAAATGATCACGAACGGATCGCTCCACGACTGGAAGTTCACCACGATCAGGAAGTAGATCAGCACGATCGCGCCCAGCAGGCCGAACAGAAGGCCCGAAAATGCCCGCTCCATCGTGCGCACCTGGCCCAGCAGCACCACCTGCGAGCCCTTGGGCACCTGGCCCGCGGTCTGCTCGATGATGCGCCGGATGTCGGCCGCGACTGCGCCCAGGTCACGATCCTCGGTGGTGGCGTTGATCTGCACCATCGTCTGCAGGTCGTACTGGCTGATGACAGCGTTCTGGCTCTGGCGGGTGAAGGTCGCAATGCCGCCCAGCACTTGAGGCGCGCCACTCCCGCTGCCCGTGATCGACACGTTCGACAGCGCCGACAGCGAGTCCATCTGATGCTGCGGCGTCTGCATCACGATCGGATACGACACGCCATTGGCCGGGTTCAGCCAATACGTGGGCGCCACCTGGCTGCTGCCGGCGAGGTTCACCACCAGGCTGTTGGTGACGTCGCGCGCGGTCAGTCCGAGCTCCTGCGCACGGGTGCGATCCACGTCCACCTTGAAGACGGGGCTGGCTCGCGACTGCTGGATCCGCACGTCGGCCACACCCGGCACGCGGCGAATCTCTCGCACGAGCTGGCCGGCGTACTCGAAATTGCTCTCGAGGTCACGGCCGCGGATCTGCAGGTCGATCGGCGCGGGTGCGCCGAAGTTCAGGATCTGGCTGACGATGTCGGCGGGCGGGAAGGAGAACGTCGTATCCGGAAACGCGCGGGGCAGCGCTTCGCGCAGCGCGCGCACGTAGTCGGCCGTGGGGGCATGGCCTTTGCGCAGCGCGATCTGGATGTCGCCGTCCTGCGTGCCGATGACGCCGGTGTTGTTGTAGGTGAGGTTGATGCTGCTGGGCGGCAGTCCGATGTTGTCGACCAGCGCGGCGATCTGCTCGGACGGGATGACCTGGCGGATCGCCTTCTCGATCTGGGCGAAGCGCACGGCCGACTCCTCCACACGGGTGCCGACCGGCACCCTGGCATGGATCAGGATCTGGCCGCCGTCGACCGCAGGGAAGAAGTTCTGCCCAAGAAACGGGACCAGCGCAAAGCTCGCCAGCACGACCGCCATGAACCCCGCCACGAAAATGCCCCGGTGATCGAGCGCGAGTTCGAGCGCCGACCGATAGCCGTCGCGCATGCGCTCGAATCGCTCCTCAAAACCGCGCTGCAAACGCACCAGCGGATTGCGCGAGCGTGGCATCGCCGCGTTGTTGCCATGGATGTCGGTATGCGGTGCGTGGGGGCGAAGCATGTACTTGGCCATCGTCGGCACCAGCGTGCGCGACAGCAGGAACGAGAAGGCCATCGCGAACATCACCGACAGCGCCATCGGCACGAACAGGAAGCGCGCCACGCCCTGCAGGAAGAACATCGGCACGAACACGATGCAGATGCACAGCAGCGACACGAACGCCGGCACGACGATCTGACGCGCACCGTCCATGATCGCGGTCTCGACGTCCTTGCCCTGTTCGAGATGCCAGTTGATGTTCTCGATGGTGACCGTGGCATCGTCGACCAGGATGCCGACCGCGAGCGCCAGTCCGCCCAGCGTCATGATGTTCAGCGTCTCGCCGAAGGCCGCCAGGGCGATCACGGCGCCCATGATCGACAGCGGAATCGAGATCGCGATGATCAGCGTCGGACGCCAGCTGCCCAGGAACAGCAGAATCATCACGCTGGTCAGCGCGGCGGCGATGACACCTTCGATCGCGACCGCACTGATCGCCGCGCGCACGAAGATCGACTGGTCGTTGATCGGCGCAACCTCGAGGTTCGCCGGCAAAGAAGCCTTCAGCACGGCCAGCTTGGCGCGAATGCCATCGACGATGGCCAGTGTCGAGGTCGCGCCATTCTTGAGCACAGACAGCAGCACCGAGCGGCCGCCGTCGACGTGCACGATGTTGGTCTGTGGCGAGTTGCCGTCGCGCACCTGGGCCACGTCGCGAAGATAGACCATCGCGCCATTGACGGCTCGCACCGGCAGATCGCCGAGATCCTTCAACGCCACCGCGGCGTTGTTCAGCTGCATCGAGTACTCGCGGTCGCCGATTTTCTGGGTGCCCACCGGCACCAGCACATTCTGCGCGGCCAGCGCATTGGCGACGTCCTGCCCTGAAAGGCCCCGGGCCTGGAGCGCCGGCACATCGAGGTCGATCTGGATCTGGCGCTGCTTGCCGCCATAGGGCCAGGGAATGGCCGCGCCCGCCACCGTCACCAGCGGCGGGCGCACGGTGTTCACGCCGAGGTCGAAGAGGTTCTGCTCCGACAGCCCCTTGCCGGACAGCGCCAGCTGCAAAATCGGAACGGTCGAGGCGTTGTAGTTGAGGATCAGCGGCGGCTGGGTGCCCGGCGGCATCTGCCGAACCACCGTCTGAGAGATGGCCGTCACCTGCGCATTGGCCACCGCGACGTCCACTCCGGGCTGAAAGAAGATCTTGACGATACCGATGCCGGCATACGACGTCGCCTCGATGTGCTCGATGTCGTTGACGGTGGTGGTGAGCGCGCGCTGGTAGAGACTGCTGATGCGGCCCGCCATCTGCTCGGGGGGCAGCCCCGTGTACTGCCACGCCGCCGCGATCACCGGGATGCGGATCTCGGGAAAGATGTCGGTCGGCATCCGCAGCGCCGCCAGCGGACCGAGAATCAGGATCAGCAGGGCCATCACCACGAAGGTGTAGGGCCGCCGAAGAGCAACACGGACGATATCGACGAACAAGCGGGACTCGCAGCGTGAGGAAATGGGTGTTGCGGGGCCGGGGAATTATCGTATGGATCGTCAGCCCCCGCCGCGCACCTCGCCCTCGCCCGCTCGAGCGGCGTCTCGGGATTGCCTCGTCCGGCCCGGCGTTCCGACCGCCTGCGCCACGCGCAGCGCCTAGGGACCGATACCGCCCTCGCCGTCGATCACCCGCTCGTGGCGACTGTTTTCGCACCACACCCGGAATGCCCGCGGATCGCCTGCCACCGGCGCAGCCCATGCCGAGATCGGCTCGCCGACCCGGACCAGCCTGACGAACCGGACATCGAGGTGCCCGCCGTTCAGCCAGAGGCTCCCGTGATGCTGCAGCAAGAGCCGCGACAGCAGCGTCATCACCAGGCGCCCCTGAACGATGTTCACGCCAAACCGGGTGCCACGCGCGAACGCGGTGTCGACATGGATCGGGTCGAGCGCCCGCGCGACCTCGCCAAACGCCCGCACGCGGGCCATCGGGAAGATGTCGGTCAGCGGGCCGAGCGCAGCGCTCGCGTCCGCCGGACCGTGACCGTCCGCGCACGGCGCGGCGCTATTCCGGACGGTGCTGGCGGTGCTGGCGGTGCTGCCGGGCGCCTGTAAGGCCGGCGCCGGCGGCGGACCGGCCCACAGGGACGCGGAAGACTGGGTGCCGGCCACGGCGCCCGAGCCATCACGCAGTGTGGACAGGATCTCGAATCGGGGCTGGCCCTTCAGCGAGTCGACGCGCCCGCAGCGCGCATCCAGCGTCAACGACTCCCCGCGGCGCAGTGCGCGCAGCAACGACACCCGATGATCGAGCTGGATCGTGCCGCCGGCCAGCGCCCGCCGAGGAGGCCTTCACGAACCGGACCATCGTGGCGAAAAAACGGCGGGGCGAACCGCTCCCCGGCCTGGCGCGCGTACAGCGGATGAGACTCACCGGTGGCCTCCAGGTAGGCGTCGATCGACCGCTCGTCGAGCACGGTCGGCACGGCCGGGGACACTCGCCCTTCGGCAAAGCTACTCCCGTCGAGAGCCGGTTTCCATGGCGGATCTCCGGGTGCTGCAGTCCGAGCACCGTCTCCAAGGGCTGCCACGGCATCGTCCGGCGGATTGTAGCGAGCATCGGGCCCGACGTACAGTGCTCCCTTGCCGGAAGGCACTGTCAGCCCGAATCGCAGACCGGCCAAACCAGGAGGCCCCCGATGAGCGCATGGATCCGCACCACTCTGGCCACGACGATGCTCTGGTCGTGGCCGCCTTTCGCGCCCGAAGATTCCCGTCCCGCTTGATCACGATCGTGGTGCCCGTGCCGGCGGATCGGACATCGTGGCCCGCTTTTACGCCCGGGCACTCCAAGGAGAAACTCAACGCCACGGCCGTGGTCGACCTGAAACCTCCGGTGCGGGCGGCAGATCGCCGGCCAGCTGGTCGCCCGGCCGCGCCGATGGCTACACCGTCCTGATGGGCAGCGGCACCGTCAATGCCGCGAACCTCCGCTGTTCCGCGATCCAGATCGGCTGCGGGCCGCAGCACTTCGCCACCGTCGCCACGATCTACGTCTCGCCGCCGCTGCTGCTGGCCCGGCGCGGTCTGGCCGGCTTGCGACCCGGGCGCGGACCTCGGCCGCTGGTGCCCAACGCGCGCAGCGCAGGCCCGAGGCGGCAGCGGAACGCGCGAGTTACCCAGGTCACTGCGAGTCGTTGCGCCGCGCAAGACCGGCGCCGATCGTCAACGTGCCCTGCAAGGGCACCGGCCAGTCGATGACCGAACATCTGGCCTCGGGGCAGATTGCGATCTCCTTTTCCGATACGGCCGCCGCCTCGCCTCGATGTGACCCGCGGCGCGGCAAGGATCGTCGCGGTTCCCAGCGCCTCCCGCCTGCCCGGCCTGCCCGACGTCCGGACCTTGGCCGAGCTAGGGTTTCTCCGACTTCGAGTTCATGTCCGGAACACGCTACCTATGTGCCGGTCGGCACACTCTGCAGGACGCGTGATCCGCAAGCTCAACGAAGCGGCCCGTCACATGCTGCGCGTCGCCCGAATGGGACAAGCAGCGGGTCGCGTCCTTCGGACTGAAGGTCAGCGGCGATCAGCGGAGTCGGCTTTCGTGACCGCCGGAACTGATCCGACGGGAGCGCTGTGCGCGAAACCGGCGTGGTGCACCGCGGGCAGGATCGATACGATGAGTCCCCTCTCCCCGCAACCGCCGGCGGCGGCCCCGGGTGCCGACGCGCACCGCTGCTGCGGTTGCGCCGACTGAGGGCGCAAAGCTTAATCCTCACGCTGGACTGCGCCCGACAAGCGCATGCTGAACGATGCGCTGCTGGAGAGGCTGTGCGGATGCCCCAGCCAGGCGCAGGCCGATCCGGAGGTGCGCACGATCATCCGGAGGGCGCGGCACCGGGTTCTGTTCCGGGGCGTTCGATCAGAAAGGACGCCGGCAATGCCGAGTCGTCCAGGGGCCTGCTGCAGGACGGCACGCTCGAAGGCACGGTGAGCGTTCTCACCAGGGCGCTTGCCCTGCTGATCGATTCGCGCAAACCCACGATCGCATCGGTGCCGGATTCGCGCTCGCCGGCAGCAAAGCGCACGCTCGCCTGCGACTTCGTGGTGCCGAGCACGGCGCACGCTTCGGCAAACCCCGAGATGCAGTTCGGATTTCCGGCGGCGATGAACACGGTGCACTGGCGCGCCATCTGGGACGGCGCAAGGCGCTGGAGATCGCGATGACCGGGTCGATCTACGCTGAGGACTATGCGGCACTGGGCCTGATCAACCCCGGCTGGCTGAGCCCGGGCAGCGCAGCGCCGCCACTCAGGCGTTTGCCGAAACACCGAACGCCTGGCCCCTGGGCGGTGAGCCGCACCAAGCAGCTGCTGCGCGCGGTCGAGCACACCGGCATCGATGAATCGCTCGACGCGGGCGACGCGCTCAGTCAGCTGCTGCGCGCCGGGCTCCCAGCTCGCGCCGGTCTTCGACCCAGATCCGACGACAAGGCGAGCTCCCTGCAGCGCCGGTGGCTGGGCGGCCGGCCACACCCTGACGCTTCCCCGACTCGAGCGCCACCCCGCGACACCTCTTGCCACCCGAGCAGACTCCTCCGCCCTCCACCGTCTTCTACCCGCGACCATGCCAGCGGCTCACGAAGCCGGCACGCTCCGGCGATACGCGTGCTCCGGGTCACCGCCCTCATCGCCGGCCCGTCCGCCGCGCGTTACCTGTCCGACCACGGCGCCGAGGTCATCAAGATCGAGCGCTTTCCGAATGGCGACGTCGGGCGCGTGACCAACCAGCCGAGGCGAAGGGCGCAGCGCGATATTCGTGCGGCACAACGCGGGCAAGCTAGGCCTGTGCGTGGACCGTTGAGCCGACCCGAAGGGCCCTGGCGATCGCGCGCGACCTTTGCGCGAATCATATCGTCATCATCGGCGTTCACGCCGGTGATGGCCAAGCTCGGGCTCGGTTACGATCGGATAGGCGGATGAACCCCGTTGTAAGATCATCTCTGTGCTCCGATCGGCTTCAGGTAGAAGCGGTCCCAATGCGCAGCTCGGGCTACACACATCGCACTCGATGACCGGCTGGCTGGCAATAGGGTTCCTGCACCGCGATCCGCCGAGCGGCCGCGCGGACCCGGCATCGCGATCACCGTCGCGATCCCGCCGGCATCACCGCGTTCAGCGCCATCTGTCGCGGCGTTCTTCAGGCGCGAACACACTCGGCCGGGAGCGACGGATCGGCGTGTCGCTGTTCGACTCGATGTTTGCGACCAACGACGTCACGATACAGCGCTGCCTGATCGACGGCGTGGTGAGTCCACGACTCTACCACCCGGTACCGCGACGCGCGACGGCTACGTCACCGCCAACATCGGCCCGGACTTCCGCGCCTGGCAGAACATCTGAAGCGATAGGCCACGCTACCGAGCTGATCGACGACCCCAGGTTCGCCAGTCTGGAGGCCGATGCGAGGAAATCCGGTCGCAGGCCACCGACCTGCTGGCCGGCTGGCTGGCCACGCTGACCGGCGACGGGCCGACCGCGTCCTCACCGAACACCCACGTGGTGGTCCGGAGTGCTGAGACCGTCGAGCAGGCGGTCCGCCAGCCACAGGTCCGACGGCGCGCGGCATGATCGCGCCGGTCGACGACCCGGTACTGGGCCGCATCGACGTGATCAACGCCGCGCCGAAGTTCCGGCGATACGCGCGTAGGCGTGCGCGGGCCGGCGCCCACGCTGGAGCCAGCACAACCGGCCGTGCTGCGCGACCTGCTGGGCTACGACAGGGCCGCCATAGCGCGCGCTGACGACCAGCCGGCGTCCTGCAGCAGAAGTGATGGCGAGGGCCGGCGGGCGGACGGGGCGGCGGGCTCCCGGTGACCGAAGGGGGCGGCGATGAAGCGCGTTTCGGTGCCTTCGCGCACGAACGCCGCCGCGGCGATCAGCAACACCCGCCCACCGCCCGCCCGAGCAGTCGGCCCGGGCGCGCCGAGCCACCGCTGCCCGACCAACATACTCAGGCGCTCCATCATCACCCCGACCGACAAGCCCGCCACGACATCGCGGCGGCCAGTCATCAGTTGCCGGCGCTGGCCATCCGCAGCGATCAGCGGCTGAACCAACTGACCGAGCGCGATCGCCTCGAACAGCGGCATGCCGCGCCAGGCCATCCGGGGGTGGGGATCATACCGGTCCGCCGCGTGGGCGGTGAGCGCCGAAGGGCGAAGCCAGTGACAAAACCGGTGTGCGCCCGGTGGCGCCGCGGCTGCCGGCCCCACACGCCCTCCCCCGACCGCAGGCTGGGGCTGGGCCTTTCGTTCACCGGCGCGAACCAGGCGCCAGCCGACGAGAGCCTGCCGCACCGGCCAGCACGAACACCGCCCGCTCCGGGCACGGACGACAACACGAGCGCGCCGACCAACGCGCCCGGCACGGTCGCCAGTACCAACCGGGCATGGCCGCGCCGGGCGACGACGCGACCAGCGCAACGACCGGGGCCACCGCGCCCGGCGGCGCGGGAGCGAGCATCGTGATGCCATGGCGGCGTGCCGGCAAGTCCGATCGCGTGGGTCAGCCAGGGCGTCAGCAACACGCCACCCACACCGATCGCACCGATGAGCACCCCGACGAACAAAGGCGACAGCAAGCGTGTTGGCGCAAGTCATCCGGACTCATCGGGCGCCTCGGAAATGCTCGGAGGCTCGAGCAGTCGCCGGTAACGCCGGGCGGCCACGATTCGAGTCACACTGCACGCAAACGCCAGTTAATAAGGAGCCAGGAATAGACGACACCGCCAAACAGGTCTTGCAGCGCTTCAGCGAGCCTTCTTCAACCGCGATCCGGCTCTCTCAGCCGCGGGCCATCACCGCGGACGCGCAGTGGCATTTGCCTTCGGGCCCGATGGCCCCGACGGCCGGGTACGCAGGGGCGTCGAATGGCTTCCTGTAAGAGAACGCCCGAGAGAACGACGCCCTGTTCGACGCCTGCCGTTCAACGACTTGGTAATACCGCGGTCTGGGCACGCGGACAGGTCGTGATGACGGCCTATCTGATCGACGGCCAGCCGCGTGGCGGGGATGCCTTCTCCTTGCGGGGCATCGAACTCATCACGGTGCGCGACGGCAAGCTCGCCCGCAAGGACGTTTTCTGGAAACAATCGCGGCAGCCGGCCTGGGCGGGCCTGGCTTCCCTGCCGATCGCGGCACACGGGCGTGATCAGCCCGCCATCGCCCGCTCCCGAAACAGCGTCTCGGGATTGCCGCGCCATGCCCCGCCAGGAGTCAGCGTCAGACGCGCTTACGGCGCCAGCATCTCTCGGCAGTTGCCGCGCGCAGTGCCGCTTCGTCGATGACGGCCAGCGTCTCCGCCAGCCGTTCGCCCGGCGGCACGATGCGATCGTGCATCAGCAGGTCGCGGCAGCACTCCGGCCGGGGAGGCCGGCCGTTCGAGGCTGCGCGCCAGGCGCATCGCCTGCTGGTTGCAGCTGCGCTCTGACGTAAGCAACTTCGCTGGCGCCGTGCGGCGCGCCGCCGAATGGACCCGTCCAGCGTGACGTGCAGCAGCTCGCGCGAGTTGCGCGGCGACACGCCCGCCGCCACCTACGGCAGGCCACCGTCGCCGAGACCATCGGTCCAGGCGTCGATCTGGTAGGCCAGGCCGCGCTGCTCGCGCACCGCCTGGAACAGAGGGCGGGGATATCTCCCCGCCGAGCAAGTTCGCCCCAGCAGCTCGTAAATTGGCGTGGCGCGGATCGGTGCGGCCCAGGATCAAAGCCAGCCCAGCACGACCGAGGTCTGCTCGATGTGCTGATCGTCGAGTGCGGAATCCGCCGACGTAACGGGCCTTCACGCGGCAGCGGTTCACGCAGCGGGCAGGTGGCGAGCTGCTCGACCATCGCCACGAAACGGTGTGATCGGCCCGCCCACCGGTGATCACCAGGTTGCTCGCCGTGCAATGGCGCCGCGCGCGCTGATGCGCCAGCTGGAATCGTCCCGCGTGATGCAGCGCACGATGCGCGCTGCCGCCTGATCGGGCAGCCTGGCTGGCCGGCGCACGAAGGCGGGTGCATCGAATGCGTCTTATGCCTGCCGACTCCGGGTCGTCGGCCGCGTCGCCCAGCTCCTGAAGGATCACCGCGGCGCTCGCGCTCGATCTCGTCAGCCGGAAACACCGATCAGGTCAGGGCGTCAGCGGCCCGTCCAGCGCGGTGTCAGCGTGCTCGGCCAGCATCACATCTCTCGCAGGCGGTGTAGTCGCATGGCGGTATGGGGCATTGATCGGGACCGCCCACGC
>JADJVQ010000026.1 GCA_016710525.1 Burkholderiaceae bacterium
GGCGTCTGCATGATGTCGGCACCATGCTGGCCGGGTCGGCGTACCGGTGGACGGCCCGCCGCGCATGACGTCGACGATCACGCAGGGGATTTCGGCGCCCGCGGCTATAGCCCCAGGGTTCTCCATAGCCCGGGCGAGTGGCCCGGGCCGCTGGTGGCTGTCATCGCCTTGGGCCCGCCATCGGGGCGCCGATCACCGCGGCCATCGAGGCGATCTCGTCCACTCATCTGGATGAACACCCCGTCGCGCGGCGGCGGCGGAGGCCGCCCGACAGGCGCGCCTCGACCACTTCCGACGACGGTGTGATCGGGTAGCCGGCGAAGCGGCGGCCAGCCCGCGATGGCGCCCAACGCGCAGGCGTGGTTGCCGGGAAACAACTGCGCCACGGCGGGGCGGCGCGCCGGCTGAGTTCAAGCCGACCGGCCCGTGGTCTTGCTCGGCGGCGTTCCGCCGCAGGGAGCGCCGGCCGCAGCCGGATCGAGGTGGACGCGAATCGCGAAGTCAGGACACAACCACTCTCGCACAGCCGGCAGCGGTGCAGCGGGCCGGATCAGTGAGGAAGCTCGACGATGCGCTCGTCGTTGAAGCGCAAGCAGCGTTCGAGGCTGAGTTTCACACAGGTGTCGCAGCTCTTGCACCACGCCGGCGTGATCTCCAGGCGGCGGCATAGCTGCCCCGGCATCCAGTGCGCCTTCGTCCGGAGTGCCGGCATTCAGCGCCGGCCGCGGCGCCCGCATTAGCTGCAGCAGCCCGGTACGTCCGGGGACGTGGACCTTGCCGCCGCCTCCTCGTCCAGCGAAGACCGGCCCGTCGCGTCGGGTCCGCTCGATCCCTCGCGGCCCGGGCGAAAGGCCTCGGGGTTGATCGACAGCGTCCGCTCGGGCACGAACTGGGCGATCGCGGCTCGCCATTCCGGCCTGGCTGAAATCAGGCGATGGCGGCGGCCCTGGCTGACATTGGCCGTTCGCTCCGGTTGCTGCCGAGCGCCCCGGCCCATCCGGGTCGCGTCGATCATAGCCTTCAGCGCGACGTGCTCGCGCATCTGCGCCGGGGTCTCGCGCGAATAGCGCATCATTGCCCCGGGCCGCCGGTTCAGGCAGGCAAATGGCGGCACGATGCGCTTGGTGTCGCACAGGAAGATGCCGCTCTGCGGCTTCAGGTAAGGCAGCCAGCGCAGGCCCTCGGCCCATTCGAGCGCCACCAGCAGATCGGCCTCGCCCTGGGGAATCGTCGGTGACCAGACCTGGGGGCCGAAGCGCACGTGGCTGAACACCGTCCCGCCCACGCTCGGCCCATGCCCGTGGACTTCGCTCTGCTTGACGTCCAGTCCGCGACTGCGCCAGCGTCGCCAACACCGCCAGGACACCAGGATCACGCCCTGGCCGCCCCGCCCACGATCAGCGCGTTGACTCCGGGTCGCTCTGGCGACACCGTCGGCGGGCGGCGATGCAGTCGACCGTGCGGACCTGCGCACACAGCGTGCACCCCACGCACAGCGCGGGGTCGATGCGGACCTTGTGCGGCCCTCGAAGGACTCGTCAGCCCCAGGTGAGCGCCGGACAGCCCAGGTTCATGCACGACTGACAGGCGTTGCACAGATCGTTAGCGACCTCAGCGCCGGCCAGCTGTCTTCACCGGGTCGAGCACGCAGGGCCCGATCCGAGGTCCCACTCGATACGCCGCGATGGGCGATCGCCTCGCGCAACGTCTGGTACGACCGCCGGGTCGTAGAGTCGACCTTGCGCCCCAGGTAACGCCGATGGCGCGCACCAGCGCCTCATAGTCGACACGCGAGCGCGGCTCGCCGCGCAGCGTCCCCGCCGGTGCCCGAGTAGTCCCTGGCCACCGGTCATCGCGGTAATGTGAAGTTTGTCCAGCATCATCACACGGTGATATTGGCGTTATTATAGACCCGCACGTCGATCCAGCGCCGGCAGAAGACGTGCCGCAGGAAGGTGGAGTCGCCGATCTCGCCATCCCGGCCGCGGCTCGCCGGCCCTGGCCATGCCGACGGCGATGCCGATCGACAAAGCCCATCGCCACCGAAGTGTCCGGACCGCGCGGCGAACCAGCGCCGACCAGCGTGTGGCAACCGATGTCACCGGCGACCCGTGCGCCCGAGGCGCACGCCGCCTGTAGGTCGAGGTGTGCGGGACGGCCCGCGCTGCCCCGGCGGCAGGGCGGATCACCCGGGTTCCGGGGTCAGTGGACCGCCCGCTGCAGCCGGCAGACCTGCCTTCTCGAAGCCCTCGCGCACCACGTCGGCGGGCACTCGCCCACCAGAGGGAACAACGATTTGCCCTCGACCGCGATACCCAATGCGCGCGGTTCGCGCTCGATCATCAGTTTCGGGCTCCTCGACAGAGAACACCCGCTGCACCGACGCGCAAGTCGCGCAGCAGGTCGGGCGACAGCGGCCAGGAGGCGCCCAGCTTGAGCACGCTGGCTCGCGGCAGCACTTCGCGCACGTAGGGGTAGCAGGTGCCCGCGGTGATCACGCCATAGGCCGGATCGCCCTTTTCCCAGCGGTTGATGGGCGACTCCCGCAGGTACTCCCGCAGGCGCTGCTCGCGCTCGAGAATGGCGAGGTGCCGCCCGCGTGCGTGCGCCGGGATCATCACGTTCTTGGACGGCGTCTCGTTGAAGCCGCGCGACGCGTGTTCGGTGCGGCCGCCCACCTGCACCGTGCTGCGCGTGTGCGACAGCCGGGTGGTGGTACGCACGATCACGATGGTGTCGAAGCGCTCGGACAGGTCGAAGGCCATCCGGGTGAACTCGAGGGCCTCCTGGGCATCGCAGGGCTCGAGCACCGGCACCGCGCCGAACTGGCCGTAGAAGCGGGAATCCTGCTCGTTCTGGGAACTGTGGATGCCGGGGTCGTCGGCGACCGCGATCACCAGCCCGCCATTGGCGCCGATGTAGGCCTGCGACATGTAGGCGTCGGCGGCCACGTTCAGGCCCACGTGCTTCATCGCCGCCAGCGCGCGGCTGCCGGCGAACGAGGCGCCGATGGCCACGTCCAGCGCCACCTTCTCGTTGGTGGACCACTGCGCGTGCAGGTCGTGCGCCGGGTAGGTGGCCAGCGACTCGAGAATCTCGGTGCTGGGCGTGCCAGGATAGGCGGCGGCGACCGCGACTCCGGCCTCCCATGCGCCACGGGCAATCGCCTCGTTGCCGGTCATCGGTCGCAGCGACGAAGGCGATCGCGGCGGTGCGCCCGCCTCAATGCGTGCATTCATGAACCATCCCCCGCGGGCTTGTGTCCGGCGATTCTAGGGACCGGATTGCCGGGTGACCTTGCGAAACCGCAATCGGCCGGCCGACGATCGTGCCGCGCTTCCAGGGGGCCGGACGCGATCAGCGCCCCGTCCGAATCCGAAATCGCGCCCACCACACGACCGACGCTCCACAGGCTATCGTCGCAATCCCATCGACCCCTACCGAAGGACCCGGCATGAACGAACCCGGCGTATTGCAGATCGCATCGATGCGCGGCCGCTGCACCGAGGCCGAATGGCAGGCGCGCGTCGACCTGGCCGCGTGCTATCGGCTGATCGACTACTACGGCATGTCGGACATGACGGCCAATCACATCTCGGCGAGGGTGCCGGGCGAAGAGGGCGCGTTCCTGATCAATCCGTACGGGATGATGTACGACGAGATGACGGCCTCATGCCTGCTGAAGGTCGATCTCGACGGCACGATCCTGTCGACCCCCGATTTCGGCGATCTCGGGTATGGCGTCAACAAGGCCGGCTATGTCATCCACAGCGCGATCCACCGCGCCCGCCCGGAAATCGGCTGCGTGATCCACACGCACAGCTGGGCCTCGATGTCGGTGTCGTCGCTGGACTGCGGGCTGCTGCCGATGAACCAGACCGCGATGCGATTCCTGAAGATCGCCTACCACGACTACCAGGGCGTGGTGCTCGACACCGCCGAGCAGGCCTCGCTGGTCGCCGATCTGGGCGACAGCGAAGCGCTGATGCTGCGCAATCACGGCGCGCTGACAGTCGGTCACACCGTGGGCGAAGCCTTCAACTGGATGCACCGCCTCGAGTTGTCCTGCCAGTCGCAGCTCGCCGCCATGGCCTGCGGCACCCCCCTGCGCCAGGTCCCGCAGCCCGTGCTCGAAGCCACCTGGAACAACTACCAGCGCGGCACCCGCCGCCCCTTCGGCGTCATGGAGTGGCCCGCCCTGCTGCGCAAGCTCGACCGCCTCGCCCCGAGCTTCCGCACCTGAGCACACCTCCCCAAGCCCACCCCAGTCGCGCTCCAAGACCGCCGAAGTCCGCGCTCGAGCCCTTGCGCACGGGGCGGGTCCGATGGCGATTCGGGCCCGCCGAGCGAACGAGGAAGTGCCCGGCCGGGCCGGGCAGCTTCCGAAGGCAGCGAGGGCACCCCGCGCAGCGGGGCGGGCACGTTGGAGCCATCAGACCCGCCCCGTGCGCAAGGGCGAACGCACGCAAACATTCAAGCCGGCTTGTTGCGCCCCTGCTGCCACAACACATCGCTGCCGCCATCGGCCCGATTGAGCACCCGCGCCAGCACGAACAGCAGATCCGACAGCCGGTTCAGGTATTGCCGGCAGGCCGGCCGCACCGGTTCTTCGGCGCCCAGCGCCACCACCGCCCGTTCCGCCCGGCGGCACACCGTGCGCGCGACATGGGCGATGGCGGCGGCTCGCGAGCCGCCAGGCAGGATGAATTCCTGCAGCCGCGGCAAGGTGGCGTTGTGCGTGGCCAGCAGTTCGTCGAGCCGGGCCACCTGGGCATCGCTGACATTCTCGTAGCCCGGGATGCACAACTCGCCGCCCAGATCGAACAGGTCGTGCTGGATGTCGATGAAGGCTTCGCGCAGATCGGTCGGCATCGGTTCGGTCAGCAGCAGCCCGATGGTGGAATTGAGTTCGTCGACGTCGCCCAGCGCCACCACGCGCAGGCTGTCCTTGCGGGTGCGGCTGCCGTCACCCAGGCCGGTGGAGCCATCGTCGCCGGTGCGGGTCGCTATCTGACTGAGTCTGTTTCCCATGACCGCAGTTTACCCAAGCCGGCCCGGGCGGCGCGGGTGACCCTGCGCGCGTCAAGGCTCGGCCAGGATGTCCAGCAGTCGAAGACGGGCGATCTGGCCGACCTGGGTCAGCGCGTTCTGCAGTTCCTGGTCGCGCGAATTGGTGAGGCGCGCGCGCAGGATGCCGAAGATCGCATCTCGGCTGTTCAGACGCGCGCAGATGATGAACGGAAACCCGAATCGGGCGAGGTACTGCCGGTTCAGCTCGCTGAGCTGGGCGCGCTGCGACGCATCGAGCGTGCCCAGGCCCGCGACGCTTTGCTCATGGGTCGAGGCGTCGGTCAGCGTGCCGGTCTGGGCCTCCTTGCCGGCCAGTTCGGGGTGGGCATTGAGCAGCGCGAGCTGTTCCTGGGGCGATGCCGACTGCACCACGCCCCACAAGGCCAGCAGCAGGGCCGTGTCGCTGGCGAACGGGCGCTGTGCGAAGGCGCGCTCGGCGATCCAGGCCGAATGCTCGTAGACCTTGCCGAAGGCCGCCGAAAACTCGGCCGGGGTGTATGCGTTGATGCGCTCAATGCTCGCCATGGAGTCCCTTGCCCGAGCGGGCCGAAGTCGTCTCGAATGCTAACATTTGGCTCCTTGTTGTCGTGCGGGAACCGTCATGGATTCGGGTGTCGAACAGTTGGGTCTCGAACTGCTCGCGCAGGCGGATCGGCTCGCCGAATTCACCGAAGACCCGCCCCGCCTGACGCGCACCTATCTCAGTGCCGAGCACCGTGCGGCAGGCGATTACATCGCGTCGCTGATGCGTGCCGCCGGCATGCACTGCGGCTACGACGCGCTGGGCAATCTGGTTGGCCGATACGAAGGCGCCCATCCGGATGCGCCGGTGGTGATCATCGGCTCGCACATGGACTCGGTGCGCAACGCCGGTCGCTACGATGGCCTGTTCGGCATTCTCTCGGGCATCGCCTGCGTGGCCGAGCTGCACCGGCAGCGGCGCCGGCTGCCTGTCGCCGTCGAAGTCGTGGCCTTCGGCGACGAAGAGGGTGTGCGCTTCGGCGTCACGCTGATCGGCAGCAAGGCGATGGCCGGCCAGTTCGACCCGGCCTGGCTTGCCGTGCGCGATGCGCAAGGCGTCTCGCTGGCCGAGGCGCTGCAAGCCTTCGGCTGCGATCCGCAGGCCTGGCCCGGCATCGATCGCCGGGCGCGTCCGCCGCTGGCCTATCTCGAATCCCATATCGAGCAGGGACCCGTGCTGCTCAACGAAGGATTGCCCCTGGGCGTGGTCACGGCCATTGCCGGCGCCCAGCGCTCCATCGTCACGCTCGCCGGGCTGGCCGGGCATGCGGGCACGGTGCCGATGGGTGCGCGCCAGGATGCCCTGGCCGCCGCAGCCGAAATGGTGCTGGCGATCGAGCGCATCGGCAACGAGCGATCCGGACTGGTCGCCACCGTGGGGCGCCTGCAGGTGCTGCCCGGGGCGGTCAACGTCATTCCCCAGGATGTGGTGTTCAGCATCGATGTGCGCAGCGGGCTGGACAGCCTGCGGCGCGCGGCGATCGCCGACATCGAGGCCGAGTGCGACCGGATCGCCGCCCGCCGTCGTATCGCGCTGCGCCGCGAGCCGCTGTACCTGGCCGATGCCGCGCCCTGTCATCCGCTGCTGCAGGACTGCCTGGCGCAGGCGATCGCCGCTCGCGGACTGGCCGTGCGCCATCTGCCCAGCGGCGCGGGGCACGACGCGATGGTTTTTCCGGCGCTGGCGCCGTCCGCGATGCTGTTCGTGCGTTGCGGCAACGGCGGCATCAGCCATCATCCCGACGAAACCCTGAGCGCGCCGGATGCAGGACTGGCCACCCGGGTGCTGCTCGATGCGCTGCTGCGCGTGCCCGCCGCCTTCGGGCTGAGTGGCGCGCCGGCCTGAGGGGCGCGAGCGCCCCGGCCCCCGGCCCCCGAGCGGGCGCCGCTCAGCTGCCCCGGTAGGTGGAGTAGCTCCAGGGCGAGACCAGCAGGGGCACGTGGTAGTGAGCCTGGGCGTCGGCGACGCCGAACGCCAGCGGCACCTGGTCGATGAAGGGCGGATCAGCCACCGGCAGGCCCTGCGCGCGGAAATACTCGCCGACATGAAAAACCAGCTGATAGCGTCCCGGCCGGAATTCGCCGCCCGCCAGCAGCGGCGCGTCGCATCGGCCGTCGCGGTTGGTTCGTGCCTCGAGCAGCTTGATCGGCTGGCCATCCATCGCGAAAAGTTCGATGCGGACATTGCCGGCCGGTTTGCCCTGCGCGGTATCGAGGATGTGCGTGGTGAGCTGACCCATGGTGTCGGACGGCTTTCAGGTGAACGAAGTCAGTGGAGTGCGGTGCCACGCACGGCTGGCCGAGGATCGTATCACCGGGCCTTTCAGAGCTCGGCGCCGCAGTGCCAGCACAGCTCGAACGAGGCCGGGTTTTCTTCGCGGCACTGCCGGCAGTAGTGGCTGCCAGTGCGCTGGCGCGAGACTTCGTGTTCGCGCAGGAGCGCCAGCGCGCGCACGCGGTCAAGCTCGTCATCCAGCCACAGCTGCGGCAGAGCCGCGTCGAGGGGCACTTCGCCGGCAACGCTTTGCATGTGTTCGTTGAAGATGTGCGCCTTGATGCCATGCATCGCGAGCAGCTGGCGCAGCAGGTGAACCTGGACGCGGTCGGTTCGGATCAGCAGTTCCAAGGCGAGTCTCCCGGCGCGGTGAGCCGCGCGGCCCGGCGCCCCATTCTGACACCGGCTCGCACGCACCGCGTGGCGATGTCATGTCTGCCCGCGATGCGCCCATGCCGTGGTGTGGCGCTCGATCCAGGAGAACAGTTCGTACATCGCCATGGCCATCGCGGCGATGACCACCAGGCCGGCGAAGGCCAGCGGCATCTTCATCGCCGAGCCGGCCGAGATCAGCAGGTAGCCGATACCCTCGTTGGAGGCGTTCATCTCGGACACGGTGGTGCCGACGAAGGCCAGCGTGATCGCCACCTTCAGCGACGCGAAGAAGTAGGGCATCGAGCGCGGCAAGCCCACCTTGATCAGCACATCCAGCCGCTTGGCGCCCAGCACGCGCAGCACGTCTTCGAGTTCGGGTTCGAGCGTGGCCAGGCCGGTCGCGATGTTGACCATGATCGGGAAGAACGAGATCAGGAACGCGGTGAGGATCGCCGGCCCCACGCCGATCCCGAACCACACGACCAGGATCGGCACGAATGCCGCCTTGGGCAGTGCATTGAAGGCGGTCATCAGCGGGTACATCGCGGCATAGGCCAGCCGTGAGGAGCCGATCACGAATCCGAGCACGACGCCCACCACGATCGAAATCGCGAAGCCGACCATGGTCGTCCAGAACGTGCGCCAGGCGTGTTCGGCGATCGGCACGGCGAATTCGATCAGCGAACGCACGATCTGCAGCGGGCTGGGGAACACGAACTCGGACACATCGAAGGCCGCGCAGATCAGCTGCCAGAGCAGGATCGAGGCGATCAGCAGTCCCCAGGGGGCGATGGTCTCGAGGTTCTTCTTGCGGGCCACGGTGCGTCCTTTATGACTTGCGGATCTCGCCGATCCGCGAGCGAAGCTCGTGCACCAGGTCGGTGAACTGCTTGGTGTAGGTGATCTCGAGATCGCGCGGGCGCGGCAGGTCGATGTCGCGGCGCGTCACGATGCGGCCCGGGCGCTTGCTCATCACGTACACCGTGTCGGCCAGGTAGGCCGCCTCGCGCAGGTCATGGGTGACCAGGATGACGTTGAAGCGCTGCGCGGTCCACAGGTCGCGCAGCACGTTCCACAGCTCCTCACGGGTGAAGGCATCGAGCGCGCCGAACGGCTCGTCGAGCAGCAGCATGCGCGGCTCGTGGATCAGGGCCCGGCAGATCGAGGCACGCTGCTGCATGCCGCCGGACAACTGCCACGGGAACTTGTCCTCATAGCCCTGCAGTCCGACGGTGGCCAGCAGCCGGCGGGCGCGCTCGCGGTACTCCTCCTTGCGCTTCTTGAATTGCGAGCGGTAGGGCTCGACGATCTCCAGCGGCAGCAGCACGTTGTCGATGGTCGTGCGCCAGGGCAGCAGCGTGGGCGCCTGAAAGGCCATGCCGACGATCTTGATCGGCCCGGTGACCTGCTGGCCGCCGATGCGCACCGTGCCGCGGCTGGGCATCTTCAGGCCGGTGGCCAGCTTCATGAAGGTCGACTTGCCGCAGCCCGAGGGCCCGACGATCGCGATGAACTCGCCCTCGCCGGTGGTGAGCGTGATGTCCTCGATCGCGAATTCGTTGCGCTCGAGCAGCTCCTCGTTGTAGGCAAGCCAGACCTGGTTGAAATCGACGAACGCTTCGGGCATCGGGGGGCACCTGTCAGGAGACGACGTTCAGCCTACTTGCCCAGGATGTTGCGCGCGTCTTTTGCCGGCAGGAAGCTGCCATCCCAGATCTTGTCCGGATTGATCCGGTCCTTGGTCGCGAATGCGTCGGCCACCTGCGAAGCCATCAGCGACAGGCGCGGCCCGCGGACCTCGCCGAACCCTTCGGCGCGCGCGTCCGCGGTCGCGATCGATCCGCTGATCGCGAGTTTCAGACGGCGTTTTTCGAGCGCTTCGTCGATGATCGCATCGCGTTCCTTGACGAACTTGATCGCGCCGTCCGGATCGGCGATGACATCGCGCGCGCTCTTGGTGAACGCCCGCAGGAAGGCTTTGACCGCCTCGGGGTTCTTCTTCAGGAAGGCCTCGGAGGTGATGATCGCGTTGCCATACAGCTTCACCCCGAACTGCGGGTAGGGCAGCATCACGATGTCCTCATCCTTCACGCCGCGGGCGTTCAGGTTGAGCAGCGAGGTGAACGAGAAGCCGGTGATGGCATCGACATCGCCCTTGGCGAGCATGGTCTCGCGCAGCGGCGGGTCCATCGAGACCCAGCTGACCTTCGTCAGATCGATGCCGTTGGCCTTGGCGAAGATCGGGAAGGCCTTGCGGCCGGCGTCGAACACCGGCGCGCCCAGCTTCTTGCCGACCAGGTCGGCGGGAAGCTTGATGCCCGACTTCTTCAGCGCGAACACGGCGGCGGGCGTGTTGTTGTAGACCATCATCACCGCCACCGGCTTGTTCGGGGCGGTGGGGTTGTTGCCGTGGAATTCCATCAGGGCGGCGAGGTCGGCAAAGCCCATGTCGTAGGCGCCCGAGGCGACGCGGTTGACCGCGTTGCCCGAGCCGTTGCCGGCGTCGATGGTGACGTCGAGCTTTTCCTGCTGGTAGTAGTTCTTGGCCTTGCCCGCGAGGAAGAGCGCGGCGGGCCCCTCGAATCGCCAGTCGAGCTGGAACTTGATCTTGGTTTCCTGGGCCTGGGCGGCGCTGGCACCGATCAGAGTGGCCAGAACCAGGCCGGCAAGCCGGGATGTCGTGCTGCGAAAGCGCATATTCTTCTCCTTGAACCAGATTGGCGCATCGGCGCCCCTGGCCGGGGGATGCAATTCGCATGCCCGAAGCAGGGCCGACCCGGCCGCGATGGTAACAAAGCGCTTCGCCGGCGCCTCCGGTCGGGGGCGACTAGAATCCCGGGATGCGCTTTGCCAACACGCGCGAAGCATCAGGAGACCAAGCATGAATCACCCCAGTCCTTTCCTGGCCGAACTGCGACGCCCGTTGCCGGCCGACCTCGGTGCGGCGCTCAAGGCCCGCTTCGGCGATCGCTTTTCGGTGGCGCAGGCGGTGCGCGACCACCACGGCCGCGACGAGTCGCCGTTTCCCGCGACGCCGCCCGAGGCCGTTGTTTTCGCGCATACCACCGAGGAGGCGGCGCAGGTCGTCGCGCTGTGCGGCGAGCACCGCTACCCGCTGATCGCCTACGGTGCGGGTTCCTCGCTCGAGGGACATCTGCTGGCGATCCAGGGTGGGGTCACGCTGGACCTGTCGCAGATGAATCGGGTGTTGTCGGTCAATGCCGATGACCTGACCGTGACCGTGCAGGCAGGCGTGCTGCGCAAACAGCTCAACGAGCATCTGAAGTCCACCGGCCTGTTCTTTCCGATCGACCCGGGGGCCGACGCCAGCATCGGCGGCATGTGCGCTACGCGTGCGTCTGGCACCAATGCGGTGCGCTATGGCACGATGCGCGAAAACGTGCTGTCGCTGACGGTCGTCACCGCCGATGGCAAGGTGATCCGGACCGCGGGCCGTGCGAAGAAGTCGTCGGCGGGCTACGACCTGACCCGCCTGTTCATCGGTTCGGAGGGCACGCTGGGGGTCATCACCGAGATCACGCTGAAGCTCTACCCGGTTCCCGAGGCCATGAGCGCAGCCGTCGTCAGTTTTCCGTCGATGGCGCAGGCCGTGCGGACGGTCATCCAGACGATCCAGCTCGGTGTGCCGGTGGCACGCAGCGAATATCTGTGCGAACACTCGATCCGGGCGATCAACGCGCACAGCCACACCACGATGCGCGAGGCGCCCACGCTGTTCTTCGAGTTTCACGGCACCGAGGCGTCGGCGCGCGAGCAGGCCGAACTGGTGCAGGCCATCGCCAGCGAGCAGGGCGGGCAGGATTTCGAATGGGCCAGTCGCCCCGAAGACCGCACCCGGATGTGGAACGCACGGCACAACGCGTATTTCGCCTGCCTGCAGGTGCGCCCGGGGTGCCGCGCGATCTCGACCGACACCTGCGTGCCGATCTCGCGCCTGGCCGATTCGATCGCGGGCGCCCGCCGCATCCTCGACACCGCCAAGTTTCCGACCATGATCCTGGGCCATGTGGGCGACGGCAATTTCCACGCGGTCCTGCTGATCGATCCCGACGACCCGAAGGAGATGGAAGAGGCCGAGCGCCTGAACGATGAAATCGTCCGCCTGGCGCTGAGCATGGACGGCACCTGCACGGGCGAGCATGGCATCGGTCTGCACAAGATGGGTTTCCTGGTCGAGGAAGTGGGCGAGGACGCCATCGACCTGATGCGCCGGATCAAGCGCAGCTTCGATCCGGACAACATCCTGAACCCCGGGAAGATCTTCCGGATCTGAGTCCACTTGGGGGGGGCGCCTTGCTCGAGGGTCTCAGTCAGTTCCTGCTCGAACTGCATCGGACCAGCCGGGAGATTCCCCACGCCGGCTTCAAGGACTGGGTCTTCGAGCACCTCGGTCGCCTGATCCGTTTCGACTCAGCCTGGTGGGGCAGCGGCTCGGAGCGGCCGCTGCAGGTGCATCGCGTGCACCTGCATCGCTGTTCGCCGCGCATCCTCGACGAATACCCCCGGTTCATCGAACAGGACTTCTTTCGCGAGGCGGTCTCGCGTTCGCCGGGGCGGGTGATGCTGTTTTCGGACCTGATGAGTCGCGAGGCCTTCGAGCAGACCGACATCTACCGGAACTTCGGGCGCCCGTTCCAGGTCGAATGGTCGATGGGCGTGGTGCTGATCGAGCCGGTCTCCTCGCTCAACGAGTTCGCCACCCTCTGGCGCCATGACGCCCGCAAGCCCTTCGCCGAAGCCGATCGCCGGATGATGCAGGCCGTCGTGCCGCATCTCTTCGAGGCCAACCGGATCTGCCGGGTCAATCAGCTGCGCGATCCGGAGGGCGCGCAGCACGCTTCGCCCTGGGCATTGAGCGACAGCCAGGGGCTGCTGCATGACGTGGGGCCGGGATTCGTCGATCTGATCCACCAGGAATGGCCCGGATGGCGCGACGCCGAACTGCCACTGGCGCTGCGCGCGAGTCTCGCTCCCGGTCGGCGCCACACCGGTTCACGGGTGGTGATCGAGATGCGCGAAACCGTCGGGCAACTGCTGCTGCTGGAGGCCAGGCGGCGTTCGGCCCTCGATGACCTGACGCCCCGCGAGCTGGTCGTGGCGAAGCGATATGCCCGCGGCGAAACCTACGTCGAGATCGCGCACGCGCTGTCCGTGGCGCCGGCGACCGTGCGCAATCAGATCTATCGCGCCTATCGCAAGCTGGATGTGAACAACAAGGCCGAGCTGGTCCATCGGCTGCAGCGGGTCTAGACATCATGGTCGCTTGTGAGTTCCAGGCGGCCGGTCACCGTCGATCGGGTGCCGGCGGCTGGCCAGTCCATCCAGCCCTCCCGGGCGAGGCCGCGAGGCCGATATCGTCGAGGCTATCGGAGAGTCTCGCCATGTCCCTCGCCGCCCCCGTTGTTCCCGATCCGACCCGCGTCCGTGCCCACGAAGGGCTGGGTGCGCACTGGCCCGCGATCCTGCAGGTATCGCCGCTGCTGCTGTGCGTGCTCGATGCCCAGGGCCGCATCACCGAGGCCAGCCAGGCCTGGCTGCAGCGCATCGGCCGGCGCGCCGACGCGGTGCTGGGCCGCCGGCCCTGCGATTTCATGACCGACAACAGCGCAAGCGACCTGCAACGGTTCAGCGGGCCGACAGGGGTGCTGGGCAGCCTGCGTGACCATCCCTGCGATTGGCGCCATCCGGATGGCGGCGTGCTGTCGATGCACCTCACGACGCTGGCGCAGCGCGACGAACGCGGCCGACCGACCAGCATCCTGTGCGTGTTCGAAGACTTCACCGAACGGCAGGAGCTGACCCAGCGCCTCGAGCACGCCAGCCGCAGCGATTCCCTGACAGGGGCCTGGACCCGGGCCTGGTTCTCCGAGCTGCTGCGGGTTCAGATGAACCAGGGGCGCGCGGACGGGCCGCCGGCGTGCCTGCTGCTGATGCAGGCGGAGCACTTCCGCGAACTGAACGACACCTGCGGCCATTCGGTGGGCGATGCGGCGCTCTGCTCGATCGTCGCAACGCTGCGCAGGCTGGTCCGCGAGGGGGATTGCATCGGCCGGCTCAGCGGCGCGAGTTTTGCCGTGCTGATGCCAGGGGCGGGGCTGCAGGCGGCGCATCCGCTGGTCGAACGCGTGCGCCGCGCGCTCGGTGACCTGGAGATCCGGCACTCCGGCTATCAGCGCCACATCGAGGCGCGATATGCGCTGATCGAACTGCAGGCCGACGACACTCCCGAGTCGGCGCTGGCGCGCGCCGAGCATGCTGTCTCGGGCCGGCGCCGGGCGGTCAGCGGGCCGCGTGCGTAGCGGTCTGCCCGGCCGGGTCCGCCGCGGGTGCAGGCGGTGGATCAGGACAAGACGACCGCGTTCCCCGCATTAGCGCTTGTAGCGCTTGGCCACGAAGGGCAGCGGTGTCAGGTGGACAACCGGCCGCCGATCGCGCACCACCGCCTTCAGCGTGGTGTTGCCGCTTTCGCGGATGACTTCGGCATCGAGCATCGCCAGCATCACCGGCCGGCCGAGCGACGGTGAAACCGTGCCGCTGGTGACCTCGCCGACCACCTTGTCATGGCTGTCGACGATCTGGGCATGCGGGCGCACCGGCACCGGATCGTAGGAGCTCAGGCCGACCAGCTTGCGATGCGCGCCGTCGGCCATCTGACGCAGCAGGGCCTGCGCGCCCGGAAACCCGCCGGCCTTCTGCCCGCCCGAGCGGCGTGACTTCGGGATCGCGAAGCCCAATCCCGCCTCGATCGGGGTCACGGACGGCGAGATGTCGTTGCCGTGCAGCGGCAGGCCCGCCTCCAGGCGCAGCGTGTCGCGCGCTCCCAGCCCGATCGGCGCCACCGTGGGATCGTCGAGCACGCCGCACGATGGCCTGCGCCTGATCGCGCGGCAGGGAGATCTCGTAGCCGTCTTCGCCCGTGTAGCCCGAGCGGGTGGTGAAGCACTCGGCGCCCAGCAGGCTGAGCGTGCGCGACTGCATGAACAGCATGCCGGCGCATCCGGGGTCCAGGCGCTCGAGCGCCGCCTGCGCCAGCGGGCCCTGCAGCGCCACCAGCGCCGCGTCGACCCAGTGGATATCCAGTTCGGGGCACAGCGCGCGCAGCAGTGCCAGGTCGTGTTCCCGATTGCCGGCGTTGACCACCATGCGCACCTGGTCGCCCAGGTTGACCAGCATCAGATCGTCCTCGATCCCGCCCTGGTCGTTGAGCAGCATCGAATAGCGCTGCAGCCCGGGCGGCCAGCCCTCGAAGTCGACCGGCAGCGCGGCCTCGAGCTGCCGGTGCAGGGTGTCGAGGCGGCCGTCGCGCGCGCTGATGGCGAGCTGTCCCATGTGCGAGACATCGAACAGCCCCGCCTTCGTGCGGGTGTGCAGATGTTCGGCCTTCAGCCCGGCCGGGTACTGGATGGGCATGTCCCAGCCGGCGAAGCCCGCCATCTTGGCGCCCAGTTCGCGGTGCAGCGAATCGAGCGGCACGTGGGCCAGGGGTGCGTTTGCGTCGTGTGTCATGCCGTCTCTCCGGTGCTCAGGCGTAGTCGCTGACCGGCGGACAGGTGCAGATCAGCTGGCGGTCGCCGGCCGCGTTGTCGACCCGCTTGACGCTGGGCCAGAACTTGGCCACGCGAAGATAGGCGAGCGGATAGGCGGCCTGTTCGCGCGAATACGCGTGCGCCCAGGGGCCGGCGATTTCCTGGGCGGTATGCGGAGCCCCCTTCAGCGGATTGTCCAGCCGGTCGAGTTCGCCCCGCGCGATCGCCTGAAGTTCGGCGTGGATCGAGATCATCGCGTCGCAGAAACGGTCGAGCTCTTCCTTGGACTCGGACTCGGTGGGCTCGATCATCAGGGTGTCGGCCACCGGGAAGGACAGCGTGGGCGCATGAAAGCCGTAGTCCATCAGCCGCTTGGCGACGTCTTCGGCGCTGATGCCGTAGTCGGCCTTCAGGTGCCGCATGTCGAGGATGCACTCGTGGGCGACCCGGCCGTTCTCGCCGGTATAGAGCACGGGGAAACAGCCCCGCAGCCGGTGGGCGATGTAGTTCGCATTGAGGATCGCGACCTCGGTGGCCTTGCGGATGCCGCTGGCGCCCATCATCCGGATGTACATCCAGGAGATCGTGGTGATCAGTGCGCTGCCCAGCGGTGCGGCCGAGACCGCCCCGTTGCCCGCGGCCGCATCGGGTGCGGCCGGATCCGCCGGCAGGTGCGCGGCCAGGTGAGCGGCGACCGCGATCGGGCCCATGCCCGGACCGCCGCCGCCGTGCGGAATGCAGAAGGTCTTGTGCAGGTTCATGTGGCACACGTCGGCGCCGATCAGGCCGGGCTGCGTGAGGCCGGCCTGCGCGTTCAGGTTGGCGCCGTCCATGTAGACCTGGCCGCCGGCCTCGTGGACCTGCGCGCAGATTGCGCGGATCGTGCCCTCGAATACGCCGTGGGTGGACGGGTAGGTGACCATCAGCACGGCCAGCGCATCGCGATGCGCGGCGATCTTGGCCGACAGATCGGCCATGTCGACGTTGCCCTGGGCATCGCAGGCCACGACCACGATCTTCAGGCCCATCATCTGCGCCGAGGCCGGATTGGTGCCATGCGCGGACGCGGGGATCAGGCAGACATCGCGATGGCCCTGGCCCTGTGCGATCAGATAGTTGCGGATCGCCAGCAGGCCCGCATATTCGCCCTGAGCGCCCGAATTGGGCTGGAACGACACGGCCGAGAAACCGGTGATCTCGGCCAGCCATTCACCCAGCTGGCCCAGCATCGCGCGGTAGCCCAGCGCCTGCGCTTCGGGGGCGAACGGATGCAGGTCGGCGAACTCGGGCCAGGTGACCGGCGCCATCTCGGCGGCGGCATTGAGCTTCATCGTGCACGAGCCCAGCGGAATCATCGAGTGGACCAGCGAGATGTCCCGGTTTTCAAGGCGCTTGAGATAGCGCATGAACTCGGTCTCGCTGTGATACCGGTTGAAGACCGGATGGGTGAGCACGGGCTCGGTGCGCCGCAACGGCGCGGGCAGGCTGTCGGGCTCCACGCCCAGGGCATCGAGCGCGAGTTCCATCGCGGCGCCGTCGGGCCGGCTCCCGGTGAAGGCCTGCGCGAGATCGGCGATGTCGGCCAGCGTGACGGTTTCGTCCAGGCTCACGCCCAGCAGCCCCGCACCGAATGAACGCAGGTTGATGCGGTGCTCGCCCGCCCGGGCGACGATGTCCGCCGCGGCGCTGCCGGCATCGATCAGCAGGGTGTCGAAGTAGCAGGCGTGCACGGGCACGAGCCGGGGCGCGATCAGCCGCGCCAGCAGCCGGGTCAGCGCATTCACCCGAAGCGCGATGCGCAGCAGTCCCTGGGGGCCGTGATAAACCGCATAAAACGCCGCCATGTTGGCCAGCAATGCCTGCGCGGTGCAGATGTTGCTGGTCGCCTTGTCGCGGCGGATGTGCTGCTCGCGGGTCTGCAGCGCCATGCGCAGTGCCGGATTGCCGGCGGCATCCTTCGAGACGCCGATCAGCCGGCCGGGCATCATGCGCACCAGTTCTTCGCGGGTGGCCATGAACGCCGCATGCGGTCCGCCGTATCCCATCGGCACCCCGAAGCGCTGGGCCGAGCCGATCGCCACATCCGCGCCCATGGCGCCCGGGGTGCGGACCAGCATCAGGGCCAGCGGATCGCTGCCCACGCACACCTTGGCGCCGGCCGCGTGGAGCGCGGCGATCACATCGCCGTAGTCGTGCACCTGGCCACGGGTGTCCGGGGTCTGCAGATGGGCCCCGAACACGGCGGCCGGATCGAGGTCGCGCCTTGGATCGCCCACGGTCACGTCGAACCCGAGCCAGCGCGCACGGGTGCTGACCACGGCGATCACCTGGGGATGGGTGCCGGCGTCGACGAAGAAGCACTGCGCCTTGCTGCGCGAGGCGCGTCGGCACAGGGCCATGCCCTCGGCGGCGGCGGTGGCTTCGTCGAGCAGCGAGGCATTGGCGATCGGCAGGCCGGTGAGGTCGATCACCATCTGCTGGAAATTGAGCAGGGATTCGAGGCGGCCTTGCGCCACCTCGGCCTGGTAGGGCGTGTAGGCGGTGTACCAGCCCGGGTTTTCGAGCACATTGCGACGGATCGGCTCGGGCGTGAGCGTGCCGTGATAGCCGGCGCCGATGTACGAGCGCCAGACCTGGTTGCGCGACGCCAGTTCGCGCAATTGCGCCAGGGCGCCCGCTTCGGAGACCGGATCGGGCAGCGCCAGGTCGCGGTCCAGGCGGATCGAGGCCGGTACCGTGGCATCGATCAGATCGGCGCGGGCCGGATAACCCAGCGCCTCGAGCATGGCGCTCTCCTGGGCCACCGAAGGGCCCAGGTGGCGGGCGTGGAACTCGTCGTCGGCGAACAGCGAACGAACGCCGCCGATGGCATCGGCTGAACTCATGGCGGGCGCTCCTCAGGCCGCGCCGGGGCCGGCGGTGTAGGTGTCGGCGTTGAGCAGTTCGGCCTGCTGGGCCGGCTTGTTCATCCGAACGCGGAACAGCCAGCCGTCCGAGAAGGGTGCGTCATTGACGGTCTGGGGCGCGTCGGCGAGGGCAGGATTGACTTCGATGATCTCGCCATCGACCGGCGCATAGACGTCGGACGCTGCCTTGGTCGATTCGACCACGACGCAGGCCTCGCCGGCACTCACCTGGCGGCCGGCTTCGGGCAACTCGACGTACACCAGTTCGCCCAGCGCGTCCTGCGCATGGAAGGTGATGCCGACGGTGGCGGTGCCATCGCCGTTGTCGCGCAGCCATTCGTGGCTGGCGGTGTATTTGAGTTCCGGGGGGTTTTGCATATCGAGGGCTCCTGGGCGGACGGTGACCGCATGGGGGATGGCCGCATGGCCATCCTGCTGGGCACCCCCTCTGTCCGTTTGCCTGAGACATTCAGTGGCCGCCGTTTGACCGGCGGTTCACCTGTTTCCTTCGGCGAGGCCGCCGCGATCAGGAACCGGGGGATCCACATCCGGTTCTTGCCCACGCGCCTTCTCTCCAGAGAGTCGAAACTGCGGCAGTCCTTTTGCCTGAGAGTTTTCGGGGCGATACACCTTCGGCGCCACCCGCGAATGCGCGGGTGATCTCTCCCGCCGCAGTCAATCAACTGTCGCGAAGCTTGCCGACCCGGGCGGGGTCTTGTCAAATGCCGGGCGCCCGCGCGAGCGCCCGGGGCCTCACGCGAACAGGCCCGGATCGATGTGGTGGCCCGAATCGTCGTAGCCCGACCGGGACTCGTGCGAGCCATAGATCATGAAATGCGCAATGGCGCCGTTGGTCGAACTGCCGAGAAAGTCGTCGAGGTGGCTGTTCACATACGCGGCGACATCGGGGTTGTCGCGCAGGTACCGCCCGCCGTCGAAGTGCGCGAATGTGTCGCTGGGCGCGCGGCCTTCCCAGACGCCGTAGCGGTTGAAGTGCTGGAACAGCGTCGCGTCGTCGAATCCGCCGCCGCGCAGGTCGGTGTTGCTGGCGCGGTAGAAGTCGGCGTCGAACCAGCGGGTCGGATTTCGATCTTCGGCCCCGCCGGCGGAGAGGAAGTGCTGCAGCGCCGAACCCAGTTCGATCTTTCCGCCGAGGTCCGGGTTCATCGCCAGGTAGGCGGCCGGATCGAACAGGAAGCTCGAGTGGCGGCCATAACCCGGGGCACTGTCGTCCTGGCTGCTCGAAGGCGAACTGGATGCCGAGGAGGCTGCCGACGAGCCGCTGGCCGCGCTGCTGCTCGAATCGCTGGTGCTCTGGCTGGCACCGGAGGCACTGGCGCTCGAGTCGTCGGTGGACGAACTCGTGGCGCTGCTCGATGCCGACGAGTCCGAAGACGACGCCGAAGACGACGCCGAAGACGACGCGGCCGTCGAGGACGAAGATGCCGACGAGGACGAAGACGCCGTTGAAGAAGACGCCGATGACGAGGTGGACGAGGAGGAGGACGAGGACGACAGGGAGTCCGAGGGACTGTCGTCGATTCCGCCGCCGCCGCTGTTGCCGCCGCGGTCATCGCCGGCAGGATCGTCGGCTCCCTTGCGCTTGAGGATGACTTCGGCGAGGCTGGATTCGAGGATCATGGGGTATCTCTTCTGGAAAAATTTACCATTTCAATCATGCAGATTCCGTGCCAGGCCGAAAGCCTCGGATTTCCCGCCATTTTCGGGGGTTTCGGAGGGCTGTCGATCAATAACTGGGTGAAATCCCCCGAACTGGGCGTGCGTCGATGAAGAACCCCCCACCCTTTGTGCCCAAGCCGCTGGCGTCGCTGAGCGAGCGCGCGCCTGCCCGCGGCACGCCCGAGGCCCACCGTTTCGGCGCCGCGGCAACAGCATCGCTGCCGCCCTGGGTGGTCGACGGCGAAGCGCTGTTTCGGGAGGCCACCCGCCATGCAGCCGAGGGGCGGCTCGAGGAGGCCGTGGCGTGCTTCGAGCGGCTCGTCCGCCTGAAGCCCGATCATGCAGATGCCCTGAACGACCTCGGCAATGCGCTCGACGCGTTGCGCCGACGGCGCGAGGCGCTGGCCCGCTACGAGCAGGCTCTGCAGGTACGGCCCGGACACCTGCACGCCCGCAATGGCCGGGCCAATATGCTGCAGGCGTTCGGACGCCTGGACGAAGCTTTGGCCGGCTACGACAGCGCGCTCGCGCTCGATGGCGACTATGTGCACGCCTGGAACGGCCGGGGCAATACGCTGATGGCGCTGAATCGCCATCGCGAGGCCCTGCAGGCGTACCTGCGTGCGCAGTCGATCCAGCCGGACCATCCGGATGCCAATTTCAACGAAGGCCTGGCGCGGCTGTCGATGGGCGACTTCGAACTCGGCTGGATCAAGCACGAGCGGCGCTGGGACCTGCCGTTCTGGCGCAACCGGCGTCGCGGGTTCGCGCGGCCGTTGTGGCGTGGCGAGACCGAGCCGGCGGGACGCACGGTGCTGCTGCATGCCGAGCAGGGCTTCGGCGATACGCTGCAGTTTTGCCGATATGTGCCCAGGGTGGCCGCGCGCGGCCTTCGGGTGGTGTTCGAAGTGCAGCCGGCCCTGCGCGGTTTGCTCGAGCAGCTGCCCGGTGTCGCGGCCCTGGTGACCCGCGGCGATCCCCTGCCGGACTTCGATGTGCACTGCCCACTGCTCAGCCTGCCGATGGCCATGGCGACTCGCCTGGACAGCATCCCGCCGATGCAGCCCTGCCTGGCCGCCGATCCGCACAAGGTGGCGCAGTGGGCGCAGCGCCTGGGCGAGCGCAGGCGTGCGCGGATCGGGCTGGCCTGGCAGGGCAACGTCAGCCACGACAACGACCTCAACCGGTCGATCGGCCTGGCCCAGCTGGCGCCGCTGCTGGATGCCGATGCCGATTTTGTCAGCCTGCAGCAGCAGGTGCCCGCACGCGACCGCGAGCCGATGGCCGCACTGCCGAACCTGCGCGACCTGGGCGGGGAACTGCGCGATTTTTCCGATACCGCGGCGCTGGTTGCAAACCTTGACGGCGTGATCGCGGTCGACACCGCGGTCGCGCATCTGGCCGCCGCCATGGGCAAGGCCTGCTGGGTCCTGCTGCCCTGGGTTGCCGACTGGCGCTGGATGCTCGAGCGCGAGGACACGCCGTGGTATCCGTCGATGCGGCTGTTTCGCCAGGGTGCGGCTGGCGACTGGACGCCAGTGATCGGCCGGGTGCGCGCGGCCCTGGGAGCGTCCGCGTTCTGATGCTTCCCGCGGGATGCCTGAGACAGCGTGCGCTCAGGTCTGGCGAAAGCGCGCGAGCACGTCCAGCACGAGGCGTGTGGCGGCCTCGGGCTTGTCGCTGCGGTGCGCGATGCCCAGCGCTCGCCAGAGGGCGGGCCGCAGCGCCCGCATCGTGATGCGCGGATCGGCCACCAGTCCGGTGGCTTCGTGCGGCAGCAGGGCCGCGCCGTAGCCGGCCGCCACGAGACTGCGGATCGCGTCGTTGAAGTTCAGTTCGATGCGGGCCCGCGGCGCCAGGCCGGCCTTGGCGAACCACGCGGAGGTCAGCCGCGACAGCCGCGTGCCGGCATCGTTCAGGATCAGCGGCTGGCTCGCCAGCCAGAGCGGCGTGGCGACCTTGGGGGCCGACCAGGACGAAGGCAGGAACGCCATGACCGGATCGCGCCGCCACGGCGCCACACGCACGCCGGCGATCGGCACCTGGGGCAGGGCCACCAGGCCGATGTCCAGGCGCGCGCCGGTCAGTCCGGCGAGCGTTTCCTCCGAGGTCAGGACCGCCACGTCGACCTCGATGCCCGGGTGTTCGCGGGCCAGCGCCGCCAGCGCCTGCGGCAGCAGATGGGCGATCGCGCCGGTGGAGGCGCCGATACGCACCCGTGCCGCCTTGCCCTGGATCTGGCGCTGCACCACATCGAGCGTGTCGTCGGCCAGTGCGAGCAGCCGGCGCGCCCGGTCGATCAGCGTGGCGCCCACACCGGTCGGCACGACCGGGCCGCGCTGGCGCACCAGCAGCGCGGCGCCCAGGCGGGCTTCGAGTTCAGCGATGTGCAGGCTGACGGTGGGCGGCGCCAGGTGGAGCGAGCGTGCGGCGGCCGCGAACGAGCCGCGGTCGGCAATCGTCACCAGAGTGCGCAGCCGGTCGAGATTCAGTTCACGCACCGATATTCACCATTTCTGAACGGGTCGAACAGAAAACTCAGCTTTCATGATCTTACGCGTTGCTCGACCATGTCGGTCACCGCATCAGGGATCCCCATGAAACCCACTGTTTTCATCGATGGCGACCAGGGCACCACCGGCCTGCAGATCCTCAGCCGGCTGGAAGGGCGCCCCGATATTTCGCTGCTGACCCTGCCCGACGGGCGGCGCAAGGATCCGCATTGGCGAGCGCAGGCCATCAACGGCTGCGATGTCGCGATCCTGTGTCTGCCCGATGCGGCGGCGCGCCAGGCCGTGGCCGCTGTCACGCATGCGCAGGTGCGGATCATCGATGCCAGTTCGGCACATCGGACCGATGCCGGATGGACCTACGGTTTTCCCGAGATGGAGCCGGCGCAGTCCGCGCGGATCGCGGCCGCGACCCGGGTGTCCAATCCCGGGTGCTATCCGACCGGCGCGATCGCGCTGCTGCGCCCGCTGGTCGCCTCGGGCCTGGTGCCTGAGGATCATCCGATCACGGTGCATGCCGTGTCCGGTTACTCCGGACGGGGCCGTGAAGGCGTCCAGGCCCACGAAGGCCCGGGCGCGGCCGATGCTCCCGCCTTCGTGGTCTACGGCCTGGGCCTGTCGCACAAGCACACGCCCGAGATCCAGGCCCACGCCGGTCTGACGCAGCGTCCTGTGTTCGTGCCGGCCTACGGCGCTTTCCGTCAGGGCATCGTGCTGACCATCGCGCTGCACGGCCGGCTGCTGCCCGACGGCGCCAGCGCGGCGCGCCTGCGCGACTGCCTGCAGTCACACTACGCCGGTGCCTCGCTGGTCGAGGTCCTGCCGCGGGCGCAGTCGGACACGCTCGAACACCTCGATCCCCAGGCACTGAACGGCAGCGACCGGCTGCGCCTGGCGGTCTTCGCCAATCCGCGCGAGAACCAGATCCTGCTGGCCGCCGTCTTCGACAACCTGGGCAAGGGGGCCAGCGGGGCGGCGGTGCAGAACCTCGACCTGATGCTGGGGCGGCACTGAACGGCGCCGGCGCCGGCGCGTCGTGGCAGGTCAGTCGGATCCGGCCTTGCGGGCGCCGCCCGGCCACGCGATCAGCGCGATGCCCGCCACCGCCAGGCCGAAGGCCAGCCAGTGTGCGGGGCTCAGCCGTTCGCCCAGCCAGCCGACCGCCACCGCGCAGGCGGCCAGCGGCATCGCGATGGTGAACACCCCGCTGTGACCGGCCGGCACCTGCTTCAGGCCCGACAGCCACAGCCAGGTCGAGGCGATGCTCGCCGACAGCGAATAGAACGCGAGCAGGGCCCAGTTGCCGGCGCCGACCTGGGCGAAATCGAACTGGCTGGCCTGCCAAAGGCCCAGCGGCGTCATCAGCAGCAGGCCGATCAGGTTGATCAGCGCCGAGATCCGCATCGGCGACAGGCTCGCGGTCAGCCGCTTGCCCAGGATCACGTAGATCGCCTCGCAGCACACGCAGGCGAACACCAGCAGGTTGCCCAGCGCCGAGCCTGCGCTGGCCGCACCGGTGCGTGCCAGCGTGAGCAGCAGCACTCCGGCGACCGCCAGGCACACCGCCAGCCAGGCCCGCGGGCCCAGGCGTTCGCGAAGGAACAGCCAGCTGAACACGGCGACCACGGCCGGCAGGGTCGACAGGATGACGCCGGTCGCGCTGGCCGAGGTCAGCATGACGCCGGTGAGCATGCAGATCGAGAACAGAAAATTGCCGAAAAAGGATTGCAGGAACAGGCTTCGACCGTGCGGCGCGAGGCCGGTCAGCGGCAGGGTCCAGGGCAGCATCACGATCGCGGCCAGGCCGAAGCGCAGCCAGGCCAGCAGGAACACCGGAAAGACCGTGGTCAGCGGTTTGCTCAAGGCCACGTAGGTGCCGACCAGCGACATGCCGGCAAACAGCAGCAGGTACCCGGCGAGCGGGAAGGGTCGGGCAGCGTGGGCAGGCGGCATCGCAGGACGGCTCGGCACGGGTTTCGGAATTCACCGCCGGGGCAGTTGTGCCTCGATCGCAAAGATCTTTCGCGTTTTCCCGCATTTCACTTTGGCAGGGTAAACGATAGTCTCCGGGCGGTGAACTCAATCGCCTCAGCTGCTGTCATCGCCCCTGCCGATGAATTGCGTTTCGCCGACGTTTCGGCCCGCGGCACGCCCGAGCGCCAGGCCGAGGTGGCGGCGCGCCTGCGCGAATTCCTGCCCGCGCACTGTGTGCTCTTCCGGGCCGAAGACACCCGTCCCTACGAGTGCGACGCCCTGTCGGCGTACCGGCAGCTGCCGATGGTCGTGGCCCTGCCCGAGACCGAGGCGCAGGTGGCGCAGGTGCTGCGAACCTGTTTTCTGCTGCAGGTCCCGGTGGTGGCGCGGGGGGCCGGCACCAGCCTTTCGGGCGGCTCGATGCCGCATGCGTCGGGCGTGGTGCTCGGCCTGGCCAAGCTCAACCGCATCCTGGCGCTCGATCCGGTTGCGCGGACGGCCCGGGTCCAGCCCGGGGTGCGCAACCTGGCCATCTCCGAGGCGGCGGCGCCGCACGGCCTTTACTACGCGCCCGACCCGTCCTCGCAGATCGCCTGCAGCATCGGTGGCAACGTGGCCGAGAACTCCGGCGGCGTGCACTGCCTGAAATACGGCCTGACGGTGCACAACGTGCTGCGCGTGCGCGGCTTCACCATCGATGGCGAGGCGGTCGAATTCGGCTCCGAGGCGCTCGATTGCCCGGGCCTGGACCTGATGGCGCTGATGATCGGCTCCGAGGGCATGCTGGCCGTCGCCACCGAGGTCACGGTCAAGCTGGTGCCCAAGCCGCTGGTGGCACGGGTCGTGATGGCCTCGTTCGACGACGTCGTCAAGGCGGGCAACGCGGTGGCCAGCATCATTGCCGCCGGCATCATTCCGGCCGGCCTCGAAATGATGGATCAGAAGATCACTCGGGCGGTCGAGCCTTTCGTGAAGGCCGGTTATGACCTGGACGCCAAGGCCATTCTGCTGGCCGAGTCCGATGGCACGCCCGAAGAAGTCGAGGAAGAAATCGGTCGCATCGATGAGGTGCTGCGAGGCTCCGGCGCCACCGCGATCCGCGTTTCGCAGTCGGAGGCCGAGCGCCTGCGCTTCTGGTCGGGCCGCAAGAACGCCTTCCCGGCGGCCGGGCGCGTCTCGCCCGACTACTACTGCATGGACGGCACCATCCCGCGCAAGAACCTGGGCCGGATGCTGACCGCCATCGTCGAGATGGAGCGCAAGTACGATCTGGGCTGCATGAACGTCTTTCATGCCGGCGACGGCAATCTGCATCCGCTGATCCTGTTCGATGCCAACGACCAGGCGCAGTGGGAGCGGGCCGAACTGTTCGGTGCAGAAATACTCGAGTTGTGCGTCGAACTGGGCGGCACGGTCACCGGCGAGCACGGCGTGGGCATCGAAAAGATCAATTCGATGTGCGTGCAGTTCTCGCCCGAAGAACGTGCCGCGTTCTTTGCGGTCAAGCGCGCCTTCGACGAGCCCGGGCTGCTCAATCCGGGCAAGGGCATCCCGACCACGTCGCGCTGCGCCGAATACGGCAAGATGCACATTCATGGCGGACGGCTGCCGTTCGCCGACATTCCGCGCGTTTCTGATCTGCGTTTTCCCTCTTTCCGATTCCCGTTCCTGGCCGCGCATCTGATGGAGCGAACGGGATGACAGGTCCAGACCCTCGATGAGCCAATCCCCGATCCCCGATTCGGCGCCGCGCGTGCTGAGCGAGTGGCGAGACCGCATCCGCGCTGCCGATGCCGCGGGCACCGCGCTGGAACTGCGTGGCGGCGGCACCAAGGCGTTCTACGGCCAGGCGCCGCGCGGCGAACCGTTCGACACGCGCGCCTATCGTGGCATCGTCTCGTTCGAGCCCACCGAACTCGTCATCACCGCCCGTTGCGGCACGCCGCTGGCCGAACTCGAAGCCGCCGTCGCGAAGGCCGGGCAGATGCTGCCCTTCGAGTCCCCCTCGTTCGGCGAGCAGGCCACGCTGGGCGGCGCGATGGCAGCCGGGCTCTCGGGACCGCGCCGCGCCACGGCCGGCGCGATGCGCGACTTCGTGCTCGGCGCATGCCTGCTCGATGCCCGCGGCCAGTGGATGCGATTCGGCGGGCAGGTGATGAAGAACGTCGCCGGCTACGATGTGTCGCGGGTCCTGTGCGGATCGATGGGGGTCCTGGGGCTGATCGCCGAAGTTTCTCTGAAGGTGCTGCCGGTGCCGGCGCTCGAGGCCACGCTCACCCTGGCCGCCGATCAGAAGCAGGCGCTCGCCTGGCTGAACCAATGGGCCGGCAAGCCGGTGCCGCTGTCGGCCAGCGCATGGTCGGCGGGCAGCCTGGTCGTCCGGCTGTCCGGGGCGGCGGCGGCCGTGCGCGCGGCGACCGAAACCTTTCGCCAGCGGCACGGCGCCAAGCCGCTGGAGCCCGCCGAGGCCAGGGCTTTCTGGGCCGACGTCCGCGAACACCGCGCGGCGGTGCTGGACACGCCTGGCCCGCTGTGGCGTTTGTCGGTGCCTTCGGTGGCGCCCGTGCTGGCCATGGTCGGCGAGCCGTTCATCGAATGGGGCGGCGCCTTGCGCTGGTATGCGAGCCAGGCGCCGGCGGCCAGCGTGCGCGAGGCCGCGGCCGCGGTCGGCGGCACGGCCTGCCTGTTTCGCGGCGGCGACAAGTCGGTCGGCGCCTTCCATCCGCTCACCGATGCCGTCGCGCGCCTGCACATGCGCCTGAAGCGCGAATTCGACCCCAACCGGATCTTCAATCCCGGTCGCCTGTACGGAGACCTCTGAGGCGATGGAAACCCACCTGGCGGACTGGCTCAAGGCCACCCCTGACGGCATCGAAGCGCAAGCCATCCTGCGAACCTGCGTGCACTGCGGATTCTGCACGGCGACCTGCCCCACCTACCAGCTGCTCGGCGATGAACTCGATGGTCCGCGCGGGCGCATCTACCTGATCAAGCAGGTCGTCGAGGGGCAGCCGGCCACCGCAGCCACCCAGGCGCACCTGGACCGCTGCCTGACCTGCCGCAACTGCGAGAGCACCTGTCCCTCCGGCGTGCGCTACGGGCACCTGGTGGACATCGGCCGCAAGCTGGTCGACGCCCAGACGCCCCGGCCGCTGGCCCAGCGTCTGCTGCGGGGCGCCCTGCGCGAGGGCATGACGCGGCGCTGGCTGTTCGATCCGGCCATGCGGGCCGGGCAGGCCCTGCGGCCGATGCTGCCGGCCAAGCTGCGCGACAAGGTGCCCGAGCGCCGCGAGCCGGGGCCGGTGCCGGTTCGCCAGCACGCGCGCAAGGTTCTGCTGCTGGCGGGCTGTGTGCAGCCGGCGATGATGCCGCGCATCGACGCGGCGACGATCCGCGTGCTCGATGCCATCGGCGTGCAGTCGGTGTTCGCGCCGGGCACCGGATGCTGCGGCGCGATCCGCCAGCACCTGAACGACCACGAGGGCGCGCTGGCCGACGCGCGCCGCAACCTGGATGCCTGGCTGCCGCTGCTGGATGCCGGCACCGGCCGAGGCGCTGCTGATCAACGCCTCGGGCTGCGGGGCCATGATCAAGGACTACGCTCATCTGCTGCGCGACGACCCGGTGTACGGGCCGCGCGCCGAACGGCTGGTGGCGGCCACCTTCGATCTCGCCCAGTGGCTGCCGCGCGAATTCGCCGCGGCCAGCGAGCGGGCCGGTGGACTGGTTCGCCAGCCCGGCGCCTCGCCCGTGGTGTTCCATCCGCCGTGCACGCTGCAGCACGGCCAGCAGGTGCGCGGCGAGGTCGAGCAGATGCTGGCGTCGCTGGGTGTGACGGTGCAGCCGGTGGCCGATGCGCACCTGTGCTGCGGCTCGGCGGGCACGTATTCGGTGCTGCAGCCGGGGCTCTCGCAGCAGCTGCGCGAGCGCAAGCTGTCCGACCTGCAGGCCGGCGGTCCCGCCATGGTGCTGTCGGCCAATATCGGCTGCATCGCCCATCTGCAAGGCGGCACCGACACCCCGGTGCGGCACTGGATCGAGTGGCTCGACGAGGCGATCGCCTGAGTTCGGGCCCGCCGATGCGCGGGCCAGCCGCGGCACGGCGCCGGGTCGCCGCGGGCGGGCGGGCCCGTGCGGTTTCCCAAGGTCGGCCCCCCCGGTGTATCTTCCCCCGCAGTTTCGGGCGCTTCGCGCGCGCCCGCCCTGAGATGGCGACGCGGGAGAACACACGCAGATGTCCAAAGTCGGCAAAGTCCTGCTCACCCTGATCCTGCTGGCCGGCTTCGGCGCCGCGCTCTTTTTCGCGATGCAGGGCCAGAAGACCGAGGTCGCCGAAAAGGCGCGCAGCGAAGCGATCGCCAGCGCGACCGAACTCACCGGAATCATTGCGCTCGATGTCGAGCCGTTTTTTGCCGACGAGCGTGTGCGCAAGGTGCTGGCGGAGCAGCGGCTGCCGGTGAAGGTGACGCGGGTGGGCAGCCGCGAGATGGCGGGCAAGGTGGTCCCGGGCAGCATGCCTGACTTCTTCTTCCCGTCGGGCGTGGTCGCGGCCAACCAGATCGTCGATGCGGCCCGCAAGGCCAATCTGCCGATGGCGCAGTCCTCGCCCTTTCACACGCCGATGGTGATCGCCAGCTGGACCCCCATCGCCAAGATCCTGGCGGCCAATGGCATGGCCAAGGCCCTGGGCGAACGCATCTATGGCGTCGACATGATCAAGCTGACGCGCACGATGCTCGATCGCAAGCGCTGGAAGGACCTGCAGGGCGCTTCGGCCTACGATGTGTCGCGCGGAGTGCTGGTGTCGACCACCGATGTGCGCCGAAGCAATTCGGCGGCCATGTTCCTGGCGCTGACCAGCTACGCGGCCCATGGCGATGTGCTCACCGATCGCGCGACGGCGCGCACCCTGGCCGCGAAGCTGGCCGAGCTGTTCAAGCGCCAGGGCTACCAGGAGAATTACGTCAACGGCAACTTCGACGACTATGTGTCGATCGGCATCGGCAAGACGCCAATGGCCTTCATCTACGAGAACCAGCTGGTCAGCTACGCGCTCGCCAAGAAGGGCGTGGGTGCCGACATGGTGCTGCTGTATCCGCAGCCCACGATCGTCAACAAGGTGGTGTTCCTGGCCGGCAGCGAGCGCGCCAGGGCGCTGGCCGACTTGCTCGCGCGCAACGCCGAACTGCAGCGCATCGCGGTCGAATACGGCTTTCGCATCGCCGACACGGGCGTCTTCATGCAGACGGTCAAGCCGACCGGTCTGGCCGTCGAGGAGCGCATCACGCAGGTGATCGATCCGCCGTCCTACGAGGTGATGGCCGAGATGATCGATGTGGTCACGCAGGAGATGGCGCAATGAACCGGATTCGACTTGGACTGTTTTGCGCGATGGCGGCGTGGGCAGTGCTGGGCTGCAACAAAGCCGAGTCACCCGCCAGCGGCATCCAGCCGCGCCCGGGCGCCTCCGGCAGGCGCGCCCGCCGAAACGCCCGCATTCAAGGTGCTGGCCACCAGCGATCTGAAGGATGCCCAGCCCCTGGAGGGCATGGTCGAGAAGGCCACCGGCGTGAAGCTGCGATTCACCTTCGGGGGCACGATGGAGAGCACCGAGGCGGTGCTCACCGCCCGGACTGACGCGCACGCCGCCTGGTTCGCCAACGCCAAGTACCTGCTCAGCGACCCGCAGGGCCAGTCGCGGGTGAAGCTGCAGGACAAGATCATGCTGTCGCCGATCACCGTGGGGGTCAGCGAATCCGCCGCGAAGAAGCTGGGCTGGTCCGATCCCGCGCAGGCGGCCAAGGTCACCTGGAAGACCATTGCCCAGGCCAGCGCCCAGGGCAGGCTCACCTATGCGCTGTCCAACCCGGCCACCTCAAACCAGGGCTTCATGGCGCTGATGGGCGTGGTGGCCTCGGCCAGCAGCAAGGCCGACGCGCTGACCGCCGCCGACGTCGACCGGCGCGCCATTGCCGATTTCCTCAAAGGCTACAAGCTGCCTGGTGACAACTCCACCTATCTGGCCGAGAAGTTCATCGAACAGCAGGGCAACCAGGTCAACACCTTCATCAACTACGAGAGCTGGCTGCTGACCCTGAACAACGGCGGCAAGCTGCGCGAACGGCTGGTGCTGGTTTATCCGCACGAGGGTGTGGCCACCGCCGACTACCCGTTCATGCTGCTCGACGACACCCGGCGGGCCGACTACCAGAAGGTGGTGGCCTATCTGAAGAGCCCCGAGGCCCAGACCTGGCTGGCGCGCCAGACCTTGCGCCGGCCGATCAACGCCGAGGTGGCGGCCACGGTGGCCGATGTGTTCCCGAAAGAGGGCATGCGCGTGGAACTGCCGTTCTCGCCCGACCGGCAGCTGGCCGACGGCCTGATCGACGCGTATCTGAACGAGTTCCGGCTGCCGATCGCCTCGACCTTCGTGCTCGATACCAGCGGCAGCATGGAGGGCAGCGGCCGGCGCAAGCAGCTGGTGCAGGCCATGCACTACATCGCGGGCGCCGACAACTCCCTGACCGGCCGGCTGGCCAAGCTGACCAACCGTGAACGCGTCTGGCTGCTGCCCTTCAGCGATGTGCCGGGGCCGCTCACCTTCTTCCAGGTGCCGGCCGGCGATCCGGCAGCGCGCGGCGTGCAGGTGCAGGAAGACTCCGAGGCCAAGCAGAAGATCCTGGCCGATGTGCGCAACTATGCCGACGGCTTGCGCATGACCGGCAGCACTGCGCTGTACGACAGCGTGCTGAAGGCGCTCGAGCACATGCTGGCGCAAAAGAAGAAGTCGCCCGGTTATCAGTATTCGGTGGTCGCCTTCACCGACGGCGAGAACAACAAGGGGCGCGGGCTGGCCGAGTTCAAGGAGGCCTATGCGCAGCTGCCCGAGGATGTGCGTGGCATTCCGGTGTTCATGGTGCTGTTCGGCGAAGCCAAGGAGAGCGACCTGAAAGAGATGATCGCCACCACCGGAGGGCGCGTGTTCGACGCACGCAAGACGCCGCTCTATGCGGTGTTCAAGGACATCCGCGCGTACCAGTGACCTGACCCATGTTCGACAAACTGCAGCGCCTGGTCTTCAGTCCGTCCAACTGGTTCGGCCTGGCCCTGGCCAACATCGTCCTGCTGCTCAAGGGGATGGGACTGCTGGGCTGGGCCGGACTGCCGCTGGCCGCGGCCGGTTATGTGGTGGGTTTCGTCGGCGGCGGCCTGCTGTTCGGATTCCCGTCCTTTGCCGCCTCGGCCTGGGAGTCGCTCACCTTCTCCGACGATGGCGATGCGCGCGAGTCGATGGGCCGCGCGCTGTCCGCGGTGCGCCGTCTGGTCGAGGACAACCCGGGCAAGCGGCTGCCCCGCGCACTGCAGGAGCAGGTGCTGGCGCTGTGCAGTTCGCTGGACGGGCTGCTCGCGCAATGGGAACGAAGCAAGGGCGCGCTGTCGCTGCAGGAGGGGTTCCATGCGCGCCACATCGCGCTGTCGTACCTGCCCGAGGCGCTGAAGACCTACCTGTCGATTCCGCCGGAGTTCGCCGCCACCCGCGTGCTGCGCGACGGCAAGACGGCCCAGGATATCTTTCGCGAAACCCTGACCGATCTCGAGTCGAAGGTGCGCGAGCTGGGCGACGATCTGGCCGGCCAGGACGCGCATGCCTTCCTCGCCCATTCACAGTTCCTGCATGAAAAGTTCGGTGCGAGCGAGATCTTCGTCGCCCCGGAGCTCTCCTCACAGAAATCCTCTTCTCAACGGGGTTCGTCATGACCAGCGCCGAGTTACCCAACGCCTCGCCCGCCACCGCCACTGCCGGCGCGCCGACCTTCCAGCTCACGCCGCCCGAGGTCATCACGCCGGTGCCGATGGAGGCCAGCCGCACGGCCGTGCCGCTGAAACCCGAAACGGTCAGCGCGGTCGACGACCAGGTCAGCCGTTTCATCGAAGCCCTGATGACCGAGGACGTGCACAGCGCCGGCTTCAAGGCCAAGCTGGACAGCGCGTTCGCGCTGGGCCGCCAGGAGGTGTCCGCCGCCGCCAACCTGATGCAGGGCCGCTTCCTGCAGCGCAACTTCATCGGCGCCGACGACACGCCCGCGTACAAGGCCATCGCCGAGATCCGCGGCCAGCTCGACAAGCTCAACCCTGGCAACGACGGCGACCTGCTGTCGCCCAACAAGCTGCTGGGCCTCATTCCGTACGGCAACAAGCTGCAGGCCTACTTCCGCCGTTTCGAGAGCGCCGGCGAGCAGTTGCAGAAATCGATGGCGCAGCTGTACGCGGCCCGCGACGACGTGCAGCGCGACATCGCCGACATCGAGACCACCCGCGGCAAGCTGTGGGAAGCGATGCAGCAGCTGGCCGCTGCCGCGCATTTCGCCACCTCGCTCGACACCAAGCTGGCCGACCGCGTGAGTGCGCTGGAGTCCACCGATCCGCAGCGCGCCCAGGCGCTGCGCCAGGAGGTGCTGTTCTATGCCCGCCAGAACCTGCAGGACATCCTGACCCAGCAGGCCGTGTGCGTGAACGGTTACCTGGCGCTCGATGTGCTCAAGAAGACCGGGCGCGAGATGATGAACGGCTGCAGCCGGGTGGCCACCACCGGCATGAGCGCGCTGGCCGTGGCGCAGACCGTGGCGCGGGCCACCGGCAACCAGATCCAGGTGATGGAGATGCTGCAGGGGGTGAACGCGACCATCGGCAACCTGATCTCCGAGACCGGCAAGCAGCTGAACAACCACGTCGACGCGACCGCCGAGTTCGCCACCAATCCGATGCTGGGCATCGACAAGATGCGCGAGATGTTCGACCAGACCTTCAAGGCGATGGATGCGATGGATACCTTCCGCGCCAAGGCCATCGAAAACATGGGCCAGAACAACAAGATCATGCAGGAGCAGATCACCCGCAGCCAGCAGTACGTGGATCGGGTGAGGCAGCAGCAGGCGCGCGAGGCGGGCGGCGCCCCGGGCACTTCGGGGCCGGTGGCGCTGTAGGCCCCGCAGGCCGGCGCGGCGTCAGCCCGAGATGGGCGCCGGCAGATACTCCATCAGGCGCCAGCTGACCCAGTCCTCGCGCAGCGGCACCCGCACGCCGGCCCAGCGATACCAGCCGGTCCACTCCCGCTGCACCCAGCGGTTGACCTGCGGCGCGTACCAGAGGGTTTCGCGGCGCGACGGCGTGATGCGCCAGCGGTCCGAATGCGCGAAGAAGATGTCGCGCTGAATGCGCAGCGCATCGAACTCGCCGGCCGGCACGCGCACGCGCTCCCATTGCACCGGTTCGCTGCGCGCGTACCAGGCATACCGGTCGTCCTGGCCAGGAACCCGATAGGCGGTGCGCTGGACCATCGACACGCCCAGGCCGATCCCGGCGGGCAGCAGCGTCTGTGGCGAGTCGAAGATCTGGACGATGTCGTAGAACGGCTCCTGGATCACCTGCCAGGGCGCCGAATACAGCTCATCGCCCTGACGCACGCCTTTGTCAGTGGTCAGTTCGACCAGCACCTGCGGCGCCACCGAGCGGACCTGCGCCAGGATCTCGCCGGTCTTGCTGCCGTTGTACTGGTTGATGACCGCGTATCGCCATCGGTCTCCCGGCCGCACGCGGGGGGCCGGCAAAGGCTGCGGGGAAACCACGATGGCGCTCGGGGTGGCGCAACCGGTGACGGCCGCGGCCGCTCCCAGGACACCCGCGCCGAGCAGGGCACGGCGCAGCGGGGCAGGGCGTGGCGATGGGCTCATCGGAGCCTCCCGATCAGGGTACGGTCTTGTTGTCGGTCAGGCGCAGCAGACCTTTCAGCATCCGGTAGAGGAACCACACGCCGGGCAGCAGAAACAGCCAGCTCAGCAGCCCGACACTGAAGATGGCCAGGATCAGGGTCGGGACGAACAGCACCACCACCCAGAACACGGTCCACCAGAACGTGGAGATCATCCAGCTCATGTGGCTGGCATAGATGGTGCCCGCGGCGTCGTCGCGCTTGATGTAGTTGATGATCAGCGCGACCACCGACAGCAGGCCGGCCGAGAACAGCAGGCCCACGATGTGCAGCCCATAGTCGAGCAGGCAGATGCGGCGCAGCCGATCGTCGGGGGAGGGTACCGGGTAGGGCGAGGAGACTTGCGGCACGATCTGGCTCATGAAGGACTCCTGGCGGCAGGGTTGATACGGAAATGCGCCCGGGCGCTCAGATCTCAAGCACCCGAAGGGGGTTGTAGTCGTCGGCTTCGCCACGATCGACGTGCCCCCGAGCATTGCACACCACCCGTGTGCCGGCGACCACATAGTCATGCCGGCAGTGCAGGTGACCATGGATCCACAGCCCCGCGCGTCCCATCAGGTCTTCGCAGTCGCTGCAAAAGCTCGCCGAAGCGGGCTGTAATCCATAACGCGGATCGGCGCTTTTGGCTGACGGCGCGAAATGCGTGATGACGATGGTTTCGTCCCAGCGGGAACTGCGGCGCCCCAGCGAGAGCTGCTGGCCGAGCCACTCGCGGCAGCGCGTGAACTCGTCGCGCACCTGCTGCGCCGAAAACGGCAGACCGTCGCGGGTCGAGCACTGGACGCGATCGAGGAAATACGCGCCCGCCTTCATGCACCGCGCGCGGTCGTGCGCCCCGAGCAGGTCGAAGTCGCACCACAGCGCGGTGCCCAGCAGCCGGTAGCGCCGCCCGGCGTGGGTGTGCACCAGCGACTCGCGCTCGAGCATCGTGAAGCCCAGGCGGTCGCAGCGAACGCGCAGTTCGGCCATGGCCGAATCGAAATCGCGCTGGTCGAACTCGTGATTGCCGGCAATGTAGACCACCGGCACCGGCCAATCGGCGAACAGGTCCAGGCCGCCGTGGCCGGCGTCGATGTCGCCGGCCAGGATCAGCAGGTCGGCGTCAGGCGCCGGCCGGGGCTCGAAGGCTTCGGTCTCGAGGTGCAGATCGGACAGCAGCTGTACTCGCATCCGGGCCGCGGCTATTCGACCGCCTTCACCATGTCTTCGATCACCTTCTTGGCATCGCCGAAGACCATCATCGTGCGGTCCATGTAGAACAGTTCGTTGTCCAGGCCCGCATAGCCGGAGGCCATGCTGCGCTTGTTGACGATGACCTGGCGCGCCTTGTAGGCCTCGAGGATGGGCATGCCGGCGATCGAGGACTTGGGATCCTTGGCGGCCGGATTGACCACGTCGTTGGCGCCCAGCACCAGCACCACGTCGGTGTCGGAGAACTCGGAATTGATGTCCTCCATCTCGAAGACCTGGTCGTAGGGCACCTCGGCCTCGGCCAGCAGCACGTTCATGTGGCCCGGCATGCGCCCGGCCACCGGGTGGATCGCGTATTTCACCGTGATCCCCTTGTCGATCAGCTTCTGCGCCAGTTCTTTCAAGGGGTGCTGCGCGCGAGCCACGGCCAGGCCGTAGCCGGGCACGATGATCACGGTGTCGGCATTGCTGAGCAGGAAGGCCGCGTCGTCGGCCGAGCCCGACTTGACCGGCCGCTGGGCCTGGGGGCCCCCCGCCGTGGCCGCCGCGGTCTCGCCTCCGAATCCGCCCAGGATCACGTTGAAGAACGACCGGTTCATCGCCTTGCACATGATGTACGACAGGATCGCACCGGACGATCCGACCAGCGAGCCGGCGATGATCAGCATGCTGTTGTTGAGCGAGAAGCCGATGCCCGCCGCCGCCCAGCCCGAGTAGCTGTTGAGCATCGACACCACCACCGGCATGTCGGCGCCGCCGATCGGGATGATGATCAGCACGCCCAGCACGAAGGCGATCGCCAGCATCGCCCAGAAGGGCATCCAGTCCTGGGTGGCGACGAACCACAGGCCGAAGCCCAGCATCGCCACGCCCAGCAGCAGGTTGAGCATGTGCTGGCCGGCGAACGACACGGGCGCGCCCTGGAACAGCCGGAACTTGTACTTGCCCGACAGCTTGCCGAAGGCGATGACCGAACCCGAGAAGGTGATCGCGCCAACGAAGCTGCCGATGAAGAGCTCGAGGCGATTGCCGGTCGGGATGGGCTGACCCTTGGCGACGATGTTGAAGGCCCAGGGCTCGGCCACGCAGGCGATCGCGATGAACACCGCCGCCAGGCCGATCATGCTGTGCATGAAGGCGACCAGTTCGGGCATCTTGGTCATCTCGACGCGCTTGGCCATGATCGAGCCGGCGCCGCCGCCCACGACCAGGCCGCCGAGCACCCACGCGATGCCGGTGGCGAAGCCGCTGCCGGATCCGCCGCCGGCCGAGGCGCCCGCCATCTGCTGGGCCATCTTGGCGATCAGCGCAACCGTGGTAATGACCGCGATGGCCATGCCGGTCATGCCGAACACATTGCCGCGGATCGACGTGGTGGGGTGGGACAGCCCCTTGAGGGCCTGGATGAAGCAGATGGAGGCGACCAGGTACAGCAGGACGACCAGGTTCAGGCTCAGACTCATTTGGGCTCTCCGCTCGACTGGCGGGTTGTGGGAGCGGCATCGCTCCCGGCGGTCAGGTCGCTGGCGGCGGGCTTGCGGTCACCGCCCGCACGCCAGACGCCATGAACCCAGCCGCGGCGCTCGGCATACCAGCCGGCCGGAAAAATGATGGCGGCCAGGCCGACGCCGAACCAGAAGGTGCGCTGCATGCCCGGCGGGGTGAAGCGCTCGACGATCAGGCCCAGCGCGATCGACGCCGCGACCGCGAAGACCAGCAGGATGGCAAAGCCGCGAGAGTTCACGAGTGGCCTCCGGCGCCGGCCTTGGGCGCTTTCTTCTTGAACATCTCGAGCATGCGGCGGGTGACCAGGAACCCGCCGAACACGTTGACCGCCGCCAGCGCCACCGCCAGCACGCCCATCGTCTTGCCCAGCGGGGTTTCGGTGAGGGCCGCGGCCAGCATGGCGCCCACGATGATGATGGCGGACACCGCGTTGGTGACCGCCATCAGCGGGGTGTGCAGCGCGGGTGTGACGTTCCAGACCACGTGGTAGCCGACATAGATGGCCAGCACGAAGATGATCAGGTTGACGACGGTGGGACTGATGGCTTCCATGGGTGTCGTTCCTTCAGTTCTTGCGCAGGACCTCGCCGCCGCTGCACATCAGGCAGGCGGCCACGATGTCGTCTTCGCGGTTGATGGTCAGGCCGCCTTCCTGCGTCAGCACCAGCTTGAGGAAGTCGAGCACGTTGCGGGCATACAGGGCCGACGAGTCGGCCGGCACGGTGGCGGGAATGTTGGGCTGGCCGATGATCGTCACGCCGTGGCGGACCACGGTCTGGCCGAGTTCGGAGACCGCGCAGTTGCCGCCCTGTTCGACCGCCATGTCGAGCACCACCGATCCCGGCTTCATGGACCTGACCATGTCTTCGGTGACCAGCACCGGCGCCTTGCGCCCCGGAATCAGCGCGGTGGTGATGACGATGTCGGCCTGCTTCATGCGTTCGGCCACGGCCACCGACTGGCGCTGCATCCACGAGGCGGGCATGGGCCGCGCGTAGCCGCCCACACCTTTGGCGATCTCGCGTTCTTCGTCGGTCTCGAAGGGCACGTCGACGAACTTGGCGCCCAGCGATTCGATCTGTTCCTTCACCGCCGGCCGCACGTCGGAGGCCTCGATCACCGCGCCCAGCCGCTTGGCGGTGGCGATGGCCTGCAGGCCCGCCACCCCGGCGCCCAGGATCAGCACACGCGCCGCCTTGATGGTGCCGGCCGCGGTCATCATCATGGGCATCATCCGCCCATAGGCATTGGCCGACAGCAGCACCGCCTTGTAGCCGGCGATGTTGGCCTGCGACGAGAGCACGTCCATGCTCTGCGCGCGCGTGGTGCGGGGCGCTGCTTCGAGAGCGAAGGCGCTCAGGCCGGCCGCGTTCATGGCGGCGATGCCCTCGGCGTTGAAGGGCTCGAGCATGCCGACCAGGCTGGCGCCGGATTTCATGCGGGTCAGTTCGGCGGCCTGCGGAGAGCGGACTTTCAGGACGAGATCGGCTGCCAATGCGGCCGCGGCATCGACGATCTCGGCGCCTGCGGCCTTGAAGGCCTCATCGGTCTGGGCAGCCTGCACACCGGCGCCGCTTTCGATGAGGACCCGATGGCCTGCCGTCACCAGCTTCTTGACGGTTTCGGCCGTGGCGGCGACACGCGTCTCCCCGGGCCGGGTTTCGGCCGGGACTCCGATCAACATAGGGGTTCTCCTCCCGCATCTGGATTTGGGCGATTTATATCACGCCGGTTCGGTAAAATCGGCCAATGGACTATTGGAAGCCGAACGCCACGGTCGCCGCTGTCGTCGAGCAGGACGGCCGTTTCCTGATGGTGGAAGAAACCACGCGCGAAGGCCTGCGCCTGAACCAGCCCTCAGGGCATCTCGATCCGGGTGAGACGCTCGCCCAGGCGGTCGTGCGCGAAGCGCTCGAAGAAACCGCGCACCACGTCGAGCCGACCGCCTGCGTCGGCGTCTACATGTCGCGCTACCGCTATGAGCCGACCGACACCGATGTCACCTACCTGCGCTTCGCGTTCGCGTGCCGGGTCATCCAGGCCGACCCTGAGCGCCGGCTCGACCGCGGCATCGTGCGGGCCGTGTGGCTCAGTGCCGATGAAATCCGGGCGGCTTCGGCCGTGCACCGCAGTCCCGTGGTGATGCAGGCCATCGACGACTACCTGGCCGGGCGGCGGTATCCGCTCGACCTGATCTACACCCACTCCAGCTGCGTCTACACCTATGTCTGAGGCGCCCGGGCGGGGCCGGCGGATCGTGATCGGCATGTCGGGCGGGGTCGATTCGTCGGTGGCGGCGTGGCTGCTGCGCGAGCAGGGCTGGGAAGTCATCGGCCTGTTCATGAAGAACTGGGAAGACGACGATGACGACGAATACTGCTCGACGCGTCAGGACTGGCTGGACGCCGCCAGCGCCGCCGACGTGGTCGGCATCGACATCGACGCGGTCAATTTCGCGGCCGAATACCGCGATCGCGTGTTCGCCGAATTCCTGCGCGAGTACTCGGCCGGCCGCACGCCCAACCCGGATGTGCTGTGCAACGCCGAGATCAAGTTCAAGGCCTTCCTCGACCACGCGATCCGCATGGGCGCCGAGTACATCGCCACCGGCCACTACGCGCGCGTGCGTTCGGTGGCCGACGCTGCGCTCGCGGGCGGCGAGCGTCACGAACTGCTGCGCGGACTCGACCCGGCCAAGGACCAGAGTTATTTCCTGCACCGGCTGTCCCAGCAGCAGCTGGCGCGCACCGTGTTTCCGCTGGGCGCGATGCGCAAGACCGAGGTTCGCGAGATCGCCGCGCGCATCGGCCTGGCCAATGCCGCCAAGAAAGACTCCACCGGCATCTGCTTCATCGGAGAACGCCCGTTCCGGGAGTTTCTCAACCGTTACCTGCCGACGCGGCCCGGGCCGATTCGGACCGACTCGGGCCTGCGCATCGGCGAACACGTCGGGCTGGCCTTCTACACGCTGGGTCAGCGCAAGGGCATCGGCATCGGCGGGACCCGCGGGGGCAGCGGCGATCCCTGGTTCGTTGCGCGCAAGGACCTCGAGACCAATACGCTGTACGTGGTACAGGGCCACGACCATCCGTGGCTGCTGAGCTCGCGGCTGAGTGCGGACCATGTCCACTGGATCGCCGGGTCGGCTCCGGCCGGCGACGCCCTGGGCGCCAAGACCCGCTATCGCCAGTCCGATGCGGCCTGCCGGCTGCAGGCGCCAGCCGTGTCGGCTTCGAGACGTCCACCGGCGGAGATTCCATGCTCGTGCATCTGCGATATTCGACGCTGTTGCTGCTGGTGCTGGCGACCGCGGGGCTGTCCTGGTACGCCCTGAACGGACAGATCGGATGGTGGTGGCCCCTGGCCACGCTGGTTCTGGTCGGGGTCGGCATCCGCGACCTGTTGCAGACCCGCCACGCGATTTTGCGCAACTACCCGGTGCTCGGACACCTGCGCTTCTTCTTCGAGTACATCCGCCCCGAGATCCGCCAGTACTTCTTCGAGTCCGACACCGACGCGATCCCGTTCTCCCGGCAGCAGCGCGCGATCGTCTATCAGCGCGCCAAGAAAGACCTTGACAAGCGCCCGTTCGGCACGCAGATGGACGTGTATGCCGCGGGCTTCGAGTGGATCAACCATTCGATGGCGCCCGCGGAGGTCTCTTCACATGATTTCCGGCTGAAGATCGGCGGACCCGGCTGCACTCAGCCGTACGACGCGTCGGTGTTCAACATTTCGGCGATGAGCTTCGGCGCGCTGTCGGCCAACGCGATCCGGGCGCTGAACACCGGGGCCAAGCTGGGCCGCTTCGCCCACGACACGGGCGAAGGATCCATTTCTCGGTATCACCGCGAAAACGGCGGTGACCTGATCTGGGAGGTGGGCAGCGGCTATTTCGGGTGCCGCGACGCCGATGGGCGATTCAGCGAAGAACAGTTCGTGCGCAACGCGATCGACCCGCAGGTCAAGATGATCGAGGTCAAGCTGTCGCAGGGCGCCAAGCCGGGCCACGGCGGCGTGCTGCCCGGGCCCAAGGTCAGCCTGGAAATTGCCGAGGCGCGTGGCGTGCCCGCCGGGGTCGACTGCGTTTCGCCGGCCAGCCACAGCGCATTCTCAACGCCGATCGGCCTGCTGGAGTTCGTCGCCCGGCTGCGCGAGCTCTCGGGCGGCAAGCCGACCGGATTCAAGCTGGCCATCGGCCACCCCTGGGAATGGTTCGCGATCGCCAAAGCGATGCAGGTCACCGGCATCACGCCCGACTTCATCGTGGTCGACGGCAAGGAGGGCGGCACCGGTGCGGCGCCGGCCGAATTCATCGACCGGATGGGCGCGCCGATGAAGGAAGGCCTGCTGCTGGTGCACAACACGCTGGTCGGCCTGAACCTGCGCGCGCGGGTCCGGATCGGCGCGGCGGGCAAGCTGGTCACCGGTTTCGACATCGCCCGCACCATGGCGCTGGGCGCCGACTGGTGCAACAGTGCTCGCGGCTTCATGTTCGCGCTGGGCTGCCTGCAGGCCCACAACTGCCACACGGGCAAGTGCCCGACGGGTGTCACCACCCAGGATCCGATCCGCCAGCGTGCGCTGGTCGTGCCCGACAAGTCGCTGCGGGTGTTCAATTTTCACCAGAACACGCTGCTGGCACTGGCCGAACTGGTGGCGGCGGCGGGCCTGACCCATCCGGGCGAACTGCGTCCGCATCACATCGTGCGTCGGGTCACCCACAACGAGATCAGGCTGCTGTCGAACCTGTATCCGTTCCTGCAGCCGGGCGAACTGCTCGACGGAGACGCCGAACCGGCGGTTTATCGCACCTACTGGCCGCAGGCGCGGGCGGACAGCTTCGCCCAGCTGAACCTGGGCTTCGGAGCGGGCCTGAAGGCCGCACGACCGGGGTCGTGTCGACGAAAGTCGGACGCGACAGCAGTTTGTCGGCAATCCGCGCCAGATTGGCGTGCCGCGACCGCCAGTCGATGTCGGGGAAGCGGAAGTCGAGATACGACAGCGCACAACCGGTGGCGATATCGGCCAGCGAATATTTTCCGTCGCAGCACCACGGTTTGTCGGCCAGCCCGCTCGACATGGCCTCGAGGGCGGCGTCGATCTTGCCGGTCTGGCGATGGATCCAGCGTTCGCTGCGCATCCCTTCTTCGCGCTGGGTGTATTCCAGCCGGATCAGGATGGCCGCATCGAGCAGGCCGTCGGCCAGGGCCTCCCAGCAGCGCACCTCGACGCGCGCGCGCCCGGAGGGCGGGATGAGGCGGTGCACCGGCGTGAGGTTGTCGAGGTATTCGACGATGACGCGCGAATCGAAGACCGCGCCGCCGTCGTCCATGATCAGGCAGGGCACCTTGCCCAGCGGATTGGACTGCTGGATCGGACTGTCGGGAGCCCAGACGTCTTGCTGCTCGTACTGGTACTCGATTTTCTTCTCGGCCATCACCACGCGAACTTTGCGCACGTAAGGGCTGGTATCGGAGCCGATCAACTTCATGGGTGCCTGCGAGTCAGTCTTAATCAGTATAACAAAGGGTCCGGTGCTAGCATTGTCGGATGAACAATGCCGCTCTCACCGCACTTTCTCCGCTCGACGGCCGCTACGCCGCCCGTCTGGGCCCTCTGCGCGACCTGCTGTCAGAGGCCGCTTTCATGCGATTCCGGGTTCAGGTCGAGATGGCCTGGCTGGTCGCCCTGTCCGACGCCGGACTGCCGGAGCTCGCGCCGTTCTCGGCGGATTCTCGCCGCTTTCTGGCCGAAATGCTCGACAGTTTTGGCACGGAACAGGCCGCGCGCATCAAGCAGATCGAAGAAAAGACGAATCACGACGTCAAGGCTGTCGAGTATTTCCTGAAAGAGTCGGTGGCCGGCCAGCCGCAGCTGCTGGCGGCTGCCGAGTTCATTCACTTTGCCTGCACCTCGGAGGACATCAACAACACCTCGCATGGCCTGATGCTCGGACGGGCGCGAGCCGAGGTGCTGCTGCCCGGTGCGCGCAAGGTCATCGATCGGCTGCGTGAACTGGCCCACGATCTGGCCGATGCGCCGATGCTCTCGCGCACCCATGGCCAGCCGGCCAGCCCCACCACCATGGGCAAGGAAATCGCCAATGTCGTCGCCCGGCTCGAGCGCGCCTTGCAGGGCCTGCTGGACGTGCCGATCCTGGCCAAGATGAATGGCGCGGTCGGCAACTACAACGCACACCTCTCGGCGTATCCCGATGTCGACTGGGAGGCGCTGTCGCGCGGTGTGGTCGAGTCGCTGGGGCTGCAGTTCAACCCGTACACGATCCAGATCGAGCCGCACGACTACATGGCGGAGTACTTCGATGCGGTCGCGCGGCTCAATACCATCCTGCTCGACCTCAATCGTGATCTCTGGGGCTACATCTCCCTGGGTTACTTCCGGCAAAAGACCAAGGCCGGCGAGATCGGGTCCTCGACCATGCCGCACAAGGTCAATCCGATCGACTTCGAGAACTCCGAAGGCAACCTGGGGCTGGCCAACGCGCTGCTGCGCCACCTGGCCGAAAAGCTCCCGATCTCGCGCTGGCAGCGCGACCTCACCGACTCGACGGTGCTGCGCAACGTCGGGGTTGCACTCGGGTATTCGGTGCTGGCCTGGGATTCCTGCCTGCGCGGCCTGGGCAAGCTCGAGATCAACCGGGAGCGTCTGGCCGAGGATCTGGACGCCAACTGGGAAGTGCTCGCAGAACCGATCCAGACGGTGATGCGTCGCTACGGCATCGAAAATCCCTACGAGCAGCTGAAGGAGCTCACCCGGGGCCGGTCGATCACCGCGGCTCAGCTCGCCGCGTTTGTCGAGGGCCTGGCCATCCCGGAGGATGCCAAGGCGCGCATTCGCGCGCTGACGCCGGCAACCTACGTCGGCAAGGCGGCCGAACTCGCGCGCCGGGTCTGAGCGCTGGGTCTGAGCGCTGGGTCTGAGCGCTGGGCCTGCGCGCCGGGCCTGCGCGCCGGGCCTGCCCGATCGCCAGGCCCGCGCACTGATCGGGTGGCGCAACCGCCGGGGTCCCACGGACAATCGATTCGCTTTTGTGCCCGCGACTTGACGGGCTGTAAGGCGCGCTGCTGTTTTAGTACTAACTAGTACAATCGACCGGTCGTCCCGCCACGCAAACGATGTTGAACAAACGATTCCTTCGATCCGTTCGCCTGCTCGCCCAGTGCTATCAGTCCTTCGAGCGCCTGTCGGGCCGGCACCTGCGCGAGCTCGGACTCACGCCGGCGCAGTTCGACATCGTTGCGACGCTGGGCAACCTCGAAGGCCTGAATTTTCGCGAGCTCGGCGAACGCACACTGATCACGAAGGGGACCCTGACCGGGGTGATAACCCGGCTTCAGGGGCGCGGCCTGGTCGAACGATTCCCGAATCCGCAGGATGGCCGCAGTGAAATGCTGCGGCTCACGGGGGCCGGTCACGAACTGTTCGCGCAGGTGTTTCCGGCGCACGTCGCCCATTGCCAGCAGGCCTTTCGGGACTGGTCAGGCGCCGATTTCGACGATCTCGATATTCGACTCGCCCGGCTGCGCGATGCGATGTCTCATCCGGCGCTCACGCCCGCCGGTCCCTTTTCGTCAGACTCGGAGTGATCCCGATGCAGGACCTTCTCGACAACCCGGCCGTCCAGGCCGGCATTGCTCCCCTGGTCGTGGCGCTGATCATCGCCCTGTTGCTGGCCCGTACCCCGGCGGCCTGGCTGGCCATCGCGGCCGGCTACGCCACCATGCTCGCATTGAGCACCGGGCTGTCCTTCAGTCCGCTCACCGCGTCGCGCAAGGTCACTTTGCTGGTGCTGCTCGCGCCGCTCGTGGGCATGGCTGCCGCCGCGCTCGAGCGGCGCGCCCCGGGCAGGGCAGCGGGCATCGCGCTGAGCCTCGCGGCCGGGCTTGCGGTGCTCTGGTCGATGTCATCGGTGCTGGCGCAGCGCGAGCCGGCCGAGGCGATCGCCCGCGGCGCACTGGTGTTCGCCAGTTCCGCCGGCATCGTCGCCCTGGTCCTTCGGCTGCGCGCCGATGGGGTGGCCAGCGCGGCGGCGGGGCTGGGCCTGGGTCTGGCGACCGGGGGCGCCGCGATGCTGTCGGCTTCGATCGGCTACTTCATGTCGGGCATTGCCGTGGCCGCTGCCTCGGGTGCGGTGCTGCTCGCCCAGATGGCGATCGGCCGCAGCCTGCCGGCGGGGTTCGGCGGCACCCTGTCGGTCGGCCTGGCCGCCGCATTGTTCGCGAGCGCCTCGCTGATGCTCGCCCAATTGCCCTGGTACGCGCTGCCTCTGATGGCGGCGGTGCCTGGCGCGCTGCTGCTCAGCCCGGCGGGCGCGCCGGGATCGGTGCGGCGCCGTGCGCCGATCCTGGGCGGCATTGGAGTGGCCGCGGCGCTCGTCCCGCTGCTGGCCGCCTGGATTGCCACCCTGAGCCCATGATCGTCCGACAGCACCCCCTCGCGGCTGCAACAGACTGTCATCCCCGTCCAGACCTCGAAGGCGTCACCGCGATTTTCCTGGCCTCAACCTTTCACTCCAAAGGAGATCTTTCCGTGAAGAAACACCTGTTCGCCCTGGCCGTTGCGGCCCTGCCTCTGGCCGCCATGGCCCAGTCCGAGTCCTACACGCTGGACACCTATCACACGTACCCGAACTTCATGGTCGAACATTGGGGCCTGTCGATGATGCATGGCCAGTTCGGCAAGGCGACCGGCAAATTCTCCTTCGACAAGGCCGCCAAGTCGGGCTCGGTGGATCTGAGCATCGAGACCGCGTCTTTGTCCACTGGCGACAACGACAAGGGCTCGCGTCCGCGTTCGCGCGACGAGCACCTGCGCTCGGCGGATTTTTTCAATGTGGCCGAGTTTCCCAGGATCACCTTCAAGTCGACCAAGGTGACGTTCGCCGGCGACATGCCGAGCGCCGTGGAAGGTAATCTGACCCTGCTGGGTGTCTCCAAGCCGATGTCGCTGACCTTCGAGCGCTTCAAGTGCGGTGCCAACCCCTTCAACAAGAAGGCGCGCTGCGGCGGCAACGCCGTCGGCAAGATCAAGCGGTCGGACTTCGGCATGAAGGCGGCGCTGCCCGCGGTCGGCGACGAAATCGCGCTGAACATCGAGTTCGAAGGCGACAAGGACTGAACCCGGCCGGTCTGGAACCGGCTGCGATCCCCGGGCGCATCGTCCCTCTGTTCCGACGGTACACTCGCGCTCGGGAATAAACCGCCCGCGGGCAGCGTACATGGGCGGGGGGCCAACTTTGTTGCCTCACCTCGACAAGGCGCCGCGCATGTGCGCCATGATTCGCACCAGGAAAGGACCGATTCGATGAAGAAGCTTGCAATCAGCCTAGTGGGGGCCGCGGTGGCCGCCGGAGCCCTGTATGCCATTCCGGCCGCAGCCCAGTTCGCCAAGGTCGAAGACGCGATCAAGTACCGCAAGGCCTCGTTCACCGTGATGGCCAACCACGTTGGCCGTCTGTCGGCCATGGCCAAAGGCGAGCGGCCGTTCGATGCCGCAGCGGCCCAGAACTCGGCCAAGATCATCGATCTTGCCTCGCATCTGCCCTGGGAAGCCATGGTGCCCAATTCGGCCAGCGGCGACACCCGCCTGAAGCCCGAGGCCCTGGCCAACGCAGCCGAGTTCAAGCAGCTGGGCGACAAGCTGCAGGCCGAAACCGCCAAGCTCGTGACCGCCTCGGCCAGCCTGGACACCCTGAAAGCCCAGATGGGCCCCACGGGTGGGGCCTGCAAAGGCTGCCACGACAAGTTCCGCAAGGACTGAGCGGCGGGCACGCGCGGCCGCCGGCAGGTCCAGGCGCAGCGTCGTTGCCAAGAAGAAAGGGCGGCCCGCGGGCCGCCCTTTTTTTTGCGGGGAATGGTGCAGGGGCGCCGGCGGGCGTCAGCGCACCTGGGTGACCGTGTAAGCCACCGCCACCGCGCAGGCGATCAGCACGATCAGTGCCCTCAGCCGCAGCCCCGCACTGTCGTCGGCCGCCTCGGGCAAGGGGACGCCGGCCGGATATTCGCGGTCGCCGGCCACCATCGGCGCGACCAGCGTTTCCTTCTTGATGCGGGAGTAAAAGAGGATGGCGCCCAGATGCAGCGCGATCAGCCCGATCACCACGAACCGGTTCAGGCGGTGCAGGGTGGTGATCAGGTCGCTGGTGTCGCTGGAAATCAGCCGCTTGAGCGGGCCGTCCCACATGATCGAGTCGTTGGCGAACAGGCCGCTGCCAGCCTGGAAGGCGAGCGCCGCCAGCAGAGCGTAGACCGAGAAGGCGCCCAGCGGATTGTGGCCCGGCGTGGGCTCGCTGCGCCCGCCCAGGTAACGGAGCGCCGCGATCGGATTGGGCGGGAAGCTGGCGAAGCGGGCGTAGCGCGAGCCGATGAAGCCCCAGATCACCCGGAACGAAACCAGCGTGAGAATGGCGAAGCCGAAGCGGAAGTGCCAGGCGATGGCGTCCCCGCCGATCTTCACCGACACCAGCGAGCCGACAATGCACGCCAGCAGGGCCCAGTGAAACAGGCGGGTGGGCAGATCCCAGACTCTGACGCGTCGATCATTCATCGGCGAAGACTCCATGGAGGCGAAAGCGCCACGATACCGCGACGCCGGCAATCTCGCGCCCGCCGCGTCCCGGGCGATCAGGTCAGGGCAGTTCCGGCTGGCCGTCGTCGTCTTTTTTCTTGAGCGGCTTGACCAGGTCTTCGCGCTTGACGCCCAGCCACATCGCGATGGCGGCGGCCACGAACACCGACGAATAGATGCCGAACAGGATGCCGATGGTCAGCGCCAGGGCGAAGTAGTGCAGGGTCGGGCCGCCGAACAGCAGCATCGACAGGACCATCAGCTGCGTGGAACCGTGCGTGATGATCGTGCGCGAAATGGTGCTGGTGATGGCGTGATCGAGCACGGCCGGAGCCGTCATGTTGCGGGCCGCCCGTTCGCGGAACTTTTCGCGCACGCGGTCGAAGATCACCACCGATTCGTTGACCGAGTAGCCCAGCACCGCCAGCACCGCCGCCAGCACGGACAGCGAGAACTCCCACTGGAAGGCCGCGAAGAAGCCCAGGATGATGATTACGTCATGCAGGTTGGCGATGATCGCCGCGACCGCGAACTTCCATTCGAAGCGGATCGCCAGGTAGATCATGATGCCCACCACCACGAACAGCAGCGCCAGCGCCCCGTCGGTGGCGAGTTCGGAGCCGACCTGAGGGCCGACGAATTCGACCCGGCGCAGTTCGGCCTTGGCGTCCTGCGCCTTGAGCGCGCCCATCACCTGGTCGCTCTGCTTGGCCGTGCTCTCGCCCTTGCGTATCGGCAGGCGGATCATCACATCGCGGGCGGTGCCGAAATTCTGGACCTGGGCATCGGTGAATCCCAGCGTTTCGACCGTCTTGCGGATCGACTCGAGGTTGGCCGCCTGCGGGTAGCTGACCTCGAGCACCGTGCCGCCGGTGAACTCGATCGACAGGTGCAGCCCGCGCACGGCGAGAAAGCCCACTGCCGCTGCAAAGGTGAGCAGCGAGATCAGGTTGAACACCAGGGCATGCCGCATGAACGGGATGTCGCGGCGGATGCGAAAGAATTCCATGGAGGCGTCTCGTGTGCTGAATCAGGTGGGTTTCCAGACCTGGCCGATCGAGACCTTGCCTAGCTTCTTTTGCCGCCCGTACCAGAGATTGACGATCCCGCGCGAGAAGAACACCGCCGAGAAGATCGAGGTCATGATGCCCAGGCAGTGCACGACGGCGAAGCCGCGCACCGCACCCGAGCCGAACACCAGCAGGGCCAGTCCCGCGATCAGCGTGGTCACGTTGGAGTCGAGGATGGTGGCCCAGGCCCGCTCGTAGCCGGTCGCGATGGCGGCCTGCGGCGGCATGCCGTTGCGCAGCTCTTCGCGGATGCGTTCGTTGATCAGCACGTTGGCGTCGATCGCCATGCCCAGCGTGAGCGCCACCGCGGCGATGCCGGGCAGCGTCAGGGTGGCCTGCAGCAGCGACAGCAGGGCCACCAGCAGCAGCAGGTTGACCGCCAGCGCCAGTGTCGAGAACAGGCCGAACAGCAGGTAGTAGGACAGCATGAACGCGGCGATCGCGATGAAGCCGTACATCGTGCTGTTGAAGCCCTTGCTGATGTTGTCGGCGCCCAGGCTCGGGCCGATGGTGCGCTCTTCGATGATCTCCATCGGCGCGGCCAGCGCGCCGGCGCGCAGCAGCAGCGCCAGGTCGTTGGCGCCCGCCGGGCTGTCCATGCCGGTGATCTGGAAGCGCGAGCCGAGTTCGGCCTGGATGGTGGCCACCGTCAGCACTTCGCCCTTGCCGCGTTCGAACAGGACCACCGCCATCGGCTTCTTGATGTTTTCGCGCGAGACATCGCGCAGAACCCGGCCGGCGCCGTCGTTCAGCTGGATGCCGACCGCGGCGCGCTGGTTTTCGTCGAAGGTGGCCTGGGCGCCGGTGAGCTGTTCGCCGGAGAAGATCACCTGCTTGCGCAGCACCACCGGGGCGCCGCGGCCCACCTTGAACAGTTCGCTGCCGAACGGGACCGGGCCGCTGCCCATCAGGGCTGCCTGCGCTTCGGCCGTGCCGTCGACCAGGCGCGCTTCCAGGGTGGCGGTGCGGCCCAGGATGTCCTTGGCCTTGGCGGTGTCTTGAACACCCGGCAGCTGCACCACGATCCGGTCGGCGCCCTGCTGCTGGATCACGGGCTCGGCCACGCCCAGCTCGTTGACCCGGTTGTGCAGGGTGGTGATGTTCTGCTTGAGCGCGGTGTCGAGCACTTCTTTGGCGGCCGCCGGCTTGAACACGGCGACCAGCTTCAGGTCGCTGCCATCGGTTGCGTCGGTGAGCTCCAGATTGGGCTGGCCGTCGAGGATGACATTGCGGGCCTTGCCACGCGTGTCTTCGTCGCGAAAGCGCACTTCGATGCTGTCGCCGGAACGGCTGATGCCGGCATGGCGAACGTTCTTTTCGCGCATCAGCGTGCGCAGATCGCCGGCGGTGGTGTCCAGGCGTTTGGTCAGCGCCTGCTTCATGTCGACCTGCAACAGGAAGTGCACGCCACCGCGCAGATCGAGGCCCAGGTACATGGGCAGGGCGCCCAGGCTGGTCAGCCAGGACGGCGAGGCCGACAGCAGATTCAGGGCCACCACATAGACCGGTTCGCTGGCGTCCGGGTTCAGATCCTTTTGCAGCGCGTCCTTGGCCTTGAGCTGGGTGTCGGTGTCGGCGAAGCGGGCCTTGATCGAGTTGCCGTCGAACTGCAGCCCGGTCGATTTGATCTGGGCCTTTTGCAAAACGGACTCGACCCGCGCGAGCATGCCCGTGTCGATCTTGATGGTTGCCTTGCCGCTGGAAACCTGAACGGCTGGGGACTCGCCGAAGAAGTTCGGCAAGGTATAGATCAGGCCGAACGCCAGCGTGACGGCCAGGATGGCGTATTTCCAGATCGGGTAGCGGTTCATCAGCAGGTCTCGTGCAATGCCGCGCACCCGGGCGGCAGGCGCGCCCCGGGTGTCGGCTGGGGGGTCAGATCGCCTTCATCGTGCCGTTGGGCAACAGGGTCTGGACGGCGGATTTCTGAACATTCAGCTCGATCGGGCCGTCGCCGGCGCGCGCCACCTCGAGGGTGATGTAGCTTTCGCCGACTTTGGAGATCTTGCCGACCACACCGCCGGCGGTGACGACTTCATCGCCCTTCTTGAGTGCCTCGAGCATGGCGCGCGCCTCTTTGGCCCGTTTCATCTGCGGACGGATCATCAGGAAATACAGCACCACGAACATCAGGATGATCGGCAGGAAGCCGAGGATCTGCTGTTCGGTGGAGCCGCCAGCGGCTTGGGCGTAAGCTGTTGAAATCAGCACGTTTTTTTCCTCCTAAGGGCAACCGGGCATTATAACCGGGCGGGTTCAACCCACGCCACGGGCGCGGTCCTGGGCGAACCGCTGTCGAAAATTCTCGAATTCGCCAAGGGCGATCGCTTCGCGCATTTCGCTCATCAGCGACAAGTAATAGTGCAGATTGTGGACCGTCGCCAGGCGCGCGCCCAGGATCTCGTCCACGCGCTGCAGGTGATGCACATAGGCACGCGAAAAATTGCGGCAGGCGTAGCAGCCGCAGGTTTCGTCGATCGGTCGCTGGTCGTCGCGGAACCTTGCGTTGCGCAGGCGCAGGTCGCCAAAGCGGGTGAACAGCCAGCCGTTGCGCGCATTGCGCGTGGGCATCACGCAATCGAACATGTCGATGCCGTGGGCCACCCCCTGAACCAGGTCTTCGGGTGTGCCCACGCCCATCAGGTAGCGCGGCGCGCCGGCCGGCAGGCGCGGCGCGGTATGCGCCAGCAGCCGCATCATGTCTTCCTTGGGCTCGCCCACCGACAGCCCGCCGATCGCATAGCCGTCAAAGCCGATGTCGACCAGGCCGGCCAGCGATTCGTCGCGCAGGGCTTCGAACATGCCGCCCTGCACGATGCCGAAGAGCGCGTTCGGATTGGCCTGCGCATCGAAGGCGTCGCGCGAGCGGCGCGCCCAGCGCAGCGACAGCTGCATCGAGTCAGCGGCCTGCGCGCGGCTGGCGGGTACGCCGTCGATTTCGTACGGCGTGCACTCGTCGAAGATCATGGCGATATCCGAATTGAGCACCCGCTGGATCCGCATCGACTCCTCGGGCGTCAGCAGCAGCTTGTCGCCATTGATCGGCGAGGCAAAGCGCACGCCCTCCTCGCTGATCTTGCGCATCTGGCCCAGGCTGAATACCTGAAACCCGCCGGAATCGGTGAGGATCGGCTTATGCCAGCCGTTGAACGCGTGCAGGCCGCCGAAGGCCTCGATCACAGGCAATCCGGGTCGCAGCCACAGGTGGAAGGTATTGCCCAGGATGATCTGGGCGCCGACGGCATCGAGCTCGACCGGGCTCATGGCCTTGACCGCGCCATAGGTGCCCACCGGCATGAAGATCGGGGTTTCGACCGATCCATGGTTCAGGGTGATGCGGCCGCGGCGTGCGAGGCCGTCGGTGGCGAGCAGATCGAATCGAAGCATGAAGGTGGCAGGCGGCGAGCGCAGAGTGGCTCGGCGCGCAGCTTACCCGAGGACAGCGCCCGCCGGCTAACCTGCCTGGTCAGGCGGCAAGGGCATCCGGGCAGCGGGTCAGCAGCATCGCGTCGCCATAGCTGAAGAATCGGTAGTGCTCGCGCACCGCATGGGCATAGGCATCGCGGATCCGCTGGACCCCGGCGAAGGCGGACACCAGCATCAGCAGGGTCGAGCGCGGCAGGTGGAAATTGGTGAGCAGCGCGTCGACCACCCGGAAGCGGTAGCCGGGCAGGATGAACAGCGCCGTTTCGCTGGATCCCGGGGCAATCCGTCCTGACTCATCGGCCCGGCTTTCGAGCGCGCGCAACGAGGTCGTGCCGACGGCGATCACTCGGGCCCTGCGCGCGCGGGCACGCTCGATCGCCGCCACGGTGGCGGGGGGAATGTCGTATCGCTCGGTGTGCATCCGGTGTTGCGACAGATCGTCGACGCGCACCGGCTGGAAGGTGCCGGCGCCCACGTGCAGGGTCACGAAGGCCAGCGAGACGCCATCGGCGCGCAGCGCATCGAGCAGGGCTTCGTCGAAGTGCAGCCCGGCCGTGGGTGCGGCCACCGCGCCGGCGGCGCGCGCATACACCGTCTGATAGCGCGCGTCATCGGGCGCCTGCGGCTCGCGCGTGATGTAAGGCGGCAGCGGCAGCCGGCCTTCGCGCTCCAGGACCGCCAGCACCGGCTCGTCGAAGCGCAGCTGATAGAACTCGCCCTCGCGCGCCTCGACGGTGGCCAGCGCCTGTCCCAGCCGCAGCACCGTGCCCGCCCCGGGGGACTTGCTCGCACGCACCTGCGCCAGAGCGCGGTGTTCGCCGGTGATCCGCTCGATCATCACCTCGATGCGCCCGCCGCTGTCGCGCTTGATGCCCAGCAGCCGGGCCTTGATGACACGCGTGTCGTTCATCACCAGCAGGTCGCCCGGGCGCAGCAGGCCACGCAGGTCCTGGAAGCGAAGGTCGGCCAGCGGACCCTGCGCAGGCACCTGCAGCAGGCGGCTGCCGGTGCGCTCGGCCATCGGGTGATGGGCGATCAGTTCGTCGGGCAGGTCGTAGTCGAAATCGGACAGACGCATGGGGTGGGACAGGCGTTTCGCGGTGGGCGCGAGGGCGTGACGCGGGCCTTGATCAGGCGGCCACGGCGGCGAAGGCGGCTAGGTTACACTGGCCCGCGCCATGGATACGAGCCTTGTCATCGCACCCCGTTTCAACGGACCCGCCCACTCCGGCAACGGCGGATATGCCGCCGGCCTGCTGGCGGGGCAGTGGCTGGCCCGCCAGGGCGTCATGCGCGGGCCGGCCGACAGGGTTCGATCGGCGGGCGAGCGTGCATGGCCCGCCTCGTCCGCGGTCGAAGTCACGCTGCGCGCGCCGCTTCCGCTGGGCAGGTCGCTGCAGCTGCAATCGTCCGGGCCCGATGGGCTGTCGCTGATGGACGGCGATGTGCTGCTGGCGCAGGCGCGCGCCACCGATCTGTCGCTCGAAGTGCCGCCCAGCCCCGCGCTGGCGCAGGCCGCCGCGGCCGGTGCGCTCGGGCGTCTGCACGCCGCGCGCGGGGTGGGCAACAGCTACCTCACCTGTTTTGGCTGCGGCGTCGGCCGGCAAGCCCATGACGGGCTGCGCATCGTGCCGTCGCCGGTCGGCGACGACGGCCTGGTTGCCAGTGACTGGACACCGCACGCGGCCCTGGGCGATGGCCAGGGCGTCGTGCCGGATGCCGTTGTCTGGGCGGCGCTCGACTGCCCCGCCGGCATCGCCTGGAACCACCGTCTGCGCGACGGGCCGGCGCTGGTCACCGGGCAGATGGTGGTGGCGATCGATGGGCCGGTGCGCACCGGCCAGCCGCATGTGGTGATCGGCTGGCCGATCGTGGCCGAGGGCCGCAAGCTGCATGCCGGCAGCGCGCTGTTCGATGCCTCGGGCCGGGTGCTGGCGCGCTCGCGCCAGCTCTGGATCATCCCGCGCGCCGAGGCGCGCTGAGCAGGGGTCAGCGCGCCGTATAACCGCCGTCGACGGTGTAGTAGGACCCGGTGACGAACGAGGCCTGGTCCGAGCACAGGAACGCGATGGCGTTGGCGATTTCCTGGGCCTGTCCGAGCCGTCCGATCGGGTGCTGAGAGATCAGGTGCGCGGTCATCGCCGCGTCGGCCAGCGCGTTGGCGATCATCGGCGTCTCGATGAATCCCGGACCCACCGCGTTGACGCGGATCCCCTGCGGCGCGCAGTCGAGCGCCGCCGTGCGGGTCAGCCCGACCACGCCGTGCTTGGAGGCCGTGTAGGCGGGCGTGCCGGCCAGGCCCACCGAGCCCAGGATCGAGGCCAGATTGACGATCGCGCCGCCACCCCCGGCGATCATCGCCGGCAGCTCCGAGCGCAGGCAGTGGAAGACCCCGCTCAGATTGATGCCGATGATGTGCTGCCAGTCGTCCAGCGAATACCGGTCGGTGGGATTGCGCCGTCCGCCGACCCCGGCGTTGTTCACCGCGATATCGAGGCGCCCGTGCAGGGCCATCGTGGCGTCGACCATGGCCTGGACCGATGCCGGGTCGGCCACGTCGACCTCGAGGAAGTCGGCCTGGCCGCCCGCCTGGCGGATGCCGGCCACGGCCGCTTCGCCGACATCGCGCTGGCGGTCGGCCACGATCACCCGGGCGCCGCCGCTGGCGAAGGTCTGGGCGCAAGCCAGACCGATGCCGGACGCCGCGCCGGTCACGAGGGCAACCTTGTTCGAGAAATCGTAGGGGGTCTTCATCGGGTTCGGTTCCGGGGGTCAGTGGATCGAAGCGGAGCATCCTCGTGGCCAGCGCGTCTGCCGCGATGGCCGCGAGGCGGGCCGACGCGACTCAGGCGCGCGTCAGGACACGGCCGGGCCGGGCGCCCGTGCCCTGGCCGTCCTGCCAAACCAGGGCGCCATTGACGATCACGGCGTCGATGCCGCGTGCCTTCTGGGTGGAGTGCTGGAAGTCGGCCGCGTCGCGCACGGTGGCCGCGTCGAAGACGGTGATGTCGGCGAAGGCGCCGACGCGCAGTTCACCGCGGTCGGCCAGGCCGAAATTGCGGGCGGTCAGGCCGGTCATCTTGTAGACCGCGGTCTCGAGCGGGAACAGGCCGAGCTCGCGGCTGTACAGGCCCAGCACGCGCGGGAAGGTGCCCCACAGCCGCGGATGCGGGTTGCCGCCCAGCGGTATGCCGTCGGAGCCGATCATGGTGTCGGGGAAGGCCAGGATGCGGCGCACGTCGTCTTCGTGCATCGCGAAGTAGATCGCCGAGGCGGGCAGCAGCTTTTCGATGACCTGCGCCCGCGGCAAGCCCATCTCGGCGATGACCTCGTCGAGGTCCCGTCCGTCGTACTCGGGGTGCGGGTAGGACGAGGCGATCAGCACCTTGGAGGCCATCACGGCACGGCTCTCGGACAGCATGGTCGAGGACGCGGCGTACGGATAGCAGTCCAGGCAGACCCGCTGCTCGAGCATGCGCTGCGCGATCAGCGGCAGCGTTTCGGCCGAACGGCCGAAGTTGGCCATGCCCGCCACCTTGTGGTGCGAGATCAGCGCCGTCACACCCAGTTCGCGGCCGATCCGCAGGGTCTCGTCGATCGACTCGACGATGTGTTCGCCTTCATCGCGCATGTGGGCGCAGTAGATGCCGCCCAGCCGGCGCATCGGCTCGAACACCGCGATGACCTCTTCGGCGGGCGCGGCGGCCGCGGGTTCGTAGAACAGGCCGCTGGAGGCGCCGATCGCGCCGGCCGCCATCGACTGCTCGAGCAGCTCGCGCATTTCGGCGATTTCCTGCGCGTTGGCCGGGCGGTCCAGCGCGCTCATCGTCGCGGCGCGAAGGGTGGTATGACCCACCAGCGCCGCCGTATTGATGGCCGCAGGACTGGCCCGCAACGCGTCCAGGTAGGCGGCAAAGCTGCGGTAGATGAAGGCGCCGCCGCCGCTGGCGTCCAGCAGGTCGAGCGGCGCGGGCGTGGGCTTGGGCAGGCCGCGAGGCACCGGCGCGATCGAGATGCCGCAGTTGCCGGTGACCACCGTGGTGACGCCCTGGCTGACCTTGGGGGTCATCTGGGGATCGGTCAGCAGCGCGGTGTCGTCGTGGGTGTGGCAGTCGATGAAGCCTGGCGCGACGATGCGCCCGCGCGCCTCGATGCAGGTGCGCGCGGCCTGCGCGGACGCCTCGTCGACCGAGCCGACGAACACGATCCGGGCGTCGCGCACGCCCAGGTCGGCATCGAAGCGCGGACTGCGGGTGCCGTCGATCACCGTGCCATGGCGCACCAGCAGATCGAAGGGCACGCCCTGGTCGGCGCGGCCGGTGGTGTCGGAACCTGCTGCGGGGTGGCTCATGGTCGGTCTGTCCCTGGCTGATCAGCCCTTGACGCGCATCGTTCCCAGAAAGTCGCGCTTGCCCAGCGGCACGCCCTTCAGGCGCAGGATGTCGTAGGCGGTCGTGGCGTGGAAATAGAAGTTCGGCAGCGAAAACGACAGCGCGAAGTTGTCGGTGGTGAAGGGAATCTGGCGCCCGCGCAGCTCGAACACCATGTCGCGCCCGGACAGGGCATTCACGTCCGCCGGTGCCAGGGCCGCGAGCGAGGCGCGGGTGTCGGCGATCAGCTGCTGCAGGCCCGCGTAGTTGCGCGGCGGGGTTTCGCCGCCGGGCGCGAACACGCCTTTTTTCATGCCCTCGATGGCGCCCAGCGAGTGGTGCGCGACCGACTCGATCTGGAAGCGGAACGGCAGCATGTCGGCGTACAGCCGGAAGTCGACGACCTCATCGGCGCTGACCTGGTTGGCGGTGAAGTGCGCCAGGCCCTTGTCGAGGAATCCGGCGACGGCGGTCAGGGTTTGCAGGTAGTTCGCGACGCTGTGGTCGTACAGGGAAGTGGCCATGATCGATGTTGTCCTGATGAAAAGTGGGTGAACGCGAGGCGCCGGCGGGCACGCCGAAGGCACCCCGAGGGCACCCGTTGGCGTCATTTCGTGTCGTCGTGGTCCAGCTGCGGAAATGCCGAACCCGGACCCTGCGTGAGCAGGCCCACCTTGGTGTAGGTGATGAGCTTTTCGCGGGTGTCGACGATGTCCAGGTTGCGCATCGTCAGCTGGCCGATGCGGTCCTGCGGCGAGAAGCTCGACTCGCCCTTTTCCATGGTCAGGCGCTCGGGCTTGTAGGTGAGATTGGGCGACTCGGTATTGAGCAGCGAATAGTCGTTGCCGCGGCGCAGCTCCAGCGTGACCTCGCCGGTGACGGCGCGGGCCACCCAGCGCTGCGCCGTCTCGCGCAGCATGATCGCCTGCGAATCGAACCAGCGGCCCTGGTAGAGCAGCCGGCCCAGCCGGCGCCCGCCGTCGCGGTACTGCTCGATGGTGTCCTCGTTGTGGATGCCGGTGATCAGGCGTTCGTAGGCGATGAACAGCAGCGCCAGGCCGGGGGCCTCGTAGATGCCGCGGCTCTTGGCCTCGATGATGCGGTTCTCGATCTGGTCGCTCATGCCCAGGCCGTGTCGTCCGCCGATCCGGTTGGCCTCCATCAGCAGGTCGACCAGATTGTCGTAACCGATACCGTTCAGGGCGACCGGCTGGCCTTCTTCGAAGCGCACCGTGACCTCTTCGCGCTTGACCTCGACGTCGTCGCGCCAGAAGGCCACGCCCATGATCGGCTGCACGATCTTGATGCCGCTGTTCAGGTGCTCGAGGTCCTTGGCTTCATGCGTGGCGCCCAGCATGTTGGAGTCGGTCGAGTACGCCTTCTCGGCCGACATCTTGTAGGCGAAGCCCGACTGGCGCATGAACTCGGACATCTCGGCGCGCCCGCCGAGCTCATCGATGAAGGCCTGATCCAGCCATGGCTTGTAGATCTTCAGCGCCGGATTGGCCAGCAGGCCGTAACGGTAGAACCGCTCGATGTCGTTGCCCTTGAAGGTGCTGCCATCGCCCCAGATGTTGACGTCGTCTTCCTTCATGGCGGTGACCAGCATGGTGCCGGTGACCGCGCGCCCCAGCGGCGTGGTGTTGAAGTAGGTGACGCCGGCCGTGGAAATGTGGAACGCGCCGCACTGCATGGCCGCGATGCCCTCGGCGACGAGCTGCGCCCGGCAGTCGACCAGGCGCGCCTTCTCGGCGCCGTACTGCAGGGCGCGCCGTGGAATCTCGTCGTAGTCGGGTTCGTCGGGCTGGCCCAGGTTGGCGGTGTAGGCGTAGGGGATCGCACCTTTCTGGCGCATCCACAGCAGCGCTGCGCTGGTGTCGAGTCCGCCGGAAAACGCGATGCCGACCTTCTGGGCGAGAGGGAGATTCTGGAGAATGGTTGCCATGGTGTGGATCGGGGGGGAAGCCCGGATTGCGGGTGGTCAGGCGCGCATTGTAGGGCGTTCACCGGGCCCCGGGCGCCGCGAGAGCCCTTGCCAGCCGGACAAGGACTGGTTAGCGTTGCCTGCAGAGCGTCCCGCGAACCCCTTCGACGTCGCCGCTCGACAACTTCCGGCCCGCGGCTTCACCGCTCAGGCCAGGCCAACTTGTGCAAGGCATCCATGACGACAGAGACGACCGACCTTGATTCCCGCGTGCTGCCCGGCATCCGCGCCATCGAATCCGACATGGTGGCACTGCGCCACCGCATCCATGCCCACCCGGAGCTCGCGTTCGAGGAGTTCGTCACCAGCGACCTGGTGGCCGAACGCCTGCGCGCGTGGGGCTACGCGGTGGACCGGGGGCTGGGCGGGACCGGGGTCGTCGGCACCCTGAAAAAAGGCACCAGCAACCGCAGCATCGGCATCCGGGCCGACATGGACGCACTGCCGATCCTCGAGCGAACCGGGCTGCCCTATGCCAGCCGGCTGGAGGGCAAGATGCACGCCTGCGGCCACGACGGCCACACCGCCATCCTGCTGGCCGCGGCGCACCACCTGGCGCACGATGTGGCGTTCGACGGCACCTTGCACCTGATCTTCCAGCCGGCCGAAGAAGGGCAGGGCGGGGGCCGCAAGATGATCGAGGACGGTCTCTTCGAGCGCTTTCCCTGTGATGCGATCTTCGCGCTGCACAACATGCCGGGCTTCCCCACCGGGCGCTTCGGCTTCCTGGGCGGGCCGTTCATGGCCTCGTCGGACTCGGTGACGATCACCATCACCGGGCGGGGTGGCCATGGCTCGGCACCGCACCAGTCGGTCGACCCGATCGTGGCCGCGGCGCACGTCGTGATCGCGTTGCAGACCGTGGTGTCGCGCAACGTCGATCCGCGCGACATGGCCGTGGTCACGGTCGGGGCCATCCATGCCGGACAGGCGCCCAACGTGATCCCGGACTCGGTCGAGATGCGCCTGACGGTGCGCGCCTTCCGGCCCAAGGTGCGGGCGATGCTGCGCGAGCGCATCACCGAACTGGTCACCGCGCAGGCTGCCACGCTGGGTGCGCAGGCGCAGATCGACTACCAGTGGCGTTACCCTGCCCTGGTCAACGACGTGGCCAGCACCGACTTCGCCCGCGAGGTGGCGCGGGACTGGCTGGGCGATGAGGGGTTGATCGCCAATCTGCAGCCGCTGACCGGCAGTGAAGACTTCTCGTTCATGCTCGAGAAGGTTCCCGGCTGTTATCTGATCGTGGGCAATGGGGTGGGCGAGGGCCATGGCACCGGCGGGTGCATGGTGCACAACCCGGGCTACGACTTCAACGACGCGATGCTGCCGGTGGCGGCCAGCTACTGGGTGAAGCTGGTGGAGCGGTTCCTGGCGGTGGCCTGAGTCCGGGGCCGTGCGCCTGCCTGGTGCGCCTGCTCGGCCGGGAGCCCCGGCTTGGCCTCGCGCGCCGGCCTGGGCCCGCGCGCGTGCTCAACCGGGCGCGTGCTCAACCGGGCGCACCGGTGCGGCACGGGTGTTCGGCCAAGGCGGTTCCGATCACGGCCAGCAGTACGGCCACGCTGGCGCGCACGAGCGACTCGAGGCTTCGCCTGCGATCGATGATCATCGAGTGGGTCGTGAACGACGAGACCACGATCAGCATCGCATCGACCAGGGGTTCGGGCGTGTCACCCGAGCCGCCGGCTGCCTTCCAGGCCCGGTCGGCCAGACCTTGGGTCACGCGCCGGCGCATGGCGCGTCGCCTTTTATTGGCCGCGTTGAACTCGGGCGGCAGTTCGTCGTCGAAAGCACTGGCGAGCCGCCACAGGCCGCGGCCAGCGTCCAGGTGCGTCTGGTGGGTGCGGCGCAGCACCGAGTGCAGCCATTCGTCCAGGGTGCCATTGACCGGCATCGCGGCGTCGAGCTGCGACTCGTACCATCGGAACGCGCTGTCCAGGGCCTCGCCGACCAGCGCGTCGCGGCTCTTGAAATGCCGGAACAGCGATCGCCGGCCGACACCGGCAGCCGCGGCGATCTGATCCATCGACACATCGAGGCCCGACTGCGCAATCAGCAACCGGGTGGCGCGGATGGCACGGCGGCGCAGTTCGACCGACGCCGCGGGCAGCTGGTCATCCGCCGGATCATCGATCACCGATTCATTGAGCAGGTTCATGCGGCGATGCTAACGCCGGAATATGGCCGATCGCAATTGACAAATCGCAGCGTGGCACTGTAGGGTGCCAAAATGGCACTCTATAGTGCCAGTCCGGTTCGAACATCCATCGCCCCCGAGGAGGAATCCATGACATCCGCCGCCACCCTGAGCCGATCGTCCGCCCTGCAAGCCGCCCAGCGCGTCGACCTGAACAAGAACATCGGCACCGAACTGCGCGGCGTCAAGCTGCTGTCGCTCAGCGACGATGAGATCGCCGAGGTCAAGCAGCTGCTGGCCGAGCGCGGCGTGCTGGTGTTCCGCGACCAGCCGATGACGCTGGCGCAGCAGATCGAGCTGGGCCGGCGCTTCGGCAAGCTGCACGTGCACCCCGCGTTTGCCCACAAGGAGCACCCGGAGGCCCTGCGCATCCATGCCGATGCCGATTCTTCGTACGCCGCCGGCGAAGCCTGGCATACCGACGTGTCCTGCGATCTCGAGCCGCCCGGTATCTCGATGCTGCGCATCGAAGTCGTCCCGTCGGGCGGCGGCGAAACCGCGTTCGCGTCGATGTACAAGGCCTTTGAAGACCTGTCCAAGCCCATCCAGGACCTGCTGCTCGGGCTCGAGGCCATCCACACCGGCGACCTGCCGTATCGCGGCACGTACAAGAGCACGTCCAAGAAGGAATACCCGGTCAATGTGCATCCGGTGATCCGCACGCACCCGCTCACCGGCAAGCGCGCGCTGTACGTCAACACCGGATTCACCGACAAGATCAAGGGCGTGCGGGGCCGCGAGAGCAAGGCGCTGCTGCAGATGCTGTTCGATCACATCGCCTACGGGGTCGAGTTCCAGTGCCGGGTGCACTGGGAGCCGCAGACCCTCACGATGTGGGACAACCGCTGCACCCAGCACTACGCCTCCTGGGACTATTTCCCCGAAACCCGCTCGGGATGGCGCGTGACCACGGTGGGGGAACGGCCCTTCCTCGCACTCTGAAAGCCCCGCCGGGGCGCAGGGTCTTCGGGTATGCCCGCATTGCGGTTTTTGCCGCGAGGTCGGACTATCTCATCCGGACAGGCCACATCCGAGAAGCTGCTGGCCCGTCATCCGTTCTCGGGGTGGAGGAGACAATGCGACAAGGCCGAAGAGCCTTCGTGGGCGCGCTGGCAGTGTTGGCCAGTGCGCCCGCGGGTGCGCAATGCGCGCCGATGTTCGCAACCCGGCCCCTTCGTGCGCTGCCGTTCAAGGCCGCTGGCGTCAGCGCCGACTGAACCGGTGCGACGATGAAACAGACCCTGGCCGACATTCCCGTGCGCGCCGCTTGCGCCACGCCCGACGTCGGCACCGCCTACGGCCGCAAGCCGGCGGCCCATCGCGCCGACCTGACCGAGGTCGGGGCCGGCACGCCGATGGGCGAACTGCTGCGACGCTACTGGCACCCGATCGGGCTGACCGCCGACGCGAGCGATACGCCGCGTTTGGTCCGGCTGCTGGGCGAAGACCTGGTGCTGTTTCGCGACCGAAGCGGTCGCCCCGGTCTGGTGTATCCGCACTGCGCGCATCGCGGCACGTCGCTGTACTACGGCAAGGTCGACGAGCGCGGGATCCGCTGCTGCTATCACGGCTGGCTGTTCGACGCCCAGGGCCTCTGCCTGGAGCAGCCGTGCGAACCGCAGGGCGGCCTGGCGCGCGACCGCGTTCGTCAGCCCTGGTATCCGGTGCAGGAGCTCTATGGACTGATCTGGGCCTATCTGGGGCCGCCGGACAGCAAGCCGGTGCTGCCGCGCTACGAATGCCTCGAACGGCTCGACGAAGGCGAATTCCTCGAGGCCGACGACAGCAGCATCGGCAGCGGCGGACCGCAGGTCGTGCCCTGCAACTGGCTGCAGCACTACGAGAATCTCGTCGATCCCTTTCATGTGGTCATCCTGCATGCGGCGTTCAGCGGCACGCAGTTCGTGCCGGCGATGGCCGTCATGCCCGAGGTCACCTGGGATACCCAGCCGCTCAGCGTGCGCACGGTGTCGATCCGCAAGCTGGCCGATGGCAAGACCCTGCGCCGCATCAGCGAGGCCGGGCTGCCCACGCTGCGGGTCATCCCGAGTCCGCGCATCGGACGCTACGGCATGGTCGAGTCCCTGGGCTGGGTGCTGCCGATCGACGACCACCACTTTCGGATCTATGTGGTGGGGCGAGTACGCGAAGCCGGCGAGCTCAGACGCATGCGTTCGAGACTGAACGGCAAGCTGTGGGAGGAGCTCTCCGAGGTCGAGCACCAGCAGTATCCGGGCGACTACGAGGCCATGGTCAGCCAGGGCGCCATCGCGCGCCATTCGGAGGAGCATCTGGCCACCAGCGACCGCGGCATCGTGATGCTGCGCCGGCTGCTCGAACAGCAATTGCGCACCATTGCGGCCGGGGGCGACCCGGCCGGGGTGAGTTTCGACCCGGATGCGCCGCCGGTGCATTTTTCGGCCGGCAATTTCCTGATCGACTGATCATGGCCGGCGATGCCTTTGTCGTGCGGCTGGCCCGCACCGGACGCCAGGTTTCGGTGGCAGCCGACCAGTCGGTCGTCGACGCGCTGGCGGCGATCGGCGTCGAGATCCCGACGTCCTGCTTCCAGGGTGTCTGCGGCACCTGCCTGACACCGGTGCTGGCCGGCGTGCCCGACCATCGCGACATGTTCCTGACCGGGGAAGAGCAGGCGCGCAACGACCAGTTCACGCCCTGCTGCTCGCGCGCCTTGTCGGACGAACTGGTGCTCGATCTCTGAGGCCGGTCCGTCCGGCCGCGGTATTACCTCGCGCGTCATCGATCGGCGACGCCGCAACGCGCAGACTCGCGGCTCATCCATCGCGGAGCCTGCCATGTCGACCGTCAAACCCTCTCCTCTGCTTCGATTCGCCCTGTATCTGGATGCCGGGGTTTCCGGTCTGATCGCGGTGGTGCAGCTGCTGCTGACCGACCTGCTTGCGCGGCTGACGCAGCTGCCCTCCGCGCTGCTGCTGGAAACCGGCGTGTTCATGGTGCTTTACGCCGGCACGCTGCTGTGGCTCGCGCGCCGCGCCGAACTGCGGGCCGGCTGGGTCCTGCTGATCGTGCTGGGCAACCTGGGCTGGGCGCTGGCCTGCCTGGCGCTGTGGCTGAGCGGACTGGCACCCGGCGCGCCGCTCGGTGCGGCCTACCTGCTGATGCAGGCGGTCGGGGTGGTGGTGTTCGCCGGGCTGCAGTACCAGGGCCTGGCCGCGTCGGCCCAGCGGGGAGCGGACGTTCGCCTGCGCGCGGGCATTTGATCTTCGCCGGGCCGGCCGCGACAATCGCGATTCGCCGGCCCGGCGTTCGCCCGATCCCGGCGGCGGCTCCGCGCCGGGACTGGAGCATCCATGGAAGTGATCATTCTGGGCAGCGGGTCGCCGCTGGTGGTGCCCGACCGGGCCGGCCCGTCGACCCTGGTGCGCATCGGCAAGACCGACCTGCTGTTCGATTGCGGCCGCGCCGGTGCTGATGCGCGGTGCCGCGGTGGGCATGCTGGCGCGCGACCTGACCGCGCTGTTCGTCACCCACATGCACAGCGACCACACCACCGACTACAACGACGTGATCACCACGCGCTGGATCTCGAACGTGGCGCCGCGGCCGCTGGTGGCCTATGGCCCGGTCGGCTTCAAGCGCTTCACCGACGCCACGCTGACGATGCTCGACACCGACGTGCACTACCGGATGTCCCACCACGCCGACCTGCAGCACGCGCCGCAGGTCGAGGTGCACGAAATCAGCGAAGGCCTGGTCTATGACGCGGGCGGCGTGCGGGTGATTGCCGCGGCCACCGATCACAGCCCCGTGCACCCCACGATGGGCTTTCGGATCGAGGCCGAAGGCAAGGTGGTGGTGATCGCGGGCGACACCGTGCCCTGCGAGGGGCTGACGCGCCTGTGCCAGGGCGCCGATGTGTACGTGCAGACGGTCATCCGGCGCTCGCTGGTGGAGAAGACGCCGATGCAGCGCTTTCGCGACGTGCTCGACTACCACTCCGACATCGGCCAGGCGGCGCAGACGGCGGCCGCCGCGGGCGTGCGGGTGCTGGTGCTGAACCATCCGGTGCCGGCGCCCCAGCCGGGCACCGAGCCGCAGTGGATCGCGGAAGCCGCGGCGCATTTTTCGGGCGAGGTGCTGCTGGCGACCGACCTGCTGAAGGTCCAGGCCTGACGGCTTGCCGGCCGGTCCGGGCGCCGTCGGGCGGGGACCGGTTTGATGTTGGAGCGCAATGTCGCGATAATCCCGGTTCGCTTGCGAGCCGCGGTGACAAGCCGTTGCAAGCAGCGAAGTCACATCGCGTCATGCCCGAGTGGTGAAATTGGTAGACGCAGGGGACTCAGACCTAATTTGAGCCTTCTCGGGGAAACCCTTGAAGTGAAGCCCGTCAAACTCGGCGAAGGCCCTGAACCCAGGTTCGAGCTAATACCGAGCCAAGCCCATGATCCGAAAGGCTCCTGGGAAGGTGTAGAGAGCAGACGGCGGGCACCTACGGCCGCAAGGCTATGGTGAAGGCGTGCTCCAGCCCACGAACGCCGCTTCTATTGGAGCGGCGGCGGCGAAAGCCGAAGTGGGAAGAAAATCCCCCGCCGCAAGGCGTGCCGGTTCGATTCCGGCCTCGGGCACCAATGCCGAGCCGCCCCGTACAACCGGGGCGGCTTTTTTTTCGTCGCGAGTCCTTATGCCCGCGCGCGCCATTCACGACCGAAACTGAATCCGCACCTGGGCCGACCGGCCGAAGTTCGCCAGCACCTGGCAGGCGCTGGACATGGGCAGCATGCCAGTCGTCGAGCTGGTGCTGACCATCTCGCCCGCATCGATGCCGATGCCGCGCACGCGCAGCGTCTCGGCCAGCCAGGACTGGCGTGATGGCCAGATGGGCGCGGGCACCTGACCTAAGCTCGGTTTCCGGGCCCTTGCGCGAGCAGGCTGTTGATGACCTCGATCAGCTGGTCAGCGTCCCAGGGCTTGGGCAGGAACCGATCGGGGCGCCGGTCACCGAGCCGCTCGAACACGAATCCACGCGAATAGCCGCTGGTCAGCAGCAGCGGCAGGTGCGCAAACTCGTCCCGACAAATGCCGATCAGTTGCGCGCCATCGATGCCTGGCATCACCAGATCGAGCACCGCCACGTCGAAGTGCGCGCCCGGCGCCCGCAGCAAGGCCAGCGCCTGCTCGCCGTCGGCGGCGCAATGGGCCTGATGTCCGGCGCGACGAAGGATCTCGCTCAGCAGCATCGACAGCAGTCGATCATCCTCAGCCACCAGCACCTGCGCCATCGGATCGCCTCTCAGGCCCGCTGCGGTTCAAGGGCCTGCATCACGACTCCGGCATCTGGCGGCCGAGATCGGAGAACCCGGGATAGCGGGCCGCCAGGCAGGAAGGGCAGACGCTGTGCGTGAGATCGGCCTCCGAGTTCTCACTGATGAACTCGTCCACCGGGCGCCATCGGCCCAAAGTGTCCTTGATCTGCTTGCAGCCTGCGCAGATCGGCAGCAGGCCTCGCAAGGTCTTGACCTCGGCCAGCGCGCGCTCGACGCTGACCTCGGCCTCGACGCGCTCGGTGACGTCATCGAGAATCAGCAGCCGGCCGTCGGGTGCGTCCGGGCGCCGTGCCGGCAGGGGCACGATACGGCTCGCGTAATGCCGGGCGGCGATCGGCAGCAGCAGCTGCCGGTCGGACGGATCGACAGGCCACCCAGGGATGTCCTTGCGCAACAGACGTTCGATCGCCCGCGGTCCCTCGGCGCTGATCGGCCCTTCGCCTGCCGGAAGAAATCGAGCGATCGGATTGCCGAGCAACTGCCGCGGCGTGCGCTGCAGCAGCCGCGCCATCGATGTATTGCAGTCGATGATGCGCCCCTGGCCATCGAGCGCGAGCACCGCGTTGTCCATCACGTCCGTCAGGCGATTGCGAGCAATGGGCAGCAGATCGACCATCCGATGCCGAATGATCGCCCACCAGATGAGATAGCTCATGACCGCCGCGCCAAAAGGCATCGGATCGAACTGCCGAGGCGCGATGCCAGTGATCAGCAGGAAGTTCGCGATCAGCGGCGCCAGAGCCGCCACGGCCATCGTCGCCAGTTGCCCCCGCACCAGTGGATTGGCGCGGATCGCGCAGACCAACAGCATGCCGATCGACACCAGGATGAGTGCATAGCCCTGAAGTACGCCGACCCAGTAGAACGGCCCGAAAGTAATCTGACTGGTCCGGGTCAGGATGCCGACCTTGTCAGTCTGCAGGTCGCTGATTATCCAATGACGAGAGTCCGGTCCCCACAGGAGCACCTGCGTGACCACCGGTACGACGGCGAGGGCTACGACGATGCCCCGCTGCCAGCGCGGTGTCAGGCCCGTGATGGCCAGCGCATACAGAAACAGACCGATCGGCGCGCCGGCGATGAACACGTACTTGATCGACAGCCAGAACCAAGACTGCTCGGGCGGGGCGATCGCCATCACCAGCACGGTGATCATCCAGCCCAGGGCCGATCCGATCAACAGCAGGAACTGGCTCGCTCCCTCGGTGCGTCGAAACCGCCACCCGAACGCCGCCAATGCCGCCAGAGATACGATCACCATGACCGCGACGCAAACGTAGGCGACCTGCCAATCGATGCCGAGAGGGTTCATATAGGAAAGATTTTCCCCCGTTCCGGTGCGAAGCGCCACTCGGGCCCGCCACCCCCTCCCGCCATATCGGGTGTCGGTCTCTAACAAGTCGCGCGGCGCGTGTTGGTCCCGGTTACCGAGTGGCGTCGGGGTTGACGGTTCGGCCCAGAAAACAGATGTCCTGAACGACTGGGGGGCCCGCCGCGCAAGCCGCGCCGATTCGTCGCCAGCTGGGCTGACATCAGCCCGATGGTGCGCAATCGCTTGCCTGGACACCCGTGACGCGTCTTCCGCAGCCCGCTCCTGGGAGGCCCGTCAGGCAACCATGCGACACCGGTGCGCGGTAGCGGTACGGCATCATCCGTTGCGTGAGATCGTCCATGATGACCGGCATTCTTCGCAGGTTGCCGCGAGGCGTCAGACGGAATCGCCTGCCGATAGAATCTTCGGATTCATCCAGGCGAATCTGCATGACGAATTGGTTCTCCTGGCAGCCGCCCGATTGCGCCTATCGCGGCTTCCACTTTGATCACTCACCCCGCAGGAGCCCCGACATGGCCAAGACCTTCATCAACGGCAACGCCGATCTGCCCAACTACCTGGACAAGGACCTGCCCCCCGGCGACTGGGTCGACGTGACCCAGGACATGATCGACAAGTTCGCCGAGATCAGCGGCGACCACCAGTGGATCCACGTCGACGTCGAGCGCTCGCGCAAGGAGTCGCCGTACGGCACCACCATCGCCCATGGCTACCTCACGCTCTCGCTGATGGCGCAGTTGCGCGCCACGGCGATGGACATGCCGCCGGCGCGCATCGGCATCAACTACGGGCTGAACAAGGTGCGCTTCACCGGGCCGGTGCCGGCGGGTTCGCGGGTGCGGGCGGTGCTGCGGCTGACGGCGCTCGAACAGTTGCCCGAGAACGGCGTGCTGATGACCTGGCTGGCCACCGTGTACCGCGACGGGTCGGACAAGCCGGTGCTGGTGGCCGAGACCCTGGGCCGGCGATTCGAGTGAACTGCCGCCGCGCCCAGCGAGTCAGGGCAGTCTCACGGGATGCGTGAAAACCCAGTCGTTGTCCTTCACGGGGGTGTGACAGGCCACGCACTCTTGCGTGAAGCTGGCGTCCTTGCCGTAGGGTTTCTGGTCCTGACCCAGCCCGCGCGCAGCCCCGGTAGCCCTTCAGGCGGCGGATGCCATTGGGTGCCGGGTCCAAACCGCGGCATGCGTTCTCGCAGTCGCACCGGACAGAGTCCGGCATGGGTGTGATCGGAGTCGCTTCATCAGGGCCAGGGTTGACGTGTGAAGGCGGTGCAGCCCCGCCGGCCGGTCGCTATGGCTGGACGGTGAACTCCAGAACGCATCGAAGTATTCCGTTGTGGGTCGCGCCGCCGCCGTATTGCAGCCGCCGCGGTCACTGCGACGCCGGCTCGAGAAGGCGTGGGCTGGCGCGTTCCGAGCGCGGCCGGAATGCGCATCGGCGCCATGCCCGGATCCCGCATTGATGGTACGGTTTACGACCTCCATTCAACCCAGGCGATCCGTCCATGGCTTTCAAGACCCGAATCACCGACCTGCTCGGCATCGAGCACCCGATCATCCAGGGCGGCATGCAGGGGGTCGGCACGGCCGAACTCGCCTCGGCCGTGTCGAACGCCGGCGGCCTGGGCATCCTGACCGCGCTGACGCAACCTACGCCCGAGGCGCTGCGCGCCGAGATCGAGCGCTGCGCTGCGATGACCCAAAAGCCTTTCGGCGTGAACCTGACCGTCTTTCCGACGATCAACTCGCCCGACTACAAGGCCTATGCGCAGGCCATCATCGATTCGGGCGTGAAGGCTGTCGAGACCGCGGGCACCCCGGCGGTGCAGGAGATCTGGGCGATGCTCAAGCCGCACGGCATCCGGATCCTGCACAAGTGCACCTCGGTGCGCCATGCGGTGTCGGCCGAAAAGCGTGGAGTCGACGCCATCTCCATCGACGGCTTCGAGTGTGCGGGCCATCCGGGCGAGGACGACATCCCGGGCCTGATCCTGATCCCCTGCGCGGCCGACAAGGTGAAGATCCCGATGATTGCCTCCGGCGGGTTCGGCGACGGCCGCGGCTTCGTGGCAGCGCTGGCCCTGGGCGCCGAAGGCATCAACATGGGCACGCGCTTTTGCGCGACGCAAGAGGCGGTGATCCATCCCAATGTCAAACAGGCCTATGTCGACAACGACGAGCGCGGCACCAACCTGATCTTCCGCAGCCTGAAGAACTCCGCGCGCGTCGGCAAGAGCGCCGTGTCCGACGAGGTGGTCCGCCGCCTGGCCGAACCGGGCTCGACCTTCGCCGATGTCAAGGACCTGGTGGCGGGCGAGAAGGGCCGCGAGATGCTGCGCACCGGCGACATGAGCCAGGGCATCTACTGGGCCTCGATGGTCCAGGGCCTGATCCACGACATTCCCACCTGCAAGGAACTGATCGACAGGATCATCGCGGATGCCGAGTCCATCCTCGACCAGCGCGTCCAGGGGTTCCGCCGCTAGCGGCCTGTCCTGGCGGGGTCAAAGGCGGTGGAACACGATCACCGCCACGGTGACCAGGCACATCGTGGCGTTCCCCGCGTTGACCGTCACCGCCTTGTTCGCCCGGCGGCCGTTGTGCTCGTAGAGCCAGGCTGCCATGGTGAGGTTGGCGCCCAGCCAGGTGCACCAGGTCCACAGCGAATGCTGGCTGGAGTCGCCGCTGACGACGATGGCCCAGGTGGTCGGCAGGTAGGCCAGCATGCGAACCGAGTTGAACAGGGTGAAGGCCCAGGTCAGCACCTTGAGATAGAGGCTGCGGACATCGCCGTCCGCAGGGATGTCCGGGGCGTGGTCGGCCCTTCCGGATGGCGGAATCGGCGCCGGCGGCCGCTGCGGGCCCGTGGTGGCGGGGCCGCGCCGGGACGAGAAGGCCAATCGGGGTGTCGAAGCCGGGCTGATGCTGATCATCGGGATGCGCCTCCTTGGGCCGTCGCGGGTGGATGCAGCGCCGGCCGATGTGCGAGCCGTGACGCTGCGTGTGTCCATCAGCTTCGCGGAACGGGGCGACGCTGACCATCGTGCTTCGGTATCGACGAGAACGGGCTCAGCTGATCCTTTGGTATGAGCGGGCGTCGATACCCGCCACCGGAATCCGGTTGCGGCGATTTCGAGACGGCGGCAGTGGGCGGGTCGGTGATCGTCCGGTCCGGGTCTGCTGTAGGCTTGGTCCTCTAACCTCAAGCAACCCCGAAGGCAAACGACATGGCAGATCGACTCAAGGGCAAGGTGGCGGTGGTGACGGGCGCGGCACCGCGCGGCGAAGGCGTGGGCAACGGCATGGCGACCGCGATCCTGTTCGCGCGCGAGGGCGCGAAGGTCGTGCTGGTGAACCGCAGCGCCGAGCGGGCCGAGAAGCTCGCCAGGCAGATCCGCGACGAGGGCGGCGAGGCGTCGGTGTTCGCCGGCGACGTCGCCAACGAGGACGTCTGCGAGGCGATGGCGCAATTCGCCGTCAGCCAGTACGGTCGGCTGGACATCCTGCACAACAACGTCGGCATCGGCGCGCCGGGCAGCGCCGAGACGGTCACGCTGGCGGACTGGAACCGGGTGATCGAGGCCAACCTCACCACCACGATGCTGTGCACCAGGGCCTGCCTGCCGCGCATGAAGCAGGGCGGTGGCGGCTCTGTGATCATGGTGTCGTCGATCGCGGGTGCGCTGGGCCTGATGGGCAGCACCGGCGCGGTCGCCTATTCCACCGCCAAGGCCGGCCTGCACGGCTTCACGCATTCGGTGGCCGCCGACTACGCGACGCAGAACATCCGCGCCAACTGCATCATCGTCGGTTCGGTGCACACGCCAATGGTCGGCCACATGGGCGCAGAAGGGCGCGAGCGCCGCCGCAAGATGGTGCCGATGCAGACCGAAGGCACGGCCTGGGACGTTGCCCATGGCGCGGTCTATCTGGCATCGGACGAATCGCGCTGGGTAACCGGCGTACTGCTGCCGATCGAGGGCGGGCTGATCGCGTTGCGCGCCTGGCCGCGCTGACTTACCGGCGCGCTGCGGCGGTGAGCTGTTTGAGCAGCTTCACCGTCGTGGCCACCTCCTTGTCGGAGAGGCCCGCCGTCCAGGCTTGCACCTCGATGAAGTCCATGGGATTGCGCTGCCGCCAGAAGCGATGATGATGCTCGGTGAGGTGCAGGCGACGGCTGCGGCGGTCGCGTGCATCGACCGCGATCTCGAGAAAGCCCTTTCGTTCCAGCGCCAATGCGATCTGCTTGACGTTCTGATGGCTCATGTCCAGCGCCTTTGCCACGAACGAAATCGTCGGCGCCTGCGGCTGGGCCTGGATGAACTGAAGCAGGCCTGCCTGCTGACTGGTGATGCCGGCCGGCGCGAGTGCCTGATCCAGCCGGGCGCGCAGCACGGCCGCCGAGGCCAGAACCACCCGAAGCAGCCGCACGCGCTGCGCCAGAGTCACCGGCAGTTCGTCGAGGCCCAGATCGAGCCAGTCGTCATCGCTTGACATAGGTAATATATTACCTTTCAATGATCCGCATGGCCATCTCGAAATGGAGCGCCCATGATCGTCCTCATGCCGCACTGCGGATTTCTCTCCGAGACTTCTCGGATGCTGCACATCGCGCAAGCGCTTCAGGCACAGGGCGAAGCGGTGGCGCTGGCCACCCATGGCGGGCCCTACCAGCGGGTGCTGGACGAGGCTGGCATGCCCTACACGCGGCTTTCGCCGGTCATGGACACGGCGCGCTGTGCGCAGTATCTGCGTGACCTGGTGCAGATCGGCAGGCCCGGTGTGCGTCTGCAGCCGCCGCAGGAAGTGCGCGACAGCGTCGCCGCCGAGGTCGCCTTCTTTCGCGCGCAGGGGGCCCGGATGGCGGTGACCGGTTTCACGCTGACGGCCTACCTTTCCGCCCGGGCGGCTGGCATTCCGATGGCGTCCTCGCATGGTGGCTCTTTCGTGCCGCCTGTCTTCGAGAGGGGCCTGGCACCGATACCCACCACCATGCCGATCCCCGGCACCGAGTGGCTGCCCGGTTGGCTCAAGCGCAGGATGGCCAACAGTTCGGCGCATCGCATGCGCGGTCCGGTGAAGTTCCTCAACACGATCGCGGCCGAACTGAACATCGAGCCGGTTCCGTCGCTGGCGGCGATGATGCTGGCCGACCTCACCCTGGTGACCGATGTGCCCGAGGTGCTGGGCGTGAGCGCGGAAGAACTCGACGCATGGCGCCCGAATCCGCCCGCCGCGTTCCGCTCGAACACTCGGCTCACCTATGTCGGCCCGATGTTTGCCCGGCTCGACACGCCGGTGCCCGCGGCGGTCGAGGCCTTTCTCGATGGCAGCCAGCCGACCGCCTATGTGGTGCTGTCATCGAGCACGCCGCAGATGGTGAAGGCTGTCACCGCCCGAGTGCGCGAGGCGGGATTGCGGGTGATCGTAGGCGCGACGATTCACGACGTCGGCCCGGTCAGCGATCCGCAGGTGGTGGTGGCCGGCGTATTGCCCAGTCATCGAATCATGCCGAGGGTGGACCTGGCCATCACCATGGGCGGGCAGGGCAGCGTGCAGACCGCCATGGCCAGCGGCACTCCCCTGGTGGGCATCCCCTTGCACCCGGAGCAGGAGCTCAACGTGGATCTGGCCGTGCGCCAGGGCATGGCGCTGGCGATGGCCCCGCGACACGCGGCAGGCGAGCCGATGAGCCGCGCCGTGCGCCGACTGATCGAAGAGCCGGACTTCAGGCACCAGGCCGAGCGGGTACGCGGCTTGTACGCCCACTGCGACGGCGCGGCGACTGCCGCGCAGGCGATCCGCAATTATCTGCGCAACCCTCGGGTACAGCCGAGTCTCGACAGCGGGCAGCGGGCCTTCGCGACGGATTCAATCAGTCGATGACGCTGCGCGAGGACGCGTGGACCACGGGAGCCGGTCAGAACAATCCGATGATGCGCCCGTCGTCATCGACATCGATCGCCTCGGATGAGGGCTGCTTCGGCAGGCCCGGCATGGTGAGCAGATCGCCGCACACGAGCACCACGAACTGCGCACCGGCCGACAGGCGGACCTCGCGGATGTTCAGCACATGACCGCCGGGCGCGCCGCGCAATGAGGGGTCGGTGGAGAACGAATACTGGGTCTTGGCGATGCACACCGGCAGGTGGCCGAAACCCAGGTCCTGCAGTTCCTGCAGGCGGGCGTGCACCTTCGCATCGGCGCTCACCGCGCTGGCGCCATAGAGCTGCATGGCCACCGCATTCGCCTTGTCCCATAGCGAGGCCTCGTCGGGGTAGCTGAAACGCAGGGCCGGCGTCGCGCTTTGGGCCAGTGTCCATACCGCGCTGGCAAGCTCCTGCGCGCCGGCTCCGCCATCCTGGAAATGCCGTGCGCGAATGACAGGCACGTCCTGATTCGACAGCCTGCGCCGCAGCATGGCCCACTCGGCATCGGTGTCGTGGTCGAAGTGATTGACCGCGATCACGCACGGCAGCCCGAAGTGGCTGCGCAGATTGTGCAGGTGCCGCTCCAGATTGGCGATGCCCTTTTCTAGACGAGGAAGATCCTCGTACGCGAGCTGATGCAGATCGGCACCGCCGTGATACTTCAATGCCCGCATTGTCGCCACCAGCACGACGACATCGGGCACCAGCCCGGTCTTGCGGCATTTGATGTTGATGAACTTTTCTGCGCCCAGATCGGCACCGAATCCAGCCTCGGTGACCGTCACCTGCGCGAGCTTGAGCGCAGCGCGGGTGGCGATGACCGAACTGCAGCCGTGGGCGATATTCGCGAACGGACCCCCATGCACGAAAGCCGGGTTGTTCTCGAGGGTCTGGACCAGGTTGGGCCGGATCGCATCGCGCAGCAGCGCTGCCATCGCCCCCTGCGCCTTGAGTTGGGCCGCAGTGACCGGCTTGCGATCGAAGGTCTGGCCGACGACGATGCGGGCCAGGCCCTGCTTGAGGTCCTGCAGATCGGTCGCCAGGCAAAGGATGGCCATCACCTCGGAAGCCGCCACGATGTCGAAGCCATCTTCGCGCGGGTGGCCGTTGGCCGGACCGCCCAGGCCGACCACGATGTCGCGCAGGGCGCGGTCGTTCATGTCGATGACCCGCCGCCAGCTGACCCGGCGCGGGTCGATGCCCAGCGCATTGCCATGGTGGATGTGGTTGTCGACCAGGGCCGCCAGCAGGTTGTTGGCCAGCGCGATCGCATGGAAGTCGCCGGTGAAGTGCAGGTTGATGTCTTCCATCGGCACGATCTGCGAATGACCGCCACCGGCGGCGCCGCCCTTCATGCCGAACACCGGCCCGATCGAAGGCTCGCGAAGGCAGATGATCGCGCTGTGGCCGATGCGGTTCAGCCCGTCGGCCAGCCCCACGGCGGTGGTGGTCTTGCCCTCGCCCGCCGGTGTGGGGCTGATGCCGCTGACCAGCACCAGCTTGCCGTCGGGCCGTCCCGCCAGACCGGCGAGAAAGGGCAGGGACACCTTGGCCTTGTAGCGGCCGTAGCTGTCGAGCTGATCCTCCGGGATGCCAAGCCGGTCGCGGGCCAGCGGCACGATCGGCAGCAGCGAGGCGCGTTGGGCGATGTCGAGATCGTTCTTCATCCGGGTTCCTGGGGTCGACAGTACCGCAGGCGGATGCACCTTGCTCGGTGCTCCTGCCTGGAGGGACCGCCGCGACCGCCGCCGCGATCGTCGCGGCAGGCATCCTCGATCACCGCGGCCTTGAAGTCCGCCTAGCGCGCGTCCAGGGCCGTCCAGGCCACGCAGAAATCGGTGGCCAGGCCGCAGACGTAGACCTCGGCGATGCCACGCGATTTCAGGTTGCCGGCCAGGCCGGCGCCGGCTAGCTGGAGATTACGACGGGAGACGATGGTCACGGGTTCCTCTGGGTTGACACTGGCGTTCGAATTCAGAATGGCAGTTCGGGCGTGCGATCGCAAGGCTTGTGCCGCGCCGCGAGAAGCGCGGACAATTTGCCACGTCGCGCTTGACGCCCAGGAGGGCTCGCCATGACAGAAAAAAGCCGATTCACCGGCACCGTCGATGCCGACTGGCTCGGCCGGCACACCGAAGCCGTGCTCGAACCGGATCTGCCGATCGTCGATCCGCACCATCATCTGTGGCTGCATCCGGACAATGTCTATCTGATGCCGGATCTGCTCGAGGACCTGGCGAGCGGTCATGACGTGCGCGCGACGGTGTTCGAGGAATGCCGTTCGATGTATCGCGCCGACGGCCCCCCTGAGTGGCGCTCGCTGGGCGAGACTGAATTCGTCAATGGCGTGGCGGCGATGAGCGCGAGCGGGCTGTTCGGTCCGGTACGCGCCTGCGCGGCGATTGTCGGCCATGTCGATCTGCGCCTGGGCGAACGCGCCGGCCCGATCCTGCAGGCGCATGTCGCCGCGGCGGGCGGGCGCTTTCGGGGTGTGCGGTTCGCGACGGTGTGGCATGCCGACGAAAGCCTGCACCGCGCATTCCCCAAGCCCGCCATGCTGGCCGATCCGGGTGTGCGCCAGGGCATCGCCTGCCTGGATGCGCTGGGTCTGTCGCTCGATGCCTGGGTTTATCACACCCAACTCGACGAGGTGGCCGCGCTTGCGCAGGCGTTTCCGGATCTGACGATCGTGCTCAACCACATCGGCGTGCCGATTCTGGGCGGACCCTACTCGGGGCGTCGCGACGAGGTGCTCGCCACCTGGAAGGCGGCGATGAAGCGGCTGGCCGAACACCCTAAGGTGTTCGTGAAGGTCGGCGCGATCCCGATCCGGCTGCCCGGCGATCCGCCGGCCGACCGGTCGATGCCACCCGCCTCGGACGCGGTCGCGCGAGCCTGGCGCCCCTTCGTCGAACCCTGCGTCGAGTATTTCGGCGCGCAGCGCTGCATGTTCGAGAGCAACTTCCCGGTGCAAAAGCGCTGGTGCAGCTACCAGGTCGTCTGGAACGCCTTCAAGCGCGTCGCGTTCGGTGCCTCCATCGAGGAGAAGCAGGCGCTGTTCGCGGGCAGCGCGGCGCGGGCTTATAAGCTCGAGGGCGTGGATCTCGCGCGCCGCTGAGACCCGCCGCTGAGACCCGCCGCTGAGACCCGCCGCTGAGACCTTATGCGCGCGGCGGCCGGCCAGCGCCGATGGCCGGTTCGGTCAGGATCGCCGCCGGCCGGCTAGACCAGATCGGGATGCCTCTGCGTCCACCCGGTGGCCTGCTCGTAGCAGTGCGCCACCCGATAGACGAGCGCCTCGCTGAATGGCTTGCCGACGATCTGCATCGACAAGGGCAGGCCGTTCTTGCTGAAGCCCGTGGGCACCGAGATTGCCGGGCTGCCGGTGAGATTGAACGGCGCGCGCGACTGCCGGGCGTAGGCTTGCTCCAGCGCCTGCGGATCGTCGATGCGGCAGGCGGGGTCCATCGAATTCGAGGTGATGACGATGTCCACCTCCGAGAACAGCGCATGGAACGCGTCGGCAAGTTTGCGGCGCAGGCGCGTCGCGTTCACATAGTCCGCCGCGCGCACGAAGGCGCCCGCCATCAGCCGCTCGCGGCCGAGCGCGCCGTAGTCCTGCGCACGCTCGCGCATCCACTGTTCGTGGATGGCGAAGGCCTCGCTGGTCAGGATGACGCGATTGCAGGTGGCGTATTCGCCCAGCGGCGCGGTGGTGATGTCGCGCACCTGTGCGCCGAGTGCTTCGAATCTGCGCAAGGCCGCTTCGATGCTGGTGGCCATCTCGGGATCGGCCTGCATGTCATCGGCAAAAAAATGCCGGATCACGCCGATGCGAAGACCTTTCACATCGCGCCCGAGTTCCGAGGTGTATCCGCCGGCGGCCCGGTTCGCGCTGCCCGGGTCCTGCGCGTCGTGGCCGGCGATCACATCGAGCATCAGCGCGTTGTCGCGCACCGTGCGCGTCAGCGGGCCCAGGTGATCGAGCGAGAACGACAGCGGCACCACGCCGCGCCGGCTGACCAGGCCGTAGGTGGGCTTCATGCCCACGACGCCGCACTGACCGGCCGGGTTGCGGATCGAGCCGCCGGTGTCGCTGCCGATCGCCGCGGGCAGGAAGCCAGCCGCCGTCGCCGCGCCCGAGCCGCTCGATGAGCCGCCGCAGAAGTGATCGCGGTTCCAGGGGTTGCGCGCGGGCGGCCAGGGCAGGTCGAACGACGGCCCGCCGATCGCGAACTCGTGGGTCGACAGCTTGCCCATGAACACGCCGCCGGCATCGCGCAGCTTTTGGGTGACCACCGCGTCCGCCTGGGCGATGCTGTCCTGAAGGATCTTCGAGTGCGCGGTGGTGGGCAGACCCTGGTAGTCGACGATGTCCTTCAGGCCGAAGGGCACGCCGTGAAACGGTCCGCGCCACTCGCCCCGCATGATCTGCGCTTCGGCGCGGCGCGCATCCGCAAGCGCGAGCTCGGGGGTTGCGCGCAGATACGCGTTGTAGTGCGGATCGTGGCGCTCGCCGTGCGCGATCAGCGCGCTTGCGTATTCGACCGGCGACAGCTGCTTCGTTTTCAGCAGCACCGAGGCTTGGGCGATGGTGAGCCAGGCAAGCTCTGTCATGGCGGGCTCCGGTCCACCAGGCTGAAGACATGGGCCGGTTCGTCGGCGAGGCTCAGCGTGGCGGTGCGCAAGGCGGTGCGCCGGGCTCGCGATGCCAGGGTCGCGCGCAGGAGTTCCTGCAGCTGTCCGTCGCTCAGCCCGGTCATGCCGATGCCTTCGGCCATCGTGCGGACGTCGTCGATGCTCAGGTCGACCTTGGTCATGGCGATCTCCCGATTCCGTCGTGTCGTCAGACGCCGAAGAACCCGCGGATGGCGGCCGCCATCTCGGCACGAACCGGGGCGCCCGAAGGCAGCACGCCCACCGCGGTGACCGAGGTGTGGATGTGGCCGCGGCAGGGCAGGTGCCTGACCGGTACCCCTGCCGCTGCCAGCGCCGCCGCGTAGGCATTGCCCTGATCGCGCAGCGGGTCGAACTCGGCGGTGACGACCATGGCGGGCGGCAATCCGGCCAGGCTCGCCGCCCGCAGCGGTGAGGCCTTCGGGTCGAGCCGCTCGGTCTGGTCCGCATAGGCATTCCAGAACCAGTCCATCAGCGGCCGGGTCAGGATGTAGCCCTCGCTGTTCGAGTCATACGAGCCGCCGCTGGCGCCCCCATCGGTCACCGGCGTGAGCAGCAGCTGGCCCGACAGCGCCGGCCCGTCGTGGTCGCGGGCGAGCTGGCTGACGACGGCCGCGAGGTTGGCGCCGGCGCTCCAGCCCGCAACCGCCACACGGCCGGCAATGCCGCCGAGTTGGCCGGCATGGCCGGCGACCCATTTCAGGGCGGCGAAGGCGTCGTCCGCGGCGGCGGGGAAACGCTGCTCGGGCCCGTGGCGGTAGTTCACCGACACGATGAGCGCGCCCGATCGGTCGCACAGGTCTCGGCAGAAGGGATCGTCCGAGATCGCACTGCCGAGCACCCAGCCGCCCCCGTGGTAGTAAACGACCACGGGGTGCGGCCCCTCGCTCTTGGGCCGGTACAGCCGGTACTCGAGCGTATTGCCGGCGGCCCCCGGCAGCGTGCCGTCCAGGACCTCGCCCACGTCGGGCCCCGCTGGCCGGGCGGCGCCCAAGGCGAGGCTGAGCGCACGCGCATCGACCGCCGACAGGGTTTCGAAGCGCGGCAGGTTCAGCGCCGCGACCGTCTGGAGCAGCAGCTCGATGTCCGGCATCAGCGTCTTGATCTTTCCGTCGTTGACGACCCGGCCCTTGGGCCCCGTGCGCTCGAACCCGAGGTAGCCCCGCTTCACCACGTCGTCGCAGGCCTTGCGATACGAGCCGACACCGCCGGCATAGGGCATCAGCACACGCGGCTTGCCGGGCACGTTGGCGCCCACATACCAGGAGTTGGCCTTGAGCAGCAGCGAGATGTCGCCGAAATCGTTGGTGTGCTGCACCCATGCGTCGACGGCGGTCTGGGTCGGCTCGATGGTGGTGTATCCCTCGTCGCGCAGGCGGACCAGGCAGCCGGTGATCCAGTCCACATGCTGCTCGATCGAGACGATCATGTTCGAGAGCACCGACGGGCTCTGCGGGCCGGTGACCATGAACAGGTTCGGGAAGTGCCGCGACATCAGCCCGAGATAGGTGTGCGGGCCGGCCTCCCAGGCTATCTTGAGTGTGTGGCCGTCGCGGCCCGTGATGTCGACGTTCACCATGGCACCGGTCATCGCGTCGAAGCCGGTGGCGAACACGATGGCGTCGAACGCGAGCGACTCGTCGACGAGATCGATGCCGCGCTCGGTGATCGTGCGGATAGGCTGGCGTCGCATGTTCACCAGCCGCACATGGGGCAGGTTGTAGGTCTGGTAGTAGCCGCTGTCCACGCACAGGCGCTTGGCGCCGATGGGGTAGCTCTTGGGGCAGAGGTCTTCGGCGGTTTGCGGATCCTTGACGGTGGCGCGGATCTTGTTGCGCACGAACTCGGCGAGGTGCTCGTTGGCAGCCGGGTTGGTCATCGTGTCGGAGAAGCAGTTGATGAACTCGACCAGGCCGCCACGTTGCCAGGCCGCCTCGTAGACCCGGTTGCGCTCCTCGGCGGTGACGCTGAGCGCGCTGACGGTGCTGTAGGTGAACTTCACGCCGGACTTGGACTCGCGCTCGGCCTTGCGGAACGCATCACGGTCGGACCAGTATTCGTCGAGCACGTGCTGGGCGATCGGGCCGTTGTGCGCGGGAATCGAGTAGCTGGGCGTGCGCTGGAATACAGTCACCTGCGCGGCCTGCGAGGCGATGACGGGAATCGACTGGATCGCCGACGAGCCCGTGCCGATCACGGCGACGCGCTTGCCGGTGAAGTCCACGCCCTGGTGCGGCCAGCGGCTGGTGAGGTAGGTGGCGCCCTTGAAGCGCTCCTTGCCCTCGATGTCGACCTCCTTGGGGACCGACAGGGTTCCGGAGGCCATCACGTAGTAGTGTGCGCTGATCGTCTCGCCGGTAGACGTGACGATGGTCCAGCGTCCGGTTTGCTCGTTCCAGATCGCCGCGTCGACCCGGGTGTCGAAAGTGATGTCCTTGCGCAGGTCGTAACGCTCGGCGATATGCCGGGCGTACTTCAGGAGTTCAGGCTGGGGCGCGTACTTCTCGGTCCATTTCCACTCCTTCTCCAGCTGGGGATCGAAGCTCATCGAGTATTCGAGGCTCTGGATGTCCACCCGCGCGCCGGGGTAGCGGTTCCAGTACCAGGTGCCGCCCACGTCCGATCCGGCCTCGATCACCCTGACCGAGAAGCCCAGCGGCCGAAGTTTGTGGAGCAGGTACATGCCGGCGAACCCGGCGCCGACCACCACCACGTCCCAATCGCTGCGAGCCGACACCGTGTTCGTCATGGAGAATCCTTGTCTCGTGAGTGTATCGAGGCGTGCCGATCGGGTGTCGTCGGCCGCCTGCGGTTGATCGGGATGTCAGCGAAGCGGTGGGGAAACCGTACCGGTCGAGTCAGCCCGGTGGTGTCTGTTGCCGCTCGAAGCGTTCGATCGCCTCCAGGCGACGCTTGCGGATCAGGCGGTTGCGCTGGCAGAAGTCGCAAGCGCCATGCGGGCGGCAGGTCGCATCACCCGAGCCGAAGAGACCGCGTTCGCGGTATCCCCTGCGGTGCTCTTTGCCGTGCTTGATGGACTGTTCGAGGCTCATGGGGTCGGGCTGTTCGGGTGGTGCGGGTCTAGCGCTCGGATTTTAAGCCGCCCGTCCGCACCTGCCAACCGTGCCGGCCCGATGAGATCGAAATGCGTTTGCGCCCGCGCGGTGTCGGGATCGTCGCGGGCCGCGACCCCCTCGAGTCCGCTCAGGTAGGCAGCCGGGAATGCATGTTCGCGCGCGCCCGCGATCACCAGGGCCTTGTACCAGGTGAAGGGCACTGCGGCCGAATCGATGTCGGTCGCGCGATAGGTCCACGCTCGCATCGGACCTGCTGCGGTGCTGAGCGAGACCTCCTCTTCGTCGTAGCCGGAACCCAGGCCTTCGGTCCGGTCCAGCAGCGGCTTGTCCGCGGTTCGCATCCGGTAGACCACGCCGATCACCCGATCGAGCGGATGGCCGGTGGGCAGCACGTCGCACTTGCCCGAGCCGTCGCGGCCCCGCTTGTGCCAGCACAGCCGGTGGCCCGCCAGTGTGGCGACCGAGACGAGCTGCGCCGAGGGCACGCGAGCGAGGATCCGTCGCGTGAGCAGGTTCGACCCGTAGGCGAAATTCAGCACGCTGCCCTCGGGGGGCGCGGGCGCGGTGGCAGGCATCGAGGCGGTCTCCGTGGCGAGGGGGGCTAAACTCTGGAGTGTCCCGTTCCGATCCGTCAACTCCATGAATGCTCCCCAGAACAATCTTCGCGCTCGTCGACGACGAGCTGCCGCTGCTCGCCAGCCTGGTGCCGCTGGCCGGCTGCGACATCATCGAACTCGGCTGCGGCGCGGCGCCACTGGCCCGCGCACTCGTGCGGCGCTATCCGGACGCGCACGTGACCGGACTCGAGGTCGACGAACGCCAGCATGCCAAGAATCTTGCGGCGCCCCAATCCGGGCTGCAATTCATGGCGGGCGGCGCGCAGGCGATCCCCTTCGGCGATGCCCGTTTCGACCTGGTGCTCATGCTCAAGTCCTTGCATCACGTGCCGCTGGCCTTGATGGCCACCGCACTGCACGAGGCGGCGAGGGTGCTGCGCCCGGATGGCCATTTGTACGTGTCCGAGCCGGTGTATGCGGGTCCCTTCAACGACGTGGTCCGGCTTTACAACGAAGAAGGCGCGGTGCGGGCGGCGGCGCAGGCGGCGCTGGATGAGGCCTTGAAGACGGATGACTGGGCGCAGGTCGCCGATCTGCGTTTCGAGATGCCGGTGCGTTTCAAGGATTTCGCCGCCTTCGAGCAGCGCATGATGCGACCGACGTTTGCCGACCACCAGATCGACGAGGCGAAGCTGGCCGAGGTCCGGGCCGCGTTCGAGCCGCATTGCGGGCCGCAGGGGGCCTCGTTCTCGCGCCTGATGCATGCGCGTCTGCTGCGGCGCCGGGCATGATGCGTCGGCAGGCGGCTCGGGTCGGTAGGACTGCGCCGGCAATCCGATGGGCTTGGGGCCGATTGTCAGTCCCTGGCGATTGGCCGGGCGCGCGCAGTTCGTCGGCACACGGGGATTGGGGCGTTGCGCATGGCACGCTTGACGGAGTTCGGTGGGGCGATGCATTGCCGCCAGGCCGATTGCGGCCGACCAGATCGCCTGCGATGGCGCTCGCGCGTCGTCGTGCTGATGTCATCGATCATGCTCATCTTGTCCGGATGTGCATCCAGCCTGCGCATGCCGGATCCCAAACCGGCCGACGTCGTGTCCGTGCCCACCGGCTGGGCCGGCCTCGATACCGGGCCGACGCAGGCGGCCACTTCCCTGGCCCGCTGGTGGCAGCGCTTCGACGACCCGTTGCTCGCCACCTTGATCGACCAGTCCCGGCAGTTCAACACCAGCGTGCGCAATGCCCAGGGCGCACTGGCGCAGGCGCGGGCCTTGCGCGACGTGGCCGCTGCCGCGTTGTGGCCTTCGCTCAACGCGTCGGCCTCGATTCAGAACGGCACCTCGGGCGGCAGCCGCACCGGCAACCGCCTGCAGGCCGGACTGGGGGCGAACTGGACGCCCGATGTGTTCGGCGCCAATCGCAGCGCGCTCGATGCCACGGCAGCGACGGTTCTGTCGCGCGATGCGACGCTGGCCGATGTGCAAGCCGGGATCGCCGCCGAGGTCGGCTTGAGCTACATCCAGCTGCGCAGTGCCCAAGCGCGCCTGGCCATCGCCGCCGACAACCTGGCCAGCCAGGACGAGACGCTGCAGATCACCCGCTGGCGCTTGCAGGCCGGCCTGGTGACCTCGCTGGAAGTCGAGCAGGCACGCGGTTCTGCCGAGCAGACCCGCGCGCTGCTGCCGAGCCTGCAGATCAGCATCGATCAGACCCGTCATGCGCTGGCGGTCCTCACCGGCCAGCCTCCGCAGGCGCCGTCCGCCCTGCGGGCCGAACTGCTCCAGGCCCGGCCTGTGCCCCGGACGACCGATGACCCGGTGCTGGCCGTGCCGGCCGAAACCCTCCGCCTGCGCGCCGATGTGCGGGCCGCCGAATACGAGGTCAGCGCCGCCTGGTCGCGTGTCGCGCAGGCCGATGCGGCGCGCTTTCCGGGCTTCTCGTTGAGCGGAACCCTGGGGGTCGGTGGCGCAACCTTGGGGTCGCTGACCAGTGGCGCCGCGGTGGTGAGCGCACTGGTCGCCAGCATGGCGGCGCCCCTGTTCGACGCCGGCGCGGCGCAGGCCCGGGTGCGGGCCCAGCAGGCCGCCTTCGAGCAGGCCCGCGTCGCTTACGTCGACACCGTGCTGGTCGCGTTGCGCGAGGTCGAAGACGCGCTGACGGCACTGCGCGGCGATCGTCAGCGGCTGGTCTCCCTGCAGAACGCCGCCGAGGCAGCCGCCATCGCAGCGCAGCTGGCGATCCAGCGCTTCAGCAGCGGGCTGGTCGACTTCCAGGTCGTGCTCGACACGCAGCGTGCGCGGCTGGCCACTCAAGACAGTGTCGCCACCGCGCAGGCGGCGGTCAGCGCCGATCAGGTTCGCCTGTACCGGGCCCTGGGCGGCGGCTGGTCGCCTGACGCGATGCCCAGCGCAGGCGGTTCCCCCGATCAGGCCATCCGGATTCCGAGTTCATGACCGCACCCGTGCAAGACGCGACCGCCCCCGCCGCCGGGACCTCCCTGGCCGATCTGCTGGGCGAACCGGCGGTGCGCGCCTGGTATCGCCGGCCGATGCCCTATGTCGTGCTGATCGTGGTTCTCGCCATCGCGGCCGGCGTGTGGTGGTGGCTGGAACGCCAGGCGGCCAGCGCCGCACCGCGCTACAGCACCCAGGTGGTGGCGCGTGGCAACCTCACGCTCACCGTCACCGCCAACGGCACGATCCAGCCGACCCGGTCGATCAACATCGGCAGCGAGTTGTCGGGCACGGTGCTCAAGGTCAATGTCGATGTCAACGACCGGATCAAGAAGGGCCAGGTGCTGGTCGAACTCGACACGGCCAAGCTGCGCGACCAGATCCTGCGCTCGCGCGCCGCGCTGGCCGCGGCCAACGCCCGGGTCGCGCAGACCGGGGCCACGATCAAGGAGGTCACGGCCACGCTGAACCGCCTCGAGGAGGTGGCCCGGCTGTCCGGCGGCAAGGTGCCCTCCAAGACCGAACTGGACACGGCCCGCGCCACGCTGTCGCGCGCGCTCGCCGACGAGGCCAGCGCCCGTGCCGGAGTGGCCGATGCGCAGGCCGCGCTGTCGCTGGACCAGACCAGCCTGTCGAAGGCCTCGATCCGCGCGCCGGCCGATGGCGTGGTGCTCACCCGCAATGTCGATCCGGGCAACGCGGTGGCCGCCTCGCTGCAGGCCGTGACGCTGTTTTCGATGGCCGAAGACCTGTCGCGCCTGCGCCTGTGGGTTTATGTCGACGAGGCCGATGTCAGCGCGGTGAAGGTCGGCCAGGACGCCACCTTCACCGTCAGCGCCTACCTCAGCCGGAAGTTTCCGGCGCGCATCACGCGGGTGGGTTTCGGCTCGACCATCACCGACAACGTGGTCACGTATCTCACGCATCTGGATGTCGACAACGCCGACCTCAGCCTGCGCCCGGGCATGACGGCCACGGCCACCATCACCGCCACCCAACGCGAGAATGTCCTGGTGGTGCCCAATTCCGCGTTGCGCTTCACGCCGACCGTGGCGGGTGCCAGCGCCACTCAGGCGGCCAAAAAGACCTTCACCTCGAGCCTGCTGCCGAGGATGCCGGGCGGCAGCCGGCG
>JADJVQ010000027.1 GCA_016710525.1 Burkholderiaceae bacterium
TGCTGGCCGCCATCATCCACAAGCTGCGCACCGGCGAAGGCCAGTTCGTCGAGGTGCCGATGTTCGAATCGATGGTGAGCTTCAACACGCTCGAGCATCTGTGCGACAACACCTTCGTGCCGGCGACCGCCAGCCCCGGCTACTACCAGCGCCAGCTCGACCCGACGCGCCAGCCGATGCGCACCAAGGACGGCTACATCGCCTTCGCGCCGTACCTTGACGATCGCTGGATTCGCTTCTTCGAGGCCGCCGGGCATGCGCATGTGCTCAAGGAAGAGCGCTTCATCGACAAGCCCACGCGGCGCAAGAACATGTCGCAGATGTTCGAGGTGATGGCGCGCATCGCACCCGAGCGCACCACCGACGAGTGGCTGGCGCTGATGAAGAAGGCGTCCGGCGATGCGGGTCAACCGCGTCGACGAGCTGCTGGGCAACCCGCAGCTCAAGGCCAGCGGCCTGCTGCGCGAGCGCGAGCATCCCACCGAGGGCAAGTACGTCGAGGTCGGCATGCCGATCAAATTCTCGGCGCGTCCTGCACCGCCCGAGCTGCGTCATCCGGCGCAGATGGGCGAGCACTCGCAGGAAGTCGCGCGCGAGCTGGGGGTCGAGATGCCGGCGCGGCCCAAGGCCGCCGGGGCGTCGGCTGAACGCCGCTGGGGCTCGGCCGAACGCCGGCTGGGCCCGGAGGCGCGGGCCGGGCGCCGGTCCCGCGCGATGACTCAACGCCCCGACCGCTGCTGCTCCGCGCGCACGAACAAGGCGTTCAGTTCCGACTGCGCGATCTGTTGGCCAGCATAGCCGACCGTGCCGTGCTCGCGCAGTTCGCGAGCGCTGCGCCTCACGAAGCCGAGCACCGCGCGCGCGATCGAACCGCCGACACTGACGCGTTTGACGCCTGCATCGATCAGATCGAAGGCGTTGATCCCCAGTCCATTGCTGAGGTCTTCGAGGTCGGCGCGGAAGGTGTCGAGCAGAACGATCATCCGAGGTCGGGCTGCGGCGATGCTTTCGAAGGAGTCCCACTCCGGCGACAAGGCGGTACGACCGCTCGCCGGTCTTCAGCATCGAGCCGCGCACAAAACCCTTGAAGCCTGGATTGGCACGGCGGTGGGCGTCGATGAACGACTCTTCGCGACCGGCCCCGACCGGCCGCGCCAGGCATTCGGGCCTGCGCGGTGGGCCTGCACGGGCTCGTGCGGCGCGGCCGGTATCAGCCCAGCAATCCGCTGTCGCCGATCAGAGTCACTCCGGCATCGCGCATGCGCGCCGTGGCCGCCGATAGCGAGCCGTCGAGATCGATCGCCCGGCAGGCGTCCAGCAGCACGAAGGCGGCAAAGCCCTGGCGGCGCGCATCGATGGCTGAATAGGCCACGCAAAAATCGGTGGCCAGGCCGCACAGGAACACCCGCTTCAGGCCGCGTTCGCGCAGGTAGCCCGACAGCCCGGTGGGCGTGTTGCGGTCGTTCTCGAAGAAGGCCGAATACGAGTCGATGCCCGGGCGGAAACCCTTGCGGATGACCAGTTGCGCGCCAGGCAGCTTCAGTGCCGGGTGGAACGCGGCGCCCGGGCTGTCCTGCACGCAATGGTCGGGCCACAGCGTCTGCTCGCCATAGGGCATGGGCACGGTGCTGAACGGCGACTTGCCGGGGTGCGAGGAGGCGAACGAGCGGTGCCCCGAAGGGTGCCAGTCCTGGGTCAGTACCTGCTGGGCGAATCGGGTTCCCAGGCGATTGATCAGCGGCACGATCGCATCGCCCCCGGCGACCGCCAGTGCACCACCCGGGCAGAAGTCGACCTGCATGTCGATCACCACCAGGACGTCGGTGGTGTTGTCCAGCGTTATGCTCATGACGGCGCCTCAGGCGGTCTTCTGCACGGTCAGCCCCAGCTTGCGGATCATCTCGTCGCGCATCACGAACTTCTGCGGCTTGCCGGTGACGGTCATCGGCAGCTCGGCGACGAAGTGCACATAGCGCGGCACCTTGTAGTGGGCGATCTGGCCGCGGCAGAACTCCTTGATCTCTTCCTCTGTCGCCTGCTGCCCGGCCTTGAGCACGACCCAGCAGGCGACCTCTTCGCCGTAGCGCGAATCGGGCACGCCGAACACCTGCACGTCCTGGATCTTGGGGTGGCGGTACAGGTATTCCTCGACCTCGCGCGGGAACACGTTCTCGCCGCCGCGAATGAGCATGTCCTTGACCCGGCCGACGATGTTGCAATAGCCCTCTTCGTCGATCGTGGCCAGGTCGCCGGTGTACATCCAGCCGTCGCGGATGGTTTCACGGGTTCGGACTTCGTCGTCCCAGTAGCCCTGCATCACCGAGTAGCCGCGCGTGCACAGTTCGCCCTTGGTGCCGATCGGGCAGATGCGGCCGTCGGCGTCGACCACCTTGACCTCGAGGTGCGGCTGGATCCGTCCGACGGTGCTGACGCGCTTGTCCAGCGGGTCGTCGGTGGCGCTCTGGAACGACACCGGGCTGGTCTCGGTCATGCCGTAGGCGATGGTGATCTCGCGCATGTGCATCTGCGAGACCACCCGCTTCATGACCTCGATCGGGCAGGGCGCGCCGGCCATGATGCCGGTGCGCAGGCTGCTCAGGTCGAAGCGGGCGAATTCCGGATGGTCGAGCTCGGCGATGAACATCGTCGGCACGCCGTGCAGCGCGGTGCAGCGCTCGTCGGCGGCGGCGGCCAGCGTGGCCAGCGGTTCGAAGCCTTCGCCGGGGAAAACCATCGCGCTGGTTCCTGCCACGCAGGCCAGCACGCCCAGCACCATGCCGAAACAGTGGTACAGCGGCACCGGAATGCACAGCCGGTCGTCCGCGCCCAGGCGCATCGCGGCCGCGATGAAGCGCCCGTTGTTGACCACGTTGTGGTGCGTGAGCGTGGCGCCTTTGGGGCTGCCGGTGGTGCCGCTGGTGAACTGGATGTTGATCGGGTCGTCGGGGTCCAGGGCGCGGCTGAGATCGTCCAGGCGCGCGCGGTGCGCCGGGCCGGCCATCGCCAGCACCTGCGCGTAGTTGTACATGCCGGGCGTGCGCTCGTCGCCCATCCGGATGATGGTGCGCAGGTACGGCAGCTTCGCGCTGGTGAGGCGCCCGGGTTCGCAGGTGGCCAGTTCGGGCGCCAGTGTCTGCAGCATCTCGAGGTACAGGCTGGTCTTGAAGCGGTCGGCGGTGATCAGTGCCTTCATCTGCACCTTGTTCAGCGCGTACTCGAGCTCGGCCAGCCGATAGGCGGGGTTGATGTTGACCAGCACCGCGCCGATGCGTGCGGTGGCGAACTGGGTGACCAGCCACTCGAAGCGGTTGGGCGACCAGATGCCCACCCGGTCGCCGCGCACCACGCCCAGCGAGAGCAGTGCGGCCGCCAGCTCGTCGATGCGCGCGGCGAAGTCGTGCCAGCTCCAGCGCACCCCTTGCTCGCGAAACACCACGGCTTCGCGGGCCCCGCCGCGGGCCACCGCCTGGGCCAGGAAGGCCGGGATGGTGATGTGGGCGAGTTCGGCGGTGGTGTCGCCCTTCACGTAGCTCAGGCCGTCCTGTGGCGGTTGGCGATTGCCGCCAGCGGGGCCTGCGGGCGTCTGGAAGCTGCTGAAAACATTCTGGTTCATGGTCTTCGATCCCGGGGAACGGAGACCTGCCGCCGTCAGAAGTTGCGCCAGTCTCCGGATTGTTCGAATGCGTAGGCGGCGCGGTAGATGGTGCTCTCCTGCCAGAACTTCGCAATCAGCATCATGCCCACTGGCAGGCCTTCGCTCAAGCCGCAGGGGATGCTCATCGCCGGGTGGCCGGTGACGTCGAAGGGCGCGGTGTTGGCGACCATCTCGAAGGCGCGCTGGATGACCAGCGACAGCGGCGCGCCGGCCGGCGGGATCGGCTGCGCCTTGATCGGCACCGTGGGCATCAGCAGCAGGTCGTAGCGGTTCAGGGTGTCGTCGTAGGTCTTGCGCAGCAATCGCGCGAGGTTTTGCGACTTGGCGTAGAAGCGCCCGCCGTAGTGGGTGATGAAGTACTGGCCGATCAGCATCGACAGCTTCAGCGACGGCGACAGTTCGTTGGCGCGGCTGCGCCAGTTGGCATGGCGATCGAGCAGGCTGGTGGTGTACAGCCCCTTCCAGTTGAAGCCCATGCCGTTGCCGTTCATCATCTGCGCCTGCAGGCCTTCGAGGGCCACCGGGGTCCAGATCGCGGCGCCGTCCAGGTGCATCGGGATCGACACCTCCTCGACCTGCGCGCCCAGCCGGGCCAGGCGCTCGGCGGCCTGGCGCACCTTGGCGTCGACGTCGGGCTCGCTGTTGGCCAGCCCGAAGCTCTCGCGCACGACCCCGATCCGCAGGCCCGATACGCCGCGGCCCAGCGCGGCGGTGTACTTGTCGACCCGCGGGCTGTACTGACGCGGGTCGAGGTCGTCGGGGCCGGCAATCACCTCCAGCAGCAGTGCGTTGTCCGACACGGTGGCGGTCATCGGGCCGGCGTGGTCGATCGTGGCCTCGATCGGCATCACCCCGGTGTAAGGCACCAGGCCGTGGGTGGCCTTCATGCCGTAGATGCCGCAAAACGAGGCCGGCATCCGGATCGAGCCGCCCTGGTCGCCGCCGATCGCCATCTCGACTTCGCCATTGGCGACCAGTGCCCCCGAGCCCGACGACGAACCGCCGGTCATGTAGCCCATGCGCCAGGGATTGTGCACCGGCCCGGTGGCATTGGTGTGGCTGCCCCCGGACAGGCAGAAGTACTCGCAGTGCGACTTGCCCACGATGGTGCCCCCGGCATCGAGGATGCGCTGCACCAGCGTCGCGTCGACATCGGGCACATAGCCTTCCAGTGTGGAGGCGCCGTTCATCATCGGCACGCCGGCCAGGCAGATGTTGTCCTTGAGCACGATGCGCCGGCCCTCCAGCGGGCCGCTGGCCGCGCCTTTCACCTCGGTCTTCACGTACCAGGCGTTCAGCGGGTTGTCGGCCTGGGAGGGCCGGTAGCCCGGCGTGCGCGGGTACTTCACCTTGGGCAGGTAGTCGGGCAGCGAGTCGATGCGGTCGTAGGCCTGCAGCGAGCCTTCCATCTCGCGCAGGTAGTCGAGCATTTCGCTGTCGGACATGGTCATGTGCAGGTCCGAGACCAGCGCCTTCATCTGGTCCAGGGTGGGGCGGCGCACGGTCATGATGTGTCCTGTCGGGTAGACGATGGCGGCGGGCGCGGGTGCGCCGGCCGCAGGAAGGGGGCGGGGAGGGGCGCAGCGGGGCGGTAAGCGGGCGCGGCGCAGACGGGCGCAGCGACAGCGCAGGATGCGCCAGCACGCACCGGACCCGCACGCGGGTTGGCACTGACGGGCGCGGTGGGCGAGCCGGCGATGGCCGAAGCACCGCCACGAGTGACACGCGCCGCGCCCAGGCCGACGAATCCGGCCAGGCGCGCCGGATCGCGCAGCTGTTCGCCCGACACCTCGGCCTGGATTGCGCCCTTCTCGAGCACCAGCACCCGGTCGGCGCAGTCGAGAATGAAGTCCAGGTTCTGCTCGACCACCAGCAGGGTCAGCCCATGCTCGTCGCGCAGTCGCACCAGCGTGGCGGCCATCTCTTCGATGATCGAGGGCTGGATGCCTTCGGTGGGCTCGTCGAGCACCAGCAGCCAGGGGTCGGTCATCAGGGCCCGTGCCAGCGCCAGCAGCTGCTGCTCGCCGCCGGACAGGAAGCCGCCGCGCCGATCGAGCAGCCGCTCGACACGCGGAAACAGCGCCAGCACCCGGGCCAGCGCCTGCGCTTCGGATTCCTGGCCGTTGCGCAGCCAGGCCAGCCGCAGGTTCTCCTCGACGCTCAGGGCCGGCAGGATGCCGCGGCCTTGCGGCACGTAGCCCACGCCGACCCGGGCGCGCAGGTGCGCCGGCTCGCGGGTCACGTCGATGCCGTTGATCTCGAGCCGTCCCGCGCTGACCGGCAGCAGGCCCATCAGCGTGCGGATCAGCGTGCTCTTGCCCATGCCGTTGTGGCCGAGCACGCCGACGATCTCATCCTCGCGCACCGCCAGGTCGATGCCGTGCAGCACCGGCACCCGTCCGTAGCCGGCACGCAGGTCCTGCGTGCGCAGGACCACGTCCCGGGTGGCTGCGCGATGCGGCGGAGCGGATTGGGCGGCCATCGTCAACGCACCTTGCTGCCGAGGTAAACCTCGCGCACCCGCGCATCGGCCAGCACGGCCTCGGGCTCGCCGTCGGCCAGCACGCGCCCTTGGTGAAAGACCACCACCCGCTGCGCGACGCTGCGCACGAAAGCCATGTCGTGCTCGACCACCACCACCGTCATCCGCTGGTTGAGGCTGCGCACCAGCTGCCCGACCCGCTCGGCCTCGTCGTGGGTCAGGCCGCCAGCAGGCTCATCGAGCAGCAGCAGCCAGGGATCGCTGGCGATCGCCACGCCGATCTCGACCATCTGGCGCACGCCATGGGCAAGTTGCCCGGCCAACTGATCGGCGTGCGCCTGCAGTCCGAGTTCGGTCAGCAGCCGCTCGACCTGTTCGTCGGCGGCCCGCGGCGCGTGGCGCCGGCGCGCGCTCAGCCAGAGGTTCTCGCGCACCGGCAGTCCGTTGGCCAGGCTGGGCACCTGGGTCTTGATGCCTACGCCCATCCGGGCGACTTCATGGATCGGCAGGCCGGTGGTCCGGCGCCCGCCGATCCATACATCGCCCGCGGTGGGGCGATGCTGGCCGGTCAGGCAGCGAAAGAAGGTGGTCTTGCCCGCGCCATTGGGACCGATCAGGCAGAGCAGTTCGTGACGGCGCAGCTTGAAGTCGACCTCGTCGACCGCGACCACGCCGCCGAAGCGCATGCTCAGGTGCTCGGTCTCGACCACGACCTCAGCCACGATGCGCCCTTCGCAGCCGTTTCGAGTCGACGGGCAGCGGGTGCGCCGACGGCGCGCCGCCATCGGGCGCTGTCACAGGTGCCGCGGCGGGCCGACGGCGCCGGGCCAGCGCGCGCATCAGGCTGGGCAGCACGCCGCTGGGCAGCAGCAGTACCACCACGATCAGGATAGCGCCGGATACGACCATGTTGTTGACCAGCTGCTGGCTGCCCAGCGCGATCTTCAGCCAGGCCAGCAGCATCGCGCCCAGCAGCGGCCCGAGCAGCGTGCCCACGCCTCCCACGATCACCCAGATGATGATCTCGGCCGACTGCGCGAGCGAAAACAGGTTGGGCGTGACGATCTCGGCCCAGCTGGCATAAAAGGCGCCGGCCAGCCCGGCGATCGCGCCTCCGGCTGTGAACAACAGCGTCTTGATCAGGCGCACGTCGTAGCCCAGCAATTGCGCGCGCAGTTCGTTTTCGCGGATGGCCATGCACACCCGCCCGAAAGTCGAGGCCAGCAGCCATCGGCACAGCAGCCACACCAGCACCACGCTGGCGGCCACCAGCGCATACAGCGCGTCGCCGGTGATGTATTCGTCGGGCAGCCCGGGCACGTTCAGGGTCTGGTAGCCGGGAATGCCGTTGTAGCCGCCCAGCCGCGCGCTGCCGATCCGGTAGACCTCGCCGGCCGCGCCATTCAGGAACTTGAAGAAGATCAGCGTGACGACGAGGGTGATCACGCCCAGGTAGACGTCGCTGATCCGGCCATAGAACATCAGCGCGCCCAGCGCGCAGGCCAGCAGCGCGGGCAGGATGATCGCCAGCAGCAGCGGCACCGTCGACTCACCGATGTTCAGTGCCGCGATGGCATATGCGTAGGCGCCCAGTCCATAGAACGCCGCCTGGCCAAAACACAGGATGCCGCCGAAGCCCCAGACCAGCCCCAGCGACAGTGCCAGCAGCCCGTAGATGAGCAGGATGGTCAGCGTATTGGTGTTCAGCGCCAGCGGTGCCAGGGCCAGGACGGCGACTGCCAGGGCCGCCAGGAGCCAGTCGCGGCGAGTCACTCAGACGGCTCCGCGGAAGAACCGCCCGGTGATGCCGGTAGGCAGCACCCTCAGCAGCACGATAGCGACCACCAGCAGTGCGATCTCGCCGATGACGGTGGTGGAGAGCATCTCGACCACCTTGGAGACGGTACCGAAGACGATGCTGCCGGCGGTCGTGCCGGCGATCACCGAGGCGCCGCCGGCAATGACGGTGATGAACGACTTGGCGATGAACTGGCCGCCCGAACTGGGCAGCAGGCCGGTGAGGGGGGCCATCACGCCGCCGGCAAGGCCCGACACGGCGGCGCCCAGCGCGAAGGTGATCATGTAGACGCGCGAGGGGTTGTAGCCCAGCGCGCTGACCACCTCGGCACTTTGCATCGCGCCGCGCGCCACCAGGCCGACGCGGGTGAAGCGCAGCACGGCGTAGATCAGGGCCATCAGCGCCACGGTGATGCCGATGATGAACAGGCTGTAGCCGCCGATCTGGTAGGACCCGATCGACACCGGGCCCAGCGGATTGGTGACACCGGTGGTGGTGTTGCCGAACACCGTGGTGATGAGCCCCACCAGCAGCAGCGACAGACCCCAGGTCGCCAGCATGGTGTCGATCATGCGCCCGTACAGCCAGCGGATGATCAGCCGTTCGACCAGCAGCCCGATCAGCCCGACTGCCACCGGGGCGACCACCAGCATCGAGAACCAGATATCCAGCCCGGCCCGGTCGCGACGATGGTGGCGTAACCGCCCATGACCACGAACTCGCCATGGGCCAGGTTGATCACGCGCATCATGCCGAACACCAGCGCCAAGCCCGCGCTGATCAGCGCAAGCGAGGCGATGGCGTACGCGATCTCGATCGCGCCGACGACGAGCTGGTCCACGGCGGGCGGTTCAGCGGCAGCGCGACGTCAAATCTTGATCTCGTGCTGGACGTTGGAGTCCGGGTTCTTTTTCAGGTCGCACACCAGCTGGGTATCGATGGGCGGGCGCTGCGAGAAGCTTTGCAGCACGTTCATCTTCTGGTCCTTGACCTCCATGATGTGCACGTCGAGCACCGCATGATGGGTCTTGGCGTCGATGGTGACCTTGCCACCGGGGCCCATGATCGAGATGCCCGACTCCAGCGCCTTGATCATGTCGGCCTGTTTGACGCTCTTGGCCTTCTTCGCCGCTTCGGCCCACAGCAGCACGCCCTGGTAGGTGGCGCTGGCCAGTTCGTGCACGTTGCCGGTGCTGCCGTACTTCTTGGTCCAGCGCTCCAGGAAGCCTTTGTTCTCGGGTGTGCCCAGTTCGCGCGAGAAGTTGTAGGCCACCAGGATGCCGTCGCCTTCGGCCTTGGTCAGCACCGACTGTTCGTTGCCGGCACCCAGCGTGGTCGAGCACATCGGGATGCGCTTGTTCATGCCGGCGGCGGCCCACTGGCGATAGAACGACATGTGCGCGCCGCCAACCAGCGCCGACACGATGAAATCGGGCTTGGCGTCCTGGATCTTCTTGATCGTGGAATTGAAATCGGCCACATCGAGCGGAAAGAAATCGACCTGCACGGTCTGCCCGCCGTTGTCGCCGACGTACTTGCGCACCCACTTGGAGGTGATCTGGCCGTAGTTGTAGTCGGCGGCCAGCACGTAGGCCTTCTTGCCCCACTTCTTCATGGCGAACGGCAGCAGCACTTCGGCCTGCTGAGCCGGCGTCACGCCGGTGCACACGATGTTGCGGTCGCACACGCCGCCCTCGTACTGCACGTTGTAGAAGTACAGCACCTTCTCTTTGCGCAGCGTGGGCCGGATCGCCTCGCGCGAGGCCGACAGGATGCCGCCGTGCACCACATCGACCTTGTCGTCGCGGGCCAGCGTCTGGCCGAACTTGGTGTAGAGCGCCATGTCGGACTGGGTGTCGTAGGCGATCTTCTTGATCTTGCGCCCGATCAGGCCGCCGGCGGCGTTGATCTCGTCGATGGCCATCTGCACCGCCTGGTCCATCGGCTTGCCATAGATGTCGAACAGGCCCGAGGTATCGAGAATGCTGCCCAGCTTGATTTCGCTGGCGGCCATCGCGGTTTCGGGGATCTGGCTGGCGGCCAGCAGGCCGGCGGAACGGGCGATGAAGGAACGGCGATTCGGTCTCATCGAAAACTCCTCTGGTGCCAGTGGGCTGGCCGTGTGGGTCTGGGTAGTCAAGGTGCCGGAGAGGACTGTGCGGCAGCCGGCGCTGCCCCTGCTGAACGGGTAACCGACGTGACGTCGTCGCCGAGGTCCACGCCGATGGTCTCGCCGATGCGCTTGAGCACCGGGAATTGCAGCGCCATGTCGAGGATGCTGTTCATCGCCTGGTTGACCGGCGATACCGACGGGCCGCCCTCGCCGGTGCCGCCGCCGTGCGTGCCCAGCCCGGTGATCTGGTTGATGCGGATCGAATCGATTTTCTCGACCGGCTTCATCATCTGCGCGGCGATCTCGGGCAGGCGATCGAGCCGATGCATCTCGAGCTTCATGCGCATCAGCGCGTCCGACGTGGTGTTCTCGGCGGCGAGCAGGGCGCGCCGGCCCTCGGACTCGGCCAGCATCTGCTCGCGATCGGCCGCACCCTTCTGGCGGATCGCCTCGGCCTCGGCACGCGCCCGCTCGACCAGCGTCTGGTTGGCCGATGCGGTGCGTTCGGCGTCGACCTCGGCGTCCTGCTTGGCGCGCAGCAGCGCGATCTCGCGGCTGCGATGCTGGGCGGCGCGATCGCGCTCGGTCTGTACCCGCTCCTGGGCGAGGATGACCGCCGAGCGGGCGATTTCGGTGTCGGCAACGACCTGGGCTTCTTCGGACTGCTTGCGCGACAGTGTGATGGCGTGCTCGACGCGTTGGATCTCGTTGGCCAGCATCGAGGACATCTTGTCGTGGTCGATCAGCCGGTCGCGCTCGATCTCGGCCGCCTTCACCGCGCGTTCGCGATCGATGCGGGCCCGTTCGCTGTCGAGTTGGGCGCCTTCGCGGCTGCGGGAGATCTCGGCATCGGACAACGCCTTGCTGCGCTCGAGCTCCAGTTGCTGCGCGATCTGGGCCTGCTGCTGCTCGCGATCCAGGTTCAGCCGGGTCTTCAGGGTATCGAGTTGCACCTGGCGCACCGACACCTCGGCATCGGCCTCGATCTGGGCGCGCTTCTTCTTGTTGGTGGCGACGATTTCGGCCAGACGGCGCATGCCCACCGCATTGAACGCGTTGTTCTCGTTCAACGCAGTGAACGGCGTCTGGTCCATCCGGGTGAGCGAGGCGGACTCGAGCACCAGTCCGTTGCGCAGCATTTCATCGGTCAGCGATTCGCGCACCGTGCGCGCGAACTGGCTGCGCTTTTCGTGCACCGCGTCCAAAGTGTAGGTAGCCGCCACCGCCTGCAGCGCGTCGACGAAACGGCCTTCAAGAAGACTGCCCAGGTCGTCGGAGCGCAGCATGCGCGCGCCGAACGACTGCGCCGCGGTCGCCACCCCCTCGGGCGTGGGCTGCACGCGCACATGGAATTCCATGTCGACGTCGACCCGCATGCGGTCTTCGGTGATCAGGCTGCGCTCGGCCACGCGCCGCACCTCGAACTTGTGGGTGCGCATGTTGATTTCGTCGACCCGGTGCAAGAAGGGCAGCACCAGCGAGCCGCCATCGAGGATCACACGCTGGCCGCCGGCGCCGGTGCGGATCAGCGCGGTATCGCGCGTGGACTTGCGGTAGAAGCGGTTGATCAGGACGATGCCCACGACCGCGACAACGACCAGCAGCAGCACCCAGAGAAAGGCTTCCACGGCGCCTCCTTGCTTGTGTAGCGAACCAGAATAACCGAAGATACTTTCCGTGGAAAGTATTTGGTCATGAACCTTCTACAAAGCCTGAATGATCTCGAACAGGTGGCCCTGCGCGCGCGCCAGGTAGACCGGCTGCTCGCTGCGCCGATTGTCCAGGAAGCGTGTGCCGCGCACGCTGCGCCAGCTCAGCGGTCGGGCCAAAGGCGCGTGCACCGGCTGCGCGTCGCGCTCGGGCAGATTGGTCAGTGCGGCCACGAAGTGCACGCCTTCGTAGGTCGACTGGCCCAGCGCGTTCAGCGTCGGCGCACGGCTGCCATAGCGCCCGTAGTAGCGCTCCTTGAAGGCAAGATTGGCCTCGTGGCCGAGACTGGCGAAATAGCCGGACGCCACGTGCAGTCCGTCGGTGTTGTCGGCGCCGATCGCCAGCAGGCCGTTTTCTTCGACCGCGCACGACAGCCGCAGCGTGTTGCGCGCGCAGCCCTGGGCGCCGAACAGGCGATTGAAGTCGATGGCGTCCTGGCCGATCAGCGACATCAGGATGGCCTGCGGCCGATGCCGCGCGATCCGGTCGAACACCGGCTGGAAATCGGCGACGCCGAACGGAAGGTAAAGATCCTGAACGACTTCGCCACCCATCTCGCGAATGTAGTCGTGGGCCAGCCGATGCGACACCCGCGGCCAGATGTAGTCGTTGCCCAGCAGCATCCAGCGCCGCGCGCCGTACAGCCGTTCCATCGCGCGGATGGCGGGGCGCAACTGCTGCTCGGGTCGCTCGCCGATCGCGAACACGCCCGGCGCGGTTTCGCCGCCCTCATACAGGGGGGTGTAGACGAAGGGTACGTCGCCGGTGCCGGCCCGTTTGACGACCTGGCGCACCGAGCTGGTGTGCATGCCCACGATGGCGTCGATGTCGCCGCCGGCCAGTGCCGCGCCGGCCTGGGCCAGCAGGTCGTCGGCTTCGTCGGCCGCATTGAAGACCGACAGATGGATGTCGCGGCCGCGCAGGCCGCCGGCCTGATTCAATTCTTCGGCGGCGAGTTGGGCGCAGGCGATGCTCGAGGGGCCCCACAGACCGGCCGATCCGCTGATCGGCACGAACAGGGCGATCCGAAAGGGCGAGCCTGGTGCGTGGCGCCCTGTCGCGGTGCTGGAAACTCGTCTCAAACGGCCGCTCCCCCGGTGGACCTCGGCTGGCCGTGGCATCGCGCCCATGCGAGGATCGGGAGGATCATATGATAGTGCGTCATGAAGGCAAACCGCCGGGATCCGTGAAGATGACTTCGCTCGAGCAATATCTGGACCATCTGCTGGACCTTGCCCATCGACGGGTCGGGGCCGACCTCTCGCGCGTGCTCGCCGGTTCCGGCCTGCAGCGCGACGAGTGGCGCGTCCTCGAGGCGCTGGCCGACGAGCTCGGGCGTTCGATGGGCGAGCTGGCGCAACTGGTGTCGATGAACCACCCCACGCTGACCAAGCTGATCGACCGGATGGTGGCCAAGAGCTGGGTCCAGCGCAACGTCGATCCCCACGACAGCCGGCGCGTGCTGGTGTTCATCACCGACGTCGGCTTGCAGACGGCCAGCGGGCTGCACGACTCGGTCCGGGCGCATCGGCAATCGATCGACCAGGTACTGGGCGAGCGCAAGTCGCGCCAGCTGCGCTCGATGCTGGCACGCTGATCGACGAAATCGCCGATCCCCCGGCCCGGCCGAAATCCCGCTCGGCCAATGCCGGCCAGACCTGAGAGGCGTTCCATGCAATTCATCAAGCGGGTGGTGGGCTTGTTCGGGCAATCCGGCGAACTGCGCGCCGGGCGCGGCCGCGTCACGGGCGTGATCGGCTTCTCGCTGTCGATCCTGTGCTTTCTGGGCGTGTTGGCCTTCCATTTCCCCGAGTACCTGACCACGCCCGAACTGCGTCAGAAGTATTCGGTCGGCCTGCTGCGCCAGGTGATGCTGGGCGCGATGGTGCTGAGCGGCGCGATCGGCCTGGGCAACCTGGTGCTGGGCCGCACCCGCTGGCTCAACCTGGCCAGCCTGGTGCTGCTGGGCGCCACGCTGGCGCTGGGCGGCCACCAGGTGCCGGTGGGCGATTTCCCCGACAACACGCCCTATCTGGGCCTGGACTGGTTCATCCTCGATCTGCTGGGCTCGACGCTGATCTTCGTGCTGATCGAAAAACTCTTTCCGCTGTATCGCGAGCAGCCGGTGTTCCGGCCCGAGTGGCAGACCGACTTCATGCACTTCATCGTCAACCATTTTCTGGTCGGCCTGATCCTGCTCACGGTCAACTTCCTGATCTACCGCTTCTTCGGCTGGGCGGTCTACCCGCCGCTGCAGCACGCGATCCAGGCGCTGCCGTTCGCGCTCGAGCTGCTGTTGATCCTGCTGGTGGCCGACCTGCTGCAGTACGCCCCATCGCGCGCGTATCACGAGGTGCCGTTCCTGTGGCGTTTTCCATGCGGTGCATCACAGCACCAAGACCATGGACTGGATCGCCGGCTCGCGCATGCACCTGCTGGAGCTGGTGCTCACGCGGGTCGCGGTGCTCGGACCGCTCTATGTGCTGGGGTTCTCGAAGGAGGTGATGGACGCTTACATCATCGTGGTCGGCTTCCAGGCCGTGTTCAATCACTCCAACGTGAGCCTGCCCTGGGGCCGCTTAAGTACCTGATCGTGACGCCGGATTTCCATCACTGGCATCACAGCTCGGACCGCGAGCGATCTGACCGCAATTACGCGGCGCACTTCGCGTTCATGATCACCTTTTTCGCACCGCGGTTCAGTCGGACCGCCGCTTCCCGGGCGCTACGGGAGTGCTGGGCAACTACATGCCCAAGGGCTGCGTGCGCCAGCAGCTGTTTCCCGTTCACCTACCGGGGGAAAGAGGCCGGCGGGTCCGAGGCAAGGCCGGAGGGCGCCTGGGGCGACGGGGCTCCAGCGGGGTCCAGCGGGTCAGCATGGATGCAGGTCGGTGCTTGCGAAAACGGTTTGGTGATGTGATCGTCCATCCCGGCGGCCAGGCACTGCTCGCGGTCGCCCTGCGCCATGGCCATCGCGGTTTGCGCGATGATGACTGGCGAGGCCCGCCGGCTTGGCGGCCCGCAGGGTGGCGGTGGCGCCGAACCCGTCGACGCCCGGCATGTGGCGTCCATCAGAATCAGGTCGAAGTCGGTGCGCAAGGCGGCACCGACGGCCGCCTGGCCATCGCCGACCACCGTCACGCGGCAACCCAGCGAGGTGAGCATGGCGTTGGCGACCCGCTGGTTGACCAGGTTGTCTTCGGCCAGCAGGATCCGGAAGTCGAAGGCGCGGTTCTGCGCGGTCACGGCCGTGCCGACGGGTCGGCAGTCGTGCGGCGTTCGCGCACCCGGGGAGGCCGGGTTCCGACGGCCTGCTGGCGGCTTGCGCATCGGGTGCCGACTCGTGCCGCGCCGGCAGACCATCGCTCGGTTGCGCGAGCGGCAGTCGAACCGTGAACCAGAAGCGGCTGCCGACCCCGGGTTCGCTGTCCACGCCGATCTCGCCGCCCATGATGCCGACCAGATCGCGGCTGATCGCCAGCCCCAGCCCGGTGCCGCCGAAGCGCCGGGTGGTGCTGTCGTCGGCCTGCGAAAACGCGTCGAATATCTTCGCCTGCACTGACGGATCGACTCCCATGCCGGTGTCGCGCACGTCGATGCGGATCAGATCGCTGGCTGGTCCGCCCGCCGGCGCGACGCTGACCTCGACATGTCCGCGCTGAGTGAACTTGAGCGCATTGCCGATCAGATTGCCCAGCACCTGGCCCAGCCGGGTCGGATCGCCCGTCACCTGCGTGGGCAAGCGTTCGTCGATCGACAGACGAATCGCCAGTCCCTGGTCGCGCGCGGGCGCGGCAAACAGCGCGACCTGTGCGCGAATCGCCGCGCGCAGATCGAACGCGGTCGATCTGGAGCGACACCTTGCCGGCTTCGATCTTCGAGAAATCGAGGATGTCGTTCAGGATCGTCAGCAGCGCCCGTCCCGATGTCTGGAGCAGGCAGGCGAGTTCGCGCTGACTGTCGTTCAGCGGCGTGTCCAGCAGCATGCCGGCGATGCCCAGCACCCCGTTCATCGGTGTGCGCACTTCGTGGCTCATGTTGGCCAGGAACTGCGATCGAACCTTCATCGCATGTTCGGCGGTGCGCTGCGCCGAGATCGCCTGGCGACGGGTCTGTTCGAGTTCGCTGACGTCGGTCAGCGTGATCACGAGACCGGCGATCGCGCCGTCGTCGCCCGAGAATGCAGCCCGCTGCACGAGAAAAACGCGTGCCGCTTGATTGCCGTCGGCGTCGAACTGAACCTGGCAGCGGTGCGTCCCGCCGGTGCGCAGCAGGCGCCCCTCGGCGGCATGCTGCTCGGGGCTACCAAGCACCGCAGGCAATTCTGTATCGCCGACCAGCGAGTCGCCCATCGGCGCGAACAGGCGCTGGAAGGCCGCATTGACCCGCAGGGTCGCGCCGTGCGGGCTGCGGATCGCGATCGCGTCCGGGATCGATTCGAGCAGCGCCTCGATCAGCCTCAGGTTTTCGGCGATCTGGGCCTGGCTGCGCTTGCGTTCGGTGATGTCCTTGCCAGTGCCGCGATAACCCCGGAATCGACCGTCGGCATCGATCAGCGGATCGCCGCTGGTCGAGACCCAACGCAGTTGGCCATCGGCGCCCTGCAGCTGGTACTCGAAATCGCGGAACGGCAACCGGTGGGTGAGCTCGGCCTTGTGCTGGGCCAGTTCTCGCGCCCCGATGCGCGCGCCCTCGGTCTCCCAGCGCCGCAGTCCCATGAAACCGTCGGCGCTCGACATCACCGATGCGGCGCCGGCCGAGACGAAGACGTAGCGCAGCTCGTCGTCTTGCTCCCAATACCAGTCCGACGAGATCGCAGTGAGGGCGCGAAAGCGCGTCTCGCTCTCGGCCAGCCGGCGGCGGGTTTCCTCGCGGTCGCGGACCAGTTCGACCACGGTGTTGGACAGCGATTCGAGCGACGTTTCGCCGACGGCGAGCGCCGCCTTGCCAGCGGCGACGAGCATGCCGTCGGCGGTGGTTCGCATCGCGTCGATCACGGCCTGCTGACGCGCAGAGGATTCGCGAAGACGTTGATTGGCCTCGCTCAGCTCTGCCGAGCTGATCGCCATGCTGCGGTTGCGCAGGGCCTGATCGCGTTCGTTCTGGGCGTAGGTCTGCTCGACGGTGTCGAAGAAGTGCGGCAGTTGGCGCACCAGCGCCGCCTGCGCAGTGCCCGGCGCGGCTGCCTCGATGAGCGAGGTCAGCGCGCGCAGCAGCTCGGCCACCGACTCGGGCTGATCGACCCCAAGGCGGCGGCGGAGCTGCCGCGCGAAGAGCGGGTTCATGCCCGTTCGTGAAGGAAGCTGATGGTCATCGTCTGATTGTGGAGTCCGCAGCCGACCGTCTCGAGCATCGGACTGATCTCGCCGTTCGAATAGAAGCCCGCGATGCGGCTGCCCGCAGGCAGGATATCGACCACCGCCTCGACCTCCTCGTCGGTGCGCGTGCCCATCACCAGCTTGCGGCCGATGCAGCTCACCAGCAGTGCGGAGCCGGGTGCATCGCCGGACAATCGTGCGAGCGTCGCCTGCGCGGCGGTCTCGGCGCCGGTGACGAGCTGGTCGGTGCTGGCATGCATCAGCTGCACGAAACCGTCCGCCGGGAGGTCGCCGGCCAGCAGCAGGGCGCCCCGGTCGCGGTCGATGCCCAGAATGGTGCGGGTCAGCCCGAGCGGCTTTTGATCCGGGTCCATCACCGACAACGGGAACAACAGACCGGCCGCCGGCAAGTTGCTGGCGTGGCTGCCGAGGTAGCGTTCGTAGATGGCCAGCGCCGGCTCGCCGTCGAGCGCGAACAGCAGGTTGCCTTCGCAATGGGTGATGCGCCTGGCCAGGCCGAAGGGCTCCCATCCGCCGAAAGTGCCGTGCGCCACCGCGATCGACTCGCTGCAGATCGCCAAGGCCACCACTTCCCGATCGCTGATCGACGCGCCGCACATCGTGAACGTGCGCTCGAAGGCGCCGTCGTCGCCGGCCAGCCCGCCGACCAGCTTGACCCCGTCGCCGAGTTCCGCGGCGAGGCCCGCGATCAGCGCGCTGCCATTGATGTCGACGCCGCAGGCCAGGATGATCAGCGTGTGCAGGCCGGTGCCGGCCAGCTGGCGGGCGAGCCGACGCCCGGCAGGGGCCGAATCGGCCGTGTCGGCAACCCGCTCCGAGCGCAGCACAAGGGCGGGCTCGCGAAAGCGCACGCCGGTGATGACGGTCTCGTGCTCGAGCACCGACAATCCGTCGATTTGGCCCGAAGACGAGCAGCCCATTCGCAGCGCGTCGGGCAGCATCTGCGCCAGCGCGTCAGCCAATTGCGGATTGCGAAAGCGTGCGGTCGGACCAAAAACCATCACCAGATGGGGGTCGATGGCACGGATCGGCGCAAGGGTCTTGTCATCGAGCGTTTGCTCGGCAGGGACGCTAATCTGGGCCATGTGCATTGGGGGAACTCGCTGAAAGGCGCTGGTGGGCCCGATGGTAATCCCTGGGGCCCACTCCATTCGTGAGAACAGCGGCGCTGCAGCCCGTCATTAGCCCGCATGCGGCACGAAGGCAGGCTGTGCGGCCTCTCGGAATATGGTTGATATAATCAACTAATTCGGCCGTTCGGTCGCCGCCTGTCCACCGACCCGGGAAACCCTATGACCCGTTTCGAGAGCAGAACGATCCGATCGACCGGGTACGGCGATTCAATCGGTCGTATACGGCCGCGCTGGGCGTGCTGGGCAAGGGACTGCATGGTTCCCCATGGTCCCTGGGGCAGGCGCGAATGCTGTTCGAAATTGCCACCCGTAGCCAGTGCACGGCCACCCAGCTGTGCCAGGCGCTGGCCATGGATGCGGCCCAGGCCAGCCGACTGATCGCTACGCTGACCCGCGCGGGCCTGGTCACCCGAACCCCACTGGCCACCGATCGGCGCGCCTTGCAACTCGGTGTGACCGCCGCCGGGCGCAAGGTTTTCAACGAACTCGATCGCGCCGCGCGCCGGCAGGTGGCCGGGCACCTTCAGGCGCTGTCTCCCGCCCAGCAAACCGACCTGCTGGCCGCCATGGACACCATCACCGGGCTGCTGGCGCTGGGGTCAGCCGACCCGCGACCGGCCGGTGCACCGCCTGTGGTAGTGCTGCGCGCGCACCAGCCCGGTGACATCGGCTGGATCGTGCATCGCCAGGCGGTGCTCTATGCGCAGGAGTACGGCTGGGACAATCGCTTCGAGGCGCTGATTGCCCGGATCGGCGCTCAGTTCATCGAGCGTTTCGACCCGCAGCGCGAGGCCTGCTGGGTCGCGCACCGTGGATCCGACATCGTGGGTTCGGTGTTCCTGGTCAGGCGTTCGCCCACCGTGGGTCAGCTGCGCCTGCTGTATGTCGAACCGGCAACCCGTGGACAGGGTGTCGGCGACCAACTGGTCCAGGCGTGCATCGATCGGGCCCGCGAGATCGGCTATCGCCGGCTGATGCTATGGACCAATGATGTGCTGAGCGCCGCGCGGCGCATCTATGAGCGCAAGGGCTTCGTCAAGGTTTCGGAAGAGCGCCACCACAGCTTCGGCCACGACCTGGTCGGGCAGAACTGGGTGCTGGCGCTGCGCCGGCCGGTCAGCGGATGAAGGCGGGCGCGCGTTCGCCCCACGACTGCAGAGGACCCAGCGGGTTGCGCATCACTTCGTGTTCGAGGATCTTGGGCTGGCCACCGAACACGGTGAATACGACGATGTCGTCGACCATGATGATCAGGGCGTTGAAGGTCCAGCCCGAGACGTCGGTCTCCTGGCGGAAGTTCAGGGAATCGAGCCAAAAATTGCCGACCCGCTCGCGCTTGTTGTTGCGAGCCGCGATGGCGTAGCCCGTGCACCGTTTGCCCGCAGCGAGGCAGGCGCGGATGCCACGATCGAGTTCTTCGGGGCGCACCGCAGAGCCGATGGCAAAGCGCTGGACGATGTCGGTGTAGGTCAGCAGGGTGACCGCTGGATTCGTGTAGGGGTCGAGCCCGTCGATAGTCAGCTGCTCGCGCCGGGTTTCGTTCACCTTGATGCGTTCGATGACGTCGCGGGCGGCCTCGAACGTCTCCCAGGGCACCTGGGTCTTGGTGTTCATCTCGGGCAGCAGGGCCTGGCAGGCGCCGAGCAGGCCGAGAACGAGGGTGACCGCACCGGCGCGCGACAGCCGCTGGCGAAGTGAGGTGGTGCCGGACATACCGGGATGGTATAGCACCGTGCGCTCAGAGCTCGACGACGCGCCCCGGCGCGGCCGGCATCTCGGCAAGCCGGGCACGCAGCAGGCGGAAGACTTCGGGCTCGATGGCGGGTGCCGGCGCGGCCAGGGTGCCCGCCGCCTGCAGGGCGCTTGCGGGCGGCCGGTGGCGTGCGGCCAGCTCGCGCGCCGTGGTCTCGTCGTGTACCGAGCCCAGGTGCCGCCATTGCCAGAACACATGCCAGTCCGGCGTCGTGCCGGGTGCGGATTCGACCAGTGCGAGCGGCTGGTCGCCGGGCCAGGGCGGCATTCGGTGCGCAGCCATCGCGACGCGCAACGCCTGGGCCTCGCGTGCCGGCAGGCTTTGGCCGATGCAGGCGCCCGCGCATCGGCCGAGTTGGCGGCGAAAACACGCTTGTCCGGGCGATCGTCGTTCCAGGCCCAGCGTGGCCAGGCACAGGCCGGCCTGGCCGGCGGCCTGCAGCAGCAGCGCCCGGGCGCCCGCACGCGACGCGAAGGGGCCGAACAGGCCTGCCGTGGCCTCGGCGGCGAGCAGGTCCGCCGCCAGGATGCGCGGGCGCGCAGGCTCGTCGTCGATCCGCACGAAGACCGGCCGCGTGCGGCGCTGGGCGATGTTGTGGCTGGGCTGCCGGGTGCGGATCCAGTGGCCTTCAAGCAAGCGCGCGCCCAATTCGCCCGCGGTCTGGCGCCACTCCAGGCGATGGGTTTCGCTGGCCAGACGCACCGCGCGCTCGCGGGTCGGGTCGGCACTGAAATGGCTGGCAATGCGTCGGCGCAGGTTGTTGCTGCGCCCGACGTAGAGCGGCTGGTCGTTCTGGCCCAGCAGGGCGTACACGCCGGGCGCTGGCGGAACGGCGGCCAGGGCGTCGGCACCCAGGTGCGCCGGCAAGCCAGGGTGCTGCAACAGGCGCGATGCCGCCTGACGCAGGGCGATGTCGGAGTGGCGCCGCGCCAGTGCCTGGACGAACAGCCATAGGGCACGCGCGTCGCCCAGTGCGCGATGCCGGTCGGCAACTGTGAGCCGGTAGCGCGCGATGATGGCGTCCAGGGTGTGGGGCGAGCGATCGGGATCCATCAGGCGCGACAGCCGCACCGTGCACAGGGTGCGCGCGGTAAGCCCGAGGCCGGCGCGTTCGAGCTCGGCCCGAACGAATCCGTAGTCGAACCGGGCCTGGTGGGCCACGAACACGGCGCCGTCGAGCCGCGCGAGGATGTCGGGCGCGATGGCGGCGAAGGGGGGTGCGTCCGCGACCATCGCGTCGGTGATGCCGGTGAGAAAACGGATCTCGGGCGGGATCGGCACCCCTGGATTGACCAGCGAACTCCATTCGTCGACGACGAGGGCGTCGCCCACTTGGGAGACGTTGACGATGCCGACCTCGGTGATGCGGCAGCCGGTGGGCGAGGTGCCGGTGGTTTCGACGTCCACGAAGGCGATTCGCGGAGCGAAGAGCATGGCGATAGCCTTTTGTGGTGGCTGTGAATAAACACAGTATAAATCGACCGCCGGTCGGGCGCCGGGCATTTCAGAGGGTGCGCGCAGCGGTCGGTTTGCGTCCTGCGGCGAATGGGGGACAATAGGGGGTTGATTTGGATGCGGCGGGCCAAGCCCGTGCATTCCATCGCCCGATTCATCTTTTGCGGGCCCCGGCATCAGCCCGGCCCCACAGCCATTGAATACCACCACACCAAGCGTCACCACTTTCAACGATTTCGGCCTGGCCGAGCCCATCCTTCGTGCGGTGACCGAACTCGGTTACCGAGAGCCCACACCCATCCAGGTGCAGGCTATCCCGATCGTGCTGCAAGGGCGCGATGTCATGGGCGCGGCGCAGACAGGCACTGGCAAGACCGCCGGATTCGCTCTTCCCATCCTGCAGCGCCTGATGCAGCACGCCAATACCAGTGCGTCGCCAGCGCGCCATCCGGTACGTGCGCTGATCCTCGCGCCTACCCGCGAGCTGGCCGACCAGATCTACGCCAACGTGCGCGAGTACGCCAAGTACACCGGGCTGCGGGCCGCGGTGGTGTTCGGCGGTGTCGACATCGCGCCGCAAATCGCGGCGCTGCGCCAGGGGGCTGAGATCGTCATTGCCACTCCAGGGCGCCTGCTCGATCACGTCGGCCAGCGCACCATTTCGCTGGGCGGGGCCGACGTCTTCGTCATGGACGAAGCCGATCGCATGCTCGACATGGGGTTCCTGCCGGACATCCAGCGGATCATCAATCTGCTGCCCCCGGTGCGCCAGAACCTGATGTTTTCGGCCACGTTTTCCGGCGAAATCCGCAAGCTGGCCGAGACCTTCCTGCAGCATCCGGTGTCGATCGAAGTCGCGCGCCGCAATGCGGCGGCCGAGAACGTCGAGCAGTTGGTGTTCCGTGTTGCCGATGCCGAGAGCAAACGGGTGGCCGTGGCCCAGCTGGTGCGCGAACGGGCGCTCTCGCAGGTGATTGTATTCACCAACACCAAGATCGGTGCCGGACGCCTGGCGCGCCAGCTCGAAAAAGACGGCCTGAACGCCAACGCGATCCACGGTGACAAGAGCCAGCAGGAACGCCTGGCCACACTGGAGGCCTTCAAGAAGGGCGAGATTGCCATCCTGGTGGCCACCGACGTCGCGGCGCGCGGCCTTGACATCGTCGAACTGCCGGCAGTCATCAATTACGACCTGCCGTATTCGCCGGAAGACTACATTCACCGGATTGGCCGCACCGGTCGGGCGGGCGCCAGCGGCGCTGCCTTGTCGCTGATGACCGGCGCGGACGAGCGTCTGCTCGATGGCATCCAAAGCTGCTCAAGCGCGAACTGCCCCAGCAGACCCTGGCGGTGGCCGGCGGGCGCCCGAACGCACGGCCGGTGAGTCCTCCGGGCGCGGCGACAGCCGCCGCCGCGTGAGGCGCGAGGCGCGGCCCCGTGCCCGCCGCGCGAGACCCGGGAGCCGCGCCCGAGACGCGCGAGCCGTGAGCCTCGCGCGAACCGGGGAGCCGCGCGAAGCGCGCGACACGACGGCCGCGCCGCGGCGCGACAGCCGCCCGACCTATCCGTCGCGGGCCAAGCTGCCCGGTTACTCGCAGGATCCGTTCTTCTACAAGCCCTACGAGCCGCCGACACAGTCCGAGGCTGTCACCGAAGAGGCTGGCCAGCCGGCCAGTGCTGCCTCGATGCGCCGGCGCCAGTCGGCGCGCCCCGTCGCTGCCTTGTTGGGCGGCAAGAAGGCCTGAGCGCCGGCGTCGCGCTCATCCAAGCGCGGCGCCCATCCAGTGCGACTCGCGCCATCGTTCGACGGCGCGCGACCAGAATGCCGCGATGTCCGGTGCCCCGGTCGCCGCCAGTTCCAAGTGGCTCAAGGCTTGCTCCAGCGATTCGAGCGCGCACGACGCGTCCAGCGCCCGAGCACCGGTCTGCTTCGACAACTTCTCGCCCTGTCGACCGATGACGACCGGCACGTGCAGATAGCGCGGCCTGGGCATGCCCAGCAGTTGCTGCAGATGAATCTGGCGCGCGGTCGATCCGATCAGGTCGTCGCCGCGCACCACGTCGGTGACCCCTTGCTGATGATCGTCGACCACCACGGCCAGCTGGTAGGCCCACAGGCCGTCGGCACGGCGCAGCACGAAGTCGCCGACCCGATCGGCCAGGGGCTCGCGAAACCATTGGCGCCGGCCGCGGTCGTACCAGTCGATGATCGTGTCGTCGACCCGCACGCGCCAGGCGCGCGCTTCGCGGCCTGCGGCCATGCCTTGTCGGCAGGTGCCTGGATAGACGAGCTCGTCGTGGCGCTCGCGGCTTGCGCCCTGAACCCGCAGCGAGTCGGCGATCTCGCGCCGGGTGCAGGAACAGGGGTAGATCGCACCCATCGCCTGGAGCTGCGTGAAGGCCGCTTCGTAGCGGGCGTGGCGCGTGCTTTGAAAGATGATCTCGCCGTCGGGCTCGAACCGCGGGCGCGCAAGCTGCTCGATGCTCGTTTGCGAGGCACCGGCCTCCTCGCGAGGCGGATCGAGGTCTTCGATGCGCACGAGCCAGCGGCCATGGTGGGCGAGCGCGTCCAGCCGGCTGGCCAGCGCGGCGACCAGCGAGCCGGCGTGAAGCGGCCCGGAGGGTGAGGGCGCGAACCGACCGGTGTAGGCGGGAGGCGGGGCGGCGTTCATCGTTTGGCGGCGCGCCGGCGCGTTGCGCGGACGGCGAGTGCGCTGGCCGGAGCGCCGGCAGGGGCGGTAGAGGGCTTGAGCCGCGCGGGCTCGGAGGTCGGCTCGGGCCGCTCGGACACGGCGGGTGATTCGAGCGGTCCGGCCAGCAGTTGGCGGCGCACCCGCGCTACATCGAGGCGACCGAGCCACCACGCCTGGGCCTTGCCGCGTGCGGCCCGTCGCCACGCGTACTGCACGACTTCGGCTTCGGGCCGGCGCGTGGTCTGGCGCACCACCAGCTGCCCGCTGGCCAGGTACGGGCGGGCGAAGGCCTCGGGCAGATAGCCGCCGCCGATTCCGGCCACCTGCATGGCGACTTTCTGATCGAGGGTGGCGACTGTCAGCGTCGCCTGGCCCGACACCAGCCCCGCCGATCGCAGCGGCAGATGGCGGGCACTGTTGGCGACCGCGATCGCGCGATGGTGGACCAGCACCTCGGGCTCCAGTGGTTCGGGCAGTGCGGCCAGCGGGTGATTCGGCGCGACGCAATACACGAAGCGGACATCGCCCAGCGGGCGCACGGTATACAGGCCGGAGGCGAATGCCGCGGAGGGGGTTTCGCTGCTCACCCCGATCGCGAGGTCGGCGCGGCCCGACAGCAGGGCATCCCAGCCGCCATCGAGCACTTCATACGAAAAGCGCAGCCGGGTCGGCGCGTTCAGGCGGTAGAAGTCCGCGAGCAAGGGGCGCATGCGCTCGAAGGCGACCAACGCCGTCCAGGGCGATGCGCAGCTCGACCTCCAGCCGCTGGCGAGCACCTCGACCCGGCAGACGACGTCGTCGGCGGCGCGCATCAGCAGGCGGCCCTGTTCCAGCAGTTCCTCGCCCGCGGCGGTCAGCTGGGCGCGCTTGCCGCGCCGGTCGAAGATCAGGATGTCGAGCTCGTCCTCGAGGCGGCGCACGGTGTAGGTGAGCGCCGAGGGGACTTTGCCCAGCTCGGCCGCCGCGGCGGCGAAACTGCCGCGCCGGGCAATGGCGTCCAGGACGGCCAGGGCCTCGAGTGAGAGGATCATGTTCAAATAATTTGAATGATGAGCACGAATTGTATCGCCGAAATCGCTGGTCAGCCCGCTAGACTGGTCACATCGAATCAACACGGTGCCCACGGCGGCGCGACCCTGAAGGAGCTATCCATGATCGAACTTCGCCCCAGTGCAGACCGCGGTTACGCCGACCATGGCTGGCTCAAGTCGTTCCACAGTTTCTCGTTTGCGGGCTACCAGGATTCGCGGCACATGGGTTTCGGCCCGCTGCGGGTGATCAACGAGGACCGCATCGCGCCGGGCATGGGCTTCGGCACGCACGGCCATCGCGACATGGAGATCATCAGCTACGTTTTCGAAGGCGCGCTGGCGCACAAGGACAGCATGGGCAACGGGTCGGTGATCCGCCCCGGCGACGTGCAGCGGATGAGCGCGGGGCGCGGGGTCATGCACTCGGAGTTCAACCACGAGCAGGCGGGCGAGACCCACTTCCTGCAGATCTGGATCGAACCCTCGCAGATGGGCATCGCCGGATTACGAAGAGCGTCATTTCGACGAGGCGAGCAAGCGCGGCCGGCTGGCACTGGTGGCCTTCGCCGGACGGTGCGCTTGGGTCGGTGCGCCTGCACCAGGACGCACGGGTCCATGCCGGACTGTTCGATGGCGATGAGCAGGCCGAACTGATGGTGGCCGAGGGGCGGCGCGTCTACCTGCATGTCGGGCGCGGGTCGGTCGAAATCAACGGCCAGCGCCTGGCTGCGGGCGATGCGGCCAAGTTCAGCGGCGAACAGCGATTCCGGTTGTCCGGCGGGCACAACGGCCGGGTGCTGCTGTTCGATCTGCCCTGAGCCCGCCGCCAGTTGTCGCCGCGTCCCGGCTCTGCCTTCGAGAGCCCCAGGACCGAGATCGTCTCGTTAATATCCACTCCGGCTACGGCCACACCCACAAGGTGGCCGAGGCCGTCCTGCCGGCGCGGCCTCGGTGCCGGGGGCCAGGGCCGCGCTGCTCGAAGTCAGCCAGATCGATGACGCAGAGCTGGGCCCGGCTGGCGGCGGGGGACGCGATCGTGTTCGGGGCGCCGACCTACATGGGGCGGAGCCTCGCGCCTTGGTGTTTGCAGTTGCGAAGTGCGCAAGGCGTGGTTCAGCCGGTTCCGAGGGATGAGGTGGCCGGCGGCTTTTACCCCCTGCTCGCTGAACATGTCGGGTGACAAGTTCTCGACGCTGATGTACTTCGCCACCTTCGCGATGCCGCCCGGCATGATCTGGGTGGGCACCGGCACGCGGGGCGCTGCCACGCCCGGCGACCCGCTCTAGCGTCGAGCGGTTGGGCGGATTCCTGGGCGTGATGGCGCAGGCCGACGGCAATATGCCCCGGAACGACCCCCCGCCAGCCAGACGCGCTCGAGTCGGCGCGCGGCTATGGCCGACGGATCGCCGAGAAGGCACGGGTGCTGCGGCGCTGAATTTCCATCGCGCGCGGCACCTGGTTTAACCGGCGCGACGGGCTTAACGGCCGACGCTCAGCGGCAGGCTCCAGCGGTCGAGCGCGCGGTCGACTCAGCGGTCGGCTCGGCGGCTGAACTCAGCGGCCGGCAGCCGTTAGCAGGTGCCGCGCCAATTCTTCGAAGCCAGCGCCATGGCTGGCATGGGTGAGCCAGCCCGGTGCGACCGGCAGGCGCCGGCGAACGAGGACGTGTTGGCCACCCGGGCGCTGCGCCGAGGACGCCGCCTCAAGACATGAGGCATCAGTTGAGACATCGCCCACGAACAGCCAGCGGCCGGCGGCCCGTGCGGCATCGATGCCCCAGACCTCGTTCAAGCAGCGCAGCGCCATTGGCGCAACATCGAATCGACCCGACCGGGGCGTTGATTCATGGACGCTGCTGGCCCGCCGCTGTAGCCGGCCTGATGCCCGCTGGCGATGGCTTCGCGACCTGAGCCGCCGGCACCGGATCGAGCTTCTTCCCACGCAGTCGATCGCGACATCGACCGGGCGATAAAGTTATCAACAGCCGGTGCAGATCCGGAGCAGCTCGCGGGATCAGCTGCTCGGCCAGCGCCAGCACGGCAGCGCGTTCGTGGGCTCACCTGGGCCGGCAGGGCGATGCCGCTGTGACCTGCTCGCGAAGGCCGGCCGCTGGCCGGGATCATGATGCCAGGTGCAGGCCGCCGCTTTCGGCGACCACCCGCATGGACCGGCCGGGTCTTGGGGATCGTAATAGGCCCAGCCAGCCGATCGCCCGGTGACCGGTACGATCCTCAGGCCCGGCTCGTGCAGGCGCTCCAGTGCGCGATAAAGGCCAAACGCGTGCAGCCGGCCGTCGGTGGTCAGGGTGTCGTCGACATCGGTGAGCAGGCCCTCAGCGTCACGACCGGCGTGCGGCCCGCGGGCTCCAGGCAACCCGCGGGGCGGGTAGACAGGCGGGACCTTTCGGCTCATGCGCGGGGCCGGCTGGCGACTTTACTACGGCCGGGCGTTCGCGCCACCGCGCCCAGGACTATCATGCCGCTTGTACCGTGACCGGTCCACGCCGCCTCGTGGCGGCGCCCAGCGAGGGCCCAAATGGGGCCGCCCTGCACTTCAGGAGCAGACCGATCAGGGCGATTTCCGTGCGGTTTGCGGGTGGCGGGCCACCCGGACCGCATCAGCATGCCGGGTGCTGCCAGCTGCGAAGCCCCACAGCAGCGCCAGCATGGACAGGTCGCCGAAGAGAGGGTGGCCGACCGGGGGTGAGCCAGAGCAGGGGTGACGCCGGGCAGGACAGCACAGCGCCGATCAGCACGGCCGGGCCGAGGTCGACCGTGGCATGCATCTTCTTGAGAGTGATCAGGTTGATGGCCGAGGCCAGCGGCACGCCGGCGAGAAGCTTAATCAGCATGCACCGCTCAAACCTTGCCCTTCAACGCGCCCCTTCGCACCATCAGAAAATACCGGCCAAAGGCCGCGCCGATCGACAGCGAGGTGCACCACAGGTACTTTCGCCCAGCACCGCCCAGGCCAGCAGCGCCGCCAGCAGCAGTGAGATGCTCTGACGCGCCAGCATGGTGTTGGCCGTGCTAATTGCGGGTCAGCGCCACCATGAAGCAGGTGTGACCCGCGCCCACATGACTCCCGAGCACATGCCGGCCGGGTCCATGCGAGACGCACCCGCCAGGGTTGCCGCGCTGCTGCACGGCCATGATCAACAACACACCCCGGCGCGAAAAACTGCGCCTGAAGTGACTTCGAAACTCTCAGCGCGCTCAGGCAACCGGTGAACACCCCAGCGTGCTCCGGCTTTAAGGCTTACAAAGACCGCCGTAGCACCCCCTTGCGGTGTTCGGCGCGGCTGGTGCCCCGGGAGTTTCCGGAACGTGGACGAGGCAGGGCGGCGGGGCGGCGAGAGGGCATCTGGGCGCGGACACGCGGCCATCGGGCCGCTGATCGAGTGTCCGAGGTTTAAATTGTACCGATGCAGCCCCGGTCTTCGATGCTGCCTCGCACGTGTGCATTCTGAATAATATTCCATCAGCGATTCGATCGTTCGCGTCGATTCGCTGGTCGAAACCGCCTTAGCCGACCAGCAGCCAGCGGTGGCCCTCACCGACCTAAATAATATGTTCGGCTGAATCAGAGTTCACACCCGGGCGCGCAGCAAGGCGTCAAAGCCGCTGCTGGAAAGCAATCCAGGCCGCAGCTCTCAGCGGGGCTAGGCGCGACCCGCCGCCAGGTCCTGCATAGCTTACGCGCGACGCCAAGGGCTACCTGAGGCTGTGCGACCTGCTGTCGCGGGCCTGGCTGACCAACGAATACCGCGGCCGGGTTTAAGTATGCCCCCCCGCTGGTTCGATGAGCCCAACGAGGGGCTGATCATGCTGTCAGGCGCCCAGCTGGGCGACGTCAGGCGAGCGCTGCTGGCCGGCAACCGTGAGAACCCGCGGCGCGCTGGCGCGAGCTGAGGCCGCGCGTTTCCGCAGGCCTACTACCTCGAAGCCCAGCGCATCGGCACGCGCGATTCTGAAACGCAAACCCGCGAAGCCGCTGGCGGCGGCTGACCTCGGCCTGCCGCTGGTGGCCACCCATCCGGTGCAATTCATTGCCCGCGCCGAATTTCGTGCCCACGAGGCCCGCGTGTGCATCGCCGAAGGCGAAATACTGGCCAACCCGCGCCGTTCGCGCAAGTTCACCGACGAGCAGTATTTTCTGTCGCAGGCCGAAATGGCCGAGCGCTTCGCCGACCTGCCGCAGGCGCTCGAAAACTCGGTCCGGATCGCGTGGCTGCCAGCGTGCCATGACCCTGGGCAAGCCCAGCCTGCCGCAGTTCCCCACGCCCGAGCATACGCTGGACGACTTCCCGCATCCAGGCCCAAGAAGGCACGGTGCTGCGCCCGGCCAACCTGTTCCCACGCACCCACTGGAGGCGCGAGACCCGGCGCGAAACAATACGGGCCTTTGGTGTACAGATTCGGACACCATCGTGCCAGATGGGGTTTGAGCTACTTCCTGATCGTGGCCGACTTCATCAGCTGGGCCAAGGCCAATGGTGTGCCGAGTGGCCGCGGGGCGGGAGCTCGGGCGCGGGCTCGTAATTGGCCTTCCCGCTGGGCATCACCGACCCGCAAGCCCGATTCCGCGCAACACCCCCGTTCGAACGCTTCCTTTACGTTGGCGCGCGTGTAATTGCCTTGACTTCGACATCGACTTCCTGCCAGGACCAATCGCTACAAAGGTCATCGAGTACATTCATAACCAAGTACGGCGAGCAGGCGGTAAGCCAGATCGCCACCTTCGGCCCTGTGGCCTCGAAGGCGGTGATCCGCGATGTCGGCCGCGTGCTCGACATGCCGTACAACTTCTGCGACCAGCTCTCGAAGCTGATCCCGGTGGTGCAGAACAAGCCGGTGTCGCTGGCCAAGGCGCGCGAGACCAGACCGCTGCTGGCCGAACGCGAGAAGAAAGAAGACGAGGTCCGCGAGCTGCTGGCACTGGCCGAACCGCTCCGAAGACCTGGCGCTGGACCCGTCGGCATGCACGCCGGCGGCGTCATGATCGCGCCGGGCAAAGCTCACCGATTTCTGCCCGCCGCGCAAGAGCGCCCGGCACCGACTCGGTCATCATTCAGTACGACAAGGACGATGTCGAGGCGGTGGGCTGGTGACTTTCGACTTCTGGGCTGCGCAACCATTGCCCATCATCGATCTGGCGGTGCAGTACATCAATGCGCGCGCCCGCGTGACCTTCAACCAGCCGGCGCTGGATCTGGCATGACGCTGGCCTTCACGACGACCCCCCCGGTACTGAGGTGCTGAAGGAACGCGAACACCAACGCGATCTTCCGAACAGGCGCAGCGGATGCCCTGGCTGCTCAAAAACTCTGCTGCGCCGCGCGATGGGCAAGAAGAAGGCCGACGAGATGGCCGAGCACCGCGGCCTGTTCGTCGAAAGGCGCGCGCAAAAGAAGGCTACGCCACCGACCTGACCAACAAACTGTTCGACCTGATGGCCATGTTTGCAGAGTACGGCTTCAACAAGTCGCACACCGCGGCCTGGGCGGTGGTCACGTACTCCACACTGCACGGCTGAAAGCGCATCTTTCGGCGGGTTCCTCGCCGCCCCGCTGTCGGCCGACATGGACGACACCGAC
>JADJVQ010000028.1 GCA_016710525.1 Burkholderiaceae bacterium
GAATTCGGCCATCTCCAGCGGCGGATAGCTGGGATGGGGCGAATACATCAGCGAGACACCCAGAGCCGACTCGGCCAGGGTCTGCGCATACTGCTCGAGCGACAGCTTGCCGCAGGAGCGGATCTGGTTGCCCTGGTGCAGGCCGACCGGCCCGTGGGGCTCGCCCAGCGAACTGATTTCCCAGCGCGCCGAGTCCGGATCGATCGCGCTCCAGTGGCGCACGCCCTGGCAGACCAGTTCGAAGGCATTGCGCGGCACCCCCGGACGGCCATAGACGATCAGGCGCCGGCGCTTCTCGAAGGTGTCGTGACGCGCATGCCAGGCCGCCAGCGTGGCGTTCAGCCGCGGCTCGAAGGCCCAGGTGCGGGTGAACCGGTAGTGCTGCGCCGAAAAATAATCGCGCAGCAGGCCGGTGTTGAACACCCCCAGCATCGGCCCCTCGAATTCGTAGGTGCTCTGCGCCAGCGTGTAGCGGGTCGACCAGGGGTAGAACCCGGGCTCGTGGTCCTGGACCAGATAGATGAACGGGCGCATGTCGCGGCCGTAGGCCTGCGCCTGCCAGGGCAGCACCCGCTGTGCGACGTAGGCGGTCCACCACGCGGTGGCCACGAACACGTCGTGCTCGCGCACCGCCAGGCTGCGGAAACCGCGCTCGGCAAAGGGCACGATCAGCCGGCCCGCGCCGCCGGGCGATTCGTCGGCGTCGTCCGCGTCGGCCATCCGCCAGCCGGTCAGCAGCGCGGGCAGGGTCTCGGGAGGCTCGCCCTGGTCGGTCAGGATGATGCGCGCGTCGGCATCGTCGCCGATCAGCTCCAGATAGAACTGCAAAGCCGTCAGGATGCCGCCGAACACATGTTCGGGCTTCAGCGTGGGCAGCAGCAGGTTCAGGCGCGGGCGCGGCACGGCCGAGCGCCGCCCCTGGATCAGGGTCGCCTCGAAGATCTCGATCTGCGGCGCGGCGTCGGCAGAGCCCGCGGCGACCGGCGACGCGCCCTCGATGGCGGGCGTGGGCTGCGGCGCGATCCGGGCGGCCAGTCCGGCCAGGCGCGGGTGGCTTCGAATGCGGGTGCGCAGACCCAGCGGCAAACCGCGCCACAGACCCTGCAGCATGCGTCGCGGGGCACTCATGCCGACTCCGGATAACGCGGCGTGGGCGAACTGTGCTCGCGCGACAGGTTGGCGTTGAAGAACGGATCGAGCCCGAGCCGGTAGGGCGCGTATTTCAGGTCGCTCTGGATGAAGTCGACCTCGGGCACGAACGACGAACGCGTCTTGGACTCGTGGTGGTAGAGCCGCACGGTGGCCAGGTAGACGTTCTGCAGCCCGCGCTTGTGGGCGCGAATGCCGATCTCGACATCGGAGCCGCAGATTTCGAAGGCCTCGTCCCAGCCGCCCAGCGCATCGAAGGCCGTGCGGCTGATCGCCACGCAGGCGCCGGTGCTGGCCATCACATTGCGGGTCAGCACGTTCGAGACGAAGGGGCCCGGCAGATGCGCCGGCGCCTCGGCCTTGAAGACGTGATCGGCCCAGCCGCCCATGCCCACCACCACCCCGGCGTGCTGCAGGCTGCCATCGCCGTAGCGCAGCTGCGCGCCCACGGTGGCCACATCGGGCAAGCGGGCCCACTGCATCAGCTGCTCGAGCCAGTCGGGCGAGATGATCTCGGTGTCGTTGTTCAGGAACACGAACACGTCGCCACGCGCCTGGCGCACACCCAGGTTGTTCAGGCGCGACCAGTTGAACGGCACCGCGGCCGGCAGCACCCGCACGCGCGGGTCTTCGCGCTGGATGCGCTCGAACCACTCGAAGGTGGCCGGCTCGGTGGAGTTGTTGTCCAGGATCAGCACCTCGAAGTCCGGCCAGGTGCTCAGCGTCAGGATGCTGCGCAGGCAGGCCTCGAGCAGATCGGCCTTGTCCTTGGTCGGGATGATGATCGAGGCCAGGCAGCGCGCCGGCAGCCGGAAGCGCGGCTGGTAGGTGAACAGGTGCTCGCCGTCGTCCACGCGTTCGAAGTGATCGGGATATCGCCGCTGCAGGTGCGCGGCCAGCGCGAGGCGGCCGGCCTCGTGCGCGTAGGGCTTCGAATCGGTATTGATGGCCGTCGACCCGGCGTGCAGGCGCCAGTGGTAGAGCACCTGCGGCACATGGACGATCGCGCGGGTGGCTTCGCTGGCGCGCAGCACCAGATCGTAGTCCTGGCTGCCGTCGGTGCCCTCGCGAAAGCCGCCCAGCGCGCGCATCAGGTCCGCGCGCAGCGCCAGCAGATGGCCGATGTAGTTCTGGGTGGCCAGCAGCGCCGGCGAATAGTCGGGCTTGAAGTAGGGCAGGCAGCGCAGGCCGGATTCGTCGAGCTTGTCTTCATCGCTGTACAGCAGGCGCGCCTCGGGCTCGCGCTCCAGCGCCTGCGCCAGCGCGGCCAGCGCATGTGGCGCCAGCGTGTCGTCATGGTCGAGCAGCACGATCCAGTCGCCGCTGGCGAGCGCCAGCGCGTCGTTGCTGGTGCCGACGATGCCGGTGTTGGTCGCATGGCGGACCAGCCGCACCTTGCCTGCCTCGAAGCCGCTGTCCTGCTCGGCCAGGCGGGCACTGATGCGGGTGGCCAGCGCCTGCGCGGTGTCGGTGCGCGCCGAGGCGTCATCGCACAGGCACAGCTCCCAGTGCGGCCAGGTCTGCGCGAACACCGAATCGAGCATCGCGCTCAGCATGGCCGGATCGGTCTCGAACAGCGGCACCACCAGCGAGAAGCGCGGCGCGCCCGGCCGCGCCGCGAGTCGGGCACCGGGACCGCGCGGGCGGCGGCATGGGCCCGCTCGGCACCCAGCCACTGCAGGTAGGCCGGCGTGCAGCGCGCCGACACACCTGCGGCCAGCCCGCTCGCGTGTTCGCCCGCTGCGCCGGCCATCGGGGGCGCCGCAGCTTCAAGCGCACCCGCAGCCTTCAGCGCGCGCACCTGCCGCAGCAAACCGCCGGCGCCCTTGCGCGCGACGCGCAGCGACTTGTGCAGCACCGGCACCCGACGGCTGGCGCTCATCGCGCGGCGCAGCGGCGCAGTCAGCCGCCACGAGCTCGAGGCCTGCATGGCACGCACCGTGTGCTCGGCCTGCGCCAGCGCCGTCGCCAGTTCGGCCTCGCGGCGCGCAAGCGCTGAACCTCGGGCTCGAAGGGTGCAAGTCGGTCGAGTTCGGCCCGGCCGGCGGCCAGCTGCGCCTGGGCATCGGCCAGCTGCGCTTCGACCGCATCGCGGCGCTGGCGCAGCGCGCCGATCTCGACCCAGGCTTCGGCGCGCGCCTGCTCCAGCCGCACGACCTGCTCGCGCTCGGCCTGCACCAGTGCGACGTGTTCGCGCAGCTGGCCCTCGTACCAATCGTTCTGCTGGGTCAGCGTGCTGATTCGTTCGGCTGCCTGCGTCCTGCGCCTGCAACTTGAGCGCATGGTCGCGATTGGCGCTTTCCTTGCGGCGCAGGAAACGATCGATCAGATGCAGGCGGGCCAGCGGCCGGGCCAGTTCGCTGCCGTGTGCGGTGACCAGCGCCGCGCGCAGCATGTGGCCGGCCTCGAGGTGGTTGCGGATCTCGCCGCTGAGGATGGTGTTGGCGCCATGCAGCCGGTAATCGAGCAAGGCCTCGTCGGGCAGGAACACGAAGGCCTGCGGCTTGCGGATGGCCACCCGCAGCGCGTACTCCCAGTCGAGTACGTAGCGGTAGGGACGAAACTCGCCCATTTCGCGGAACAGCTCGCGATCGGCGAACAGGTTCGAGGTCGAGATCGAGAAATTGCCCCACAGCAGCGCCGCCTGCGGCTGCGGGTCGCGCCGCCACGCATCGCGGATCTGGGCGTGCATGCGCAGCCACGGATGTTCGGGGTCGGTGATCGGCTGGCCGGCGGCATCGATCAGGCGGATCCCGGTGACCGCGAACGTCGGTCCGGGGCGCGAACGCGCCAGAGCCACCAGGCGCGCCAGCCGATCGGGATGGAAACGGTCGTCCGAATTCAGGATGGCCACGTAACGGCCGCGCGCCATTGCGATGCCGCGATTGATCGTGGCATGCGAGCCGGCGTTGGCCTGGCGCACGAAGCGGATCCGCGGATCGTCGTAGGCGGCGATGATCTCGGCGGTACGGTCGCGCGAGCCGTCGTCGATGACGATCAGCTCGAGGTCGACCGATTGCGCCAGCGCGCTGTCGATCGCCTGCGCGATGTAGGCCTCGTGGTTGTACGCAGGCAGCACCACGCTGACCAGCACGGGCTCGGTGGTGATGGATGGCAGGGAACTCTGGGTCATGCAGTCGGTTCTTTGGTCGCGCTGACAGGTCGCAGGTAGCGCCCGCGCAGCGACAGGAAGGGTCGCTCGATCAGCCGCCAGGTCGGCCAGGCGGCCAGCAGCGCCAGCGGCAGCGCGACCAGCAGCGCATTGAGCGCCGCGCTGCGGACCGGGTCGGCGGACAGCGGCAGCAGCCCCCAGGCCTTGTGGATGACCGAGAGCACGAAATTGTGCATCACGTAGACGGAAAAACTCATCGCGCCCAGGCCGGCCAGCCAGGCCTCCAGGCGCCCGGGCAGGCGCCAGCGCCAGCCCAGCCAGGCCAGCATCACCCAGGCCCAGGCGGCCGCCTCGAGCGTGGTCCACACGATCCACCAGGCGGCGTCCAGCCGGGTGTGACCGCCCTGGCGGTTGAACCAGTGCAGCAGCGTGAGCATCGCCAGCACGGCCAGCGGCAGGTGCAGCGGATGCGTGGCCAGGCGCGGGCGGGCGATGAACGCATAGGCCGCCAGCATGCCGATCAGGAACTGGTCGAGGCGCCCGAAGATCGATTCGTAGGCGATGAAGCGCACGCTGCCGTACAGCACGAAGATGCCGGTCCGCAGACCGACCAGCAGCAGGATCCAGCCGACCAGGTAACGGGTGCCGTGGCGATCGGCAAAGGCCTTCAGGAACGGGAACATCAGGTAGAACTGGCACTCGACCCAGATCGTCCACAACTGCACGAAATGCGGGTTCTGGGAGACCGTGGAGGCCCGCAGCGGCAGCAGCCACTCGAGCCAGGTCAGCGCGCCGTAGTTCAGGTGCTCGTTCCAGGTGCCCAGCGACAGGGTCAGGAACACCGCGAACACATACAGCGGATAGATGCGCACCAGCCGGTTGCGCAGGAAGCCCGCATAGTCGATCGCGCTGCCATGACTGATCACGGTGAAGATGAAGCCGCTGATCACCATGAACAGGCCGATCCCGGTATGGCCCTCGTCGATCAGCGACAGCAGCGGGTTGTCCGGCTTGAGGTCGCCGACCTGCCGGTGAAACGCATGGAAGCAGACCACCAGCGCCGCAGCCAGCAGCCGCAGGTGATCCAGGCGCTCGAGGTAGGCGGTCTGCTCGCTACGCATGGCCGGACAGGATCCTGGCGGGCACGCCGGCCACCGTCACTCCCGCGGGCACGGCGCGGGTCACGACCGCGCCCGCGCCGACCACCGCGCCCTCGCCCACCGCCACGCCCGGCAGGATCATCGCGCCCATGCCGATGTCGGCGCCGCGCGCCGCGCTGGCGCCACCGGCCATCCGTGCGCCGGGTCCGAGCGTGACCCCCTCGTCCAGCCGGCAATCGTGGCTGACCGACGCGCCCAGGTTGAGCACCACGTGATCGCCCAGCCAGGCATCGGCATTGACCAGCGCGCCCGCCATCAGCTGGCAGCCGCGGCCTAGCGTCGCCCGGTGCGAGACCCAGGCCAGCGGATGCACCACGGTGGCGAAGCGCCCGGGGTCGCACAGCCCGCCCTCGGCCAGCAGCCGGGCGGCCACGTCCAGGCGGACCCGCGGATTGCCGATCGCCACCAGGGCCATCGTGTCCCGGTCGTCGGCCACCGCCGCCAGGCCGACGCGCAGCGGAACACCGCGCAGCATGCCGGCGTCGGCGTGCCCCGGATCGACGACGAACGCCTCCAGCAGCCAGCGCGGGGGAGTCCGCCGCGCGATTGATGTCCTCGATCAGTGCGGCGATCTCGCGCGCGTGACCGCCGGCGCCTGCGATCAGCAGCCGGACGCTCATGTCATCCGGCGGGCGGGCACCCCCGCCTGTGTGTCCGAAGCAGCGGCGTCGGCCGCGCGGGCCGCCTTGCGCTCACCCGGCAGCCCGCGCCCGGCCAGATGCGACTCCAGCACCGCGATCCGTCCGCCGATCTGCAGCGCCGGCGCGAACAGGCGCCGCGCCACCGCCTGCCCGGCCTGCCCGATGGCGGCGATCCGCGACGGTCGCGCCGCCAGCTCTAGCACCGCCGCCGCGACCGCGCGCGCGCCCGGCTCCAGGCGCAGGTAGTGCTCGCCATCGACGAACCGGCCCTGCGACAAGCCCAGGGGATCGGTGGCCGCGAACGCCGCGCCGCACAGGGCCGCCTCGACGCAGCAGCCGGTGGGGAAGCCATCGAAGTTGCCGCTGTGCAGGGAGCCGGGCACGTTGGGCGACACCACGAGGTCGATGCCGTGCATCAGCGCCCGCAGCTGGGAGGTCTCCAGGCGGCCATGAAAGCTCACCCCGCCCGGCCACTGCGACAGTTCGGGGGCGTCGGGGGGCGCCACCTCGCGCCAGTCGCCTGGCTCGAAGCTGCCCACCACATGGACCCGCAGGTCCTGCGGGCGATCCAAACCGGCCAGCGCCCGCGCCAGGCCACCCACGAAGGCGGGAAATCCCTTGTTCTCGCCGCGGGCCATGTACTTCTCGGCCACGAAGGCGATGTCCAGCGTGGGCTTGCCCTGGCCATACCAGGCCCGCGGCGGCCCGGACTGGAAATAGACCGGATTGACCACCACACCGAAGATCTCGGTGATCGGCAGCGCCCGCGGCGCGCGCGCACGCGCATAGTCGCGGGTCACCGACTGGGTGACGATCAGTTCGCGCAGGCCCGGCGCGGCCAGCAGCTGCGCGAGCTTGGCATCGCTGGCCGCCTCATGCAGTCCGAACCCGCCGCCGGGATACAGCGTCGTCACGAACGGCACCCGGTGCTCGAGCAGCCACGGCAGATAGGCGATCGCGTTGTTGAGGAAGTTGACGTACACCAGCGGGCAGCCGGCCAGCAGCGGGGGCGAGAACCGCTGCACCCGGGGCGCGAACTCGGGGTACAGCGCGGCATAGGCGGCATGGGCCTCGTCGAAGCCGCCATAGGTGGACGCGATCGACAGCCCCGGAAAATGGCGCAGCAGCGCGTTGTATTCGGCGACGCGAAACCCGGTGAGCAGGTTGGGGAAAAAATCATCGATCACCCACCACGAGCGCGGGTTGCGGCGACGCCACGATGTCGACAGCCATGTCATGTTCGAGTTCCACCAGGTCACTGAGCGGGAAGCGCTCGCGCGCCGAGACCCGCATCACCATCAGGTCGTCGATCCAGTCCAGGAACACCGCGTCGGTGTAGCGCGACAGATCACCGATGCCAGCCACCAGCAGCGTGAGCGAATACGCCCCCTCGTGCAGCCTCACCGGCAGCTCGAAGCGCACCCGCAGCCGCTCGCCGGGCCGGCAGTGGTGCGGATACAGCCGCGCCGAGTCGCCGGTGTGCCCGCCCAGCAGATGCTGCTGGTGGCGGTCCTTGATGTGATACGACACGATCAGCTGTTCGCAGGGCGCCAGAATCTCGATCTCGGCCCGGATCGTCAGGCGATCTCCCCAGGCCACCGGCACATGCTGCGCCGGCCCCTGCGGCGTCGACCAGCCGGCGGCCACGAAGCGGGCGCGCCCGTCGCCGCTGCGCGGCGAATGGTCGGCGGGCACCGGAGGACAGGCTGGATCGATCGCCGGCGCCGGGCCGGTGCCCGCCGCACCTGCCGCACCTGCCGCACCTGCCGTGCCGCCTGCGCCTGCCGCGCGGCCATCGCCGGCGAACGCGCCCGCCGGCGCGCGTCGGCCGGCGGCCTCGGCGGCCGCGTCCAGGGCCAGGCGATTGGCCTGGACCACCCAGTCCTGGGTGTACTGGGAGGCCACCGAATCGGTCGGCCCCCAGGCCCGCACGCGGCCGCGCTCGAGCCACAGCACGTCAGTGCACAAGGCCTTCACGGCCGCGATGTCGTGGCTGATGAACAGCATCGTGATGCCGTCGTCGAGCATGCGCTTCATGCGCGCCATGCAGCGCGCCTGGAAGAAGGCATCGCCCACCGCCAGCGCCTCGTCGACCACCAGGATGTCGGGCGACACATGAATGGCGACCGAAAACGCCAGCCGCACATACATGCCGCTGGAGTAGGTCTTGACCGGCTGGTCGATGAAGTCGCCGATGTCGGCGAAGGCCAGCATGTCGTCGAAACGTTCGTCGATCTGCGCCGGGGTCAGGCCCAGGATCGCGGCATTGATGCGCACGTTGTCGCGGCCGCTGAACTCGGGATTGAAGCCCGCGCCCAGCTCGAGCAGCGCGGCGATCCGGCCGTTCACCTCGAGCTGCCCGCTGGTGGGGGTGAGCGTGCCGCAGATGATCTGCAGCAGCGTCGACTTGCCGGCGCCGTTGCGCCCGATGATGCCCAGCGTGCGCCCGCGCGCCACCTCGAACGACACGTCGTCCAGCGCATGGAATTCGCGGTGGTAGCGGCGCCGTCCGCGCCACAGTATCTGCAGCAGCCGGTCGGACGGGCGGTCGTAAATGGGGTAGACCTTGGAGACCTGTTGCGCCCTGACAACAATTTCAGACATCGACCGCGAGCTCACAAGACGTCGGCAAAGCCGCGCCGGGTGCGGGTGAACCAGGCATGGCCGAGCCAGCCCACCAGCACGGACACCAGCGCATGCAGCGCCAATGCGTCGAAGGCCGGCGCGCGGTCGCGCAGCAGCACGTCGCGCACCGCCTCGATCGGCACGGTGAGCGGATTGACGTAGGCCATCCAGCGGAACTGCTCGGGCAGCGCCTCCAGCGGATAGAACACCGGCGACAGAAACATCATCACCGTCGCGGCCAGTCCGGTGAGCTGGCCGATGTCGCGCAGGAACACCCCCAGGGAGGCGAACAGCCAGGCCACGCCGGCACACAGCAGCACCAGCGGGACCACCACCACCGGCAGCCACAGAATCGTCCAGCCCGGGGGATGGCCAAAGAGCAGTGCGCCCGTCAGCAGGACCGCGAGCCCGACCCCGAAGTGGAAAAGCGCCGACCCCAGCACCACCAGCGGCAGCAGCTGAAGCGGAAAGACGATCTTCTTCACGTAGGCCGGCTGGCTCACGATGACACCGGGCGCGCGGATCAGGCATTCGGAGAACAGGCCGTGCACCAGCATGCCGCAAAACAGGCTCAGGCCGAACGCGGTGAGGTCGGCGGGGGGCGCACCCGCGCCGCGGCGCGGATTAAAAACCAGACCGAAGACGAACAGATAAACGGCCAGCATCAGGACCGGTTGGATCACGGTCCAGGCCAGTCCGCCGATGGACCCTTTGTAGCGGCCGGCGACATCGCGCACGACCAGCTGCATCAGCAGATGGCGATGGATGGCCAGCATGAAGTGCCTTGGTTTTGATAGGAATGAGTGACAATGACGGAAAACCTTAGAATTGTACGGTGCATTCCTCCACTCTCCTGCTTCCCGACCAGATCCGCCCCAGCGCGCCCGCGGTGTTTTCTCCGCCGGCGCGAGGCCCGCTGACCGTGTCGATCGTCAGCCACGGCCAGGCCGATCTGGTCGATGGCCTGATCCGCCAGCTCGCGCGCCAGACGGCCTTCGGTCTGATCGACCGGGTGGTGCTGACCCTGAACATCCCCGAAAAGATCCCGGATGACTGGGCGAAACTGGGCGCATTCGAGCTCAAGGTCATCCGCAATCAGCGCCCGGACGGCTTCGCCGCCAATCACAACCGCGCGCTCGCCGGCCAGACCCAAGGCATCGTCGCCGTCCTCAATCCTGATCTGCAGCTGGTCGGCGACCCCCTGTCGCTGCTGTGCGAAGCCGCGATGGGGCCCGGTGTCGGGCTGGTCGCGCCCATCGTGCTGGAAGAGAACGGCGAGCCAGCCGATTCGGCGCGCGACCTCCTCACGCCCGCGTCGGTGCTGTCGCGCACGCTGCTGCGCCGTCGCCATCCCAGCCCCTCGCCCGACTGGTTCGCCGGCATGTGCATCGTGCTGCCCGCCAGCGCCTGGCGCGAGATGGGCGGCTTCGATGAGCGATTCCGCATGTATTGCGAGGATTTCGACCTCTGCGCACGCCTTCGTCTGGCGGGCCTGTCACTGATCCAGGTCAGCGACGCACGGCTGCTTCATGCGGCCCGCCGCAGCAGCCATCGCTCGCTGCAGCCGCTGGTCTGGCATCTGCGCAGCCTCTGGCGGGTCTGGCGCTCGGGCACCTATCGCGAGTACCGCAAGCTGCTGCGGACCGAAGCGGCGCTGGGTGTCAGGCAAACGGTTTCTTCCATCGGCTGACACCCGGATGCTGCCGTTTTCGGGCGCTCTGCTGCTGTCACTGCTGTTGTCGGCCCTGATCCTGCGCGGGGCGAATCCGGGCGGATGGTTCGCGGTGGCGATGGACCACGACCTGAGCGGCATCCAGAAGACCCATGCCCTCCCGGCGCCCCGGATCGGCGGGCTGGCGATCTTCCTGGCCACCGCCCTGGGCGCTCTGGCGGTGGCGCTGCACGATCCGTCCAACGCCGCCCGCATGGGCCTGCTGTGCCTGTGCGCGATTCCGGCCTTCGCCGGCGGCCTGGCAGAAGACATCACCCGCCGCATTTCCCCGCGGCGCCGGATGGCCTGCATGGCGGTGTCCTGCGGGCTGGGTTTCTGGCTGCTCGATCTGGTGATCCCGCGGATCGGCATTCCATGGCTCGACCCGCTGGTCGCCTCGCGCCCGATAGCCATGGCGATCACCCTGGTGGCGCTGCTGGCGCTCACCAACGCGGTGAATCTCATCGATGGCTTCAACGGCCTGGCCGGCGTGGTCTGCGCGAGCATGTTCCTGGCGCTGGCCTACGTCGGCCTGAAAGTGGGCGATGGGATGGTGCACTCCTGCAGTCTGGTCCTGGCGGCAGCGACCCTCGGGTTTCTGGCCTGGAATTACCCGCGCGGCCAGATCATGCTCGGCGACGGTGGCGCCTACTTCCTGGGGTTCATGCTGGGCGCCCTGTCGATCCTGCTCGTCGCGCGCAACGCCAGCGTCTCGGCCTGGTTCCCGGTGCTGCTGCTGGCCTATCCGCTGGTCGAGATCTCGTTCACGGTCTACCGGCGCAGGGTGCTGCGCGACGCGCATCCCCACCTGCCCGACGCCGCGCACCTGCATCAGCTGATCTTTCGGCGGGTGGTCCGCTGGGCGGCTGGCCGCCCCGATGGCGAATCGCGCACGGCGCGCAATTCGCTGACCGCACCGTACCTTTGGGTGCTGTCCGCACTGGCGGTGGGGCCGGCGGCCCTGTGGTTCGATCGCACCGACATCCTGGCTCCGGCCTTCGGCCTGTTCGTGCTGACCTATGTGTGGCTTTACTTCCGCATCGTGCGGCTGAAGGTGCCGCGATGGATGGTGCTGTGGAAGCCCTGACGATGCCGGTGGTGATCGGCGACCTGCAGGGCTGCCTGTCCTGCCTGGAACGCCTGCTGGCCAAAGTCGAGCGCGATGCGCCCGGCGCGCCACTGTGGTTCGTCGGTGACCTGGTCAACCGCGGCCCGGCCTCGCTCGAGACCCTGCGTTTCGTGCGCAGCCTGGGCGATCGGGCCGTGTCGGTGCTGGGCAACCACGACCTGCACCTGCTCGCGGTGGCCTGGGGCATCCGGCGAGCCCATCGCAGCGACACGCTGGACGACATCCTCGCCGCCCCGGACCGCACCGAACTGCTCGACTGGCTGCGCACCCGGCCGCTGGCGCATTTCGAACACGGTCACCTGATGGTGCACGCCGGCGTGCTGCCGGCCTGGGACGCCCAGCGCACCTGCGAGCTGGCCGACGAGGTGCACCTGGCGCTGGGCGGTCCCGATCCGCTGGGCTTCCTGAAGACCATGTACGGCAACGAACCGGCCGCCTGGGACGAGTCCCTGCGCGGGGCCGATCGCCTGCGGGTGGTGGTCAATGCGCTGTCGCGGCTGCGCTTCTGCACAGCCGCCGGCGCGATGGAGTTCGACACCAAGGATGCCGCCGACGCCGCCCCGCCCGGCCACATGCCCTGGTTCCGGGTCCCCGACCGGCGCACCGCGGAGGTCACGGTGGTGTTCGGGCACTGGTCGCAGCTCGGACTGATGCAGCTGCCCGGGCTGCTGGCCACCGACACCGGCTGTGTGTGGGGGCGTGCGCTGAGCGCGGTGCAGCTGGCGGCGGATCCGGCCGCGCGGCGGGTGTGGCAGGTGCGCTGCGGCTGACTACGGTGTCCCTGTGCCGGCGCTGGCCACCCAGTTTTCGACGCGCAAGCCTGGATAGCCCACGAAATCACTCTGGTTGTTGGTGACCAGGACCACGTCCAGAGCCAAGGCATGCGACGCGATCAGCTTGTCTAGCGCATCCCGTTTGCGCTCGCCGGTCGCGAGGCGCGCCGGCCCATAAGCACGCGCCGCGTCGCGCTCGAATGCCGCCACTGGAACGTCCTCGAGGAAATCATCGAGTGCCTGCCGGTTGGCCGCCGCGGCAGCTCCGGAACAGGCGACTCCATGCTCCAGTTCGGCCAGGGTGATGGCCGATATGACCATATCGCCGACGAAACATTGCTCGAACCGGCGCGCCACCTCGGGCGGACGATTCTTCATCAGGTAGATGCAGATGTTCGTGTCGAGCATGAACTTAGGTGTCATAGCCCGTCACGCGGCGCCTGATCGTTCTCACCTCGCCCGCCCGACATGAAGTCTGGAGAAAAACGCGACAGCGTCGCGAGCACATTGCCCATGCGGCGCGCCGCCGGGCGAATGCGCAACTCATCGCCAGAGCGCTCGATCACGAAGTCCATCTCCCAGGAGCTGTACGCCAGTTCCGCCGGGATACGAACCGCCTGGGAGTTTCCGTTCTTGAAGATTCGGGTGGTATGCATGACCTGCCTGACGGGTGCCAATGCAGATCGTACGCGGGCTACGCCCGCATGTACACACACGGATGTACTAAGACCGATGACCTGTTGCGCCTAGGCTGATCGGGTCACGCGGGTCGGCTGAGTGGTTGAACGCTGACCCGATCAAGCCGCCGACTGCAAGACGTGAACCACCCGGCCGGCCACGTGCTCACGCGTCTTGGCGGCATAGGCCGCCATGTGCGCGGACGCCGCATGGGCCTTGAGCGCATCCATGCTCGCCCACTTCTCGATCACCACGAAGGTGTCCGGCCCCAGCGCGGTATGGTTGGGCCCCAGGCCGTCGGCATCGATCACCGGCTGGTACTCGATGCAGCCGTCTTCGGCATGCACTGCCGCCATGTTGGCCCGGAAGGCCTGCAGCACCGTGTCGCGCAGGCCGGGTTTGGTGGTGATGAGAGCGAGGACATTGACCATGCGAGGACTCCATTGAAGGGGAAACCAGGCCGCAGGCGTCGCCGCGGCCGGGGCGATTCGGATCGGGCTTGCGTCAGTGCACCGCTCGCTGCTGGCCGTCCCAGTAGCGGGCGCGAATGGCTTTCTTGTCGAGCTTGCCCAGGCCGGTGACCGGCAGGGCGTCGACGAACTCGATGGTCTTGGGGGCCTGCACGGCGCCCTTGGCGTCGCGCACCCGGGCGATCAGCGCCTCGGCGCTGACCTGCATGCCGGGCTTCAACACCACCAGGGCCTTGACGGCCTCGCCCCACTTGGGATCGGGCACGCCGATCACCGCCGCACTGGCGACCGCCGGGTCGGTGGTGAGCACGTCTTCGACCTCGCGCGGGAACACATTGAAGCCGCCGCTGATGATCATGTCCTTGCTGCGGTCGACGATGTACAGGTAGCCGTCGGCATCGCGACGCGCCAGGTCGCCGGTGTACAGCCAGCCATGGCGCAGCGCGCGGGCCGTTTCTTCAGGCTTGTTCCAGTAGCCCTGCATCACCAGCGGGCCGCGCACGCAAACCTCGCCGACCTCGCCCAGCGGCACTTCGCGGCCGTCGTCGTCGAGCAGCCTCACCTGGCTGTTGCCCACCGGCATGCCGCAGGACGCGAGCCGGTGCGGGAATCGCTCCGGGTCGTGGTCCCGCTGGCGCAGGATCGTGACCGTGTTGGGCGCCTCGGACTGGCCATAGAGCTGCATGAACACCGGACCGAAGACTTTCATGCCCTCGACCAGCCGGGCGGGCGACATCGGCGAGGCGCCGTAGATGATCATGCCCAGGCTGGAAAAATCGGCCTGCCGGATGGCCGGCGAATCGAGCAGCACATAGATCATCGTCGGCACCAGGAAGGTGGCGGTGATGCGGTGCTGCTCGACCAGATCGAAGAAGCGCTGCGCCTCGAAGCCCTTGCTCATCACGAAGGTGCCCGAGCGCATCATCACCGCCAGGATCATCGCGCCGGCGGCGTGCGTGATCGGCGTCATCGCCAGCAGCCGGACCTCGCGCGGCCAGTCCCACTCGGCCAGCTCGATCATCACCATGTTGACCTGCACGCGGTGGGTGTGGATCACGCCTTTGGGCTTGCCGGTGGTGCCGCCGGTATAGATCAGCACGCAGATGTCGTCGGCATGCGCCTGCTGCTGCAGCGGCGCCGCGGTGTAGGCCTGCGCCGCCGCGAGAATGTCTTCGCCGAAATCGTTGGGGCCGAAGCCGTAGACGTTCTTCAGGGCCGGCAGCCGGCGCATCAGTGCGTGGGCCCGTTCGCCGAACACCGGCGGGTCGACCAGCAGCGTCGTGACGCCGGAGTCCTCGAGCAAATAGGCGTGATCGTCCTCGGAGCCCAGCGGATGCATCCAGGTGATGCGCAATCCCATGACGAACGCGGCGGCGCTGGCCATGAACGCTTCGGGCCGGTTCGACGACAAGGCCGCGATCGCGTCGCCCTTGCGCACGCCCCGCTCGGCCAGTGCCTGGATGAACCGCGACAGCAGCGAGCCGAACTCGCGGTAGGTGATCTTCTGCTCATCCAGGATGAAGGCGACCCGATCGCCACCGCGCTCGATGGCGCGCTGGACCAGATCGCCCATGGTGCAGCCGTCGTACAGGTTTGCCTGCATCGCATCGTCTCCTCAGAAGGGCAGCGCCGCGTCGGGCTTGACCGCCAGCACGGCCTGGCGGAACTGCGCCTGGATGCGCGACAGCGCGGCCGCGTTGTCGGCCTCGAAGCGCATCACCACCACCGGGGTGGTGTTGGAGGCGCGCGCCAGGCCGAAGCCATCGGGATACTCCACCCGAACGCCATCGATGTCGATCACTTCGGTCGCCCCTTCGAAACGCGCGGTCCGTTTGATCGCATCGACCAGCGCGAAGTGCTCGCCCTCGGCGCAGCGCAGCTGCAGTTCCGGGGTGGTCGGCGAATCGGGCAGCGCCTCGAGCAGCGCGCTCGGATCGGCCACCCGCGACAGGATCTCGAGCAGGCGTGCGCCGGCGTACAGCCCGTCGTCAAAGCCGTACCAGCGGTCCTTGTAGAAGATGTGCCCGCTCATCTCGCCGGCCAGCGGCGCGCCGGTTTCCTTCAGGCGCGCCTTGACCAGCGAATGGCCGGTGCGGCACATCTCGGGCACACCGCCATGCGCACGCACGAAGCCGGCCAGATTTCGGGTGCACTTCACGTCATAGATGATCTTGCCGCCCGGGTTGCGCGACAGCACCTCCTGGGCCAGCAGCATCAGCTGGCGGTCGGGGAAGATGATGCCGCCCTTCTTGGTGACCACGCCCAGCCGGTCGCCATCGCCATCGAAGGCCAGGCCGATCTCGCAGTCGGTGGCGGCCAGGCAGCGGATCAGGTCCTGCAGGTTCTCGGGATGGGCCGGGTCGGGATGGTGATTGGGGAAGGTGCCGTCGACCTCGCAGAACAGTTCGGTCACCTCGCAGCCCAGCGCCTTGAACAGCGCCGGCGCCACCGCGCCGGCCACGCCGTTGCCGCAGTCGATCGCGATCTTCATCGGGCGCGCCAGCTTGACGTCGCCGACGATGCGATCGATGTAGCGCTGGGTCAGCGACACTTCGCGCAGTCCGCCGCGCTGCGCGGCAGGCACAGGCGCGTGCCGCCCGGCGGCGATTTCTTCGCCCAGGCGCGTGATCGCTTCACCGTGGATGGCGTCGCCCCCCACCACCATCTTCAGGCCGTTGTAGTCGGGCGGGTTGTGGCTGCCGGTCACCGCGACCCCCGAGGCCGTGCCCAGCTCGAAAGTGCCGTAGTAGACGATCGGTGTGGTGACCTGCCCGATGTCGACCACGCCCACCCCGGCGTCGCGCAGGCCCTCGCTCAGCGCACCCGCCAGCAGCGGGCCCGACAGCCGGCCGTCGCGGCCCACCACAGCCTCGGTGCCGCCGGCAGCCCGGATCCGTGCACCGACCGCCAGGCCGATCGAGCGGACCACGTCGGGGCCCAGGTTCCGGTCGACGATGCCGCGGATGTCGTAAGCCTTGAAGATGCTGCGATCGAGGGTGCTCATGGAGGGTCTCTCTGGAAGATCGTTGGCTTGAGGATGAAGGGCGCGAACGTCAGCGCCGGCGCAGTTCTCGAAGGTTCTCGGGCAGCGAATCGTCCAGGGGCAGCCCCAGGCACTGCGAAAGCCCGGCGCGCGCCCGTTCGACGATGTCGTGGCGCCGCAGCCCCGGTTCGACGATCGGCGCCAGCACATGCACCTCGCAGCGTATGACCGGTTCGGCCAGCACGGCCAACAGGGATTGGACGAACGTGGTCTCGCCGATGAACTCGATCGCGCGCGAAGGTTCTCCGCGGGAGTCCAGGTAACGCAGGCCCACAGGAACGACCGGCGCGCGCGCCCGCACCGCCGCCTCGACCAGGTTGGCATGAAACGGCAGCAGCCGCCGCCCGTCGCTGGTGGTGCCTTCGGGGAACACCGCGACCCGCGCGCCGGCCGCCAGCGAATGCACGATCCGCTCGATCATCCGGTGCACCGCGTGGCGCTTGCCGCGCTCGATGAACAGATTGCCGGTGCGCGCCACCAGGGTGCCCACCAGAGGCCAGGACGCGATCTCGGCCTTGGCGACGAAGGACGCCGGGCACTGGCTGTCGATGATGAAGATGTCCATCCATGAAATGTGGTTGGACACGATGAAGCTGCCGCCCGCCAGGCTGGTCAGGGCAGCGGCGCCGGGATGCTCGCGATACGCGACCTCGATGCCGCATGCCGCCACCAGCATGCGCGACCAGCGGCCGATCGCTGCCCGCCTGAAGCCCGGGCCGCCGAGCGGAAACAGCAGCAGCACGGTGGCCAGTCCGCCCAGCAGCAGGCCGACCAGCAGCGGCAGGCGCCAGGCCAGCCTGATCTGTCTCACGCCGGACGTGAATAGACGATGCGCCCGCCGACCAGCGTGACGCGCGAGCGCCCGGCCAGCTCACGGCCCAGGTAGGGCGAGTGGCGGCCCTGGCTGCGCAGCGACGCGGCCTCGACCAGCCAGTGCTCGTTGGGGTCGAACAGGCACAGATCGGCCGGCGCGCCCGGCGCCAGATGCCCGCCATCGATGCGCAGGATGGCCGCCGCGGCGCTGCTGATGCGGGCCAGCGCGGCCGGCAGCGGCACCGCCGATTCGCTCGCCCACTTCAGCGTGAGCGGCAGCAGCAGTTCGAGGCCGGTGACGCCCGGCTCGGCTTCGCCGAAGGGCATCTGCTTGGCATCGTCATCCACCGGGGTGTGATCCGAGCAGATTGCGTCGATCACGCCCTGGGCCAGCCCGGCGCGGATGGCGTCGCGATCGCGCTGCGCGCGAAACGGCGGATCGACCCGGTAGTGGCTGTCGAAGAACCCGATGTCCACGTCGACGAGGTGCAGGTGATGCACCGCGACGTCGCAAGTGACCGGCAGCCCCTCGTGCTTGGCGCGGCGCACCAGCTCGACGCCGGCCGCCGAGGAGATCCGGCACAGATGCACCCGGCAGCCCGTGGCACGGACCAGCTCAAAGATGGTGTGCAGGGCCACGGTCTCGCTGGCCACCGGCACGCCCGGCAGCCCCAGGCGGCCCGCCACCGGGCCACTGGCGGCCACGCCGCCACGCCCCAGCCAGTGGTCCTGCGGCTGCAGCCAGACGGTGTAGCCGTAGGTGCATGCGTACTGCATCGCCCGCATCAGCGCGGCGGAGTCCGCGAACAGTCGCCCCGGCTGGGCGAACCCGACACAGCCGGCCTCGGCCAGTTCGGCCATTTCGGTGATGGCTTCGCCCTTCAGGCCCACGGTGAGCGCGCCCAGCGGATACAGATTGGCGCTCTCGAGCAGGCGGGCCCGGTGCTTGAGCATCTCGACCAGACCCGGCTCGTCGAGCGGCGGTTCGGTGTCGGGCGGGCACGACAGGCTGGTCACCCCGCCGGCCAGTGCGGCCTGCATCTCGGATTCGAGGGTGGCGCGGTACTCGAAGCCCGGCTCGCGCAGGCGTGCCGCCAGGTCGACCAGTCCGGGCGCGACCACCAGGCCGCGCGCATCGAGGGTCTGCTGGGCCACGAAACCGGCAGGCGCCGGACCGATCGCGGCGATGCGGCCGTCGGCGACATGCACGGCGGCATTCTGATCGAGGGAGCGCGCCGGGTCGATCACCCGGCCGTTGACGATGGACAATCGCATATCAGTTGGACGCCAGCATACTCATCACCGCCATTCGCACCGCGATGCCGAAGGTGACCTGGTCGAGGATCACCGACTGCGGGCCATCGGCCACCGCGGACTCGATTTCGACGCCGCGGTTCATCGGCCCCGGATGCATGACGATGGCATCGGGCTTGGCCAGCGCGAGCTTCTCCTGGGTCAGGCCGTAGTGCTTGAAATATTCCTGCGCCGAGGGCAGCAGCGCGCCGTTCATGCGCTCGTTCTGCAGCCGCAGCATGATGATGACGTCGACATCCTTCAGACCCTCGCGCATGTCGGTGAACACGCGCACACCCATCTGTTCGAGCCCTGCGGGCAGCAGCGTGTACGGGCCGATTGCACGCACCTCGGGAACACCCAGCGTGGTCAGGCCATGGATGTCGGAGCGGGCCACGCGCGAATGCAGGATATCGCCGACCACCGCCACCCGCAGCTGGGTGAAGTCTTTCTTGAAGTGGCGGATCGTGTACATGTCGAGCAGCCCCTGGGTGGGGTGCGCGTGACGGCCGTCTCCGGCATTGATGACATGCACGTGGGGGCCGCGCACCCGATTCAGATGCTGGGCGATCAGGAAGGGCGCGCCACTGGTGGCGTGCCGGACCACGAACATGTCGGCATGCATCGCAGCCAGATTGTCGATGGTGTCCAGCAGGGACTCGCCCTTGGCCGCCGATGACGTGTTGATGTTCAGGTTCAGCACGTCGGCCGACAGGCGCTTGGCGGCGATCTCGAACGTGGTGCGGGTGCGGGTCGAGTTCTCGAAGAACAGGTTGAACACCGACTTGCCGCGCAGCAGCGGCACCTTCTTGACTTCGCGGTCGGACACGCCCACGAAACTGGAGGCGGTGTCCAGGATGCGGTGGACCATCTGGCGCGGCAGGCCCTCGATGGTGAGCAGGTGCTTCAACTCGCCGTTTTCGTTCAGTTGCGGGTGTCTCACGGCGACGCCCTATTCGATGCGCAGCGAAAAACGATCGGCATCGTCTTGCGCCAGCACATAGTTGCGCGGCGGCGCCAGCGGCGCGCGCACGCCGCAGTAGCGGGCCTCGATCGGCAGCTCGCGCCCCCCGCGATCGATCAGCACCGCCAGTTCGACGCGCGCCGGACGGCCATAGTCGAACAGCTCGTTCAGCGCCGCGCGCACCGTACGCCCGGTGAACAGGATGTCGTCGACCAGCACCAGATGGGCGCCGTCGATTTCCAGCGGCAGCTCGCTGGCCTTCAGGTCCGCCGGCAGTCCGCGGCCGACCCGCTGGCCGTAGTCGTCGCGGTGAAACGCCGACGACAGCAGGCCCAGCGGGGTGGTCAGGCCCAGTTCGCGGTGCAGGCGGCGCGCCACCCACGCTCCGCCGCTGTGGATGCCGATCAGGTACGGCGAGACCGCGCCGTGCAGCGTCCCCTGCAGGGCTGCTCGCAGGGCCGCGTAGGCGGATTCGGCATCGGGGGCTGAGAGTGTGTCGCTCATGGCGCAGAGGGGTCGGGAAGGCTCGGGATTGGGGCGGGCGGCGCGCCCGCCTCGCTCAGGTATTGTCGCAGGATTATGGCGGCTGCCTGCGCGTCGAGCTGGCCCGCGCCGGCGCCTTCGCTTTGCGCGATGGCCGAGCTGTATCGCTCGTCGGTCAGGTGCACCGGCAGATTGAAACGTCCGGAGAGCTGGCGAGCGAAGCGCTCGCAGCGCAGCGTCATGTCGTGGGGATTGCCGTCGGGATGCACCGGCCGGCCCACCACCAGCGCCGCCGGCTGCCACTCGGCGATCAGCCGGGCAATGCGCTCGAACCGTTCGCGGGTGGGAACACTGGCGAGCACCGTCAGCGCCTGCGCCGATTCGGTGAGCGTATTGCCCACGGCCACCCCGATGCGGACCTCGCCGAAATCGAAGCCCAGCAGGGTGCGGACATCAGCCACGCGGGTTCAGGCGTGGCCGGCCGACGTCGACAGGAAGACCGGGTCGATGCCCAGCAGCCCGAAGGCGCGCGACAGGCGCAACTCGACCGGCGTGTCGAAGATGACCTCGGCATCGGCAGGCAAGGTCAGCCACGCATTGCGGCTGATCTCGTCCTCGAGCTGTCCGGGCCCCCAGCCGGCATACCCCAGCGCAACCAGCATCTTGGGCGGCCCCTCGCCCCGCGCGACCGCCTCCAGGATGTCCTTGGAAGACGTGAGGCCGACTTCTTCGGCGACCACGACCGTGGAGTTCCACTGTCCCAGCGGGTGATGCAGCACGAAGCCGCGATCGGTCTGGACCGGGCCGCCGAAGAACACCGGCTGCCCGGCCAGCAGTTCCGGCTCCAGGGCGAGGTCGATGCGTTCGAACAGCGTGCGCAGGTCGATGTCCATCGTGCGGTTGATGACCAGCCCGAGCGCCCCCTTGGCCGAATGTTCGGCCACATAGACGACCGCCCCCGAAAAATTCGGGTCGGCCATGCCCGGCATGGCCAGCAGGAACTGATGGGTGAAAACGGAGGCGGTGGCGGCGGACATGGGGGCGGCGCGTGCGACAGGGGGTGATCCCGGGGGGATCTGGCGCCAACCCTGCCGCAGACTCAGGTGAAATTGTAAAGAGCCGCGCAGGTTGGCACAATCCGCCGCCCTCTGGCGAAGGTTCCGACGAGCGGAAACGATTCGCCGCGCCAGCCGTTCACTTGCCTCATCCCGGGGCACCGCCCCGATCGTCGCGCCGTCGACCTGCCGCCCCCGCCCCGAAATGACCCAGACCGCAGCTTTCGCACCGCCTCCCGCCACCGCAAGCCCGCACACCCCCAGCGGCGCTGGCGCACTGGTGTGGTTCCGGCGCGACCTGCGCTGCCACGATCACGCGGCGCTTTCGGCGGCCCTGGCCTCGCATCGCCGGGTGTGGTGCGCATTCGTCTTCGACACCGACATCCTCGCGCCTCTGGCCGATCGCGCCGACCGGCGAGTGGCGTTCATCCACGCCAGCGTGCTCGAACTCGACGCGCGGCTGCGCGCCGCCGGCGGCGGCCTGATCGTGCGCCACGGCGCGGCAGCCGACGAAATCGTTGCGCTGGCCCGCGAACTGGCGGTCGATACCGTGTACGCGAACCGCGACTACGAACCGCTGGCGGTTGCCCGCGACGCCCGCGTCGAGCGGCACCTGCACCGCGAGGCCCGCCGCTTCGTCACCCTGAAGGATCAGGTGATCTTCGAGCGCGACGAAATTCTGACGGGCGCGGGCACCCCGTTCTCCGTCTACACGCCCTACCGCCGCGCCTGGGAGAAGCGCCTGACACCCGACGATCTCGCGGCGCGCGCGACGCCACTGAGCGGACGGCTGGCGCCCCCCGGCCCGGGCGAGTCGATTCCCGCGCTGGCCTCGCTCGGATTCGATCCGGTCGATCTGGGCGCACTGGGCATCCGCACCGGGATGACGGGCGGCGCCGCGCTGCTGGCGCAGTTTCTCGAGCGGATCGGCGAGTACGGCCGCGCACGCGACTATCCGGCCGTGAAGGGCCCGTCCTACCTGTCGGTGCACCTGCGCTTCGGAACGGTGTCGATCCGCGAATTGGCCCGGGCGGCCCGCGACTCGGCGGCGGCCACGCCGCAATCCGCCCCGGGGGTCGCGGTCTGGGTGGGCGAACTGATCTGGCGCGATTTCTACTTCCAGATCCTTCACCACCACCCCAGGGTGGTCGAACACGCCTTCAAGCCCGACTACGACCGCATCGTCTGGGAAACCGGGCCTGCAGCGGATGCGATGTTCGGCGCCTGGTGCGAAGGCCGGACCGGCTTTCCGCTGGTCGACGCGGCGATGGCCCAGATCAATCGCAGCGGCTACATGCACAACCGGCTGCGCATGGTGGTGGCATCGTTCCTGGTCAAGGACCTCGGACTGGACTGGCGGCGAGGCGAAGCGTACTTCGCACGCCATCTGATCGACTACGACCTGGCCGCCAACAATGGCGGCTGGCAATGGGCCGCCTCCACAGGCTGCGATGCCCAGCCCTGGTTCCGGATCTTCAATCCGGTCACTCAATCGGAAAAATTCGATCCGCGCGGCCAGTTCATCCGGCGCTACCTGCCTCAGCTGGGCGGGCTGGCCGAACGGACGATTCACGCGCCCTGGCTGCTCGCGCCCCTGGAAGCCGCCGCCGCCGGGCTGCGGCTGGGTGAAAACTACCCTCGGCCCATCGTCATGCACGACGAGGCGCGCCAGCGAACGCTGGCGCGCTATGGGGCACTCAGACCGTCACCCCCACCGCCTGGCGGTGACGCCGCTCGGTGAAGTGGGCCAGATGGGCGAGCAGTTCGTCTTCCTGGTAGGGCTTGCCCAGATAGACATTCACGCCCAGGCCCATCGCGTGATTGCGGTGCTTGTCCGCGGTCCGCGAGGTGATCATGATGATCGGCATGTGCGCGAACCGCTCGTCGGCCCGCAGGTTGCGGGTCAGGTCGAAGCCGTCCATGCGCGGCATCTCGATGTCCAGCAGCATCGCGTCGGGCACGACATCCTGCAGCTGGCGCAGCGCATCGACGCCATCCTTGGCCAGCAGCACCTGATACCCCTCGCGGGTCAGCAGGCGCTGGGTCACCTTGCGCACCGTCAATGAATCGTCGACCACCATCACGACCGGGGGCAATGCATCGGGCAGCACCGCGGTGATCGTGGGCGCCGGAATCGCACGATCGAACACTTCGCCCGCGGCGGCCTGCGCCAGCGCCACCGGATTGACGATCAGCACGATCTCGCCGTTGCCCAGCACGGTGGCGCCGGTCACGCCCCTGACCCGGGCGACCTGCGGGCCGACGTTCTTGACCACCACCTCCTGGTTGCGGGTGATCTCGTCGGCATGCAGCGCGATGCGCTGGTGCCCCGAGCGGATGATCACGACCGGCGAATAGTGCTGCGCCACCGGCGTGACGTCCGGCGATTCGACCAGGCTGCCCAGGAAGAACAGCGGCACGTTCTGGCCCTGCCATTCGACCGAGCGCTCGGCGTAGGCCGAGGCCAGCGCCTGCGGCTTGAGCTGCAGCACCTGCTCGACGCTCGACGAGGGAACGGCGAAGCGCGATTTGCCGGCCGCCACCAGCACCACCTGCGCCACTGCCAGCGTCAGCGGCAGATGCACGGTGAAGCGGGTGCCGCGTCCCGGCTGGGTTTCGGTTTCGATGCGCCCGCCCAGCGACGCAACCTCCGAGCGCACGACATCCATGCCAACCCCGCGTCCCGACAGCTCGGTGACGCTGGCCGCCGTGGTGAAGCCCGGCACGAAGATCAGATCGGCAAGTTCGCGATCGGTGGGAGTCGACTGTTCGCTGATCAGTCCCTGCGAAATCGCCCGCAGCCGGATGCGCGCCAGATCGAGGCCGCTGCCGTCGTCGTTGAACGACAGGACGATCTCTCGCCCCTCCTGTCGGATCTCGACCTGGATCTCGCCGGTATCGGACTTGCCATGCGCGTGCCGCGTCGCGGCCGACTCGATGCCATGGGCCACCGCGTTGCGCAGCAGGTGCTCGATCGGTCCGGCCATGCGCTCGAGCACGCCGCGATCGACCTCGACGCTGGCGCCCCGGATGTCCAGGTGCACCCGCTTGTCGGTTTCCTTGGCCGATTGCCGCACCACACGGTACAGCCGATCGGAGATCGATCCGAACTGCACCATGCGCACGCGCATCAGGTTCTGCTGCAGGTCGCGCAGCACCTGACCCTGGCGGTGCAGGTCCTGGCTGGCCTCGTCGAGGCTGCGCATCGAATTGCCCTGGACCGTGGCGACGTCGTTGACCGACTCGGCCATCATCCGGGTGAGTTCCTGGAAGCGCGTGTACCGGTCGAATTCGAGCGGGTCGAAACTGCCCTCGTGGACCTTCTGCTTGGCGATGCGCGCCTGGATCTGGGTATCGGCCTGGATCTCGATTTCGCGCAGCTGCGAGCGCAGCCGTCCGACGTTTTCGGTGAGATCGGCCAGCGACTGGCGCAAAGTGGTGAGTTCGTTGTCCAGCCGCGAACGGGCGATCGACACTTCGCCGGCTTCGTTGACGAGCTTGTCCAGCAGGTCGGCACGCACCCGAACCAGCGGGTGGCTGGCCGGCACCGGCAGGTCGGCGGCCTTCGCCGGCGCGGCGTCTTGCGGCTTGGCGCTGCGGCGTGGCTGCGTCGGGCTGCGGGCCTGGCGGCCCTCGGCGCGGCGGGCGCTGGCCGGCGCAATCGGATCGCCAGACCCGCTCGCCGCCGCCAGGCCACTGGCCGCCAGCGCGGCAGCACCAGCCACCAAGGGTGCATCGAACGGCAAGGAAGCGAACGCGCCGGCCTGCGTCGGGGCCGGTTCGCCGGCCGCCGGCTCGGCCGCGCAAGGCGGGCTGGCAGGCTCCACGGACACTGCCGCGGCGGGCCGCTTGAGCGCCTCGAACAGCGCCACGGCCTGATCGACCTCGGCGACGAGTTCTTCGATCAGCTGGACGGGCGTGGTCGGCAGCGCCGCCAGCGTCTCGACCCGAGTCTCGGTGTCGTGCAGCTTCTGGCCCAGGCGCATCGCGCCGGCCATCCGGGCGCCGCCCTTGACGGTGTGCAGCAGCCGCATCAGGGTCTGAGGCAGCCGGGCATCGCCCGGGTTGGCCGCCCAGCCGCGCAGGTTTTCGCCGATGCGGGGCAGGTCGTCGTCGGCTTCTTCGATGAAAATCGCCAGCAGTTCCGGATCGAGCTCATCGACCGGCTGCTCGGCCATGGCGGGTCCGCTGTTTTCCGCGACAGCGTCACTGGACAGGCTCGCCTCGGCATCCCGATCATCCCGATGCTCCGGATAATCGTCCGCCGAGACCGGCGCGTCGAACGCGCTCGCGGCGGGCAAGCCGGTGATGTCGGCAATCCGCGTCGGCGGCGCCCATCGCTGCACCAGCGCAGCCAGAGCCGCCAGCGCCTCGGGGTCGGCCGCCGGCCAGGCGCCCCCGGCGAACTGATGCAGCATGCCATGCATGCGCTGCACGGTCCGCGACAGGATCTCGAAGGCCTCGTCATCAGGGACCGCAGCGCTCAGCCGCTGTGCCGCGTAAGCGCGGTCGAGCGTCTCGGCCAGGCTGTGGACCGGTTCGAGTTCGACCACGGCCGCGCTGCCGGCCAGCGAGTGCACCGCGCGCATCGCCGCTTCGCTGGCCTCGCGCACCGGCGTCTCGCGCCATTGCGCGGTATCGGCCGTCAGCGTCTGGATCAGCTCGTCGGCCTCCGACAGGAAGATCAGATAGAGCGGCCGGCTGATCGTGCGATCGCCGATGCGCACCAGGTCCGAGGGCAGCGGCTCCTGCGCCGCAAGCTCGGGGGCCGAGTCCGGGGCAGTGGCGGTCGCCTCGTCGTGGGCGTCCGCCTGCACCAGTTCCATCGCGTCGGGCTCGCCGATCACGAAGTCGTCGTCGGCGTCGGCCCACTGCGCCTGGTCGGCACTCGGTTCGGCGACGGCCGATTCGGCCAGCGTCGGGTCCACCAGCAGGGTGTCCGCATCTTCCGCGTGCAGCGGCAGATCGCCGAAATCGACACCGATGTCGGCATCGGCGAATTCCACGGTGTCCTCGGTGTGCGCGACGGCATCGCCGAGCTCGAGCGGCATTTCATCGCCCGGCGCGGTCTCCGGAACGGGAAGTTCGCCGACCGTGCGGTTATCGTCCTGCCAGTCGATCGCGGACGCCTCGAGCGCAGGCCAGTCGCTGACGGCTTCGGCCAGATCGGCTTCCGATGGCGCCGGCTCGTCGATCAACGCGGGGGCGCTGGCCGCGGCCTGGATGACGGGCTCGTCGAAGACAGGCTCGTCGAGCATCGGCTCCTGGGCCACAGGCTGCAGGGCGGCGAATTCGCCGAGAGCAGCGGCTTCGACGACAGGCTCCTCGAGAGGCGGAATATCGAGCGCCGGGATCTCGAGCGCCGGGATCTCGAGCGCCGGGATCTCCAGCACCGGCTCTTCGAGCGATGCCGATTCAAGTTCCGGCTCCGCCACGACAGCGCTGTCGGCCACGGCCACATCCGGCACGCCGGATTCCAGCGCGGGCAGCGGCTCGCCACGACGCAATGCGGCAGCGGCCTCGATGATCGCGGTGGGATCGATCCGGGGTCCTTTGCCGCTGCGCAGGCGCTCGACCCATTCCCCCATCTGGCCATGCGCGCGTTCGATCAGTCCATACAGGTCGGCGTCGCCGGCACGCTCCTCGCCCAGCCAGAGATTGAGCACCTGCTCCATCGCCCAGCCGGCCTCGCCGAACTCGTTGAGCCCGACCATCCGGCTCGAGCCCTTCAGCGTGTGGAAACCCCGGCGCATCGTGGTCAGGTGATCCTGATCGCGCGGACTGGCGGCCGACAGGCGGACATGCTCGGCAATCGCCTCGAGCACCTCATCGGCCTCGGCCAGGAAGATCTCGAGCAGTTCGCTGTCGATGGCGAGATCGTCGGCCGGCAGTTCCGCCGCCGGAAGTTCCGGCGCCGGCAGCGGCACGCCAGCACTCAGCAAAGCATCGCGCAGGGCCGACGCGTCCGGCGTCGGCGACTGCAACAGCGACATGGCCTGGCTGCAGGCAGATTTGCGCCCCGCATCGTCGACCAGAGCCGCGACATCGCGCATCCGCTGCAGGATGCCGGTCAGCGTCGCACCCGAGGCCGGATCGGCCTGCCAGGCCGCATAGGCCGGCACCGCTTCCTGGGCGAGCGCAGACAGCGACGCTTCCGCCGACAGCGGCGCAACCGGTTCGGGCACCGGCACCCCACCCTCGGCGGCGGACGGCTGCAACGGTGCGGAATCGCCCGCCATCGCCAGCGCACTGGTCAGCGCGACCAGTCCCGCTGAAACGGCCAAAGCGTCCGCTTCGGCGGACGCGGCCTGGGCTTGTAGCGCGTCCGGCGACTTGGCCGCGACGGCATCGGCGCTCTCCGCCGATGCCCGATCGCGCGGGCTCAAGCCCAGGTGGGCTCGGAATTCACCCGCCTGCTCGTCGAATTCGTACTGCGTGCTGGCGCGTTCCGGGTGCTGCAGGGCTTCGACAAAGAAGCCGAGCGCGCCGACGCTCGCCGCGACCTTTTCAAACTGTTCCGATTGACTCTCGCCCGCGTGGTCCGCGAATGCGGCCACCTGCGCCCCAACCGTCTCGGCGCCGCGCGCCGCCGCGTCGTGTCCGAGCAGTCGAAGCGCACCGCCCACCTGATGCATCGCCCGAACGCATTCGGGCAGATTGACCGCCTGCGAGGGATCGCGGAAATAACCGTCCAGGACCTTCTCGACCTGACGCAGACTGGACTGCGCCTCGGCGATGAAGGTCGACATCGTCAGCCGTTCCTGGGCCGCCTGGCTGAGCGCGCGCAGCCAGTCCGGCGGATCGGCGTCGGGCGTCCGCCCGGCGAGCGCGCCGGACAAACGGGCCGCCATCTCGGCGCCATGATGATCATGCTGCGTATCGGGCCGTGCGCCCTGCGCGAGCGCCTGTTCGGCATAGAGGATCGCGGTGGCCAGCTCCAGCGCGACCGGCTCAGGCAGATAAGCACTGTCGGCATTCAGCGTGCGCCGGACATCGCCCAGCACCCGCCCGATCGCCTGCAGGCCCTGCGCCGGCAATTGTTCGACCGCATCGCGGAAGTCATCGACCCCTTTGGCGAATGCCGGCATATCGGAGGCGCTGCCCCGGGTGACCTTGTCGAACGCCGTGCGAGCCCTGGCCAGCGCTTCACGCGCCGAGCGCATCGCCCTTGCGTCGACGCGGCCAAAGCGCGGACGCTCGAAGTCGGGCGGGATCGCCCCGTCCAGCCGATAGGCCCGACGCACCTCGTCGATTGCCGCATCGCCGGGCGCGGCACCCGCCAGCGCAAAAAGCATGTCCTTGAGCAGCCGGTCCGAGACCGGGGCACGTTCTTCGAGGGTCTTGCGCAGTTGCAGATTGAAGCGCGCGAGCAATCGTTTGGCGGCGACGTCCAGCGGCAGCAGCGAGCGCCGCAGGGCATCGAAATAAACCTCGGTGACCCACCAGAAAGCCCGATTGGCGGCCCCGTGGGCAGACTCGCGCACCGCCCGCACCGAGCCGTGCATCAGTTGCGGCCCGGCCGGCGAACCCGGCTCGCGGATCGACTGCAGCAGGCCGCGTTCGAAGGCGCCGCGCGCACCGGCCAGCGCGGCCGCATCGGCGCGCATCATCGGCGTCGCAGCCGGGCTGGGCGTCACCGCGAGGTCGGGGAAGAACAGGTCCGCCGGATGCACGCGCTCGGCGCGCCGCGCTTCGAGCAGCGCGCGATAGTACGGATACAGGTGCAAGGGCTGCGCTTGCCCGCCCTGCATCAGGTCCTCCAGATATTCGACGATGGCCTGCGCGGCCTGCCCCAGGCGCGACACGATGTCCACACCGAAAGCGACATCGCCGCGCTCGACCGCATCCAGCAGCGCCTCGGACTCCTGCGTCAGCAGCGACACGCCTTCGATGTCGACCACCTGCAGCGCGCCGTGCGCCTGGTGCAGCTGGGAGCGCGCGGCCCGCAGCGCGGCCAGGTCGCCTTCTTCGGAGTGCAGATGCCGCTCGAGCAGTTGCTCGGCCTGATTGAGCGCCTGGCGGATTTCGCCCAGGCACCACGAGAGGGTTACGAGATCGGAAGCCATTAGTGTGCGCCCTTTCGCTTCCTTAAGCGACCTTGAACCGCGCCACGGAGCTCTTGAGCTCTTGAGCGAGTTCGGACAACTGGCGGATCGAACCCGCGGTCTGCAGCGTGCCTTCGCTGGTCTGTTCGGTGACCAGCAGGATGCGCTGGATCGACTGGGCCACCGTGCCCGCCGACGCCGCCTGCCGCGACGTGGAGTTGGAGAAGTCTTCGATCAGCTCGGCCAGATGCGTCGACACACTGCCGATCTCGCCCAGCGCGCGCCCTGCGTCGTCCGACAGCCGCGTGCCCTCGACCACACCCTGCGTGCTGCGCTCCATCGCCGCCACCGCGTCCTGTGTATCGGTCTGGATGGTCTTGATCAGCGCGGCGATCTGCTTGGTCGCTTCGGCGCTGCGCTCGGCCAGCCGCTGCACTTCCTCAGCCACCACCGTGAAACCGCGCCCGGCCTCGCCGGCCGATGCGGCCTGGATGGCCGCGTTCAGCGCCAGCACGTTGGTCTGCTCGGTGATGTCCGAGATCAGTTCGACGATCTCGCCGATCTCCTGGGACGACTCGCCCAGCCGCTTGATGCGCTTGGCGGTCTCCTGGATGTGGTCGCGGATGCCGTTCATGCCGGTGATCGCGTTCTGCACGGCCCGCGCCCCTTCCTCCGAGGCCGACAGCGAGTGCCGTGCCACGTTGGCCGATTCGGACGCCCGTGCCGACACTTCGTTGATCTGCTGGGCCATGCGCAGCACGGACTCGCCGGTTTCCCGAATCTCGCGGCTTTGCTGCTCGGATGCCGCCTGCAGGCTCGAAGCGATCATCTGCGCCTTGGACGACGCTTCGTTGACCAGTTCGGCAGTGGCGTTGATTCGCGCCACCAGATTGCGCAGTTCCTCGACCGTGTAGTTGACGGAGTCCGCGATCGCGCCGGTGATGTCCTCGGACACGGTGGCCTGCACGGTGAGGTCGCCGTCGGCCACCTCCTGCAGTTCGTTCATCAGCCGCAAGATGGCCGACTGGTTCTGGTCGTTGGTGCGCTTGGCTTCCTGCTCGAGGCGCTCGGCCTCCTGGCGCTGGCCTTCGGCCTCCTCGGCACGCGCCCGGCTGTCGCCCAGGTAGGCCTGGACCATGCCCAGCGCCGACAGCAGCGCCACACCGGCAAAGAACAGCACGATCCACAGGTTCCAGTTGCGGGCGGCCTCTTCGGCCTGCAACTGGCGCCCGATCGTCTGCAGCAGGGACCGGGTCGTCTCGCTGTCGCGGTAGATGGTGGCCTCGGCGCGCTTGGCGTCCTGGATCTTGGGCTGGTCGCGCACGATCGTCGACAGCGGCTGCTCGAACTTGGCCGACAGCCGCTTGATCGTCTGCAAGGCCCGCCGGCTTTCCGGGTCGAGCGTGGCGCCGATCCGCAGGCGTTCGTTACCGCTGGCCAGCGCATCGACGATGTCCCGGAAGAACACCGCGTCCGAGCCCAGCGAGGCCGCCACGTCGGCGTTGCCCGCATCGCCCACCAGCAGCTGGTTGACGTCCTTGGCCATCTTTTGCGTCAGCATGACCAGATCGCCGGCCGCCGAAACCTCACGCGCACTGGCATTGGACTGCAGCTTGTGCGCGGCCACCACTTGCGCCGCCTCGAGCAGTTCCTTGTTGGACTCGTTGACGGCCTTGCGCATGGCGCCCAGCGAGCGCAACAGCTTTTCGTGCTCGATCATCTTGCCGGCAGCGGCGTCGGACTCTTTCCACATCTGCTGCAGCTTCTGCACCTCGGGCAGGACCGTGGCCGGCGAAGCGGCGCTTCGGCCCGACTCGGGGCTGGGCTCGCCGTTGAGCATCTGGATCGACTGCGTCATCGCGTCACGGCTTTCACGCAGCTGGCGAAACGAGTCATCGCTGCCCACGCTCGCACCGGGCGCGGCCTTGGCCATGCGCTGCGAATGGGTCAGCGCATCGCCCACGATCTGCGCGAGCAGGCCGTTGTTGGTCGCCTGGCGCGAATCGAGCCACAAGAACATGAAAGCCAGCAGCAGCGACACCGCCAGCGTGGGCAGCAGGATCTGCAGCTGCTTGCGAAACGGCATGTCGCCGATCCAGGGCAGGCGGGTCGCGAAGCTGCCCGAATTGCCGGCACGGGTGCGCAGCCGGGCACCCGACACGCCGGCCGCGGCCGGGCCGATGGCCTCGTTGTAATTCGAGACGCCGCCCATGGCCGGCGCCATCAGCGTGACGTCGGCGATGGTGTTGGGCGCCAGCGCGTCGATCGCCCCGCCCAGATCGTCATCGACGATGGCGGTGTCCGGGTCGGACCGCGCACGGCCGCCAGGGCCGAACGAAAGGAAGCTAGCCAGCTTCATGGGGAAATCCTCACCAAATGCGTGGCGGCGAGCAGCAGCGACCAAGCGCTCACTGCCGCCCCACCGAAAGAAACTGCTCGTCGCCCGCCAGCCGTGACAGGCTGAGCTCGAACCAGTCGCGCCCGTCGCCATCGACCAGGCAGCGGCCGGCCCAGGGGGCCCAGTGCGCCCGCGAGGGATCGGGACGCCAGGCGGTCGAGTCATGCAGGCCGAGCATGCGGGTCACCACCAGGGCCGCGTTCAGGTTCAGGTTGCCCGCCAGCGCCAGCAGGCGGGACTCCTTGGACACCGGCGTGAACACATCGCCCGAGAACCGCATCAGGTCGGACACGCCGAACAGCGTTCCGCGCAAGTTCACCAGACCCTTGAACCAGTCGCGGGTCAGGGGCACCGGGGTCATCTGAGTCGGGATGGGCACGATTTCGCCGGCCTCGGCCAGATCGACCAGCCAGCGCTGATCGCCGATGGCCAGCCCGAGGCGCGCCGCGCGCGAAGTGCCGCTGGCATTGCGCAGGCGCTCTGAAAGCCGCTCCTGGAATTCGCGCAGGTGGGTCTTGGTTTCGCCTTGCATCGCGCAGCCCCTAGGCCATCAGGTCGGCAATTTTGGAGAGCAGCTCATCGGGCCGGATCGGCTTGATGAGGTAATCGCGTGCGCCCTGGCGCAGACCCCAGATCCGATCGGTCTCATTGGACTTGCTGGTGCAGATCACCACGGGAATGCCCATGGTGTCGGGATCGCGCGCCAGCGCGCGGGTGACCTGAAAACCGCTGGCCCCCGGCATGACGACGTCCATCAGCACCAGGTCGGGTCGCTCGGCCTTGGTCTTTTCATACGCTTCGTTGCCGTTCTCGGCGGTGATCACGGTATAGCCGCGTTTGGCGAGCAAGTCCGCCAGGAAGAATCGCTCGGTTGGCGAGTCATCCACGACAAGGATCTTCTGGGACATCGATTGACCCTCGATTCGCGTGCTGGCGCGGGCGCGTCAGGGATTGACCAGCGACAGGCCGGCGGCAGTGGTCGGGGCGGCACGGCGGGCGTGCTGCACGACCGCCTTGAGCAGGCTGTCCTTGGTGAATGGCTTGGTCAGGTATTGCTCCGAGCCGACCATGCGGCCGCGAGCCCGATCGAACAGGCCGTCTTTGGAGGACAGCATGATCACCGGGATCTCGTGGAAGCGAGGGCTCTTCTTGATGAGCGCACACGTCTGGTACCCGTCCAGGCGCGGCATCAGGATGTCGCAGAAGATCAGGTCAGGATCGTTGTCGGCGATCTTCGCGAGGGCATCGAAGCCGTCCTCGGCCAGCAGCACCCGGCACCCCGCCTGGCCGAGGAAGATCTCGGCGCTGCGGCGAATGGTGTTGCTGTCATCGATCACCATCACCTTCAGGCCGGAAAGGTCGGCTGGCTGGCTCATATCGGCTCCAATGCCCGGTTTATGGGTTTGAAAACTCTTTTAGTTTTAACCACTTACAAGCTAAATTTCAACCATTTCGAAATCTTCCTTGCGGGCCCCGCATTCGGGACAGGTCCAGTTCATCGGAATGTCCTCCCAACGGGTGCCGGGCGCGATGCCGTCATCGGGCAGGCCGAGCTTCTCGTCGTAGATCCATCCGCAGATAAGGCACATCCAGGTGCGATTGTTCTCGCTCATGTCGTTTGGCTGGGTTGATTGGTTTAGTTGTAGGAATTTCCAGCCTGATGGTAACCCGCGTGCACAGTCGCTCCCGAGTGCCCCCGACCGGTGGCACGACGTCCGGGATGAGCGACCGGCCGACGGATTCGAACGCCCTGATTCGCATCAACGCGGCCACGGCGCGAGATGGGCGATCCGCAGGATCTCGCCGGTGGCCGCATCGACGAACACAGTCAGGTCGCGCTTGACGCCGCGCAGGGGGTAGTAGCGCAGCGACTGGGGTGCGCGCGCCAGTTCGCTCAGCGTCTGGTCGACCCGCGCCGGATCGTTGTAATCGCGCAGCTTGTCCACCGGCATCGACTTGGACAGCCCCTTGGTGCGCACGACTTCGTATTCGCTGTAGTGCTGCGGCAGGTGTTTCAGATCGATGCCCTGTGTCGCCGCCGCCATCAGCAGCGTGCTGCGCTCGCCGGCATCGGCCGGCAATTCGGCCGCTACCAGGCGGGGCCCGGTGACGCTGAGTTCGCGATACACCGGCCTGGCCTTGGCCAGCTGCTCCGGCTCGATGTCGGCTTCACTGACCAGTTCGAACCGGTCGACCGCGAACACCATGAACACAGGCCTGGCGATGAACACCGTGTGCACGCCATAGCCCAGTGCGCTGAGCTGCAGCATCGCGATCACGGCCAGGTCGAACTTCAGCCCTTTCTTGCCCGGGCGGAACGCCACGAAAGTCAGCGCCGGGCCGAGCACCACGTCGCAGGCGCTGACGAGCAGCAGCAGCTCCGGCGCACCGGCGGCCAGGAAGACCGGCCAGGGGTACCACAGCGCGATCATCGCGGCGAACACGCCTGCGGTGACCAGCACGCTGATCGACAGGTGAATGCCGGCGGCGCGGGTGCGCACGGCCATCGACGTTGCGGACGCCTTGGCAGGGCGACCGTGGCTGCTCAGCGGAATCGAGTCTTCCATGATCGAGAGTCAATGAAGGGGTGGATGCGCAAGGACCCGGTGGCGAACAGCCCGGCAATGGCCGCGCTCAGCGGCACTCGCTGGGACGGTATTTCGAGGCAAGCGTGGTGGTCGCGGTGTTGCACAGCCAGACGACCTGTGCGCTGGGCGGCGTACCGGCAGCCAGCGGTGCACCACCCGAGCGCGGCACCATGGCCAGCACCTTGCCGGCTTCGACATTCGCGCCGAACGAGACGCTGATGGTCCCGTTCGCAGGGTCCACCGCAATGCCCTGGACGTTGGTGGTGGGCGCCCCCGGCGGCGTGAAGCCGACACTGAGATCGGGCATGCCGTGCGCCGCGTTCTCCGCGACGATGTCCTTTGCGCCGGACACGAACGAGAGCCCCTCGGTCACCCGAGCCCTGACGGTGTAGTCCTGGTACGCAGGAATGGCAACTGCCGCCAGGATGCCGACGATGGCGACAACGATCATGAGTTCGATGAGGGTGAAGCCTGATTGCGGTTTGGCGATCAACATGGGCAGACCTCGGAGAATGTTTGGAATCACAGCAGTGGTTGGACCCTGCTCAACATGCAGGGTGTGTGCCAGAACCGCAGGCGGTCACCGCCAGGCGACCGGCGGCAGTCAAGCCGCCGCCAGCCCGCTCGGCAGGCAGGCGGCCCGCGATCCTCGAGCTTCAGGTGAACATCCCTGATCCGGCGCCTCCAAAAGGCGGCAGAGACTGCCGCATTTCGTCGCCTTCGCGGGCGCGGCGACGACGGCCGCGCCATCCGCGCCACCGATGCGGGCGCAACCACCGCTGCAAAAAAAATGCCCCGGACCAGCCGGGGCATTTTGGGGGCAGACAGGCGGCTCAACCGCCTGGTCGCCGCAGCTCGATCAACGGCATTCGGCCGGGCGATACTTGACCGCCAGCGTGGTGCCCGCGCCATTGCAGGCCCAGGTGATCGGGCCGGCCGGCGGCGTGCCAGCGACCAGCGCGGCACCGCCCGAGGTCGGCACCATGGCGATGTTCTTGCCGTTCTCGATCTTGGTTCCGTAGCCGATGGTGATTTCGCCGGAAGCCGCGGCGATCGCGATGCCGGTCACCTTGGCGGCATCCGCGGTGGGCGCGGTGTAGCCCAGGCTCAAGTCGGCCGAACCGTTGGCCGCGTTCTCCGCCACCGAGACCTTGGCGGCAGACGCCAGCCCCAAACCTTCAGCCACACGTGCGCGCACCGTGTAGTCCTGGTAGGCGGGAATCGCGACCGCAGCAAGAATGCCCACGATGGCGACAACGATCATCAGTTCGATCAGGGTGAAACCCTTTTGGACTCTCTTGAGCATTTGCGTTCCTATCGGTAAAAAATGGTCATGAATTGCGCGCTGACCCGATCGTCCTGACGACCCGGTTGCCTCTATTGCGTGCACCACTCATGCCAGTTCGCACGAACGGCCGACGACTCGGGACGAACGGCAATCCTGCACGCCGGAGCGGGTAATTCGGCCCGGATCCGTTGCCGGAGAGACTTCGAGCGGCACACAGACGCCCGGTAAGCGGCAGTCGGTCTGACGAATCGCGGCAGACATGTGCCGCATTTGGTCCGATCCCCCAGGACGCGCAATCCGGCAACCGACCCGCTGGGCAGGGCCGGCCTTTCGATCGTCCCAAAAAAAAGCCCCGCGGATGCGGGGCGATCCAATCGATCGGGGAGCCGGCCTGCCGGCTCCCCGTGCCGATCAGCGGCACTCGGCCGGACGATACTTCACGGACAGCGTGGTGCCTGCGCCGTTGCAGGCCCAGGTGATCGGACCGGCCGGCGGCGTACCGGCGGCCAGCGCAGCGCCACCCGAGGTCGGCACCATCGCGATGTTCTTGCCGTTTTCGATCTTGGTGCCGTAGCCGATGGTGATCACACCGGTGCCGGCAGCGATCGCGATGCCGGTGACCTTGGCCGCGTCGGCGGTGGGCGCGGTGTAACCCAGACCCAGGTCGGCAGCGCCATTGGCGGCATTCTCGGCGACCGACACCTTCGCGGCTGCCGCCAGTCCCAGGCCCTCGGCTACGCGCGCGCGCACAGTGTAGTCCTGATAGGCGGGGATCGCCACAGCGGCCAGGATGCCGACGATCGCCACGACGATCATCAGCTCGATCAGCGTAAAACCCTTTTGCACTTTCTTCAGCATGGAAAGATCCTCTGTCAAGAATGAAGTTGACTCGCAATCCCCCCGGCAACTCGACGGGTGCCGGGACGAAAACCATCCAGCGAAGAACATGCCAATAGCGGCGAACGGCGGATTCCGGCCGATCGGCGCTGCGGTGCGCTCCGCACTCGCGGATTCGCGGCTGCAAAGCCGGCGCCAGACGCCCTGACGGTAGCCCCCCGATGTGACAAGCTGCGGCACTCCGGTGCCCATTTTCGTCGCTTGCCGGCTGTGTTCCGCCGCCGCAGAAAAGCAAAAAGCCCCGGACCGGCCGGGGCTTGGATCAACGCGCTGCGGCGATGCCGCAGGCGTTCTAGCGCAGGTTCAACGGCACTCGGCCGGGCGATATTTCGCCGCCAGCGTGGTACCCGCGCCGTTGCAGGCCCAGGTGATGGGGCCGGCCGGGGGCGTGCCAGCGGCCAGCGCGGCGCCAGCCGAGGTCGGGACCATCGCGATGTTCTTGCCGTTCTCGATCTTCGTGCCGTAGCCGATGGTGATCACGCCGGTGCCGGCGGCGATCGCAATGCCGGTCACCTTGGCGGCATCCGCGGTCGGGGCGGTGTAGCCCAGGCTCAAGTCGGCCGAACCGTTGGCCGCATTCTCAGCGACGGAGACCTTGGCGGCCGACGCCAGGCCCAGACCTTCGGCGACTCGCGCACGGACCGTGTAGTCCTGATACGCGGGGATTGCGACCGCAGCCAGGATGCCGACGATTGCCACGACGATCATCAACTCGATCAGGGTGAAACCCTTTTGAACTTTCTTCAGCATGCGATGCTCCAGTCTTGGAAGGTGGGATGGCGGGGTACGTCCCGACACTTCCCTGATACGCAGCACACGTGCCAGCGGCCATGAGCGGCACCGCTCGCGCGACGAACGGTCGGGCTGTGAACTGAATCACGCCCGGGCGCGGCAGATTCCCCGCAAGGGACTCGAGACAGCCGCTCAAACTGACGAATAGCGGCACAGGCAGGGCGCTTTTGCGTCAACTTCCACTCACCAATCGCGCCCGCCTCTGCATCAGCCGCCCTGCCGCAACGGACCAGCGGAGCAGCTGATCAGCAGCCCGGCGGACCAGCGGCCCAGCGGCCCGGCAACGATCAGAGTTCGAAGACGTCGCCGCGCTCGAGCACGCGCGGCGCGAAGCGGCCGGCCCAGGCATCGAGCTCGCGCTCGATCACCTTGCGGTCAGACGGCTTCAGATGGGTCACCAGCACCTGGGGCTCGCGCTTGAGCTTCTCGAGTTCCTGGCCCAGCTGAATCGGATACAGGTGGCGCGAAGTCACCGCCAGATCCTGGTCGCGGTTGGGAAACGCGGTTTCGATGATCAGGTAGCGCAGGTTCTCGACGCTGTTGACGATTCGCCAGAATTCGTCGTTCGGTCCGGTATCGCCGGAGAACACCAGCGCAGCCCGCTCGTTGAAGATGTGGAAGCCCAGCGCCGGTACCGTGTGGTTGGCAGGCAGGCTGCGCACCCAGCGCCCCGCGAGTTCGACGGTCGAATCGATCCCGATCGGCTCGAAGACCATCCAGGGCCGCTCGTAATGGGGAATCTCGGTGAAGTCCGGCCAGATCACCCAGTTGAAGATGTGGGTCTTGAGCGCCAGGATGGTTTCGGGCAGTGCATGCACGACCAGCGGCCGCGAGCGCAGACCGCCGACCGAATCGACCAGCAGCGGCAGCGCGGCAATGTGATCGAGATGAGAATGGGTCAGGAAGACATGATCGATCGCCGCGAGTTCCTCGACGCTCAGGTCTTCGACACCGGTGCCGGCGTCCAACAGGATGTCGTGGTCGACGAGAAACGAGGTCGTGCGAGCGCGCGCCCCGATTCCGCCACTACATCCCAATACGCGCACCTGCATTGACCCGGTCCTCGACGTGGGGTGGCGGTGGCTCGTGCCCCCCGCTCATCGGCATCGTATCGTGAACCGCCAGCGATGCCGGCGAATACACCATCACGGGTTCATTGCGACCTGCGACCTGGGCCTTGCCAAGGGCGACGAACCGGTGGCCACGCGCCAGTTCGACCGTCGTTTCGCCGACGATGATCGCGGCGTCGTAGTGCTTGGTGAGCGCCTCGAATCGCGACGCGAGATTGACCGCATCGCCGATCACCGTGTACGTGCGGCGCAATCGCGAACCCATGTCGCCGACCCGCACTTCGCCGGTGTTGATGCCGATTCCCACCCGCATCAGCGGCAGCCCCTTCTCTTCGAAGCCGCGATTCAGGCGCTGGACTTCCTCGAGCATCGACAGCGCCGCGGCCACCGCATGATCGGCATGCTGCGCATCGTCCAGCGGCGCCCCCCAGAACGCCATCACCGCATCGCCGATGTACTTGTCGACCGTACCGCCGTAGCGGTGCACCACCTCGGTCATGCCGGTCAGGAAGGCATTGATGTATTCGCGCAGCCGTTCCGGCGGCATGGTTTCGGCGATCCGCGTAAAGCCGCGGATGTCGACGAACAGAATCGTCAGTTCGCGGTTCTCGCTGCCCACGAGCGCGAATCGCGCCGGGTCGCGGACCATCCGCTCGACCAGCGCGGGCGAGACGTATTCGCCGAACAGCGCCGCCACCGCGCGACGCTTGCGCCCCTCGACGAAATAGCCCACGGTCAGATTGAGCAGCAGCAGCGCGACCACCAGCGCGAGCGCGGCCGAGACCGGCATCGCCAGTCCCAAGTTGTTCCAGGCGATCGTCGCACTGCCCCACAGCGTGATCGCCGCGACCAGGCTCAAGGTCACCGCGCCCAGCGCACCGAGTGCCGGCAATCCGAGCGCCAGCAGTCCGCCGATCACCCCCGCGGCGAGCGCACCCAAGGCCGCGGACACGTCCGAGCGGCTCTTGAGCAGCGCGCCGCCGGCCTTGGCCTGTTCAACCGACGCGAGGGCGGCCGAGATCATCGTCGCGTGGATCTCAACGCCGGGGAAGGCCGCGCGCAGCGGAGTCGCGCGCAGATCCGTCAGGCCCGGCGCCGAGGTGCCGATCAGGACGATCCGGTCCTTGAAGCGGGACCAGTCCGCTCGCCCCTCGAGCACATCGGCGGCCGGCACGTAAGCGAAGCGCGGCGCGGGTCCGCGACTGTCCGCGACCCTCCCGGCGAATGGCACCAGCGCCGTCAGCGCATCGGACAGGGGCAGGCGCAGCGATCCCCGCGCGCCGCGCAGGCTCAGGGCATCCGCGCTGAGCTGCAGGCTGGCCGAGCCCAGCCACTGGCGCAGGACCGCGACCGCAAACGACTCGTAGAGCCCGCCGCGAAACTCGGCCAGCAGCGGCAGGGCCCGCACCGTGCCATCGCCGTCGATCAGCGGGTTGAAGAACCCCCCGCCGGCCGCGGCTTCCTGCAGCGAAACCAGATTGGCGCCGAAACCGTCCCACGCGGTGATCCCGATGCCCAGTCCGGCCAGCGCCTGGCTGCTGAGCACGGGCGCAGGCAGCGCACCGCTGGTCCGCCCGCCGCGATCGGAAGTGAAGTAGTAGCCCAGCACCACGGGGTGGCCGCGCAATCGTTGCGCAAGCGCCGCGTCTTCATCGGCCTCGCGCTGCGGCTCGGCGAAGACGATGTCGATGCCGACCACCGCGGCGCCGCCACGCTCGACCAGCGAACTTGCGAGCTCGCCCATCCGGCTGCGGTCCCAGGGCCAGCGCCCCATGCGCGCGATGCTCGCTTCGTCGATATCGACAATGACGACCCGATCGTCGGGGGTCGATGATGCGAGCCGCAGCCGGGTGTCGTAGATCGACTGATCCAGCGTCTGGACGAGCGCGACCGGCACGACGTCGAATGCGCACAGCGCCGCCACCGAGGTGAGTGCGAGCCCCAGCAGGCGGCGCCGCACACGGCTGAGCAGACGGGCGGCCACCATCGACAGGCGATCGTCAGGCCTGCTGGACGCGGAACCGGATCATCGTCCCCGACAGTTCGATCAGGTCGCCGTCAGCCAGCAGCCGCGAAGTCAGCCCGATCGATTCGCCATTGACCAGCGGAAAGGCCAGGCCCTCGAGATGGGTGATGAAGTAGCCATTCTTGCGCCGAGACACCACCGCCACATGGCCCGATCCATGAACCGAGACGATCGGCCGGTCCAATACCACGGTCTGACCCACAGGTGCATGGTTCAGGTATTCGAGATTCGCGGGGCCCAGCGGGGTCTCGCTGTCCGGATCAGGCGCGCGGCGCTCCATCATGAACCGAAGCCGGTAGACCCCGATCTCGATCAGGTCGCCGTGGACCAGAAGATGTTCGGCGATCGGCCGCCCGTTCACGAGCGTGCCGTTGCGGCTGCGCAGATCGCGCACCACGAAGTCGGTGCCCCGGCCCTGGATCAGCGCATGCTCGCCGCTGACGGTGAGATCGTCCAGCGCAATGTCGTTGTACGGGCGGCGACCGACCGAGATCGATTCCTTGATGATCGGGATACTGCGAAGCAGCAGGTCGCCGGCGCTGAGCACCAGCTTGGCGGCCACGGTCTTTTCGTGATGCTGCATGGTCATCAGATCAGCGGTTCGTTTCGCACATGGGAAAGCTGGCCCCGCCGCGACCTGATCGCGGGACGGGCTGGGTTGCGCGCGGCGAGGACCCGCCGCCTCACTTGCGAGAGGCCGGCAGGCCGGGAACTTTCAAGACGAGCGCGGTCACGTTATCGAAACCGCCCTGCGCCAGTGCCCGGTCGACCAGGTCTTGGGCGAGTTCGGCCGAACCCGCGTCACGCGACAGAATCCGGACGATCTGCTCATCAGCCACCATGTCGGTCAGGCCGTCTGAACACAGCAGCAGGCGGTCGCCGCCGGCGAGTTCGAACTCGCCGTAGTCGGGCTGAACCGTCGGCTCGACACCGAGCGCGCGGGTCAGCACACCCCGCATCGAGGATTGGCGCGCCTGATCGGGATCCGACAAACCGGCATCGATCATCGCCTGCCCGACCGAGTGGTCCCGGGTGAGCTGATACAGGCGCCCGGCCCGCAACAGATAGATGCGCGAGTCGCCAACGTGCGAGAAGCGCAGCGCGCTTCCGCAGATCCAGGCCACCGCCAGTGTCGTTCCCATGCCCAGGCATTCCGGGCGCCGCGCCGCAGCCGCCAGGATGGCCGCATTCGCCGCGTGCACGGCGCGGGCGAGCTGATCGTGCGGTTGATGGGTGTCATCACCGAAGATTTCGTCGGCCAGGGCCCGTGCGACCGAGTCGACGGCTATGGCACTGGCCACCTCGCCCGCGTTGTAGCCCCCCATGCCATCGGCCAGCACGATCAGGCCGATTCCGGGATCGATCCGCCAGGCATCCTCGTTGTGGGTTCGACTTCGGCCAGCATCCGACAGCCCGGCCCATTCGCCAGGCAGCAGGGACCCGGAAGGCGCATCGTCGGCCGTGCTGGCCGCCGAGCGGGTGTGGAGGTGGAGGGCACTATCGGTCATGAGCCCACTCTAGAACCGACTGCACCCGCCCCTAAGGAACAATTTCATGAACGGCCAGATGACCCCGCCGAGCGGTGCGGGGCGGGCCGGGACGTCGCGGAGCCGCTACCCCGGACGGCGGACAGGCGATCCTGCGAGCATGCGGGCCGCCCCGGGGCTCCATGAGGCTCCATGAGGCTCCATGAGGCTCCATGAGGCTCCAGAGGCTCGGGGCTCCGGGCCTGAGGCTCCAGGGCGCTTGGGGGCGCACAGACGCGCCTGGGTGCGCGCGCCACCCACCACGGGCCGGACCTCGCCCGTTAGCGCGCTCCCCCCACGAACGGCGCGGTCAGTGGGCGCGGGCGTGGTGCGCCATGGCGGCCTTCTTTCGGCTGAGCATGACCCAGCCGATGAGGAGCACCAGAACGATTCCGGCCAGGCCGAAGGTGATCGGCAGCTTGGCCGCCGGCAGGCCCACATTGCCGGCCATTGCAATCAGCGTGTCCTTGACCGCCGGATCGTCGACCACGATCTCGCCGGCGATGAAACCCAGCAGGCCGGCGCCCAGCCATACCACGACCGGGAACCGTTCGATCACCTTCAGCAGCAGCGTGCTGCCGAAGATCACCAGCGGGATGGACATGGCCAGACCGATGATCAGCAGCGTGGTGTCGCCCTTGGCCGCCGCGGCCACCGCGATGACGTTGTCCAGGCTCATCACAAGGTCGGCGATCAGGATGGTGCGCACCGCAGCCACCATGCCACCGGCTTCTTTGCCCTCGTGCTCGCCTTCGTCCTCAGGGAGCAGGAGAGTGACACCGATGTAGATCAGCAGCACCGCACCAATCAGCTTCAGCCAGGGCAGCTGCAGCAGCTGCGCCGCCACCAGGGTGAGGACGATCCGCATCGCGATTGCCGCGCCCGAGCCGATCAGGATCGCCTGTTTCTGCTGCTTGGGCGGAAGCGAGCGCGCCGCCAGCGCAATGACCACGGCGTTGTCGCCGGACAGCAGGATGTTGACCCAGATGATCTGGCCAAGGGCCAGCCAAAAGGCGGTAGAGCCGAATTCCATTGTGTCTCCTAGAACTGCCGCGGGCGCGAACGGCCATCTGTCTGCATGGCGCCTGGAAAGGGGGGCATTGTGCTTCGAAAGCGGGGGTTTGGGTAGTGCGGGCGGCCGTGGCCATTGCCGAAAACCGGTGAAATCAGACAGGGGCTGCGCAAGCCGGCCTATCGCCTGGGGAATCTGCCGGGCGTCATGCGATCGCGGTATCGCGCGATCCGAGGGCAAAAAAAGGGGCCGCATCAGCGGCCCTTTTTCGACGGCATGAACCCGGAATTCCTCCGGGCCGTTCAGCCGGTCAGAGCAAGCCCTTCATCAGCCTGGCCATCTCCGAGGGATTGCGGGTCACGGTAAATCCGCACTCTTCCATCACGGCCAGCTTCGCATCCGCGGTATCGGCACCACCCGAAATCAGCGCGCCGGCATGCCCCATGCGCTTGCCGGCGGGCGCGGTCACGCCGGCTATGAAGCCCACCAGCGGCTTTTTCATGTGTTCCTTGGCCCAACGCGCCGCGATGGCCTCATCCGGTCCGCCGATTTCGCCGATCATGATCACGCCGTCGGTATCGGGATCATCATTGAACATCTGCAGCACGTCGATGTGCTTCAGACCATTGATCGGGTCGCCGCCGATGCCCACCGCACTGGATTGGCCCATGCCCAGTTCGGTCACCTGCGCCACCGCTTCATAGGTCAGCGTGCCGGATCGAGAAACCACCCCGATCCTCCCCTTGCGGTGGATGTGGCCGGGCATGATCCCGATCTTGATCTCGTCGGGCGTGATCAGTCCCGGACAGTTCGGTCCAAGCAAGACGGTCTTCTTGCCGCCGGCGGCTTCCTTGGCCTTCATGCGGTTGCGCACTTCCAGCATGTCGCGCACCGGAATGCCTTCGGTGATGCAGATCACCAGGTCCAGATCGGCTTCGATCGCCTCCCAGATGGCGGCCGCCGCGCCGGGGGGCGGCACGTAGATCACCGACACAGTCGCGCCGGTCGCCTTCGCGGCTTGACCGGCGGTCGCGAAGATAGGGATGCCCTCGAAGTCCTCGCCCGCCTTCTTGGGATTGACTCCGGCCACGAAGCACTGCTTGCCGTTGGCGTAGTCTCGGCACATCCGCGTGTGGAACTGACCGGTCTTGCCGGTGATGCCCTGCGTGATGACCTTGGTGTCCTTGTTGATCAGGATAGCCATGTTTGATCTCCGGTATGCGCGGGGCTTAGGCGGCGCTGGCGGCCGCGACCACCTTCTGGGCGGCCTCGGCCATGGTGTCGGCGGCAATGATGGGCAGGCCGGACTCGGCCAGCATTTTCTTGCCGATGTCCTCGTTGGTGCCCTTCATGCGCACGACCAGCGGGACGGTCAGGCCCACCGAGCGCGACGCGGAGATCACACCCTCGGCAATCACATCGCAGCGCATGATGCCGCCGAAGATGTTGACGAGGATGGCCTTGACCTTGCTGTTGCCCAGCATGATCTTGAAGGCCTCGGTCACCTTTTCGGTGGTGGCGCCACCGCCCACATCCAGGAAGTTCGCGGGCTCGCCGCCGAACAGCTTGATGGTGTCCATGGTGGCCATCGCCAAGCCGGCGCCGTTGACCAGGCAGCCGATGTTGCCGTCGAGCTGAATGTAGGCCAGGTCGTATTTGCTGGCTTCGATCTCGGCCGGATCCTCCTCGTCGAGGTCGCGCATCGCGACCAGCTCCGGGTGGCGAAACAAGGCATTCGGGTCGAAGTTGAACTTGGCGTCCAGCGCGACCACATCTCCGCTGCCGGTCAGGATCAGCGGATTGATTTCGGCCAGCGAAGCGTCGGTGTCCCAGTAGGCCTTGTACAGCGCCTGCAGCACGGCGCGCGCCTTGGGCACCGAGGTCTCGGGAATGCCAATGCCGCGCGCCAGGGTGTTGGCATCGGCGTCGGTCAGTCCAGTGGCCGGATCGACAAAGACCTTGAGCAGTTTCTCAGGGGTGTGAGCGGCCACCTCTTCGATGTCCATGCCCCCTTCGCTGGAGGCCATCACGCAGACCCGCTGGGAGCCCCGGTCGGTGACGATTCCGACATAGAGTTCCTTCTTGATGTCGGCGCCCTCTTCGATCAGCAGCCGGCGCACCGGCTGGCCCGCCGGGCCCGTCTGATGCGTGACCAGTTGCATGCCCAGGATCGCGCCGGCGAGCTGCTTGACCTCGGCCATCGACCGCGCCAGCTTCACGCCGCCGCCCTTGCCGCGACCGCCGGCATGGATCTGCGCCTTGACCACCCAGACAGGCCCGCCGAGCGATTCTGCCGCCTTGACCGCCTCGTCGACGCTGAAGCATGGAATGCCCCGGGGCACCGGCACGCCGAAGCGTTTCAGGATCTCCTTGCCCTGATACTCATGAATCTTCATGGGAAATCACCTCGAATTCGTAGAAAGCATGGCGGCCGCCAGGAAGCCACGGCCGGCACGGTTGCCGGATGCGGCCAGGACGGAGGTTGGTGCGGGGTACGCGCGTGAACGGCTTCAGGCAGGGGCGCACGGAACGACCGCGAATGGCGTGGCCGGATGCCGGGGCGGGGGCATGTCCGCCTGACGGCAAAGCCCCGGCCGGACGGCCAATCAGAGGGCAGACGAGCGGCCAATGGCATGTTTTTTGGAATGGTGCGCCGCGGAAAACGCGGATGGTATCACGCGTTCTTTGGCCGGGTCCGTTGCTTTCGGAATGCTTTCGGAGCCGTCCCCGATACGACTCAGGCTGGCGTCGCATCCAGCTGAAACAAGGCGACCACTTCTTCGAGCTTGCGGGCCTGCTGGTCGAGGCTCATGGAGGCGGCGGCGGCCTGTTCGACCAGTGCGCTGTTCTGCTGGGTCGTGGCATCGATCTGTGCAACGCTTTGATTGACCTGCTCGACCGCGGCGCCCTGGCGTCCCGTCTGATCGCTGACGGTGCCAATCAGTTGAGTGACATCGGCCACCGATGACACGATTTCACGCATCGTGGCCCCGGCGGTCCCGACCAGTTCCACACTGCCTTGCACCTGTCGCACCGACTCCGCGATCAGGCCGCGGATCTCGGCGGATGCCCGAGCGCTGCGTTGCGCAAGTTCTCGCACTTCGGATGCCACCACGGCGAACCCGCGGCCCTGCTCTCCGGCACGAGCCGCTTCCACCGACGCGTTCAGAGCCAGGATATTGGTCTGGAAGGCGATCCCGTCGATTGCGCTGATGATGTCGGTCATCTTGCCCGCACTGGCTGACAATGCGGCCATTTTGTCAACGACCTGCTCGACCAGATTGCCCGCCGCCACCGTGGACTGCGACACCTCGAGGGAACGGATGCTGGCTTTGCCGGCATCGTCCACGGTCTGGCGGATCGTTCGTGCCAGATCTTCCATGGCGTTGGCCACCTGCTGAACCGATTGGGCTTGCGCCTCCGTGCGGCGTGAAAGATCCTGATTGCCGGACGCGATTTCGCTCGCCGCCACCCCCACTTCGTGGCCCGCCTCCACCACATGGCGAACCGCCGAACTGAGCAGGGTTGTCGTCGTCTGGAAGTTTTGACCCAGCGGGGATTTTGGCGCGCTTCTCTGCCGCAGCCGAATTCGCCCGTCGTGGTTCAGGTCGCTCACCATGTCGCCCACCTCGGCAGCCTGAACACTCTCGCGACGAAGCTGCAAGGCAAGGATGGCCAGAATCGCCGACTCGAGGACCACGTAGGTGGCATGGGTCAGCACGATGACCAGCCCGGGCTTGGTAAAGCAGTAAACGCCGGCGTCGGCAATTTGCAGATAGTTGAACGACAGATGGTGGAGCGCAATCACCGCGGCGCCGGCCACGATCGGACGCCAGTCGCGATAGGCCAGCAGGAAGGCGAGCAGCACGAACACGCCAAAATGCAGCTCGCTCTGACCCATGGCCTGATGAATGTGCAGGCCGGTCATGGCCATCAGCGTGGCACCAGCGGCCAGCCGGGTGACCAGAGCGCCCGGCGCGCCGAGCGCCAGTGCTGTGAAGCCCAGCGCCAGGCCACCGCCGACGACCAGCGCTTCCCCCCAGGTACTGAACTGACTTGCCAACGCCAGAGACAAGGCAAACAGGCACCAGACCGTCAGCAGCATCAGGCGGTCGGCACGGACGTAGACGGCTTGCAACGGAGATTTTTCTTGCGGCATGAGTGTCCCGATCTAACGCAATGCATTCGGAGTCAAGGGGTTTGGCAACCCGTATCCGATACAAAAAGTCTCAGGAGGACTATCGCTGGCGCGATCGCGATTGAATCAATGGAAATGCGCAGGAAATGGCCTGGAACCCGACGCTTGGTGGAAGCTGCGGGCAAGCCGACCTTGTCGCCTGTCGGAGGAGAGGTCGCCCGGCGGCCGGCACCAGGGGCTCGGACGCGGCTCCGCTTCGGCGGCTCTCAGTCTCTGGACGCCCTTAATCGCTTAAAAACGGCCGACACCGTCTCACCGGTGAATCCGCGTGCCACCAGGAACCGTTGCTGTCGCGCGCGTTCCGTCAGATCGGCCGGCGGCGTGCCAAAACGACGCTCCCAGGCAAGCCATGCCCGCTCCGCTTCGCCGGTCTTGAGTGCCTCGAGCATTGGCTGCTTCAGTTCGGGCGCGATCTTGTGCTCGGCCAGTTCTTGCTCGACCCGTCGGAGCCCGTACTTGGCCGAGCGCCGGCGCACCAGACTTTCGACAAACCGCTGACTGCTGAGGTGGCCGGCCTGCTCGAGCGCGTCGAGCACGTCTACCACCTCCTGCTCGTCACTCGCATGCGGCGCAAGCTTGCGGGCAAGTTCAAACCGGCTGTGCTCGCGGCGAGCCAGGTGGGCGAGTGCCCGGGCCCGCAGCGAAAGCGTGGCCGCGCGAATCAAGCCGCCTCTTCGGAACTGGCGGCACCGCGGTGGTTGACGCCAAAATGCTCGCGAACCTTGTTTTCGATGTCGCGGGCAAGGTCGGGACGCTCCCGCAGGAATTCGCGGGCGTTGTCCTTGCCCTGGCCGATGCGTTCCCCCTGATAGCTGTACCAGGCGCCCGATTTTTCGACCACCGAGCACTCGGAGCCCAGGTCGAGGATTTCGCCCTCGCGTGAGATGCCCTCGCCGTAGAGGATGTCGAACGAGGCCTGCTTGAACGGCGGAGCCACCTTGTTCTTGACCACTTTGACCTTGGTTTCGGATCCCACCACTTCTTCGCCCTTCTTGATCGAGCCAGTGCGGCGGATGTCCAGGCGAACCGACGCATAGAACTTGAGCGCGTTGCCACCCGTCGTGGTTTCGGGATTACCGAACATGACGCCGATCTTCATGCGGATCTGGTTGATGAAGATGATCATGCTGTTGGTGCGCTTGATCGTGCCTGTGAGCTTGCGCAGTGCCTGTGACATGAGGCGTGCCTGCAGGCCAGGCAGGGAGTCGCCCATTTCACCTTCGATTTCGGCCTTGGGCGTGAGGGCTGCGACCGAGTCGATCACGATCAGGTCCACCGAGCCGCTGCGCACCAGGGCATCGGCAATTTCAAGCGCCTGCTCGCCGGTGTCGGGTTGCGACACCAGCAGATCGGACAGATTCACGCCCAGCTTGGCTGCGTACTGGATATCCAGCGCATGCTCGGCGTCGATGAAGGCGCAGGTGCCGCCGATCTGCTGCATTTCGGCGATGACCTGAAGGGTGAGCGTGGTCTTGCCCGAGGATTCGGGCCCGTAGATTTCGATGACACGCCCGCGCGGCAGTCCGCCAACGCCCAGCGCGATATCGAGCCCGAGCGAGCCGGTGGACACGACCTGAATGTCAGCCGCGACTTCACCGTCGGCCAGTTTCATGATCGAGCCCTTGCCGAATTGCTTTTCGATCTGGGCCAGAGCGGCCGAGAGCGCCTTGGCGCGCTCGGTCTTGGATTTTGCGTCGTCCATCTTGATGACCTTGTCCATGGCGGTTTTCCTGTGTGGGGTGGAGAAAGTATCGCACAGGAGTACTGTATAAACAATCATGCTTTTGGGTCAGCCAGCACCCTGGACCGACCTAGTCCGAAAGCATGTCCCAGGCACCCTGCAGGGCGAACAAGGCCGCCTGCCAACGAACACTGGCGCGATCTCCGTCGAAGCGCCGTGTGACGGTCCGGGTGCGGCCATCCGCCACCGCCCATCCGAAACAAACCGTGCCCACGGGCTTGTCGGCGCTGCCCCCGCCTGGCCCCGCCACGCCGGTCACGGACAAGCTCACGCGCGCGCGCGATCGCGCCAGCGCCCCGCCGGCCATCTCGAGCGCCGTCGGCTCGCTCACTGCGCCGAAAGCGGCCAGCGTCTGCGCCGACACCCCGACCATCTCGATCTTGGCCTCGTTGCTGTAGGTCACGAACCCCCGGTCGAACCACTGGCTCGACCCCGGCGTTTCGGTCAGGGCCCGCGCAATCAGGCCTCCCGTGCAGGATTCGACCGTGGCGATCATGCCCCCGGAAACCGCCAGTTGCCGGCCCAGCCGGGTGGCCAGCGCATCAATCTGCGACTCTTGAACGTCGATTGCCAACATGGCTCCCGTGATCGGTCAGGCGAAATCAGAACCAGGCCTGCCACGCGGCCAGCACGAGCAGCGTGTAAAAGGCCGCCATCAGGTCGTCCAGCATCACCCCTGTTCCCCCTTTGATCCGGGTATCCGCCCAGCGGATCGGGGGAGGTTTGACGATGTCGAAAAAACGGAACAGCAGAAAACCGGCAAGCTGCCACGAAAACGTGGCCGGCAGCACCGCCAGCACAATCCAGAAAGCAACGATTTCATCCCAGACGATGCCGCCGTGATCGGCCACGCCCAGCGCGTCGGCCGTGCGGGCGCATGCCCACGGCCCGAGCGCCAGCGCCAGCACGATGACGAGAAGCCGGGCGGTCTCGCTCAGGAAGGGCGCGCCCTGGGCCCATGCCACCCAGGCCCACAGCGTGCCCACCGTCCCGGGCGCGATCGGCGACAGCCCGCTGCCCAGGCCGAGCGCCAGCCAGCGCGCGGCACGCGGACGCATGAAAGCGAAGCTCGGACGAGCGATCGGCGCGCCGGCAGGCGCAGCGCTGCCGGCGCGGTCGTCAGCGGAAGTGGTCGAATGCGGAGAATTCATCGGTAGCCCAAGGGGTTCCGTCGGCGGCCAGGACCCGGATGCCGGCCTCGGAGGTCAGGCAGCCGACCCGACACGGCCGGCCCTCGCCCTCGCCGGTCAGCCGGGAGATCGTCTCACGCGCAGCCCGGGGGGCGCTGAACAGCAGTTCGTAATCGTCACCGCCCGCCAGGGCAAGCGCCATCCGATCGCGCATCGGCAGCGCCGCCAGATGCCCAGCGACCGGCACCCGGGGCCACTCGATCCGGGCGCCCAGGCCGGAGCGTTCGCACAAGTGACCGAGGTCGCCGAGCAGGCCGTCGGAGAGGTCGATCGCGGCATGCGCAAGGCCCAGCAGCGAGCGACCCAGCGCCACGCGGGGCGAGGGCCGCTCCAGGCGCGCGCGCGCCGGGTGCTCGGCGGGCAGCGCCCTGCCGGCCAGCCGTTCGCGCACCGCCAGGGCCGCACTCCCCAGTTCACCCGATACCCACAGGTCATCGCCGGCACGGCCCCGATCGCGGCGCAGGGCCTGCTCGGGCGGCACATGGCCGAAGATGGTGATGCCGATGGCCAGCGGGCCACGGGTGGTGTCCCCGCCCAGCAGTTCACAATCGTGTCGTGCGGCCAGATCCAGCAGCCCTCGTGAAAAGGCGCCCAGCCAGTCTTCGTCGACCGAGGGCAGCGCCAGGGCCAGCGTGAAGCCGACCGGCTGCGCGCCCATCGCGGCGAGGTCCGACAGGTTGACCGCCAAGGACTTCCAGCCCAGCGAAGCCGGATCGACATCATCGAAGAAATGACGACCGGCCAGCAGCAGGTCGGTGCTGACGGCCAGGCATTCACCGGGCGGGCAATCGGCCAGCAGCGCGCAGTCGTCCCCGATGCCCAGGCGGGCCCGGCGTACGGGCGCTGCCGCAAAGAACCGGCGGATCAGCTCGAACTCGCCCATCAGGCGCGTCGGGCCGCCACCTCCGTGGCGCGCAGCTTTCCGGCCACGCGGTCGAGCACGCCATTGACGTACTTGAAGCCGTCGGTGCCGCCGAAGGTCTTGGCCAGTTCCACCGCTTCGTTGATGACGACGCGATAAGGAATTTCGGGGTGATGGGCCAGTTCGAATGAACCGACCAGCAAGGTGGCGTGTTCGACCGGGCTGAGCTCGGCCACGGTGCGGTCCAGATGCGGCGAGATCGCCGCGTGCAGCGCGTCGAGATCACGGATGACCCCATGCAGCAGCGCACTGAAATGCTCGCGATCGGCCTTGCCGAAATCGGGGGCCTGCGCCAGATGCGCCTCGATCAGGCCGGCATCGTCACGCGACACCAGCCACTGGTACAAGCCCTGCACCGCCAGTTCGCGGGAGCGCCGTCGGGCGCTGCGCTGCGGCGACCGTCCGGCCGTCGGCTCGGGACGGGCGGCCATGCTCAATCGTCCTCGAGGTCGTCGGGATCGGGGGCGTTGCCCAGACTTGAAATCGACGCCGTCAGATTGGCCATCTCGATGGCCACGCGCGCCGCGTCGGCGCCTTTTTCTGACGCGCGCACCATCGCCTGTTCGTCGTCCTCGGTGGTGAGGATGGCATTGGCGATGGGGATCGAAAAATCGAGCGACACCCGGGCAACGCCAGCCGCGCTTTCGTTCGACACAACCTCGAAATGATAGGTCTCGCCACGGATGACGGCGCCCAGCGCGACCAGCGCATCGAACTCGCCGGTCTGCGCGAGCTTTTGCAGCGCCAGCGGGATCTCGAGCGCGCCCGGAACGGAGCACACGAAGATGTCTTCATCCGAGACTCCCAGCCGCGTCAGCCGCTCCAGGCAGGCCTCGCGCAGCGCCGTGCAGACCGGCTCGTTGAAACGTGCCTGTACCACTCCGATCCGCAGTCCCTCGCCGTCAGTCCCGGCGTCAAATACGTCCACACTCACCCCTCAGCTCACTCGCCTGGCTCGAAGCCGACGATTTCCAGGTCGTAACCCGCCATGCTGGGCATCTTGCGGGGATGCGACAACAGCCGCATGCGCCGCACACCCAGGTCCTTGAGAATCTGTGCGCCGATGCCGTAAGTGCGCAGGTCCAGCTTGCCGGCGCGGCGACGCGCGGCGTCACCTTCTCCCAGCCGGGCCAGCACGTCGATCTGCTCGAACAGGCCAGCCGCCGGCACCGCACAGTTGAGCATCACCAGCACGCCGTGCCCACGGGCGCGGATCGCCGCCAGAGACCGTTGCAGGCTCCAGGAGTGCGTGCCTTTGCTGTTGTCGAGCACGTCGAGCAGCGAGGTGGGTTCGTGAACCCGCACCAGGGTTTCCTGGGCGCCACCCGGCTCGCCAAGGGTCAGCGCGAGATGCGGCTGACCGGTGGGCTTGTCGCGGTAGGCGGTCAGCTTGAACCTGCCGTGGGTAGTTTCGATTTCGCGCACGGCCACCCGCTCGACCAGACTCTCGTTGGCGCTGCGGTACTCGATGAGATCGGCAATGGTGCCGATCTTGAGCCCATGCTCGCGCGCGAAGACGATCAGGTCCGGCAGACGGGCCATCGTGCCGTCTTCCTTCATGATCTCGCAGATGACCGACGCCGGAGTGAGACCCGCCATCGCGCCAAGGTCGCAACCGGCCTCGGTGTGACCTGCGCGGATCAGCACCCCGCCCGGCTGCGCCATGACGGGGAAGATGTGACCGGGCTGGACGATGTCCTGCGGACCTGCGCCGCGGGCCACTGCGGCGGCCACCGTGCGGGACCGGTCGGCCGCCGAGATGCCGGTGGTGACGCCTTCGGCCGCCTCGATGGACATCGTGAAGTTGGTGCCGGTTCGCGCGCCGTTGCTGCTGGTCATCAGCGGCAGGGCCAGCTGGCGGCAGCGCTCTTCGGTGAGCGTCAGGCAAATGAGCCCACGCGCATGCCGGGCCATGAAGTTGATCGCTTCCGGAGTGACGAAATCCGCCGCCAGCACGAGGTCGCCCTCGTTTTCGCGGTCTTCTTCGTCGATCAGGATGACCATACGCCCGGCACGGAACTCGGCCAGGATTTCGGGAATGGATGAAAGAGCCATGAACGCATTCTACCCGCTGGACCGAACCAGGAGCGGCCTTCCGCCAGGCGAACCGCGCGGGTATAGTCTGGCCGCTTCCGATGCCTGATCGACTCGCCTCCCCTCCCGCTCCGGCCGCGCCGCCCAAGGTCGGTGACGCTCCGTCGGACGAGCGCCGCCTCGACGTGCTGCGCTCGCTGGCCATTCTGGACAGCGAACCCGAAGAAAGCTTCGACGGCATCACCCAGGCGGCCTGCGCCATCGCCGGCTTCCCGGTCGCATTGATGGCGCTGGCCGACACCTCCCGTCTGTGGTTCAAGTCACGGGTCGGCTGGCCCTCGCCCGAGATCGCCCTGACTTCGTCGGCCTTCTGCTGGCACGTGCTGAGCAGCCGGCAGGCGCTCAGGTGCCCAACGCCGCGGCCGATGACCGCTTCGCCCATGACGCCCTGGTGACCGGCCCCGCAGGCGTGCGCGCCTACATGGGCCAGCCGATCATGGTCGGGGGCGAATGCGTGGGCACCCTTTGCGTACTCGACTCGAACCCGCGCGACCTGGAGCCCGCCACCTTCGCCGTCCTGGCGCGCCTGGCCAGTGCCGCATCGGAATTGCTCAGCGCCCGCCGCCATGCCGCCGAACTCGAACGCGAACGTGAACGGCTGATCGATTTCGCCCGGGCATCGGGCGACTGGATCTGGGAAACCGACGCCCAGCACCGCTATCGCTGGCTGTCCGAGAGCTTCGAATCGACGATGGGCGTTGCGCGTGCGCAGGTCATCGGCCAGCCGTTCCCCGACGCCCCGCTGGTCGATGCGATCGGGGTGCCCGATCCGCAGGGGCGCCGCCTGCACTCCGTGCTCACCACGCGCCAGCGGATGCGCCGCCTGCTGACCGTCCAGGGAAGCGGCGAACATCGCCGTTTCGTGTCCTACAGCGCACTGCCCACGCTCGACGCATCCGGCCGGTTCAATGGCTATCGGGGCGTCGCCCGCGACCTCACCGCGCAGGTCGCCGCCGACCAGGCGGCCCATCGGCGCGACGAGGCGGTCCAGACCACGATGGCGCTGCTGCCCGGCGCAGTGCTGCAGTTCGTCGAATACAAGGACGGCCGCCAGGCCATTCCGTTCGCCAGCGAAAAGATCCACGACATCTTTGGCATCAGCGCGGCCCAGGCCATGAGCGGGGGCATCGTGATCCGCGATCACATCGACGCGCTTCAGCTGGCCGCCAGCATCGCCGGACGCCGGCAGGCGGTGACGCGCTCGGAGCCCTGGCGCGGCGAGCTCCATCTTCGCTCGCCAGAGCGGGGGGAACGCTGGATCGATGTGCATGCCATGCCCGAACGCCTGCCCGATGGCGGCGTCCTGTGGCATGCCTTCCTTGCCGACATCACCGAGCAGCGCGCCACCCGGCTGGCACTCGAAGCGACCCGGGAGCGCTGGGCGATGGCCGCCACCGTTGCCAGCATCGGTGTGATCGAGGTCGATCTGGTCAGCGGGCGCATGACGCTGGACGCAATCGCGCGCCATCACCTGGGCTATCGCGACGACCAGTCCGAACCGCGCCTGGCCGCCTGTATGCGGCGCGTTGCCCCGCCGGGACGGCAGGCGCTGCGCCAGCGGATCACGCGGGCCATCGCGGCCAACCGGCCGTTCGACGACGTGTTCACGCTGCGCCTGCCGGGCGGCGAGGAGCGATTCGTAGCCATCACCGGCCAGGCCTATCGCGATGCCGATGGCAGGCCTTCGCACCTGCTGTGCACCTGCAGCGACAAGACGGAACAACGGCGGGCCGAGCAGCTCGAACTCGACAAGACCGCCGCCGAACGCGCCAGCCGGGCCAAGAGCGAGTTCCTGTCCCGTGTCAGCCATGAGCTGCGCACGCCGTTGCACGGCATTCTGGGCTTCGCGCATCTGATGTCGCTGGACCACGATGCGCCCTTGTCCGCGCCGCAGCAGCGCCGGCTGCAGCATGTGCTGCACTCCGGGCGCCACCTGCTGGACCTGATCAACGACATGCTCGACCTGTCGCGCATCGAGGCGGGTCGGCTCGAACTGGAGATCGCTGGGATCGACGCGGCCGCCGCCGTCCGCGCCGCGGCCGCCACCCTCGCGCCGATGGCCAGCGCGCGCGGAATCGGCATCCTCGTCACCGAATCCGGCCCGCTGCCGTCGCGGGTCGCAGCCGACCGCCGCGCCCTCGAACAGGTGCTGGCCAACCTGATCTCCAACGCCATCAAATACAACCGCGACCAAGGCCGGGTGACGATCACCGTCGAATGCGCCGAGGCTAGGATCCGCATCGCGGTCGCCGACGACGGCCGCGGTCTCAGCCCGGCCGAATGCGCCCTTCTGTTCATGCCGTTCAACCGGCTGGGCGCCGAGCGCTCGCGCACCGAGGGCACCGGGCTCGGGCTGGTCATCGCGCGTCAGCTGACCCAGGCGATGAAGGGCGACATCGAGGTGACGAGCACGGTTGGCGTGGGCTCGCGATTCACGATCGACCTGCCCAGCGCCGAGGGCTTGGTCGGCGTTCAGCCGATCCAGGAAATGGCGCCGCCGCCGTTGCCCGCGACGCCCGCCGCGCCCGCCGCGCCCGCGCGCAGCGCGCGACGCGTGCTCTACGTCGAGGACGACGAGTTCAATCGGCTGCTGCTCTCCCAGGTGTTCGCCGACCGGACCGAATGGCAGCTGCAATTGGCCGGCAGCGTCGCCGAGGGCGTCGACATGGCAACGCGACAGCGCCCGGACCTGATCCTCGCCGACATGAACCTGCCCGATGGCCATGGCCTCGATCTGATCGTCCGGGTGCATGACGCGCTGCCCGCTCATCCCGTCCGGATGGCGGCCTTGTCGGCTGACGCATTGCCCCAGCAGATCGAGGCCGCCCTGCGCGCCGGATTCGAGCGCTACTGGACCAAGCCGGTCGATCTGACCTTGCTGCTGGCCTGGCTCGACGACGTCCTTGCGTAGCCGGGCTGGCGCCACGGCCTGCCCGGCACCCTTCGGATCGCCCGCCGTGTTGAACGTGCACACGTCGGCGCCGTCGGCGGGCAATTCCTTGCCGATCAGCTTCTGGAGCGGCACCCAGATCAGCGAGCTGGCGAGCCGGCCGGCCGTGGCCAGCACGTCTCCGGCATTGACACCGATCTTTGGATCGGTGACCGTGCCGCTGACTTCGATCGGCGTGGCCAGACTGAAAAACTGTGCCTGCTTGGGCTGGGGCTGCAGGCGCATGGCGATGCTCTCGTCGCGGAAATCCACGCGTCCCGTGCCGCGCACGCGCACCCGTGTGGTGTCGAGCAGGATCCCGCGGTCCGTCAGCACGCCGTCGGTCAGCGTGAAACGGCCGATGCCGCAATTGATCCGCGACGCGCTGGCCGGATCGACCCGCGCGGCCAGCGCCGAGAACAGATTGGCCGCCCACAGATCGAACACTTCGGCACCCAGATTGCGCGGCTGGATCATGAAATCGATGGTGCCATGGCCATGCTCCATGACCTGGGCGAGCGTCGGCGCGCGGGATTTCAGGTCGACGTTCAGGCTCAGGCTTCCGCGCAGATCGGACTCGGGCCTGATCCGGCGCGCCAGCACGCCGTAATCCAGCCCGGCAACCTGCATCCGCGCATAGACGTCGACATCATGCGGCCCGGGCTCGTAGCCGAGCCAGAACGACGCCCGCCCGCCGGGCACATCGACCTGCACCGGACCGATGTCCGCGCGCCCGCCCTCGACCCGTGCCACCAGCCAGCCGTTGCCCAGCCTGTCCTTTCCCGACAGCACCTGCTCGACGTGCACCAGCACGGTCGCGTTCTGTCGGGAGAGCACTTCGCGGCTGAGCAGGCGCTCGGCCTGTCCGCTGGCATCGGCTGCGCGCGCACGCAGCGCCTGGACCTGAGCGGCACCGGTCAGCGGCGGCGATGGCGCCTTCTGCTCGAAGGGCCACCAGTCGCCGAGCCGGAAATCGTCGAGCTGCACGCTGGGCGCGGTCAGCGAGAGATCGAACTGCGATGGCGCCCGGCTGGTGTCCAGGCTGCCCTGCCCGCGCAGCACGCTTTCGCCGATCCTCAGGCGCATGTTCGAGACGTCGTAGCCCTTGCCGGACACCGCCAGCCGACCGATCAGCGAGTACGGCCCCCAGGGCGGCAGCGACACCCGTGCGAGCCGGCTCAGCGTGTCCAGCCGGTCGCCGTCCAGGCCCAGAGAAAATTCGAGCACACCATCGCGAAACGGCCGCGCCAGCGTGCCGACCACCCGCAGCCGGGCCTGCGCGGCGCGAGCCTCGAGGTTGAAGGGCAGCTTTCGTTCGGTTGCGATCAGATCGGCCAGACGCCCCGTGGTCAGATCGACCTGCAAGGCGACATCATCCAGCCTGCCGGTGAAGGCCAGGGCGACCGGCTGGCCGGGCTGCGCCTTCAGGCTGCCCCGATCAATCGCGATGCGGGCCTGCGCGCCGGTATTCTGCTCGCTCAGGACGAGCTGCCCGGCCTCGAGGTCGGCGGTGAATTCGGAGTGATCGAGCAGGTCCGCCAGGCGGCGCCCCCGCGCCACTCCATGGACCACCAGCTTGCCGACCCGGGCTTCGATGCGCTCGGCCACCTTCAATGTTCTCAGCACCGCGCCGACGTCGGCATCATCGGCGCCCAGCCAGACCTCGGCCTGGGATTGGCCACCGCGGGCGTCGAACGCCACCGCACCTTCGAACGCGATGCCCAGCACACGGGCGGCAAACGGCGAAGCCAGCAATCGACCGTCCCGCATCTGCGCATCGAAGCGGATGTCGCTCCAGGACAGCGCCGTCCCCACGACCCGGCCGATCCGCACCCGCAGATCCGTATCGGACAGGTCGATCCGTCCCGGCAGGATCGGCAGATCGAGCATGGGTGCTCCGCCGGCGCCGGTGTCGCCGGGCGGCAGCAGCGATTCCAGTTCCGCCAGATCCAGCGTATCGGCGCTCAACTGCAGCGTGATCGGGCCGCGCCGCGGCGCTTGCGCCAGTTCGGCAGACAACGCGCTGCGGCCAACCCGGATGCTGCCGCCTTCGAGCGCCCAGCGCCCGGAGTGCCAGCGCGCCCGGCCCTCGAGCGCCAGCGGCAACTGCGCACCGGCGCCCGATCGCACGACAGTGCGCACTCCGGGCATGACCGGGGCCGGCGGGGCGGCGGGGCCGGCGGGCGTTGCGCCGCGGACGTCCAGCCACGCCGCCAGATCGCCGACCCGGGCGGCGGTCAGCGAAATCCGCAGGTCGGTTCCGGGCGCGCCGGCAGGGTCGCCCAGAGTGCCTTGCACCGTTGCCCTCAGGCTGCGCGAAAGGGCACTGATGCGCACCGGCGCGCCGCCCTGCACGAGGGCTGCCAGCGGCGCACTGGAGAGCGTGGCGCTGAGCGGCTGTTCGAGCAAAGACCCCTCGGCCTGCACCGACAAGGCCTGCCCCGGTGGCAGCGCCAGCACCAGCGAGTCGACCCCGAAGGCGACCGGTCGCGACGATGCCGAGGCATCGTTGCCATAGGTGAGCCCACCGCGGGAGACCACCAGGCGGAGCTCGAGCGAGCGGGTCAGGTCGCTGACCCGCTCGCCCTGGGCCGCCATCCGCATCGAGAAGCCTCCCAGCGCGCCATTGATGCCGCGCAGGCCGAAGACCAGCTCGGCCAGGTCGCCGAGCAGCGAGTCGCGTGCGCCCAGGGCCAGCTCGACCGACGGCGGCGATGCGCCGCCATCGACCGACAGGTCACCGTCGAGCCGCACGCCGGCGATCACCGCGTGCACGGGCGCCTCCAGGCGTCCATCGTCCAGCCGAAGCTTCACCGAGGCATCGCGCACATCGCCCGGCAGATTCAGCCAGCGTGCGACCGACAGATCGAGCTCGGCATCGATGCCGCGCAGCCGGGCCAATTCGAGCCGGGCCTGGCCGATCTCCCGGTACCACTGCGCGAGGCTGCGCGCCGGCTCGGGTGCGGTACTGGCGTCCTGTTCGAGAAAAGGCCGCAAATCGAGAGCGGCCAGCGCCAGCGCACCGGTCAGCCGCGGCCGCGTGCCGGCCAGGGTCAGCGCCAGATCGCCGGTCAGCGAGGACTGGCCGATCGAGGCGGAAAGGCCGCGCAAGGCGACATTGCCCGGACTGACGCTGAGCCGGCCGGCCAGCGCGGCGGCGCCGGCGCGCGGCAGCGGCCGCGCGAACAGGCGCTCGAACTCGACCAGGTCGGGAGTGCCCAGGCCGAGGTCGAATTCTCCGTGCCAGACACCGCGGGCCCGACTCACGCTGCCCTCGGCCTGCACCGCCGACCCCAGGAACGTCAGCGACAGGCCCAGCGGCCAGGCGGGCGCATCGTCCCCGGGGCGCGCGCCGGCCAGCGCCACCAGTCCCGCCAGCGCACCGCCGCGCACCGAGATTTCGTAGGGGAAGCGCCTTTCGACAGAACCACGCAAAGTCGCCGACAGGGGCGCGTCGGCCGGCGCGACCGCCTCGAGCGAATCCAGATCGAACAAATGGCGCACGCCATCGGCGCCGGTGTAGTCGAGCGCCAGGCGAGCCAACGAGAGCCGTCCGATCACCACCGCACCCGGCAGTTCGATCGCGCCGGGCACGCCGCCGGAGGCTGGCGCCACCCGGGCTTCGGAGGCGGCAGGCGGCGCCTCCCAGTTGCCGCGTCCATCGGCCCCTCGGCGCAGGCTCAGCCGCACGTCCTCGCCGGCCAGTTCGCTGACCCGAAGCTCGCGCGAGCGCAGCCAGGGCGTCAGTTCGAGCGAAAGGCGAACCTGGCCCACCGACAGCAGATCGCCCTGCGGACCCGGCACCTGCAGGCCACCGGCCCGCAGGGAGGGCGACAGCGACAGCGTCAGACTGATCGGTCCCGTCAGCACGACGGGCCTGCCGAGCGCCTGCGACAGCCGTGCCGCCACTTCGCCGCGCCAATTGCCCGCATCGATCGTCAGGCCGGCCTGAGCCACCCAGGCGAGCGCGGCCACAGCCGCCAGCAGCAGCAGCCCCGCCAAGGACAGCAGCCTATGCCGGGGCGCACGCATCGCGGCTCATTTCAGGCGCGAGCGCACCAGTCCGATATTGCTGCGCAACGAATACAGCTCGTCGGCGTACGACAGCGGCACCGCGATCTGCTCGACCCGCGCCTCCAACGCGTCGAGCTCGCTGGCCAGCGCCTGGCGGTCGGCATCCGGCCTGCCCGCGTCCTCTTCGATCCGGCGCAGCTGCGCGTACCACCGGAAGATCCGCGAGCGGACCCTGAACTGGTAGATGGGCGGAACGATCCGCGACAGCGGCAGCAGCATGGCCACGATCACGGTCAGCACCACCCACATGCGGTCGACCAGGTTGGCCACCCAGAACGGCAGGTACTGCTGCAGCAGCGGCCGGCCATTGCGGTAATGCCGGATGGCCTCGTCGGCGACCGGAATCTCGCTGTACATCGCATTGGGAAATTCGCCGGCCCGGCGAAACCAGCTGGCCCCGCCATGGATGTCGGCGGCCGCCTGCACCATCAGACGCACCAGGGCGGGATGCGCCCCCTCGCGGGCCACCAGCGTCGCGGTCGTGGCCACCAGGTGGTAGTCCTGCGCGGGCAGGTCGCGCCCCAGGGCGACGATGCCGCGCGGCAGGATCACATGCGACAGAAAGCTCAGGCGGCGCGCATACGCCTCGGCCTGCGAAAAATCGAACAATCGAATGCCCGGCGTCTGCAGCAGCATCTGCACCAGCGGCGACTCGGCCGCCTGCGGCAGCACCACCGCATCCAGCTCGCCCTCGAGCAGTTGCGCCACGGCCTGGCTGGGCTCCAGGTTGCGCGCATCGATCGAATCGGCGGCCAGCTGGTTGGCCTGCAGCAGCCGCTGGAACAGCAGCGGACCACCGCTGCCCTCGGTGCCGACATTGACCCGCCACTTCGCCAGCCGGCCGAGCTGATCGAGCGCGGCGCTGCCGGTGCGTTCGACGGCAACCGACTCGCGATAGAAGATCCAGACCGGCTCGTAGAAGAGGCTGCCCAGCGAATGCAGTCCCTGGGATTCGGACTGCTCCATGGACGTGGTGCCCCCCTGCGCGAACCCGAAAACGGCCGGCGAGGCCGCATCGGACAGCTCCCGCAGATTGGCGACCGAACCGGCCGTGGCACGCAATTCGAGCTCGATGCCATGGCGCTTGAGCGCAAGCCGGTAGCGCTGACCGAATGCATCGAAGGCGCTCTGGTCCGGCCCGGTCAGCAGCACCACGCGCCGCGGCGGTGTCGGGTCCAGGAACCAGAAGGCCAGCGCCAGCAGCGCCAGTGCCAGCAGCGCGAAAGGGCCGACCGTGACCGCCAGATCGCGCACGGACACCAGCGCGTGGCGGAACGCTCGCGGCATCGGCGGGGCTTTCACCACCGGCCTCATCGATTCATCCGCGCCGCAGCATCTCGCCGTCCTGGCCCTGGAGCATGCGCTCGACGTAACGGGCGATCAGGTCGACTTCGAGATTGACCCGATCGCCGACCGCCAGGTGACGCAGGGTGGTGACCGCGATGGTATGCGGGATCAGATTGATGGCGATCAGGCAGCCATCGGCGGTGTCGGTCACGGAGTTGACCGTCAGGCTGACTCCGTTGACGGTGGCCGAACCCTTGTAGGCGAAGTAGCGCGACAGCTCGGACGGCACCCGAACCTGCAGCAGCCAGCTTTCGGCGACCGGCTCGAAGCGGTCCACCGTGCCCAACCCGTCCACATGGCCGGACACCAGATGGCCGCCCAGCCGATCGCTCAGCCGCAGCGCCTTCTCGAGGTTGACCTCGCCCTCGCGGTCCAGACCGACGGTCTTCCCGAGGCTCTCGCGCGAAACCTCGACCTCGAAGTGCCCCGCGCCCACCGCGACGGCCGTCATGCAGGCCCCCTGGATGGCGATCGAATCACCGATCGCGACATCGGCCAGATCCAGCGGCCCCGCGTCCACGGTCAGGCGAAACCCGTCGCCCAGCGCCTGCCTGCGCTCGATACGGCCGACAGCGGCCACGATTCCGGTAAACATCGAATGATCCTTCCTGGGGTTTGTGGGGGTGCCAGCAGGCGGCCAGCGGCCGACTCAGCGTGGCGAAAAACGCGCCAGCAGGCGCAGGTCGTCGCCGACACGATCGACACTGTGGAAAAAAAGCCGTTGGCGCTCGCTCAGATCCCCCAGTGGCATCAGGTCGAACATGCCCGCGGCGTCGCCCAGCAGGCTGGGCGCCAGGTAAACCAGGAGTTCGTCGACGCAGGCTTCGCGCACCAGCGACCCGTTCAGCTTGAAGCCGGCCTCGACGTGCAACTCGTTGATGCCGCGTGCGGCCAGTTCACGCATCAGCGCGGGCAGATCGACCTTGCCGGCTGCATTGGGCAGCGCAAGCACTTCGCAGCCGCGGTCGGCCAGCTCGCGTTCCTTGGCGGGGTTGCGGACCGCGCACACGACGAGCGCGCCGCCCTTGAGCAGTTGCGCGCCCAGCGGCACTTCGAGCCGCGAATCGACCAGCACCCGCATCGGCTGGCGCGACGTGACGACCTCGCGTGCCGTGAGCCGCGGGTCGTCGTCCCGAACCGTCCCGATGCCGGTGAGGATCGCACAGGCGCGGGCGCGCCAGTGATGGCCGTCGGCACGCGCCGCTTCGGCGGTGATCCACTGGCTGCGGCCGTCGTGCAGCGCAGTGCGGCCATCGAGGCTGGCTGCCACCTTCAGACGGACCCAGGGCAGGCCGCGCGCCATCCGCGACACGAAGCCCGGGTTCAGGTCTTCGGCCTGCTGGCGCAGCAGCCCGCAGCGCACGTCCACGCCTGCGTCGCGCAGCCGGCCCAGACCCTGCCCGTTGACGCGGGGATTGGGATCCTCCATCGCCGCGACCACGCGCGCCACCCCGGCGTCGATCAGCGCCTGCGAACACGGCGGGGTGCGGCCGAAATGGCTGCACGGCTCCAGAGTGACATAAACGGTCGCGCCGCGCGCCTGGGGGCCGGCCTGCGCCAGCGCGAGCACTTCGGCATGGGCTTCGCCGGCGCGCCGATGCCAGCCCTCGCCGACGACAGCTCCGTCCTTCACCACGACCGCGCCGACACGCGGGTTGGGCGTGGTGGTGTACAGACCTTGCGCGGCCAGCCGCAATGCGCGCGCCATGTGGTCGTGATCGGCTTCGGTGAACATCGTCATCCGATTGTACCGACTCGAAACAGCTGGCCCGCCGCCTCCGCTAAACTCGATCCTTCCCCCGGGCCGGCCCATCCGGTCCGTCCCGCCCGATTGCGGCCCCAGCGAGCCAGCCACCACCATGACCGCCACTTCCGCCCAGCCCAGCGCCCTGACCGAACGTGTCGGCGGCCACATCCTTGCCGACGCCCTGGCGATCCACGGTGTCGACACCCTGTACGGCGTGCCCGGAGAAAGCTTCCTGGCCGTGCTGGATGGCTTGTACCGCCATCAGGAGCGCATGCGCTTCATCATCTGCCGTCACGAGGGGGCGGCCTCGTTCATGGCCGACGCCCATGCCAAGCTCACCGGCCGGCCCGGCGTGCTGATGGTCACGCGCGGCCCCGGCGCCACCAACGGCGCGATCGGCGTGCATACCGCCTTCCAGGACTCGACACCGCTGATCATGCTGATAGGCCAGGTCGGCAACGAGTTCATCGAACGCGAGGCATTCCAGGAAATCGACTATCGCCGGATGTTCGGCCAGATGGCCAAATGGGTGGCCCAGATCGACCGGGCCGACCGCATTCCCGAATACCTGCTGCGCGCATTCCAGACCGCCACCAGCGGGCGGCCCGGGCCGGTGGTACTGGCGCTGCCCGAAGACATGCTGACCACCCGCGCCACGGTCGCCGACACCGGCCCCTACCAGCCGGTGCGCGCCAGCGCGTCGGCGGACCAGATCGCCCAGCTGAGCGACATGCTGCGCCAGTCGAAGCGCCCGTTCGTGATTGCGGGCGGCGGCGGCTGGACCCCGGCGGCGGTCGCGAATCTGCGCCTGTTCGCCGAGCGCAATGCGCTGCCGGTTGGCGTCTCGTTCCGCAACCAGGACGTCTTCGACAACAACCATCCCAATTACGCCGGCGATGTCGGCATCGGCCTGAATCCCAAGCTGGCCGCGCGGGTCCGCGAATCCGACCTGCTCATCGTGCTGGGCCCGCGCCTGGGCGAGATCACCACCTCGGGTTACACGCTGATCGAAGCGCCGGTCCCGCGCCAGCCCCTGGTGCATGTGCATCCCGGCGCCGAAGAGCTCGGCCGGGTGTACCAGCCTCGCCTGATGATCAACGCCGGCATGCCCGAGATCACCGCGGCACTGGCCGCGGTGCAGGTCGACGCCGGCGCCTGGCGCGACCGCGTCGTCCAGGCCCGCGCCGACTACGAGGGCTGGCAGCAGCGCCCGCCCGCCATGGCCTCGTTGTCCCCCGCACTCGACCTCTGGCAGGTCGTCCAGACCCTGCGCCAGCAGCTTCCGGCCGATGCGATCATCACCAATGGTGCCGGCAATTTCGCGACCTGGGCGCACCGGTTCTGGCGTTACGCGCCGCTGTCCGCGCGCCGTCTGGCCGATGGCCAGCTGGCCGCGCCCGACGCCATCGGCGGGGCCCAGACCCGTTCCCAGCTGGCCCCCACCTCCGGCGCGATGGGTATGGGCGTGCCGGCGGCGGTCGCCGCGGCCATCGCCCAGCCCGAGCGCTGTGTCGTCTGCTTTGCCGGCGACGGCGACTTCCTGATGACCGGCCAGGAGCTGGCCACTGCGGCGCAATACCAGGCGGGGTTCGTGGTCATCGTCTTCGACAACGGCATGTACGGGACGATCCGCATGCACCAGGAACGCGAGTACCCCGGCCGCGTGATCGGCAGCGGCTTGTCCAACCCCGATTTCGCCCAGTTTGCGAAAGCCTTCGGCGCCCACGCCGAAAAAGTCGACACCACCGAGGCCTTCGGGCCGGCGCTCGCCCGCGCCCTGGCGGTCGCGCGCGATGAACGACGCCCCGCCCTGCTGCATCTGAAGGTCGACCCGCAGGCCATCACCCCGAACCTGACGATGGAACAAATCCGCCAGAACGCGGTGCAATCGGCGCCCGCGTCACGCCCTTGAGGTACGTTCGTCGGTAGCTGACACACGGCGGTCGCCGCGCAGGCGGCGCCCGCCCCGCCGGCGGGTAGGCTTGCCGGATGGGCGCGCTTTTTGACCTTCGTACACTTTTTCTGATCGGATCGCTGGCAGGCGGCATCTGCGCGGTGACCCTGTTCGCATCGCGCCGAATCCATCGCCCCAGCGAGTCGGCCCTGGCCTGGGCGGCGGCGGCACAGCTGCTGTTCAGCCTGTCGATGCTGATGATTTCGCTGCGCGGCATCATCCCCGACTGGCTGTCGGTCGTGCTCGGCAATACCACCGGTCCGGCCGGGATGATCGTGCTGTACGAGTCGATCCGCCGTTTGTGCCAGATGCCGCCACGCCCGGGCTTCGCCGTGACCGCCATCGCGGCAGTCATGTCCCTGCAGATCCTGCTGGGCCCGTCTCTCGATCTGTTCGCCACCCGTCTGCAGATCACCTCGGCCATCCAGGGCGGATACGCGGCGCTGATGCTGCCGCTGCTGCGCCGGCGTCTGCCGGCCGACCCGCGCGTGCCGATGCTGTGCGCGATCGGGCTGGCCGGATTTTTCGTCGGCGTGCATCTGACCCGGCTGATCTGGATCGCCGCGTTCGGCGCCCAGACCTCGCCGGACGGCCAGTTCGCAGCGGGCCTGCTGCAGTCGGTCATCGCCGCGACCTTCACCCTGGCGCCGATGATGCACGCGATGGTCCTGATGTCGCTGGTCAACGGCCGGATTTCCGCCGATCTGCGACGCATCGCCACCACCGACGACCTGACCGGGCTTGCCACCCGGCGCCATTTCTTCGGCCGCGTGCGCGAGCGGCTGGGCCGGGAGGGCAGCTCGGTGGCGGTGCTGATGCTGGATCTGGACTGGTTCAAGCAGGTGAACGACCGCTACGGCCATAAGATCGGCGACCGCGTCCTGGTGCACTTCTCCTGCCTGCTGCGCAGTGCTCTGGCCGCCGGTGACCACGCAGCCCGCTACGGCGGCGAAGAGTTCTGCGCGCTGTTCGAGCGCGCCACCGAAGAGCAGGTCCGTGGCGCGGCACAGGCGCTGTGCGACGCGGTGCGTGCCAGCCCCTTCGAGCAGGATTCCCTGACGATCCCGATCACCGTTTCGATCGGCGTGGCCCTGGTGCGCGAGGGAGGCAGCGTCGAAGAACTGGTGTCGATCGCCGACCGCCGGGTCTACCTGGCCAAAGCGATGGGCCGAGACCGGGTCGTCGACCGGACTTCGGCCCGGCGCGCCGCGGCGGCCGGCCGCGAACATGCGAGCCTGCCCCTGCACAGCGCGATGGTCTAGCGCGCCCGCTTGGGCTTGACCTCGAGAACGGCGTCGGCGAATTCGTCGACGTCTTCGAAGCTGCGATAAACCGACGCAAAACGAACGTAGGCGACCTTGTCCAGCCGCTTCAGTTCGCGCATCACGAGTTCGCCGATCCGTTCGCTGGGCACCTCGCGCAATCCCAGCCCGAGCAGCTTTTCTTCGATCCGGTGTGTCGCGGCATCGATCTGCTCCAGCCCCACGGGGCGCTTGCGCAGCGCGAGCTGAAGCGAAGCGCGCAGCTTGTTGCGGTCGAACTCGGCGCGAGACCCGTTCTTCTTGACCACCGCCGGCATCGTCAGCTCGATGCGTTCATAGGTGGTGAAGCGCTTTTCGCAATGAGGGCAGCGCCGGCGCCGGCGGATGACATCGCCGTCGTCCGATGCGCGGGTGTCGAGAACCTGCGTGTCGGTGTGCTCACAGAACGGGCAGCGCACTTCTCAGCCTCCCCGCCAGAAGTCCGCGCTGCCCGGCATGTCGTCGATGCCCGGGTCAGCGATAGACCGGGAAGCGCGCGGTGAGCTCGGCCACCTCGGCGCGCACCCGGGCGATCCGGGACGAATCGTCCGGCGCATCGAGCACGTCGGCGATCAGGTGCCCGACCTTCACCGCCTCGGCCTCGCCGAATCCGCGGGTCGTCATCGCCGGCGACCCCAGCCGGATCCCGCTGGTGACGAACGGAGTCTCGGGATCGTTGGGGATCGCGTTCTTGTTGCAGGTGATGTGCGCGCTGCCCAGAACCGCCTCGGCCCGCTTGCCGGTCAGCCGCTTGGGCCGCAGATCGACCAGCATCACGTGGCTCTCGGTGCGCCCGGACACGATGCGCAGCCCGCGCTCGATCAGGGTGTTGGCCAGCGCATTGGCGTTGACGACCACCTGCTGCTGGTAGGCCTTGAACTCGGGCTGCAGGGCTTCCTGGAAGGCCACGGCCTTGGCGGCGATCACGTGCATCAGCGGTCCGCCCTGCAGGCCCGGGAAAATGGCCGAATTGATTGCTTTTTCGTGCTGCGAGCGCATCAGGATGATGCCCCCGCGCGGCCCGCGAAGGCTCTTGTGGGTCGTCGACGTGACGATGTCGGCATGCGGCACCGGGTTCGGATAGACACCGGCCGCGATCAGGCCGGCGTAGTGCGCCATGTCGACCATGAAGATCGCGCCGACCTCCTTGGCCACGCGCGCGAAGCGCTCGAAATCGATGCGCAGCGCATAGGCCGAGGCGCCGGCGATGATCAGCTTGGGCCGGTGCTCGCGGGCCTTGGCTTCCATCGCGTCGTAGTCGATCGCCTCGTTGGCATCGAGCCCGTACGAGACCACCTTGAACCACTTGCCCGACATGTTCAGCGCCATGCCGTGCGTCAGGTGCCCGCCCTCGGCCAGGCTCATGCCCATGATCGTGTCGCCGGGGTTCAGGAACGCCAGGAACACCGCCTCGTTGGCCTGTGCGCCCGAATGAGGCTGCACGTTGGCGGCTTCGGCGCCGAACAGCCGGCGGACCCGGTCCAGCGCCAGTTGTTCGGCGATGTCGACGTACTCGCAGCCGCCGTAATACCGCTTGCCGGGGTAACCCTCGGCGTACTTGTTGGTCATCTGGCCGCCCTGGGCGGCCATCACCGCCGGACTGGCGTAGTTCTCGGACGCGATGAGCTCGATGTGCTCTTCCTGGCGCCGGTTTTCCTTCTGGATGGCACTCCAGATTTCAGGATCGACGATCTCGATGGTCTTGTTGCGATCAAACATGACGGTTCACTCCCTGACAGCCGATGGGTTCAAATGATCGGCTGCCCAGGCGCGCGGCAGACACGAAGTGATCGAAGACACGAACGCGTCTTCGTGCAAAGGCCCGCGCTCCCCGGTAGTGCTCTACCCGATCGCCAGTTGCGCAGACCCCTGAAGTGTAACGAAGTTCAGGAGGTTCAGGACCAACGCCTGTCGGCCGAGTCCGACGGCTGCAGGTGCCGCACATCACCCCAGTCGTGCACCCGCCAGCCATCGGGCCCGCGCACGATGGTGTTCAGGCTCGCATTGAGCAGGTCGTGACGCCGGACGGCCGACAGGTCGATCTGCGACGCGAGCCGATAGGCACAGTCGAGGACACCGCCATGGGTCACCGCCACCACCCGTTCGCCGGGATGGCGCATGGCCAGCGCTTCGAGCGCGCGATTGACGCGTTCGTAGAAGTCCCGCAGGCTCTCGCCGCCGCCGGGCAGGCTGAAATCCGGCTCGCGCTCGCGCCAGCGCCGGAACTCGTCCGACCAGTCCCGCTCGAGTTCGACCGGGGTCAGCCCTTCGAAGGCGCCGTAATGCCGTTCGCCCAGCCCGGGCTCGACGGCCAGCGCCAGCCCCAGGGTGCGTGCGATCGGCTCGGCTGTCTGGCGCGCCCGGGAGAGGGCGCTGCTGTAGATGGCGCTCACGGGCCGCGCACTGGCCAGTTCACCCAGCCGGGCCGCGGCCTGTTCGGCCTCGGCATGCCCTTCGGGCTCCAGAGGAATGTCGATGCTGCCCTGGAAGCGGCGCTGCCGGTTCCAGGCCGTCACCCCGTGACGGATCAGAATGACCTCGGTCACGGGCTCAGGCGGCAGCAAGCCGCGGATTCAGGCTGTAAGTGCCGGAAATGGAGGCTTTCCCCAGCGTATGGCGCTCGATCACCTTGAGCGCATCCGCGCCGTTGAATCGGCCCATCAGCGGCAGCACGTCGACGTCCAGCGCATAGACCGTGAACACGTAGCGATGCAGCAGCGAGTCGTTCCAGGGCGGGCACGGGCCGTCATAGCCGAAATAATCACCCGCCATGTCGGGATCGTTCGCGAACCAGCCGGTGTAGTCGTTGATCCCCTGGCGCGCCCCGCGGCCTGCGGACGGACCGGGCTTGCCGCGCGGCGTCACGGCCGATGAGTACTCGCCAGCGGCAATGGGCGGGCGCGACGCCGGCAGGTCGACCAGGATCCAGTGATGGAACGATACGCGCGCCAGACTGGCCGGCACCTCGCGCCCCTCCTGGTTGACGTCCTCGCCGCTGCTGGGGACATCGGGATCGTGGCAGACCACCGCCAGCGACTTTGTCCCCACCGGCAGGCCGCTCCAGGCCAAGTGCGGGTTGCGGTTGCCGGACAGCGCCACGCGAGTGGCGGCATCGATCCGCCCGAAGGCGAATTCCACCGGAATCGTCGCTCCGTCGGCGAACGAATCGCTCCAGACCTTCATGCAGTCTCCTTCCCCGGGGCCGGTTCCACCTTCAGCCAGAAGGTGACCGGCCCATCATTGACAAGATGAACCTTCATGTCGGCGCCAAACACGCCGGTTTCGACCGTAGGATACCCGTCGCGCGCCAGCTTGACGAAATGCTCGAAAAGGTGAAGAGCATCCGCCGGCGCGGCCGCCGGCGTGAAGCTGGGCCGTGTACCGCTGCGGGTATCGGCCGCCAGCGTGAACTGCGGCACGATCAGCAGCCCGGCCGCCGGCGCGAGGTCGCGCAGGCTGCGGTTCATCCGTCCGGCATCGTCCGGAAACACCCGAAACGACAGCAGCTTGGCCAGCAGCCCGGCCGCCTCACGCTGCGAATCGCCGCGCTGCGCGCACACCATCACCAGCAGCCCCGTGCCGATCTCGCCCGTACAACGGCCTTCGACCATCACGCGGGCCTGCGACACCCGCTGCAGCAGACCGATCACCGGCCGCTCACGCGCCCACGATCACCCGTGCGAACTTGCGCTTGCCGATCTGAACGACATAAGTGCCCTCGGGCACCTTCAGCGCCTTGTCGGACACCCGCTCGCCATCCAGCCGCACACCGCCCTGCTCGACATTGCGCATCGCCTCCGAGGTGGACGGCACGAGCTGCGCCTGCTTGAGCAATTGCGCGATTCCGATCGGTGCACCCTGGACACGGACCTCGGGCAGATTCTCGGGAATCGCCCCTTCGCGGAAACGGGCATCGAAATCGGCCAGAGCCCGATCGGCCAACTCAGCCGAATGGAATCGCGTCACGATTTCCTGGGCCAGCATCACCTTCACGTCGCGCGGATTGCGCCCCTCCTCGCAGGATTTGCGCAAGGCGTCGATCTCGGCCATGGGCCGGAACGACAGCAGCGTGAAGTACTTCCACATCAGCCCGTCGGAGATCGACATCAGCTTGCCGAACATTTCGCCAGGCAGGTCGGTGATGCCGACATAGTTGGCCTTGGACTTCGACATCTTCTCGACCCCGTCGAGCCCCTCGAGCAGCGGCATCGTCAGGATGCACTGAGGCTCCTGCCCATACTCGCGCTGCAGCTCCCTGCCGACCAGCAGGTTGAACTTCTGGTCGGTGCCGCCCAGCTCGATGTCGCTCTTCAGCGCGACCGAGTCGTAGCCCTGCATCAGCGGATACAGCAGTTCGTGCACGGAGATCGGCACTCCGCCCTTGTAGCGCTTGGTGAAGTCGTCGCGCTCGAGCATGCGCGCCAGCGTGTACCGCGCGGCAAGCTGGATCATGCCGCGCGCGCCCAGCGGATCGCTCCATTCGGAGTTGTAGCGGATCTCGGTCCGGGCCGGGTCCAGCACCAGGCTGGCCTGCTCGAAGTAGGTGCGGGCGTTGGCTTCGATCTGTTCGCGCGTCAGCGCCGGGCGGGTCGAGTTGCGCCCCGACGGATCGCCGATCATCGCGGTGAAATCGCCGATCAGAAAGATCACGGTGTGCCCGAGGTCCTGCAGCTGGCGCATCTTGTTCAGCACCACGGTATGGCCCAGGTGCAGGTCGGGCGCCGTCGGATCCAGCCCCAGCTTGATCCGCAGGGGGATGCCGGTCTGCTCGCTGCGCGCGAGCTTGCGCAGCCACTCCTCTTCGATCAGCAGTTCGTCGCAGCCTCGAAGGCTGACTCTCAAGGCCTCTCGGGCCTGCGCGCTGATCGGCGAATTTCCGGCGTTCATGGGGAAACCTGGTGGGGATTAAGCCTATTGGATTACAATGGCGGCAGGCTGCTTCGAGGCTCAGCGGGTCGTTTTGCGTGCGCGAAAATGCGCGCCTGCTCCGACCACCGCACTGTGCGTTCCGGCTCGCGCCTGCAGACAAAAAACACCTGACGCAAGCGTCAGGTTGAATCCAGGGATTCTATCCGACCCGAGAGCCGGGTCAGATCAAGAAAGCACAATCGAAACAATGCCAGCCCGTCTTAGTCTTCGTCAGGTCGCTTTGCTCGTCGCACTGGTGGGCGGCCTGGGTGCGGTGACCGCATTCGGAGTCGCGCCAATCGCCGACTCCGCTGTCCCGCCAGCCGTCACCATCACCGAATCCATCGCGGTCTCGCTCAGCGCCAGCGAAAGCGCCGACAGCTTCCTGCAGAGCGAATTGATCCGCCGCGGCGACACCCTGTCCAGTGTGCTGGTGCGCCTGGGTGCCAATGACCCCGAATTCCTGCGTTTCGCCGCGCTCGATCCGCTCGCCCGCAAGGCGCTCACACTGCGTCCCGGCCGCAGCGTGCGAGCCGAACTCGATTCGCTGGGCCGGGTTCTGAAATTCGCCTACCGCGGCACCGGCCTCGAGGACGACACCAGTGCGGCCGACGCGAACAAGCGGCTGGTGATCCGTCGCAGCAACGACCAGCTCGTGGCCGCCGAAGAAGCCGCTCCGATCGAGCGCAGCACCGAGATGCGCCAGGTCGAGGTCCGCTCATCGCTGTTCGCCGCCACCGATGCGGCCGGCGTGCCCGAATCGGTCGCCATCCAGATCTCCGAAATCTTCGGCGGCGACATCGATCTGCAGCGTGACGTGCGCCGCGGCGATCGGCTGAGGGTCGTCTACGAACTGCTGCGCGAGAGCGACAGCTTCGATTCGGCTGTGGCCACCCGGGTCCTCGCCGCCGAACTCGTCGTCAAGGGCAAGTCGCACCAGGCGGTCTGGTTCGAGCGCAAAGGACGCGGCGAGTACTACGGCTTCGATGGCAAGAGCCTCAAGAAGGCCTACCTGCTCAACCCGCTCGAATTCAGCCGCATCACCTCCGGATTCACCGAAGAACGCATGCACCCGATCATGCGCGACTGGCGCGCCCACAAGGGCGTCGACTTCGCGGCACCGATCGGCACCCGGGTCCGGTCCGCGGCCGATGGCGTGGTCGAATTCATCGGCAAGCAGCGCGGCTACGGCAATGTCGTGATCCTCAAGCATGCCAAGGAACAGAGCACGCTCTACGCCCACCTGCAGGACTTCGCCGACGGCCTGAAGATCGGCTCCAAGGTGGATCAGGGCGACATCATCGGCACGGTCGGGATGAGCGGCTGGAGCACTGGCCCGCACCTGCACTACGAGCTTCGCGTGGCCGGCGAACACGTCGATCCCATGTCGGTCGCCGTCATGCCTGATGTCCGCACCCTCGATGCAACCGATCGCGGCAATTTCAGTGCCTCGATCGCCCAGTTTCGGCACCGCTTCGCCCTGTTGAACACGGTTCGTACCGCCGCGTTCCAGTAACGCTCCAGCCCCGATCCGGCGACCTGCGCATCTGGCGAGCCCATGTCGCCTCCTGACCGGCACCGGGGCCCGCTTTACCTTGGGCTGATGTCGGGCACCAGCCTCGACGCGATCGACGGTGCGCTGGTGCGATGGTCGCCCGAAGGGCCCGACACTCTCGCCTTCACCAGCCAGGCCTTCGATCCGGCGCTGCGGGCTGAACTGCTCGCATTGCAGGCACCCGGCCCTGATGAACTGCATCGCGCCGCGCTGGCGGCGGTCGGTTTGTCGCGTGCCTATGCCGGCGTTTGCGCCGAACTGATGCGGCATCTGCCGCAACGCTCTGTCGTCGCGGCGATCGGGGCTCACGGGCAGACCGTGCGTCACCGCCCCGACGCGGATTACACCCTTCAGTTGCTCAACGGCGCATTGCTGGCCGAACTCACGGGATGGCCTGTCGTCTGCGACTTTCGAAGCGCCGACATCGCCGCGGGCGGCCAGGGGGCACCGCTGGTCCCGGCTTTCCACGCGCGCGTTTTCGGCAGCGCTGTGCAGCGACGCGCCATCGTCAACCTGGGCGGCATCGCCAATGTCAGCCTGTTGTCACCATCGGGCGACATTTCCGGCTTCGACACGGGTCCGGCCAATGTGCTGATGGATTTGTGGGCGTCGCGCAGCCTGGGCCACCCTCTGGACACCGACGGAAAACTCGCCGCCTCAGGCTCGGTCGATACCGCACTGCTCGAACAGTTGCTCGACGAGCCCTATTTTTTGCGGCCGGCCCCGAAAAGCACGGGCCGGGACCTGTTCAACGCGCAATGGCTCGATGCACGTCTGCGTCGCCGCGCGGCGGCGGCGGCCCCGCCGTCGGCAGCCGACGTCCAGGCCACCCTGGCCGAACTGACCGCCCGAACCGTGGCCGATGCCTGCCGCGACTTCGGAGCCGACGCCATTTTCTTGTGCGGTGGAGGTGCGTTCAATCCGGTGCTGCGCAGCCGGATATCTGCGCTGGCCGGGACCGCGTTAGTGAGCGATACCGGCACACTGGGCGCCCCGCCTGAGGCGGTCGAGGCGGTGGCTTTCGCCTGGCTCGCCCATTGTCGGATGGCCGGGTTGCCCGGCAACCTGCCGGCAGTGACCGGCGCCCGCGGCCCACGCGTCTTGGGGGCGCTCTATCCGGGCAATGCCTGAACCCTGACCCCGCCGGGACCGCAGCTTGCTGCCTCGTCAGCCCGTTCAGGCCGAAAACGACGACCCGCAGCCGCAGGTGGTGGTGGCGTTCGGGTTCTTGATCACGAACTGGGCGCCGTCGAGATCATCCTTGTAGTCGATTTCAGCACCGACCAGGTATTGATAGCTCATCGCATCGATGAGCAGCGTGACGCCGTTCTTGCTCATCACGGTGTCGTCTTCGTTGGTTTCTTCGTCGAAGGTGAAACCGTACTGGAAGCCCGAGCAACCACCGCCCTGCACGAACACGCGCAGCTTCAGATTGTTGTTGCCCTCCTCGTCGATCAACTGCTTGACCTTGTCGGCCGCACTTTCGGTGAAGACCAGGGGTGCTGGCATTTCGGCAACTGCGTTCATTCTGGAAATCTCCCGTGAGTGACTGATTGTAGTGCTCGGGCATAAACCCTGCACCTCGTCCGGATATCCGTCGGTCGCACCGATGCGTCGCGCATCGGGAGAACTCCGACGCGATGGCCGGCCGGTACTGCCCCGCGGTGATTCAGTCCTTGCTGACCGCCAGCTTCAATGCCGGCCGTTCGCTGTCCAGCGGCGCCAGGGCGCCTTCGATCATCGCACCGGGATGCATCTCCAAGGAGCGATAGCGGACGTTGCCGAGAATCTTCGCCTTGGGCTGGAGTTCGAGCACTTCATCGGCCTGCACCGGCCCCTCGATCGTGCCGTTGACGACCAGGTGATGGGCGTGCACCGGCCCTCGAACCCGACCGAGTTCGGAGACCACCAGTGCACCGGCTCCCCCATCGGCCACGCTCACGCTGCCCAGGACCTCGCCATCGATCCGCAAGCCGCCCTTGAAACGGATATTGCCCTCGACGACGGTTCCCGACCCGATCAGGCTCTCGATCGGACCGACCCCGGCCTTCTTGTTCCCGAACATGCAATCTCCCGATAGGGCAAGCCCTGGCCAAGCGCAACCGGACTCAGGGCATGGCGGTCTGCTGGGCGCGTACAGCGCTGCCTTCCAGAACGCGCAACTGGACCGAGCGCACGATCGCCCCCGCCGGCAACGGTACCACCGCCTGCACCCGATGGGCGCGCCGGAAATGGAGCTTGAACATTTCGCGCAACACCGGCGAGGTCCCCTGATCCGGCACGATCAGCGTCGTGGTGCGCCCCGACGCCTGGAGCTGCACCTGGAGCTGCAGCGACCCGTCGAAATCGCGCTCCAGACGCCCGCCCTGCGTGATCAGCGCTCGAAAAGACAGCTGTGACTGCGCCGCATCGAACTCCACTCGAAACCCCCGAACCGCCATGCCGGCCTGCCCGTCGGCCGCTGGCAGGACACTTTCGAGGTATGTCAGATCGGATCTCAGGCGAGCATTGTCGATTTCAAGTTCACGGACTTGCCTGGCGAGACGCTCGGCGGCGCTGCGCTCCACCTTGACCTGGCTGTCCGCGGCGTTGGCAATGGCCTGGAGCCGATTGAGCTCGGCGGCCTCGAGTCGGCGCGCTTGCTCGCTCCGCGCGGCCCCTTGCGCCTCCACATCCCCGGCGGAGGGTGCGGGCCGTGTCGCCCACCACGCTCCGAGCGCAACACCGGCCAGCAGTGCCAACAGAATGGCACCCACCCGGATCGACCACGATCGAGGACGACGAATGATGAGCGTGGGTGCCGCGCGCGCGCGCCATCGACGGCTCAGCCTGAACATCGGCTCGGCTCCCCGGGACAGGCGGGTTGCAGGCAACCCCGCAGGGGTCGTATTGAACGAAAGCTCACCCCAAAACGACACAAGCCGCCCAGGGCGGCTTGTTCTGTCTGCAGGCAATGGGGCAACGAAGCGCCATCGCCCGGCAGCGCATCAGCGCTTGGAGAACTGCTTGCGCCGACGCGCCTTGTGCAGACCGACCTTCTTGCGCTCGACTTCGCGCGCATCGCGCGTCACGAGTCCGGCACGCGACAGCGTGGGTTTGAGTGTTTCGTCGAAATCGATCAGTGCGCGCGTGATGCCGTGGCGAACCGCACCGGCCTGGCCGCTTTCGCCCCCGCCATCGACATTGACCATCACGTCGAAAGACTCGAGGTTGTTCGTGAGTTCCAGCGGCTGGCGAACGACCATCCGGCCGGTTTCGCGGGCAAAGTAGCTGTCGAGCGGCTTGCCGTTGACGACCATGCGGCCGCTGCCCTTCTTCAGGAACACGCGGGCCACGGAAGTCTTGCGTCGGCCAGTGCCGTAGTAGTAATCGCCGATCATGTCAGATCTCCAGAGCCTTGGGCTGCTGTGCGGTATGGGGATGAGTGGGCTCTGCGTAGATCTTGAGCTTCTTGATCATCGCGTAACCCAGCGGGCCTTTGGGCAGCATGCCCTTGACGGCGTGTTCGAGCGCCCGCCCCGGGAACCGAGACTGCATCTTGCCGAACGTCGTTTCGGAGATGCCGCCCGGGTAGCCGCTGTGACGGTAGTATTTTTTGCCCTCGGCCTTGTCGCCCGTGACGCGCAACTGGCCCGCGTTCACCACGACGATGAAATCGCCGGTATCCACGTGAGGCGTGAATTCGGGCTTGTGCTTGCCACGCAGTCGCAGCGCGATCTCGGCTGCCAGGCGGCCGAGCACCTTGTCGGTGGCGTCGACCACGAACCAGTCATGCGTCACCTCATGGGGCTTGGCGGAAAACGTCTTCATCGGAATACCTGTCTAAGGAACACCCGCCCGCTCAGCATGAAAACCGGATGAGCTGTTGGCGGATGAGCTGATGGCGGAAAGCCTGATATTCTAACGCGCTCTTTAGCAGCTCGTCAAAGGGCAGCGCAATCCAGGGCCAATTGAGTCGACGGTCAAGCGCAACCGATGGCCAGCGCAGCGCGGGCCAGCACGGCCACGAGACGGAACAGGACGCCTGTGTCGCGTGCGATTGGCCAAACGGGCAAAAAAAAAGCCCGATCGCAGGGATCGGGCTGAATCCACCAAAGGAGGAGGGTGGAGGAGACATCGGCAGGTCGTCGGTGACAACCAATGACTGAAGTCTACCGAGATCCATGCTGCGCCGCAAGATATTTGTCGCATCGCACCAATTCCCTCCATTTCAGAATTTCATCCCAATCGATTCAATCAAGTATTTGTTTTAAAAGGTAATTTTTTCAACGCCAATCCAGCAAGTCCCGCGTCGATTCGGCGGAAAATCGAAACTAGAGTGCCTTGCCTAATTTTATATTCCGCATTGCACCATCGAAGTGCCTGGCGAATTCACTCAGCGCCACCTCCGGTCTTCAACACGAGCAGGAATCACGAACCATGGAATGCACAGTCAAGTGGACAGGCCTCGAGGGAATGAGCTTTCTCGCCGAGACGGGCAGTGGACACGCCACCCTGATGGATGGCGCGATCGACGGCGGGGGCCGCAACCTGGCGCCCCGGCCGATGGAACTCGTGCTCGCGGGCACGGGCGGCTGCACTGCGTATGACGTGGTGCTCATCCTGCGCAAGAGCGGCCAGGACATCCGCGCCTGCGATGTGCAGCTCAAGGCGCAGCGCGCCGACACCGACCCCAAGGTCTTCACCGCGATTCATTTCCATTTCACGGTGCGCGGACGCGCGCTCAAGCCCAATCTGGTCGAGCGCGCGATCAAGCTGTCGCACGACAAATATTGCTCGGCATCGGCCATGCTGGCCAAGACCGCCACCATCACGATGGACTGGGAAGTGCTCGAAGACTGAGCGCCAGGCGAAACCGCGCCTCAAGCGCGGCCGGCACCCGTGCCCAAGCCCCTGTTATATATAGTGGGCCGTCGTGGTCATCACCTTGGCAGCCGCGCGCATGGCCGAGCGCACCGGCGCCGGCAGGCCCACGCCGCCCAGGCGCACGGCCGTCTGGGCGTGCGCCGCTTCATCGGCCTTCATCTGTTCCACCACCGCACGCGAACGCTGGTCAGCCTGCGGAAGACGCTGCAGATGCCCGTCCAGGTGGCGCTCCACCTGGCGCTCGGTCTCGGCCATGAAGCCCAGGCTCAGCCGGTCCCCCGCGCGCCCGGCCAGCAGGCCCAGCCCGAAGGCCCCGGCATACCACAGAGGATTGAGCATCGATACCCGACCGCCCAGCTCGTCGATGCGCTGGCGGGTCCAGGCCAGATGGTCGCCCTCTTCGATGGCGGCTTGTTTGAACTGGCCGCGCAGGATCGGGTCGCGGGTGCTGGCCGCCTGACCGTCGTAAAGTGCCTGCGCGCACACCTCGCCGACGTGGTTGACCCGCATCAGGGCCGCCGACAGTTGCCGGTCTTCCGGCGCCAGCGCGTCATCGGTGGCCGCTGCGCCCGGATGGGGACGCGAGGCGGGAATCGCGGATGCGACGGTGGCAAGGCCGCGGCCTACCCAAGAAAGCATCCGATCGGTGTGACTCAAGGTGTCATTGGAGGACATGGCGCCATTTTAGCCGTGCGTCGCGGGTCGCAAACCCGGCTCGTCCCGTCATGTGGAAGCGGCTCTCGGCAGCCTCACCACCTGTTGTGACTGAACCACAGACCCGCGTAAATACCACCGGCAGACCACCGGCAGGCTTGGTCCCCCCCCCGAATTTGGCGACAATACACCCGACTTCTATCCGAGGGGTAGCTCCCGACTGGGCTTGCTTCGGGGAGTTGGGGTGGTTTGAGGGCCGCCTATTGATTCCAGAAACCTAGGAGATTGATCAATGAAGAAATCACTTATCGCTGTGGCCGTCGCAGCCGCGCTGCCCACGATTGCACTCGCCCAAACCAACGTCACGATGTACGGCATCGCCGACGCCGGCATCGGCATGCAAGACCGTGGCGGTGACGCCAAGAGCGCCATCGTCGTCAGCTCGGGTCTGCAGTCGACCAGCCGCTTCGGCATCCGCGGCACCGAAGATCTGGGCGGCGGTCTGAAAGCTGTCTTCAACTTCGAAGCCGGCATGCGGGTTGATGACGGCACGGCCGCTGGCCTGAACTTCACGCGTCGTTCGGTCGTCGGCTTCCAGGGTGGGTTCGGTACCGTCGTGCTGGGCCGTGACTACACCCCTGGGTTTACCGCCGGCGGTGCAACCGACGTCATGGGTTATGGCCTGTACGGCAACTACCTGGGCTACACGGTCGTTGGCGCGCTGAACCGTCATGGCAGCGTGTACCACGGCATCGAAACCCGTGCCAGCAACGCCGTGCACTACATGAGCCCGAACATGGGTGGCCTGACCGTCCGCGCCATGTGGTCGGTTGGCGAGCGCACCGCTGCCCCGACCCGTGGTGGCGACATCATGGGCGTGTCGGCTGTGTACGCCGGCGGTCCGCTGACCCTGCAAGGCTACTATCAGCAGCTCAAGGGCATCAACGGTACCGGCACTACCAACAATAACCAGTTCGGTATTGGCGCTGGTTATAACTTCGGTGCGTTCCGCCTGACGGCCAGCTACGCAGTGGCTGATCCTTCTGGCGACAACAACAAGCACTCCGGCATCAGCGTCGGCGCTGGCGTCAAGCTTGGCGCGGGCGAAGTGCTGGCCCAGGTCATCCAGCAGAAGGTCGCCACCGGCGGTACCGAGCCCAAGTCGACGACCATCGGCGTGGCTTATGTGCACCCGCTGTCGAAGCGCACCAACGTCTACGCCAGCTATGGCCAGACGCGCAACAACTCGACCGGCAACTTCGCGCTGCGCGCGGCGGACGAGACCGTTGCCCCGAATGCTGTCGGCAACGACCCGAAAGCCTTCTCGGTGGGCGTTCGCCACACCTTCTGATCGCCCGCTGGCTCTTGCCAGCTGACGTGACGAACCAAAGCGCCGGAGCAATCCGGCGCTTTTTTTTTGCCCTTGCATCGTCTGAGCAACGCAAAGCCGCGCGGGGGCCTCGGCAGGCTTGGTCGTCCCCTCGATTTTGGCGACAATACAGTCAGCTGCTGTCTGGCCGTTGGCTGATGTCTGGCCACATTTCAGGCAGCTGGGGTGCATTGGCAACCCCAGAAGGTTTCAGTAACTCAGGAGATGGATCCATGAACAAGTCACTCATTGCTGTGGCGATCGCCGCTGCCCTTCCGGTCGTCGGCCAGGCGCAGACCAACGTCACCATGTACGGCATCGCCGATGCAGCCGTTGCGGCCGTGCGGACCGGCAACCCCGGCACCAAGAACACTATCCGCCTGGATTCCGGCACCCAATCGACCAGCCGCTGGGGCATCCGGGGCACGGAGGAGTTGGGCGGCGGATTGAAGGCGCTGTTCAACTTCGAAGCCCAGATGACCGTCGATGACGGCACTGCGGGGGGATTGAATTTCCAGCGCCGCTCGTTCGTGGGTCTGGGCAGCACCTGGGGTCATGTGCAGCTGGGCCGCGACTACACCCCCTCGTTCTGGTCGCTGCTGGCGTCGGACACCTTCGGCTATGGCCTCTGGGGCAACACCCTCAGCTATGCCAACTTCTACGCCACCCGTTACAGCAACATGATCGAATTCCGCAGCGCCGGTTGGGGCGGTCTGGAATTGAACGCGGCCTACTCGGCGGGCGAAAACACCAATAGCGCGTTCCCCTCGTCGGCCGGATCGGGCATGGACATCTCGGCGCTGTACAACGCCGGCCCGCTGCTGCTCACGGGCGCCTACCAGGTGAACAAGAACATCACCGGCAAGCAGCAGAAGGTGGCCAGTCTCGGCGGCGGATTCAATGTCGGCGCGTTCGGCCTGAAGGGCGGCTACTCGCAGTCCGACTCGAAAGACCAGGGCGGCGACAAGATCAAGATGTTCAACCTCGGTGGCACGGTCAAGGTCGGCGCGGGTGAAGTCCTCGCCCAGTACATTCGCCTGAAGAACGACCGCACCTCGGGCAAGGGTGACACCTTCGCGCTGGCCTACACGTACCCGCTCTCGCGCCGTACCAATATCCACGCCAGCCTGGCCGTGCATCGCAACAACAACGAAGGCAACTTCGGCATCAACTCCTCGGCCACTTCGGCAGGCACCATCACCAACGGGTCCGATCCCCGTGCCTTCGCCGTGGGCGTCCGCCACACCTTCTGATCCTCCGCTGGCCACGGCCAGCTGATGAGTAGATCCAAGGCGCCGAGTCGATCCGGCGCCTTTTTTCTTGAGCGTCATGCCAGCCCGCCGCACGGCCCTTCGCGCTCGACTCTCAGGCTTCGCAACCGATATATTCGAGGCTGAATGCTTGCCCCCCCGGTTTCGGCAGCCTCTTGAGGCAGGAGCATCGATGACCCCCTCCGCCCATCAGGACACCTTTGCCCGTGACCACCTGCCGGCCCCGTCCCTTTGGCCGACGCTGCTGCTGGACGGACCCGACACGCGCTACCCGGATCGACTCAACGCCGTCGCCGCCCTGCTCGACGCGAAGGTCGCCGAGGGCCTGGGCGAGTCGCCCGCGCTGAGGTCCGACGAGGGCGTCTACAGCTACCGCGAAGTCCAGGCCCGCGTCGATCACCTGGCGCACATCCTGACCGGCCCGATGGGACTCGTGCCCGGCAATCGTGTTCTGCTGCGTGGCGCCAACAACCCGAGCCTGGCCATCTGCTGGCTGGCCGTCGTCAAGGCCGGCCTGGTTGCGGTCGCCACCATGCCGCAGTTGCGTGCGGCCGAACTGGCGCCGATCCTCGAGAAGGCCCAGGTCACGGCCGCCCTGTGCGACGCTCGCCTGCTTGATGAACTGCGCCTGGCGCAGGCGCGTTCTCCCCGACTGACCCAGGTCATGGTCTACGGTGCCCCAGCTGGCTGGACCGAGCCCGAGCCGAGCGTGGACCTGCTCGGGCCCGTGTCCGGCATCCCGTTCCAGGCCTGCGAAACAGCCGCCGACGATGTTGCTCTGATTGCCTTTACGTCGGGGACCACCGGACAGCCCAAGGGCACGATGCACTTCCATCGGGACGTGCTCGCCATGTGCGACCTGTTTCCGCGGCACATCCTGCGACCGGCAGCGCAGGACATCTTCTGCGGCACGCCGCCACTGGCGTTCACCTTCGGACTCGGCGGCCTGCTCTGCTTTCCTCTGCGCTACGGCGCTTCGGTGCTGCTGCTCGAGCGGTACACGCCCGACGGCCTGCTGGCGGCGATTCAGGCGCACCAGGCCAGCATATGCTTCACTGCACCCACCTTCTTTCGACAAATGGCGGCCGTTGCCAGCCGCTACGATCTGTCATCCCTGCGCAAGTGCGTGTCGGCGGGAGAGGCGCTGCCCGACGCCACCCGGCAGCTCTGGAAGTCCGCCACCGGGATCGAACTCATCGATGGCATCGGCGCGACCGAAATGATTCATATCTTCATATCCGCCCGCGAGGACGAAGTACGGCGCGGCAGCATCGGCAGGGTCGTTCCCGGCTACGAGGCGCGCGTGGTCGACGAACAAGGGTATCCGGTGCCTGCGGGCGCCACAGGGCGCCTGGCCGTCAGAGGTCCGACCGGCTGCCGATACCTGGACGATGCGCGACAAGCCGACTACGTGCGCGACGGCTGGAATCTGACCGGCGACACCTTCACCTGCGATGACGATGGCTACTTCTTCTATCAGGCGCGTTCGGACGACATGATCATCTCGGCGGGCTACAACATCGCCGGACCCGAGGTGGAAGCGGCGCTGCTGACCCACGAATCGGTCGCCGAGTGCGGTGTCGTTGGCATACCCGACGAGACTCGCGGTCAGATCGTGAAGGCCTTCGTGGTACCTCGCGCCGGCGAGATCGCGAAGGCCGGCGGCGAAGCCGCCCTGGCCAGGGCACTTCAGGACTGGGTCAAGAACGTCCTTGCACCGTACAAGTACCCGCGAGCCGTCGAGTTTCGCGACAGTCTGCCGCGCACCGAAACCGGCAAGCTGCAGCGCTTCAGGCTGCGCCCCGGACTGCCTGCACCATGACCGGCAAGTCCGTCCTGGTGCCGGTGGACCCGCAGGAGATCGCGGTCGGGCGTCAGTTGCCGTGGGCCCTGTACGGCCGCAATGGCACACTGATCGCTCCGGCCGGCTTCATGGTGGGCGACGAAGGTCAGCGCCAGCGGGTACTGGCGGTCAGGGTGTTCCGGGAGGCGCCGGGGCTGGAACGGACCGACGACACCGCGACGCAGACAGAGGTACGACCGCACCCCGGACAGACGGCTGACGCCTTGAGTGAACTGCGGCATAACGTCGAGTTCGTCCAGCTCACCTACCACCTGAAAGGCGAAGTCGAGCCTGCGACCGTGCCGGTGGAATTCATCGGCAAAGTCGCCATGCAGGCCGTCGTCATCAGCGCCCCACCCTTGCCGGGACGCCAGACCTGGCGCGACGTCGAAGATGGCTTCCCCCTCAGCGTGCGCATGATGACCGGGCGCAGCGCCTATTCGTTCGATACGCTGCTGATGCGCTTTTCGGCCTTGCCGATGGCGCACCTGTTCCTGCGTTACCCGACGGTCGTCAAGCATCAGGTACTGCGCGGGGCGGTTCGACTTCGGGCCAGCTTGAAGGCCATCGCGGTGCTGCACGACGGCCGGCGCCAGGCCGTGCTGATCGACAACATTTCCGGCGACGGGTGCGGCATCGACACCGACATGACCTTCGGCGAACCTGGCGAAACCTTCGAGCTGGTGTTTCGCATCCAGGTCCGCGGCCAGGGCTACACCCTCACTCTGCCTTCGACGATCCGCAACAAGCGCAGCCGCAAGGGGCGGCTTGTCTACGGAATCCAGTTCGGCGTCCAGAACGACCCGCTCGACGAGTCGCTGCGCCTTGCGCTCGAAGCCTATCTGTACGAGCGAATCGTCTCGGAGTAAAGCCGCTTGGGCGAGCGTGCCCGTTCAGCGGACTGCGCCCAGCGCCTGAGCCAGGTCCGCGATCAGATCAGCCGGATTCTCCAGTCCGATCGACAAGCGGATCAGATTCGGTGCGATGCCGGCGGCCCGCAGTGCCGCATCATCGAGTGTCCCGGCCCACATCGCGGCGGCATGAACGGCCAGCGACTCCACACCGCCCAGACTGACGGCCTGGGCAAACAATCGCAGCTGCTTCATCACCTGTTCGGTCTCGCGATAGCCGCCGCGGACCTGCACCGCCATCACCCCGCCGAATCCGCGCATCTGCCGGCAGGCCAGCGCATGCTGCGGATGGCTGGGCAAGCCGGGATAGTGGACCGCCTCGACCCCGGGCAGACAAGACAGAGCCTGGGCAACCGCCATTGTGCTGGCATTGATCCGCTCGACCCGCACGGCCAGCGTGCGCATGCCGCGCAGCAGCAGCCAGGCGTCGTGCGGCGAGAGCACCGCGCCCAGCACGATGGCGCAATTCCATACCTGGTCGATCAGCGCCGGATCGCCCAGCACGGCACCCGCGGTGAGATCGTGATGCCCACCCAGGTACTTGGTCGCGCTATGCACGACCAGATCGATGCCCAGCGCCAGCGGCTGCTGGTTCAGGGGACTGGCAAAGGTGTTGTCAGCCAGCGTTCGGATACCACGGCGTCGCGCCAGATCCGCCACGGCAGCCAGGTCGGTCAACGCCAGCGTGGGGTTGACGGGAGTCTCGACCACGATCAGACGGGTCTGCGGTCGAACGGCGGCCTCGAACGCGCCGAGGTCGGTCTGGTCGACGAAACTCACCGAGACCCCGAAGCGTGCCAGCACATCGGCGAGCAGTCGCGAGGTTCCCATGTAATGATTGGTCTGGGCGATCACATGGTCGCCCGCGCTGACCAGCGCCATCACGGTCGCGCTGATCGCGCCCATGCCGCTGGCCGTCATCAGGCCGGCGCCCGCCCCTTCGAGCCCCGCAATCAGACCGGCGGCCCGGTCGGTCGTCGGGTTTCCGTATCGCGTGTAATAGCGCGAATGCCGGGGCTGGCTCGCCATGGCGGCGAAGTCGGCCGCGTCGTCGGCTCGGAAGGTCGCCGACAGATGCATCGGAGGGGCAATCGCGCTGTCCGAGGCATCGCGATCCCCCTGCTGCAGCCAGGTTTCGGCCGATGCCGGCCAAGGTTGAACCATCGAAGCCTCCCGGGCGACAAACGAGCGGACGATCATATCGCCAAACCCTCACCGACCGCGCCGTGCGCGAATCAGCGGGGTTGGTCTGTCAGCACCTGCGTGCGCTGCGCAGCCGGCTGTTCGGCGAGCCGGCCCACCGCCTCGAAAAAGCGCGGCAGATCGCCACCACTGGCCGCGAGCAGGCGGCGAAAACCCGGCACCCAGACGGTGTAGGTCGCCACCGAGGCCAGATGGGCATTGCCCAGCGGTTGCGCGAACCAGCGGTCGTAGCCGGCGAAGCCGCCCCAGGCAAGCTTCAGCTGTTCGTATTCGCGGCGCAGTTCGGCGAATACGGCCTGCTTGGCCGACAGGCGCTCCTCGACGGATCCGGACTGGCGATAGACCTGTTCGAGCCGGATGCGGTTGCGGCGCAGCAGTTCGACGAACTGGCGCCGACGCTGCGCGAACTCCGCATATCGCGCGTGCATCGCCGAGTCCCCATGTGCCTGGAGCCAGCGCTGAACGCCCGCCTCTTCGACGGCGGTGGCAAACGACTCGTTGAACGCCGAATCCCCTTTCAGATAGACCACCTGGTGGGCCAGTTCATGAAAGATCAGCCGCGCCAGCTCCGCCTCCGGGTAGTGGATGAACGTGCTGAGCAGCGGATCGTCGAACCAGCCCAGGGTGGAGTAAGCCGGCACTCCCGCGACGTAGGTCTCCCAGCCCTGCGCGCGCAGTTCGGCGGCATGCGTCTCGGCCGCGTCCCGATCGAAGTAGCCCCGGTACGTCACGCAGCCCGCGACCGGAAAGCACCATTGCTTGAGCTCCAGCGACAGCGCCGGGGCCGCAAAAACGTTCCAGATCACGAACGGCCGCCCGAGCTCGGCGTAGCGCGTGTAACTGCGGTTGTCCGGCAGTCCCAGCTCGCGCGAGGCATAACGCCTGACGTCGCGGGCCAGTTCGAGCCGTCGCCGCAGGCGCGGGTCGGTGCCGGGGTCGGCCAGCCAGTCATCGACGGGACGCGCCAGGCTCAGCAGCGAGAACTGGCCACGGGCCGACTGCCAGTAGTACGGCACATCGGCCGTGAGGGCGCAACCGGCGCAGGCCATCACCAGGGCAATCAGCAGCAGTCGACGCATGTCAGCGGACTGCCAACAGACGGGGAGCAGCGAACATGTGGACGGACAATGGCAACTTTCGCAGGTGGAATCGACAAGCCTACCGAATGCGGGGCAACGCCACAAAGGCTTGGAGGCCCAGTGCTAAGCTTGCACATTGCCCCGCCCCACCGGAACGCCATGAACCTGATCGATCGGATCGTCCAGTTCCATCATGAAATCCGAGACATCCGCCGGGATATCCATGCGCATCCCGAACTGCGCTTTCAAGAGACCCGCACGGCCGACCTGATCGCCGAACGCCTGCAGGCGTGGGGCATCCCGGTCGTGCGCGGCCTGGGCGGAACGGGGGTCGTGGGCACTCTACGCAATGGCAACTCCAGCCGCGCCATCGGACTGCGCGCCGACATCGATGCCCTGCCCATGCAGGAGCACAACGAATTCGCCCATCGGTCGCGCCACAGCGGCAAGATGCACGCGTGCGGCCACGACGGCCACACCGCGATGCTGCTGGGCGCGGCACGCTACCTGTCGCAATACCGCAACTTCGACGGCACCGTGCACCTGATCTTCCAGCCCGCGGAAGAAGGCGGGGCCGGCGCCCAGCGCATGATCGACGATGGCCTGTTCGAGCGATGCCCCTGCGATGCGGTCTTCGGCATGCACAATTGGCCGGGTATGCGCCTGGGCCAGTTCGCCTTGCGCGAAGGTCCGGTCATGGCGGGCAGCAACGAGTTCACGATCACCGTCAGCGGCAAAGGGGGCATGCCGCCTTGCCACACCTCACGACCGATCCGGTCCTGGTCGCGACCCACCTGGTGCAGGCCCTGCAATCGATCATGACGCGCAACAAGAAGCCGATCGACACTGCCGTGCTGTCGGTCACCCAGATCCACACCGGCGAAGCGTACAACGTGGTCCCCGAGACCGCCACGATCTGCGGCACGGTGCGCACGTTCACCAACGACACGCTCGACCTGATCGAATCGCGGATGAAGACGATCGCCGAGCAACTTCCAGTGGCCTTCGGCGCGGCCGGCACGCTGCGATTCCATCGCAACTATCCGCCCACGATCAACCATGGTCCGCAGACCGCCTTCGCGCGCGACGTCCTGCACGAGATCGTCGGCCCCGACAACGTCTTCGACTTCGAGCCCACGATGGGATCGGAAGACTTCGCCTACATGCTGCAGGCCAAGCCCGGCTGCTACATCCTGATTGGCAACGGGGATGGGACTCACCGGGCGTCCGGCCATGGCCTGGGTCCGTGCATGCTGCACAACGCGTCCTACGATTTCAACGACGACCTGATCCCGCTGGGCGCGACCTACTGGGTTCGCCTGGCCGAGCGATTCCTGGCGGCCTGAAAACTTCCGATCCGCCCACGCGCTGCCAATCCCTTCCGCCCAACTGATCCCCGATGCTCGCGTTCGTGATTCGACGGCTGATCCAGGCGACCCTGGTCATGCTGGTCGTGGCCTTCGTCTCGTTCTCGCTGTTTCAATACGTCGGCGATCCGGTGCTGGCCATGCTGGGCCAGGATGCCACGCCGGAGCAACGCGCCGACCTGCGCCGGGACCTCGGACTCGAGCAGCCCTTCTATGTCCAGTTCGGCCGCTTCGTCGGCAACGCCGCGCAGGGCGAGTTCGGCCTGTCGTACCGCCAGGGACGAAAGGTCTCGACGCTGCTGCGCGAACGGCTGCCAGCCACCCTCGAGCTCTCGTTCGCGGCGGCCGTGCTGGCCTTGTGCATCGGCATTCCGATGGGCGTGTACACCGCGCTGCGTCGTGGCGGCTTCTTGGCCAATGTCTTCCTGGCGCTCTCGCTGATCGGGGTTTCGCTGCCCACCTTCCTGATCGGCATCCTGCTGATCCTGACCTTCGCGGTGCTGCTGGGCTGGCTGCCTTCGTACGGCCGGGGCGCGACGGCAAGTCTGGGCTGGTGGACGACCGGTCTGACGAGCATCGACGGCCTGAGGCATCTGGTGCTGCCGTCGATCACGCTGTGCCTGTTCCAGATGACGCTGATCATGCGGCTCGTGCGCTCCGAGATGCTCGAGGTGCTGCGCACCGACTACATCAAGTTCGCCCGTGCCCGCGGCCTGTCGGATCGCGCGATCCACTTCGGACACGCCCTGAAGAACACGCTGGTGCCCGTCATCACGATCGCGGGCCTGCAACTGGGCGCCATCATCGCGTTTGCGATCATCACCGAGACCGTGTTCCAGTGGCCCGGCATGGGTCTGCTGTTCATCCAGGCGGTGCAAAGTGCCGACATCCCGATCATGGCCGCCTACCTTTGCCTGATCGCCCTCGTTTTCGTGGTCATCAATCTGATCGTCGACCTGCTGTATTTCGCGGTCGACCCGCGCCTGCGCATGGACCGCGCCACGTCCAGCCACTGACATCGTCCGCCCACTTCCTTGATCCGACTCCAGGCATCCCGCCCATGAATGCACCTGAACCCTACCTGGCAGATCACCCGACCGTCACGCGGATGCGACTGTTCCATCGCGACCTGGTCGAGATTCGTCACGAACTGCACCGCCATCCCGAACTCGGCTTCGAAGAGCACTTCACAGCGGAACTGGTCGCGCGCGAGCTGACGCGCTACGGCGTCGATGCCGTGCATCGGGGCGTGGGCCGCACCGGTGTCGTGGCGGTGATTCGGGGCGCACCGATCGTTCAGGGCGGCGCATCGGCCTGCGCGCCGACATGGATGCCCTGCCGATCGCCGAAGAGAACCACTTCGAGCATCGCTCCACCCATGCCGGCGTGATGCATGCGTGCGGCCACGATGGCCACACCACGATGCTGCTGGGCGCGGCGAGGCATCTGGCGGCCACCCGCGACTTCGATGGTGTCGCGCATCTGATCTTTCAGCCAGGCGAGGAGGGCTATGGCGGCGCCCAGAAGATGATCGAAGACGGTCTGTTCGAACGCTTCCCCTGCGATGCCGTCTATGCGATGCACAACTGGCCCAGCCTGCCGCCGGGCACGATCGCCGTGCGACCGGGCCCGATGATGGCGGCCGCCGATCGCGTCACGATCCACATCGAAGGTCGGGGCGGCCACGGCGCCCACCCGTACCTGGCGATCGACCCGGTGGTGGTGGCGGCACACATCATCACGGCCGCGCAGTCGATCGTCTCGCGCAACGTCAATCCGATCGACGCCGCGGTCATCAGTCTGTGCTCGCTGCAGGCCGGCAACCCTGGCGCGATGAGTGTGATCCCGCGCGAGGCCACCATCGTGGGCACGGTGCGCACGTTCAAGCGCGAGACACAAGACATGATCGAGGCCCGGCTGAGCGAACTGGTTCAGTCGGTGGCGCAAGGCTTCGGCGCGAAGGCGCGTGTCGACTATGAGCGGGTCTATCCGGCCACCATCAATTCCCGGGACGAGGCCCTGTTCGGCCAGCAGACCGCGCTGGAGCTGGTGGGCGAAGCGCAGATGGTGCCCGACCTCGATCCCAGCATGGGGTCCGAAGACTTTGCCTTCATGCTGCAGCAGCGACCTGGCGCCTACTTCCGGATCGGCCAGGGCGGCAGCGAAAGCGGCTGCTTCCTGCACAACACCAGCTACGACTTCAACGATGCGATCCTGCCGCTTGGAGTGGCCCTGTTCGTCCGGCTGATCGAGCGTGCGATGCCGCTGCCCGCCTGAATGCCTGGACCTGTCCGATCCTGGAGACCTCCGATGCATTGCTTCGCACAGACGGCGCGCCGACTGATGATGGCCGCGGCCGCCTCGATGATGCTGACCGGCGCCGCGGCAGCCGTCACCTTCAAGGTTGCCGACCAGGGCGATGCACTGTCGATGGATCCGCACTCGCTGAACGAGTCGCTGCAGCTGACCTTCACTGGCAATGTCTATGAGCCGCTGGTTGCCCGCGACAAGCAGCTCGGGCTGGTGCCCGGCCTGGCGACCAGCTGGAAGCAGACCGATCCAAACACCTGGCGCTTCGAGCTGCGACGCGGCGTGAAATTCCATGACGGCTCCTCGTTCACGGCAGACGACGTCATCTTTTCGTATCGGCGTGCCCTGGGCGAAGGGTCGGACGTCAAGACTTACGTCGGCGCGATCAAGGAGATCCGCAGGATCGGCGAGCACAGCATCGACATCGTCACTTCGGCGCCGTTCCCCATCCTGCCCGATGTGCTGTCGCTGTGGTACATCATGAGCAAAGCGTGGTGTGAAGCCAATGGCGCCGGCCAGCCCGTCGACAAGCGCAAAGGGGTCGAGAATGCCGCTTCGTTCCGCGCCAATGGCACCGGACCGTTCCGGCTCAAATCCCGCGATCCGGGTGTGCGAACAGTCCTGGTCCGTCACACCGGCTACTGGGACAAGATCGAAAGCAATGTCGACGAAGTGATCTTCACACCGATCGGCAACGATGCGACCCGAGTCGCCGCGCTGATCTCCGGCGAGATCGACATGATGCAGCCCGTGCCGGTGCAGGATGCCGCGCGGCTCGCGCAAAATCCGGCGCTGAAGATCATGCAAGGGCCCGAGCTTCGCACCATTTTCCTGGGCATGGACCAGAAGCGCGACGAACTGCTGTTCTCCAGCGTCAAGGGCAAGAACCCGTTCAAGGACCGCCGCGTGCGTCAGGCGTTCTACCAGGCCATCGATATCGAGGCGATTCGCAGCCGAATCATGCGAGGCGCCGCAGCGCCCACCGCGTTGATGATCGGACCGGGCATCAAGGGTTTCAAGGCCGAGCAGAACAAGCGCCTTGCGCACGACCCCGATGCAGCCCGCAAGCTGCTGGCGGACGCAGGCTACCCCACCGGTTTCGAGGTCAAGCTGAGCTGCCCGAATGATCGCTATGTCAATGACGGCGAAATCTGCCAGGCGATCGCCGGCATGCTGGCCCGTGTCGGCGTCAAGATCACCCTGGAGGCAGAGAGCAAAGGCACCTATTTCCCCAAGATCCTGTCGCGCAATACCTCGTTCTACATGCTGGGCTGGACGCCAGGCACTTACGATTCCCACAATCCTCTGTTCGCGCTGATGGCCACACCTGGGGCTGGCGGCCAGGGGCAATTCAACCTGGGCAATTACAGCAACCCCAAGCTCGACGAACTCACGGCCCGGATCTCCGCCGAGACCGACCAAGGCAAGCGCAATGCCATGATCGCCGACGCATTCAAGATTCACGCCGACGACATCGGTCACCTGCCGCTTCACCAGCAGGCGCTGGCCTGGGGAATGAAGAAGAACGTGAGCCTGGTCCAGTTGGCCGACAACTTCAATCCGTACAAGTATGTGGTGATCAAATGATCGCTTCGACGAAGGCAATGCTGAGCGGACTGTGGGCATGAGCGGCGCGCTGGCGCGGTTTTTCGACGGCGACCTCTGGTTCAGCTTCAAGCAGAGTCCGGTCGCGATGGTCGCCACACTGGTGGCGGCCATCATGGTGGCGGGCGCCATTCTGGCGCCCTGGGTGGCGCCGCACCAGCCCTTCGATCTCGCCTCGCTGTCGCTGAACGACTCGCTGCTGCCGCCCGCGTGGAGCGAACAGGGGCGCCTGAGTTATGCGCTGGGCACCGACGACCAGGGCCGCGACGTGCTGTCGACCATTCTGTACGGGTCGCGCATTTCGCTGCTGGTCGGACTGGCCTCGGTGGTCTTCGCGTCGCTGCTGGGCGTCGGACTCGGACTATTGTCCGGCTACGTGGGTGGCCGCCTGGACGCCTTCATCATGCGGGTGGCCGATGTGCAGTTGTCGTTCCCGGCCATTCTCATTGCACTGCTGATCGACGGAGTGGCCCGCGCCGCATTGCCGCGTGACGCTCACAACGACTGGCTGGCGATCGCGGTGCTGATCGGATCGATCGGCCTGGCCAATTGGGTGCAGTACGCCCGTACGGTGCGCGGTTCCACGCTGGTCGAAAAAAACAAGGAATATGTCCAGGCCGCCCGCGTGATCGGCGTATCCCCATGGATGATCATGCTGCGCCACGTGCTGCCCAATGTGATGGGCCCGGTGCTGGTGATCGCGACGATCAACATCGCCACGGCGATCATCACTGAAGCCACGCTGTCGTTCCTGGGCGTGGGCGTGCCGCCCACGTCTCCATCGCTGGGCACCATGATCAACAACGGCAACAATTTTCTCTACTCGGGGGAATGGTGGCTGGTGGTCTTCCCGGGCGCGGCCCTGGTGCTGCTGTGCATGTCGGTCAATCTGATTGGAGACTGGCTGCGTGATGCGTTGAACCCGAGGCTGCGTTGAACATGGACGGCAAACCCGCGCTGCTGCAGGTGCGCAACCTGCGCGTTCAATTCGACACCCGCCGGGCCCTGCTGACCGCCATCGACGATGTTTCGTTCGACATCTCGCAGGGCGAAGTGCTGGGCGTGGTCGGTGAATCGGGTGCCGGGAAGTCCCTCACGGGCGCAGCAATCATCGGCCTGCTGGAACCTCCCGGAAAGATCACTGGCGGCCAGATCCTGCTGAATGGCCGGCGCATCGACAACCTGTCCGGCGACGAACTGCGCAAGATCCGCGGCCGCGAGATCGGCGCCATCTTCCAGGACCCGCTTACTTCGCTGAACCCGCTGTACAGCGTCGGCAGGCAACTGACCGAAACCATCGAAACCCATCTGAACCTCACCCCGGCACAAGCCCGGACCCGGGCGATCGACCTGCTCAAATCCACCGGCATTCCGGGCGCGGAATTGCGCATCGATCACTACCCGCATCAGTTCTCGGGGGGCATGCGCCAGCGCGTCGTGATCGCGCTTGCGCTGGCCGCGGAACCCAAGCTGATCATCGCCGACGAACCCACCACCGCGCTGGATGTCTCGATCCAGGCCCAGATCATTTCCCTGATCAAGGCCTTGTGCCGCGAACATGGCACCGCGGTCATGCTCGTCACCCACGACATGGGCGTGATCGCTGAAACGGCCGATCGCGTGGCTGTCATGTATGCCGGACGGGTGGTCGAACTCGGGCCGGTGACCCAGGTGATCCATCAGCCGCAGCATCCGTATACGCGTGGCCTGATGGGGTCGATTCCGACCCTGGGTGCCGAGCGCGACCGCCTTGAACAGATTGACGGATCGATGCCGCGCCTGACTGCGATTCCCTCCGGGTGTGCGTACCATCCGCGTTGCCCGTGTGCGGTGGCCATTTGCCAAGAACAGCGGCCCAACCTTCTGGCGGTCGGTGGGGTCGAGGCTGCATGCTGGTTGCACGAACCGAAGGTGGCCGCGGCATTTGCAGTCTCGCCGTTGCGCTCTGTGGACGGGAACTGATCTATGAGTCCCTCATCCGGGTACGGCGTCGACCAGCCCGCCAAGTTGCCTAGCTCATCTGGCGGGTCTGGAATCGATTCCGCCGATCGGCCCCTCGCGCCACTGGTGCGCGCCGAGTCGATCAGCAAGCTGTTCGACGTTTCCGCGCCCTGGCTCAATCGGGTGCTCGAGCGTCGACCGCGCCAGTTGCTCAGCGCGGTCGATGGTGTCTCGTTCGACATCCATCGCGGCGAAACCCTGGCGTTAGTGGGCGAATCGGGGTGTGGAAAGTCGACGGTTGCCCGCCTGCTGGTCGGGCTGTACCCCGCCAGCCAAGGCAGGATCGTCTTCGACGGCCAGGATCTTGCGACCATGTCGTCGGGCGAAGGCACTCGGCTGAGGCGCCGGCTGCAGATGATCTTTCAGGATCCCTATGCCAGCCTCAACCCGCGATGGAAGGTGGCCGACATCGTCGCCGAACCCATTCGCGTGCACCGTCTGCTGACAAATCCAGAACAGACGCAAGCCCGGGTCGTCGAATTGCTCGAGCAGGTCGGCCTGGCCGGCGCAGACGCCCAGAAGTATCCGCATCAATTTTCCGGCGGCCAACGCCAGCGCATCTCGATCGCTCGTGCGCTGGCCTCACAGCCCGAGTTCCTGGTCTGCGATGAACCGACCTCTGCGCTCGATGTCTCCGTTCAGGCGCAAGTGCTCAACCTGATGCGCGAGCTGCAGCGACAGCATGGGCTGACCTACCTCTTTATTTCACACAATCTGGCCGTCGTGCATCATGTCAGCGACCGGGTGGGCGTCATGTACCTGGGACGCATCGTTGAACTCGCGTCCAAGCACGAATTGTTCGCTCGGCCGCGTCACCCGTATACCCGGATGCTGCTCGACGCTATCCCGGACATCAGCATGACGGGAAAATCCCGCGTACCGGTCGCTGGAGAGGTGCCCAACCCGCTGAATCCTCCGAACGGCTGTTCATTCCATCCCCGATGCCCTTTCGCCATGCGATGAACGGTGGACCAGCATGCCGATCCGCGATCAACTGCTTGACGGAGGTTCTTCGATCGTCAGTTCCAGGCTTTCCTTGATTTCCTCCATCACGATGTAGCTCCGTGACTCGCGGGCGGCGGGCAATGCCAGCAGCATGTCTCCCAGCATCTTGCGATAGGCGGACATCTCCGGGATGCGAGCCTTGATCAGGTAGTCGAATTCACCTGAGACAAGGTGGCAATCCAGCACGTTGGGCAGCTTGATGACCTCGCGCCGGAACTCATCGAAGATCGGCCCGGACTTGTGGGCCAGCTTGATCTCGACAAAAACCAGGAGCGACTGGCCCAGGGCATGGGGATCTAGCCGGGCGTGATAGCCCAGGATGAATCCATCTCGCTCGAGCCGACGAATGCGTTCCGCGCAAGGTGTTGGCGACAGCCCTACCTGTTCGGCGACTTCACTGACCGGCAGACGCCCATCACTTTGCAGCAGGCGCAGGATCCGGCGGTCGATCCGGTCGAGTTCGCGCGCGCTGCGGGTTCGCACTCGCATGGGCCCTCCTGGCCGGGGCCATATAGGGGTTTCCCTGCGCCGAAGCGCCGGGACAGGACATTTCCTGGTTCCGGAGATGATAAACGACGCTTTTCACTACGAACAGGCCCATGAACAGCGGACTTCCTGCTCGTTCTGTTCTTAGACTTCAGCTATCAGAGCCGTGCTCGGCACGGCTCAGTCTGGAGTGGAGCATCGCCATGCGGGTACTGGTCTTGGGGAGCGGCGTCATCGGCGTGACCACCGCGTATTACCTGGCGCGCGAAGGAGTGGACGTCACGGTCGTCGATCGGCAACCGCAAGCGGCTTTCGAAACCAGCCACGCCAATGCTGGCCAGATCTCCCCTGGCTATTCGACCCCGTGGGCTGCCCCCGGCATTCCGCTGAAAGCGCTGAAATGGCTTTTCCAGCGTCACGCGCCGCTTTCGTTCCGTCCGGACGGCAGCCTCTTCCAGATGCGGTGGATGGCCCAAATGCTGAGCCATTGCCGGCCCGAGCGATACGCGATCAACAAGGAACGGATGCTGCGGCTGGCTGAATACAGCCGGGATTGCCTGCGCGATTTGCGCCGAGACGAGCATCCGTT
>JADJVQ010000029.1 GCA_016710525.1 Burkholderiaceae bacterium
TGGGAAGACCGCCTGATCGACTGCCTGCGCGCCCGCCGCGCCGCCTGAACGCCGCCCCAGCGCCCGAACGCACCAAGGAACACGACCATGAATTTCGACGACACCCCCAAGAAGCCGCGCCTTCCGCGCCGAGGCACGCGCCTGGATTCAGGCCAACGCCCCACAGGATCTGCGCGCCGAGCTAGAGTTGGCCGGATTCGGCCAGCCGGCGCTGCGCAGCGGCGATGTACTCAAGGCCGGCAAGGCCTGGCAAAAGAAGAAACAGGAAGGCGGCTGGGCCTGCCTGCACTGGCCGACCGAATTCGGCGGCCGCGGCGCTACGCCCATCGAACGCGTGATCTGGCAGCAGGAGGAAGGCGTGTTCTCGAAGCTGTCTTCGCCGTTCGGGATCGGCCAAGGCATGTGCGGCCCGACGATGATGGCGTTCGCCGCGCAGGAGCACAAACTGCGCTATCTGCCGCCGCTGGCCTCGGGCGAGGCGGTCTGGTGCCAGTTGTTCTCCGAGCCGGTGGCCGGATCGGACCTGGCCGGCCTGCGGACCCGCGCGGTGCGCGACGGCGACCAGTGGGTGGTCAATGGCCAGAAGATCTGGACCAGCGGCGCGCACTATTCCGACTTCGGCATCCTGCTCACCCGCACCGACCCCGACGTGGCCAAGCACGATGGCCTCACGATGTTCTTCATCGACATGAAGAGCCCCGGCATCGAGATCCGCCCCATCAAGCAGGTCAACGGCCAGTCCGGATTCAACGAGGTCTACTTCACCGACCTGCGCATCCCCGACAGCCAGCGCCTGGGCGCGGTCGGCCAGGGCTGGAAAGTCTCGCTGACCACGCTGATGAACGAGCGCCTGTCGATCGGCGCCGGCATGCCCACCGGGTTTCCGGAGTTGCTGGATTTGTGCTGCCGCTTCGACACCGGCAACGGCCTGCCGATCGACGACTCCGCGGTCCGCTCCAAGCTGGCAACCTGGGCGGTGCGCACCAGCGGGCTGCGCTACAAGATCCTGCGCAACATCATCGCCGAGCGGGTGCTGGGCCTGCCCGCCGACATGAGGGCCGACCGCGGCATGCCGTTCAACAAGATCCCGGCACGCAAGGCGGGGTGATCGTCAGGGTGACAGGCCGCACCCTCTACGCCAGCAACTCCACTGGCAGCGCCAGCGCGAGAGCCTTGGCGCGCTTGGCCAGTCGCTGATCGAATGTCGCGAATCCAGTGGCGCGTGAACTTCGCGCCAGATGCAGCGCATCTGCGAAGTCGAGGCCTTGCTCGTGAGCATCGAGCGCCACCAGGACCGCGTCGCGGTCCTCCAAGGTGACGTGTTCGATGCCCGCCAGCGCTCGCAATACGCGACCGATGTCGCGTGCAGGCAGTTCATAGAAACCACGCATGACCCACTCCAATTCCAGGAGCACGGTCACCGACACGAAAGATCGTTCAGAAAGCGCGGCCACCGCGGCTGGCCGCTGTCTGGCGGCCTGCGCGTCATCGGCGTCATCGACGAAAAACCGAGCCAGGACGTTCGTATCCAAGGCCCTCATGGTTTCGCGCGCCGCGCCCGGGCTAGCAGCGACGCCGGGTCGAAATCCTCCAGGCGACGCGGGACACCGCGCGTCGGCGCCTTGACCATGCCGGCCATCTTGGTCAGGTTGGACGTCGCGACGGATCGAACGACGCGCAATTTCAATCCGTCCGGCTCCTCGATCACCTCGAGTCTGGCGCCCGCACCCATCCCGAGCCGACGCCGCAATGCGGCAGGCAGCACGATCTGGCCTTTCGATGAGACTAGGAGCGTCGACATGCTGGGTCCCGAGCGAGAAAATCGACCGCTAGCCTATCTCGACTTACCTAGTAAGTCAAAGGCTCAAGGCAGCAGGGCCTCGCCCTCGATCTCCACCTTGGCGGCCGGATCGATCAGCGCTGACACCTGCACCAGCGTCATGGCCGGGAAGTGCTTGCCGAGGGTCTCGCCCCAGGCTTTACCAACCGCCGCGCCAGCCCGATTGAACTCGCCGATGTCGGTTACGTAGGCCCGCAGCATGATCAGGTGCTCGGGCCGCCCGCCGGCTGCGCGCAGCACCGTGACGAGGTTGGCCATCGCCCTGCCCCACTGGGTGCCCATGTCGGCATCGGCCGCCACCGAGGCCTCGCCGCGCACGATGCCGATCTGGCCAGCGATGCGCACCTGGGTGCCCCCTCGGGCCACCACCGCGTGAGAAAAACCCCTCGGCCGTGGCCAGCCTTCGGGCAAAACGGTCTGGTAGGCAATGTCGCTCATGGTCTGCTCTCCGTTAAGTGGTGACTCAATCAGGCGTTGCGGATCGTCAGCCCGCCGTCCACTGGCAGCGTCGCGCCAGTGACGAAGCCCGCCGCCGGCAGCACCAGCGACAGGGTCATCTGCGCCACCTCCTCGGGCTCCGCATAGCGGCGCAGCGCAACCCGCCGGCGCGCGTATTCGGCCTTCTGCTCGGGCGGGATGCGCTGCGTCATGCCGGTGTTGATCGGCCCCGGGCAGATGCAGTTGACGGTGATGCCCTCGGGCCCGAACTCGACCGCCAGCGAACGCGTCAGTCCGACCACGCCGGTCTTGGCCGCGGTGTAGGGACTGATGAACCGGGTTGCGCCCAGCGCCTCGGTGGACGCGATGTTGACGATGCGCGCCCCCGACGACTTGCGCAGGTGGGGAAGCGCGGCGCGGATCATGCGCACCTGCGCGGTCAGCAGCACGTCGAGGCTGCGGGCCCAGCGCGATTCGAAGTCGTCGGTGTCGATCGCGCCGTGCATCGAGATGCCGGCGTTGTTCACCAGGATGTCGATGCCGCCGAAGTGCGCGGCTATCTCATTGACCACCCGGTCGATGTCGTCCTTGCGGCTGACATCGAGCTGCCAGCCGCGCACGCTGCCGCCGGCTTCGGTGATCTCGGCCACCACCGGATCGATCGGGCTGATGTCCAGCGCCGCGACGTGCGCGCCCTCATCGGCGAACAGGTGCGCGGTGGCGCGGCCCATGCCGCTGGCCGCGCCGGTGACGATGGCCACCTTGCCGGCGATGGAACGGGAGAGTTTGCTCAGTCTGGCCACGGAAGGCTCCTGAACGTGGATACGGCCCTACCCCGGGCCGCGGGGGCCGCACCCCGCGCGGGGATGGGCCGATCAGGTGCCGCCGTCCACGCGCAGCACCGCACCCGTGGTGAACGACGACGCGGCGCTGGCGAAATACAGTGCCGCGCCGACCACTTCTTCAGCCTGGCCGCCGCGCTTCAACGCAATGGAATTGGCGGCGCGCTTGGCGAAGGCCTCCATGTCCCAGGCCTTGGAGATATCGGTGAGGAACGGGCCGCACATGATGCTGTTGACCCGCACGTTCGGGCCGAATGCGAAGGCGAACGATCGGGTCAGGTTGTTCAGGCCCGCCTTGGCCGCGCCATACGGCTCGGCCTTGGGCGCCGGATTGGCCGCGGCGGTCGACGAGATGTTGATGATGCTGCCGCCCTCGCCTTCGGCCATGCGCTCGCCGATCAGCGAACTGAGCCGATACGGCCCCTTCAGGTTGAGCGCCACGATCTTGTCGAACAGCTCTTCGGTCACTTCCGAGAGCTTGCCGTACAAAGGCGATAAGCCGGCGTTGTTGACCAGCACATCGACCTTGCCGAAGGCCGCATACGAGGCCTGGACCAGTGCGTCGCAGTCGCCCCAGCGGCTGACGTTGGCGGCGATCGGCAGCGCGCGCCGGCCCATCGCGCGTACTTCGGCAGCCACCGCCTCGCAGGCGTCGAGCTTGCGCGAAGCGATGATCACGTCGGCGCCATTTTCGGCGAAGCCCAGCGCCATCGCGCGGCCCAGGCCGCGGCTGCCGCCGGTGACCAGGACGACCTTGCCGGTGAGGTCAAAACGATTCTTCATGACGATGCGATCCTTAAAGGTCAACCGAACTTCACCGCGCCGGCCTTGACCAGCGCGTCGATGGCGGCCTGGTCCAGGCCGAGTTCCTGCAGCACTTCCTGCGTGTGCTGGCCGAGCATCGGCGGCGGCCGCCGATAGGTGACCGGCGTCTTCGAGAAGCGCATCGGGTTGGCAATACCGGGCGCCTCGACGCCGGTCGCGTGCGGGATGCTGATCCGAGCCTTCAGGTGCTGGGCCTGCGGATGGGCCATCGCCTGCGCGTAGTCGTTGATCGGGCCGGCGGGAACACCCACTTCCAGGAACAGGGATTCCCAGTGGGCGCGCGGTTTCGTGCTCAGGATCTGCGAGAACAAGGCATGCAGCTCCGACTGGTGGGCCATGCGCGCGCCGTTGTCCTTGAAGCGGGGGTCGGCGATCCATTCCGGATGACCGAGCGCGTTGCACAGCGCGCTGAACTGGCCCTGGTTGGCACTGGCCACGATGAACAGCCCATCGGAGCACGGATAGACGCCGTACGGTGTGATGTTGGGCGAGGCGTTGCCGGTGCGCCCCGGCACCTTGCCGCCGATCATGTAGTTGGAGAGCTGCCCGGAGCTCATCGCCATCACCGCGCCCATCAGCGAGATGTCGATGTGCTGACCCTCGCCGGTGACATTGCGATGGTTCAGCGCGGCCAGGATCGAGATCGTCGCGTACATGCCGGTGAACAGGTCGACGATCGGCACGCCGAAGCGCTGCGGCCCGCCGCCGGGCAGATCGTCGCGTTCACCGGTCACGCTCATCAGGCCGCCCATGCCCTGGAACAGGTAGTCGTAGCCGGGGCGCGTCGCCCAGGGGCCGTCCTGCCCGAATCCGGTCACCGAACAATAGATCAGGCGGGGGTTCACCTTGGACAGCGAAGCGTAGTCCAGGCCATAACGCGCCAGGTCGCCGACCTTGAAGTTCTCGATGCAGATGTCGGCCTGTTCGGCCAGCTTGCGGATGATCGCCTGCCCTTGCGGGTTGGCCAGGTCGATGGCGGCCGAGCGCTTGTTGCGGTTGGTCGACATGAAATAGGCCGACTCGCGGGTCGGTTTGCCATCCGGGCCGTTCAGCCAGGGCGGGCCCCAGTGGCGCGACTCGTCGCCCGGTCCCGGGCGTTCGATCTTGATCACATCGGCGCCCATGTCGGCCAGGTTCTGCACGCACCACGGTGCTGCCAGCACGCGCGACAGGTCGAGGATGCGGATGCCCTGAAGAGGGCCGATGCGCCCGCCGGACGCAGGCGTCGATGCGGTGGAAGGGGAGGAATTCGTCGGGTTCGTCATGAGTGCTCCGTGCCGGTGTCGTCGTGCGCGCGCTTGGGAATCAGTCTGTTCGGGCGGGCCCGGGCTCGATCGATGAGCGCGGCCCTCCCGGGGCAGTCTCTGCGGACGGAAATCATAGGCCGGAAAACACCGACCGTGGACTGGGGGATCGTCGCGGGCGGCGGAAAATTCAGTCAAGGTTTACGGACTGAACTGACCGGCGCGCCACGGCGGAGCCGCGCACGCGCGCAGGGCGGTTTTCGAGACTGCCGGGCGATCAGTCCGGGACGCGGATGCGGATGCGGGGGCTGCGGACGGGGGCCGACTCCGGGGCCACGCGGCAGCACGCGCGCCAGCACACGCCCGGCCACCACCTGATCGCCGACCGAAGCATTCAGTTCAGCCAGTTCGCCGGCGAACGGCGCGCTCAGGGCATGCTCCATCTTCATCGACTCGATCACCACCAGGGTGTCACCCTGCCCCACCGGATCTCCTGGCTGAAAGGGCGCGCGCACCACGCGCCCGGCCAGCGGAGCGCGCAGCTCGCCGGCCACCGCCGTTCGCGGACCCGCCGCCGTCCCGTGGCGGTGGATCTCATCGCGAAACACGAACTGGCACCCTTGCGCATGCAGCCACAGCGCCCCATCGCCCGCGAACGCGTACCGGACCCGATGGGTCATTGCGTCGAGCTCGAAGCTCAGCAGATCGGCCTGCTGCACCAGGCGGTGCACCCGCACGGGCTCGGCCTCGTGTCCATCGACCCGCGGCGTCACCTGCACGGACCGCTCGCGCGTCCCTGTCGTCCGCTCGTGCGTCACCGCGACCCGGTCGTGCGTCACGGCGACCCATTCGTGCGTCACCTGATATTCGGTGCGGTCCATGCCCTGCGATTCGAGCTCGACCCGCGCGCCCAGACCGAGCGCATTGGTCCAGGCGCCCTCGCTTGCGGCCCGCGAGAACAGCAGAACCGCGGCCAGGCGAGCCACCTGCGGCGGCGGCTGTGCCTGGCGGACGCGGGCCCGGAAACCGCCGCTCGATGAAAGTGGTCGAGGCGCCGCCCTCGGCGAACACCGGATCACGCAGGCAGGCGGTGAGGAAAGCCAGGTTGTGGCGCACGCCCAGCAGCACCGTGCGCTGCGCGGCGGCAACCAGGCGGTCGATGCACTCGGCGCGGCTGGCGCCGTGCGCCATCACCTTTCCCAGCATCGAGTCGTAGTCGGGCGCGACCACCACCCCGGCCGCCAGCGCGGCGTCCGCGCGCACGCCCGGCGGTGCCTCCCAGGCCAGCACCTCGCCCAATTGCGGCAGGAAGTCGCGCGACGGGTCCTCGGCGCACAGGCGCAGCTCCATCGCGTGCCCCTGCCAGCGCACCTGGTCCTGAGTCAGCGGCAGCGGTTCGCCTTGCGCAACGCGCAACTGCCACTCGACCAGATCGAGTCCGGTGACCAGTTCGGTGACTCCGTGCTCGACCTGCAGGCGGGTATTCATCTCCATGAACCAGAAGCGCCCGTCCGGCTCGAGCAGGAACTCCAGCGTGCCGGCCCCGCGATAGCCGATCGCACGGGTGGCCGCGACCGCAACCGCGCCCATCGCTTCGCGCAGTGCCGCATCGACCGCCGGCGAGGGCGCTTCTTCGATCAGCTTCTGGTGGCGGCGCTGCACCGAACAGTCGCGCTCACCCAGGTGGATGACTGAGCCGTGCTCATCGGCAAATACCTGGATCTCGATGTGCCGTGCCTGATCGATCGCGCGCTCCAGGATCAGCTGCCCGGAACCGAACGCGGCCATCGCCTCCGATCGCGCCATGGCCAGAGCCTCGGGCAGGTCGTCGGCCTTCGCCACCCGCCGCATGCCGCGACCGCCGCCGCCCGCGGCCGCCTTGACCATGACGGGGAAGCCGATCCGCATGGCCTCGCGGACCAGCGCCGCGTCGTCGGGCACCTCGTCGGCGCCGCCCTGCCAGCCCGCGATGCAGGGCATGCCGGCAGCCGCCATGCGGACCTTGGCTGCCGCCTTGTTGCCCATCAGTTCGATCGCCTGCGCGGGCGGGCCGACGAACACCAGTCCGGCAGCCTGCACCGCCGCGGCAAAGCTCGCGTTCTCGGCCAGGAAACCATAGCCGGGATGCACGGCTTGGGCGCCGCTGGCGAGCGCCGCGTCGATCAGGCGCTCGATGCACAGATAGGATTCGCGCGCCGGCGCCGGCCCGAGGCGGCACGCCAGGTCGGCGTGAGCCAGATGCGGACTGTGCCGGTCGGCGTCCGAATAGACGGCCACCGTGCGCAGGCCCAGGCGACGCGCCGTGCGCAGGATGCGAAGGGCGATCTCGCCGCGGTTGGCGACCAGCAGGGTGTCGAAGCGTCGGGTCATGGGCGGGGCCGGTGGCGCACGGGCAGGGCTGGGTCAATGCCGGGGCAGGATGCCCATTCGCTTGCAGATGATCTGCAGCATGACCTCGTCGGCGCCCCCGCCGATCGAGATCAGCCGCAGGTCGCGAAAGGCTCTCGACACCGGGTTGTCCAGCGTGAAGCCCATGCCGCCCCAGTACTGCAGGCAAGAGTCGGTGACTTCGCGGCACAGCCGGCCCACCTTGAGCTTGGCCATCGAGGCCAGTTCGGTCATGTCCTCGCCGGCCATGTGCACATCGGTCGCCCTGTACACCAGCGAACGCAGGCATTCGATCTCGGTCTTCAGTTCAGCCATCCGGAAGTGCACCACCTGGTTGTCCAGGATGGGCCGCCCGAACGCGATGCGGCTGCGCGTGTACTCGATCGTCTGGTCGATGACGTTGGTCAGCGCGGTGATCCGCCGCGCCGCCGCGGACAGCCGCTCCTCCTGGAACTGCATCATCTGGTAGGTGAAGCCCATGCCCTCCTCGCCGATCCGGTAGCGCTGCGGAACGCGCACCTCGTCGAAGAAGATCTGGGCGGTGTCCGAGGACCACATGCCGATCTTGTCGATCTTCTGCACGCTGACGCCCGGTACACGCTGCCCGTTGCGCTTGAGCGGCACGCAGATCAGCGACTTGTTGCGATGCGGGGGATCATCGGACGTGTTGACCAGCAGGCACACCCAGTCGGCCTGCGTGCCGTTGGTGATCCACATCTTCGAGCCGCTGATGATGTAGTCGTCGCCGTCCTTGCGCGCCCGCGTCTTGACCGAGGCGACATCGGAGCCAGCGCCGGATTCGGACACACCGATCGAGACGACCTGTTCGCCCATGATCGCAGGCACCAGGAACTCGTGGCGCAATGCGTCGGACCCGAAGCGCGCCAGCGCCGGCGTGGCCATGTCGGTCTGCACCGCGATGCCCATGCTGACACCCTGGGTGCCGATGCCGCCGATCGCCTCGCAATAGGCGATCTCGTAGGAATGATCCAGGCCCAGGCCGCCGTACTCCACCGGCTTGTTCACACCGAGAAAACCCATCTTGCCCATCTTGGCAAAGAGCTCGTGCGCGGGAAAGATGCCGTCCTTCTCCCAGGCGGCGATGTTCGGCGTGATCTCGCGGTCGATGAAGTGCCGCACGCTGTCTTGCAGTGCGATGTGCTCGGGGGTGTATTGCATGGCGCGCAGGCTCCGTAGGTGTTCTTGGCTCGGTCGTCGGGTTCAGGCGGCGGCGTCAGAAGCGGGCAACGCCGTACTGCACCGGTCTCAGCACACGGGCATCGGCTTCGCGGCAGGTGGCCAGCACGATCGCCAGCACGGTGCGCGTGTCGCGCGGATCGATGATCGCGTCGTCCAGCAGCAGCCCGCTGGTATGCAAGGCGCCGGATTGCCGCTCGAAGTTGTCGACGATCTCGCGCTTGTCGCGTTCGAGCGCGTCGAGATCCAGCGGCTTGCCGCGGCGCTGCGCGCCGGCCTGCGCGACCATCGCCATCGTGGCGGCCGCCTGCTCGCCCCCCATCACCGCCGATTTCGCATTCGGCCACGAGAAGGCGAATCGCGGTTCGAACGCACGCCCGCACATGCCGTAGTTGCCGGCGCCGAACGAGGCGCCGCACATGATCGTGATCTGCGGCACGCGCGCATTGGTCAGCGCCTGGATCAGCTTGGCGCCATGCTTGATCATGCCGGCCTCTTCGGACGCGCGCCCGACGATGAAGCCGGTGGTGTTCTGCAGGTACACGATCGGCGTGCCGGCCTGGTCGCACAGCTGGATGAACTGGGCGGCCTTGGTCGAGCCCTGCGGGTCGAGCGGGCCGTTGTTGGTGATGAACGCGGTGGCGTGCCCCTCCAGGAATCCGGTCGCGCAGACGGTGGCCGGGCCGTAGGCGGGACGGAACTCGCTCAGTTCGGAATCGTCGGCCAGCCGGGCGATCACCTCGCGCATGTCCACCGGCTGGCGCGAGGACAGCGGCATCAGGCCGGCGATGTCCTCGGCATCGAGCCGCGGCGCCCGCCAGGGTCGGCTGGCGCCCTCGACGCGCGCGCGGTTCCAGTCGAGTCCGCGCACGACCTCGCGCAGCATCGACAGCGCCTGCGCGTCGTCGTCGGCCAGGTGGTCGGCCAGGCCCGAGATCGAGCCGTGCATGTCGGCGCCGCCGAGTTCCTCTTCGGTGGCAATTTCGCCGGTGGCCGCCTTGAGCAGCGGCGGTCCGGCCAGGAAGGCCCGGGCCCGGCCGCGCACCATCACGACATGGTCGGACAGGCCGGGCAGGTAGGCGCCGCCGGCCGTCGACGATCCGTGCACGACGGCCAGCACCGGCAGCCCGGCCGCCGACAGGCGCGCCAGGTTGCGGAACATGCCGCCTCCGGCGATGAACCGGTCGACCCGGTAGCTGCGCAGATTGCCGCCGGCGCTTTCGACCAGCTGAATGAACGGCAGCTTGTTGGCCAGCGCAATCTCCTGGCAGCGCATGATCTTGCGGCCAGTCAGGTTCTGCATGGCGCCGGCGCCGATCCCGGCATCGTTGACCACCACCATCACCCGCGCCCCGCTGACGAATCCGATGCCCGCGATGATCGCGCTGCCGGGCACGCTGGTCGCCGGGTCGGGGTCTTCGATGCCGCAATAACCGGCCATCGCCATCAGCTCGAGAAAAGGCGCGCCCGGGTCGAGCAGCCGGGCCAGGCGCTCACGGGGCAGCAGCTGCTTGCGCCGCTCGAACAGCGGCGCCGCGCGCGCCGATGCCGTCACGGTACGCTGGTGCAGCGCCCGCATCTCGTCGATCAGCGCCAGCATGCCGGCCCGCTGGGCTCGGAAGGCCTCGGACGAAGGGTCGACCGACGATTCGAATACGGGCATGGCACTGGGCTCGAGGGAGTCTGGTCGGGCGCGCCGCGCGGGACTGCCCCGGCAAAACCCCATGGCGCGATAAATCGCGGACCCGTCGACAATTAAAGCGAATGCATTAAACTGTCAACCACGATGCCCCAAAAGCGGACAGCTGCTGTGCCCCGGACCCGATGGCCGCGCCGCCTGCCCCGCGGCCGAGCGCGGCACCCGCGCCAGCGGCGACCCCGCGCAGCGCGCGCGCGGCCGCCACGCGTCTCGAGCTGCTGCTGGCGGCAGAACGGCTGTTCGCACTGCACGGCCTGATGGGCGTGTCGCTGCGCCAGATCGTCGCGGCCACCCGCCAGCGCAATCTCGCGACGGTGCATTACCACTTCGGATCGCGCGAGGCGCTGGCCCATGCGATCTGCGACCTGCGCATGCCCGCGATCGAGCAGGCCCGCGCGCAACGCCTGTCGGCGTATCTCGAGGATCCGCCGCCGCCGGCGCGCCGCGCCGTCGAACTGCTGCGCATCCAGATCGAGCCCAGCGCCGAACCGGTGTTCGCGGCCCGCGGCCGCAGCCATTTCAGGCGCCTGCTGGCGCACAGCTTCGTCAGCGACGAGATCGACCTGCGCCGCTACATCGGAAGTCACTACGACCGCGGCATCCGCCAGACGGGGCGCCTGCTGCGCACGGAATCCGCGCACCTGTCGGCGGCCACTTTCGCGGTGCGCTGGGCGCTGCTGATCCGCTCGATGACCTATCTGCTGGCCAGCCTCGAGGCGCGGGTCGAGGCCCTGTCGTGGCGCAAGGGAGAAGCGCTGCTGCGGGCCGAGATGGCCGAGATGGCCGTCGCGTTCGCGGGCTTTTTTGCGGCACCCGACGAAGCGAATGGCGGCACCGCCTGATCGAACCCGCCGGCCCGCCCGGTCCGCCTGATCGGGGCGCGGCGCGGTTCTCCTGCGCGGTTCTCCTGCGCAGTTCTTCTCAGTTCTTCCGCTCAGTTCTCCTGAATGCCCAGTTCGGTCACCAGCCGTGTCCAGGAGCTCAGGTCGTTGGCCAGCACCTTGGCGAAATCATCGGCGTTCGATCCCAGCGGTTCGAGATTGAGCTCGCGCAGCCGCTGCTGCATGTGCGGCAGCTTGATGATGCGCGACATCTCGCTGGACATCAGCGCCACGCGATCGGGCGCCACACCGGCCGGAAACAGCGCGCCGATCCAGCCGTACTGCTCGAACCCCTTGTAGCCCGATTCCAGGAAAGTGGGCACGGTCGGCATCAGGCTGGAACGGCGCGCACCGTTGATCACCAATGCCTTGATCTTGCCGGCCTTCAGGTGCGGCATCGAAGTGCCCGTGTCGGCAAAGCCGATCGGCACGTGGCCGGCCAGCAGATCGGCCAGCAGCGGCGCGGCCCCCTTGTAGGGCACATGGGCCATGTCGAGCTTCGCCTCGCGCTTGAGCAGCTCGCCGGCGATGTGCGCACTGGTCGCATTGCCGAAGGTGCCGTACGAATACTTGCCCGGATTGGCGCGCACCAGCGCGACCAGTTCTTCGAGCGTGTTGGCCGGGAAGCTGGGCAGCACCGCGATGATGTTGGCCGACAGCGCGATGTGCGAGATCGGCAGGAAGTCCTTGATCGGGTCGTAGGGCAGGTTGCGGCGCAGCGCCGGCGTCTGGACGTGCGCGGTGTAGGTGAACAGCACCGTGTGGCCGTCCTTGGGCGCCTTGAAGACGTGCGTGGTGGCCACGATGCCGCTGGCCCCGGCGCGCGGTTCGACCAGCACCGGGACCTTCAGGCTGGTGGTGAGTTCGGCGGCCATCAGGCGCGCCACGGTGTCGACGATGCCCCCGGCAGCGGAAGACACCACCAGCGTCACCGGCTGGCTGGGATAGGTCTGAGCGTGACCGGCCGACGGCAGCACGCCGAAGCTGGACACGGCGATCAGGGCGGACAGGGCGGCACGAACGCAGCGGAACATGGAACTCTCCCTCAAAAGGCACTGGCGCGACACGGCGCACCAGCCCGGGTTGAACAGCGCAAGACAGGTGACCGGTCAGATCACCGCTTCGATCAGCGACGGCCCGGACTCGACGAAGGACGCCGCCAGGGCCCGATTGAATTCTTCGGCCGTTCGTGCGCGCCAGGCGCGCACACCCATGCCCTCGGCCAGCTTGACCCAGTCCAGGTCCGGGTTGGTCAGCTCGAGCATGCTCATCGCCTTGGGTCCGGGGTTGTGCGCCCCGACACGGCCGAATTCGACCTGCAGGATCCCGTAGCGGCGATTCGAAAAGATGATGGTCGTGATGTCGAGCTTTTCGCGCGCCTGTGTCCACAGCGCCTGCACGGTATACATGCCTCCGCCGTCACCCTGCAGGCACAGCACCCGCCGATCCGGGCAGGCGATCGCCGCACCGGTGGCCGTGGGCAGCGCGTAACCGATCGAGCCGCCCGTCAGCTGCAGCCAGTCGTGCGGGGGCGCGCCGCGCGTGCCCATGGTGGTGGCATGCCCGGAGGTGCCGCCTTCGTCGACCACGATGGCGTTTTCGGGCAGCAGGTGGCCGACCGCGGCGCCGATGGCCCGCGGGTTCAGTTCGCCGCTGGGCAGGGCCGGCCGCTCCGGCGAGACCAGTGTCGCATGGGTGCCGGCGATGCCCACCGCCTGGCCGAGCGCCTCGAGCGCTCCGTCGATGTCGCCCTGGCGCTCGACCAGGGTATGCAGCGAACACCCGTCGGGCGTGAGCCAGTGGGGCTTGCCGGGATAGGCGAAGAAGGTGATCGGCGCCTGCGTGCCGATGAGGATCAGGTGCCTGGTTCCGGCCAGCATCTCGGCGGCCTGCTCGCCGAAGTACGGCAGGCGCAGCAGATTGACCCGCCCCGCGCCGCGCTGCAGGCGTGAAATGAAGGTGTCGGTGATCAGGCGTGCCCCGGTCGCCGCCGCGATCCGGCTGGCCAGTTCGATGCGGGCCGCGGTCAGGGTGCCGTTGATCAGCATCACGCTGGGCTCGCGGGTCTTGAGCACCCGGGCCACTTCATCGACCTGGCGGGCATCCACCGGGTCGGGCGCCAGCCGGGGCAGGGGCGCGGCGCTGGCGGTGGTCCGGCTCCAGGCCGTGTCGGCCGGCAGGATCAGCGTCGCGACCTGGCCGGGCGGCGCCAGCGCCGCCTGCACCGCGGCCGCGCCGTCGGCAGCCACTTCATCTGCCGAGGCAGACACCTTGATCCAGCCCGAGACCGGCCGCGCGAAGCCTTCGACATCGGAGGTCAGCGGCGCATCGAACTTGCGATGGTAGGTGGCGTGATCGCCCACCACGTTGACCACCGGCGTTCGCGCCTTCTTGGCGTTGTGCAGATTGGCCAGACCGTTGGCCAGGCCCGGACCCAGGTGCAGCAGCGTGGCCGCCGGCGTGCCCGCCATCCGGCCGTAGCCGTCCGCCGCGCCGGTCACCACGCCCTCGAACAGGCCGAGCACACAGCGCATCTGCGGATTGCTGTCCAGCGCCGCCACGAAATGCATCTCGGAGGTGCCCGGATTGGTGAAGCAGACGCGAACGCCCGCGTCGACGAAGGTCTGCACCAGGCTCTCGGCGCCGCTGCGGTCGGGTGCTGCCGTGCGATCGGTCATGAAAATTCCTCGTAGTCGAATGGGTCTCAGCGCAACGGGGATCCGACGCCGGGCGCCACGCCGGCCCGGCGGCCGGTCCGCGCCACGCTCGTCGGTGCGGGAGTCAGGCGCCGGTCCGCAGCGTGGTTGCGGCGCTTCGCCAGGCTTCGGCGAACGGCGCCTCGTACGCGCCCTCGGGATCGTTGCGCACCATCTTGTCCAGCCGCTCGGCATCTTCCCCGACCAGGATGCGCCAGCGGCCTGCGCGCACGCCGTCCAGAATGATCGTGGCCGCCTGCGCCGCCGTGGTCGGCGCGTTATCGCGGAACTCGACGCCGCGCTGGTGCAGCAGCTTGCGGATCGCCTCGTCGGGCAGATCGGCCACCGGCGCGCCGGCCTTGACCATGCGCTCGCGGGCCGCCGCGATATGGGCCGGCGACAGCTTGAACACATCGTAGGTGTTCAGCGCGATCGAGGTGCCGATGTGGCCGGGCATCACGACGGCGCAGGTCACGTGCGGTGCGTTCAGCCGCAGATCGGTGATCAGCGCCTCGGTGAAGCCCTTGACCGCGAATTTGGCGGCCGCATATGCCGTGTGCGACACGCCCGGTCCGAGCGTGGCCCAGAAGCCGTTGACGCTGCTGACATTGACGATGCAGCCCTCGGTGCTGGCGACGAGCATCGGCATGAAGGTGCGCGCCCCGTAGTAGACGCCGAACCAGTCCACACCGAAGGTGCGTTCCCAGTCGGCGCGGTCGCCAGCCACGAAGCCGCCACCACCGCCGATGCCCGCGTTATTGATGAGCAGATTGATGTGCGAGGTCTGGTGTTCCGACTTGACCGCGTCGCGAAAGGCGATCAGCTCGGCTTCCTGGCTGACGTTGGCACGAAAGGCGGTGACACGGGTGCCCGCCGGCGCCTGCGCGAGGCACAGCTCGCGGGTCTGCGCCATGTTCTCTTCGGAGACATCGCATATCGCCACATGCACGCCGGCGGCGCTGAGCTGGCGTGCGAGCTCACGGCCCATGCCGGTGCCGCCACCGGTGACGACGGCGATCTGATTGGCTTTGATCTGCATTTGAGGGTCCTTGTGTCGATCGGCCGGGGTGTCAGGCGCAGCCCGGCGGGGGATTGAAAACGAAGCCCAGTTGCTCCAGGCGCTGGGCCAGCTGAATGGTGCGCAGGTCGCCATGACCCGGGCCGATGATCTGGACGCCGATCGGCAGGCCGTCCGGACCGCAACCGGCGGGAATAACGGTGGCGGGCAGATAGGCGACGCCGGCGAGCCCGGCCCAGAAGGTCTGCATGAAATACGGATGCCGCACGCCATCGATCTCGATGCGGCGCTCGCCCAGGGCCGCGTGGTCATGCGCGAAGGCGGTGGTCGGCATGATCGGCGCGATCAGGAAGTCGACCTGCTGGAAGAACGTGTGCCAGGCCCAGCGCAACCGTGTTCGGGCTTCGTTCACCGCGGACCAGTCGCGCAGTCGCATCGTCTGCCAGCGAATCTGGCGTGCGCCCGCGCCCTGGTCCGCCGGATCCAGTGTTGCGGCCCGGGCCACCAGCTTGGCAAAATCGGCATCGGGCAGCCGCGAGGCCATCGCCGAGGCGAGCAGCGCCGAAAACAGTTCGTGGCTGTGCTCGGCGCTGAACGCCGGGCGGGCGCTGTCGTCGACCTTGGCGCCCTGCCCGGCCAGCGCGCCGGCCACTGCCTCGACTCGGGCCTGCACCGCGGCCGACACCGGACACATCGGATCGGTCTTCCACAGGCCGATGCGCAGCGCCGACAAGGGACCGCTCAAGGACGGCAGTTCCACCCGCACGGCGGCGGCCTCGAGCAGATCGGGGCCGGCCATCAGCCGCAGAGTGGTTTCGAGATCGGTCGCCGAGCGCGCCAGCGGCCCGATCACCGAGATGTCGCCAGGCGTCAGCGCGCCGGTCAGGGCGTGACCGCGCATGGGCACCAGGCCCCAGGTGGGCTTGTGCCCGAACACGCCGCAGAAGTGCGCCGGATTGCGGATCGAGCCGCCGATGTCGCTGCCGATCTCCAGACCGGTCAGGCCCGCGGCCAGTGCCGCGGCCGACCCGCCGGACGAGCCGCCCGGCGTGCGGCCCCTGCCCCAGGGATTCTCGGTCGTGCCGTAGATCTCGTTGTAGCTTTGAAAATCGGCCAGCCGGATCGGCACGTTGGTCTTGCCGAATACGTTGGCCCCCGCGCCGGCCAGCCGCTGGACGGCGAGCGCATCGGACGAGGCGATGTTGTCCCGATACTGCGGCACGCCGAAGGTCGTCGGCATGCCCGTGAAGTCGTAGCTTTCCTTGATGGTCATCGGCACGCCGTGCAGCGGCCCCATCGGGTCGCCGCGCGAACGCGCCGCATCGGCGGCATCGGCGCGGGCGCGCGCACCGTCGCGATCCTGCCGGATGATGGCGTTCAGTGCCGGATTGAAACGATCGACGCGCGCCAGGAAATGCTCGAGCAGCTCACGCGCGCCGAGCCGGCCACCGCGGATGTCATGCGCGAGCTCGGTCGCTGACCGGAAGTGAACGGGCTGCATGGGAATCGTCCCTTTCGCGTGAATATCGAAGCTCGGCGAGTATCGCTCAAGCGGCCGCATCGACCCAGTATCGTCGGCCTTGCGCCGGTCCGATCCGCCACTTTTGCCCGTTGCCGCGTGGCCGCGGACGGGCGCACGGTCCATTCGGCCCGTCCCGAAACGCCGGCCGTCGCCAATCGCCACGGCAGCCAGCACAATCGGGCCTCTTCGACCCGGGGACGTCCGAGACAGGCGGTCCGCAGGGTCACCGCCGCATGCGCTGGATCACCACAGGAACCCCGACCATGGCAACCGAGATACTGACCCTTCAGGAGATCGTCAAACAGGCGCGCGGACAGCTGTCGCGCGGCGACTGGGACTACCTGGTCGGCGGCGCCGAGTCCGAAACCTCGGTCAAGCGCAATCGGCTGGCCTTCGACCGGCTGGCCCTGAAGGCACGGGTGATGAACGACGTCTCGCAAGTGCAGGTGCGCCGCACGCTGCTGGGCGTGGACCAGCGCATCCCGGTGCTGCTCGCGCCGATCGGCTCGCTGCAGGTGTTCGAGGCGGGCGGCGGCTCGAGCGTGGCACGCGCCGCGGGCGAGTTCGGGGTGATCCACATCCTGAGTTCGGTGTGCCTGCCCGACTTCGAAACCGTCGCGCGCGAATGCGACAACGCCAAGATCTATCAGCTGTACACCCACGGCGACGAGCCCTGGGTGATGGACATCATCGGCCGGGCCCAGGCGGCCGGCTACAAGGCCTTCTGCCTGACCGTGGACACCCAGGTCTACAGCCGGCGCGAGCGCGACCTGGCCAAGCGCTATCAGCCCGCCGCGGCGCGCCGCGCCGGCTTCGCGCCGGCGCAAACCCGGCCGGCCACCTTGCAGGCCTCGCTCAGCTGGGACCTGGTCAGGCGCATCAAGGACCGCTTCAGCATCCCGCTGGTGCTCAAGGGCATCGCCTGCGCCGAGGATGCTTCGCTGGCCGTCGAGAACGGCGTCGATGTCGTTTACGTGTCCAACCACGGCGGGCGCCAGCTCGACCAGGGCCGCGGCACCCTGGACATGCTGCCCGAGGTGGCGCGCGCGGTCGGCGGCCGCGCCAGGTTGATCGTCGACGGCGGCGTGCTGCGCGGCACCGACGTGCTCAAGGCCCTGGCCCTGGGCGCCGACGCGGTGGGCATCGGCCGGATGCAGGGCATGGCGCTGGCCGCCGGGGGCACCGCGGGCGTGGTGCGCATGCTCGAACTGCTCGAGACCGAGATCCGCACGAATCTCGCACTGATGGGACTGTCCTCGATCGACCAGCTCAACCCGAATTGCGTGCTGCCGGCCGAACCGGTGGTGCGGCCCCACGTGCTCAGCGGTTTTCCGCTGCTCGACGAAGGCTATTGAGCCCCCGCCCGCCGGTCCCGAGGGCCAGCCCGCTCACGGAGCCGGGGCGTAGGGCATGTACCAGCTCTGGTCGGCTCCCGCCCCCACGTTGCTGATGTGGACCTCGATCACGAAGGGCTGACCGGCGGCCTGCGCCTGGCGGCCGCGGCGCAGCGCCGCCTCGAGTTCGGCCGGCTCGTGCACATGCAGACCTTCGATGCCCTGCGCCTTGGCCAGCATCACGAAATCGATCGCCGGATCGCCGAGGAAGGTTTCGGGGTAGCGGTTCTGGGCCTTCATGTTGCCGCCCCAGGTCGCGAAGTTGGCCCGCACCGTCTGGTACTGCTGGTTGTTCCACACGATGGTCAGGATCGGCAGGTGGTACCTGGCCATCGTCCAGAACCCTGAGGCGCTGTACATCACCGAGCCATCGCCGATGCTCAGCACCACCGGACGCTGCGGCGCGCCCAGCTGGGCGCCGATCGCCGCGCCCAGACCATAGCCCAGGCTGCCCCCGCAGGTGCGCACCATGCGCCACTGGTCCTCGCCGTAGCCGAACGGCATCAGGTGATCGGACGCATTGAAGTTCTCGGACACCAGCAGCGTGTTGGGCGCCAGACAGCGCGCCATCGCGTCGCCCAGCAGCACCGGATGGATCGGTTTGGCGCCGGCCAGCTGGCGCGCCTGGTCGGATTGCGCGGCCAGACGCCGGGCGCTCTGCTCGGCCAGGGCCTGGCGGCGCTTGACCAGGTGCGCACGCTCGGCATCGGCCGCCTGCCAGCGACCGTTCAGGGCGCTCAGGGTGTGGCGAACATCGCCGACCACCGCCAGATCGACCGCGAAGGTGTTGCCCATCACGGACGGATCATGGCCGATGGCGATGATCGTGCCGGCATCCTTGAATTTTTCGTCCCGCGGGCTGGCGGTGGTGTTCTGTCGAAAGCCGATGCAGCAGACCACGTCGTAACCCTCGTCGGGCACCTCCAGCACGTTCTGGATCATGCCCACGTAGTGGGGATGGCGCATCGGGAAGGCGCCGTAGTCGAAGAAGCCAACAGCCACCGGCAGCGCAAAGCGCTCGCACAGGTCGAGCAGTTCGCGATGCGCACCCGCGCTGCGCACGTCGGGACCGACCACCATCAGAGGCCGCTCGGCATTGAGCAGCGCGTCGTGGATAGCGGCCAGGGTGGCTTCGCCCGGCACCTGCGCCGATTCGAGCGCCGAGGCCGCCTGGATCGTGGCTTCGACCCCTTTGGCGTCCAGCGCGGCGCTGGCAAAGGCCAGATAGACCGGCCCGGTGGGCAGGGTCGCCGCTTCCTTGAACGCGCGCCGGGTGGCCAGCGCGATGCCGCGGGCATCGTGCACCTCCCAGCGCTTCTTGGTCACATCGGCCACCGAGCCCATCTGCGAGAAACCGCTGGCCACGCCCAGCGTATTGTGGTCGCCGAAACTGCCGTTTTCGCGATAGCCGGCGGTCACCACCATCGGCGTGCCGTCGAAGTAGGAATTGAGCATCTGGCCGGACCCCTGGCGGGTTCCGGCGGCCAGGTGCACGTTGACGAAGGCCGGCTTGTTCGACGCCTTGGCGTAGCCGTCGGCGGCCGACACCACGATGTTTTCCGCCAGCAGCAGGATCGGCTGCACCCCGGGCACCGTCAGGAAGGCGTCGTAGAACCCCGCCTCGGCGCTGCCGGTGTTGATGAAGGCGTACTCCACACCCTGGGCAACCAGCTGATGCATCAGCACTTCACCGCCCGTGCCCACGACCTTCTTCTTGTCCATGCGATGCCTCCGTCTGGTTGGTGGCGGCCGTTCTGCCGTTTCGCAAGCTGGCGCCTGCGCCGGCGACTTGTCAATGCGCGGCCGGCATCGGCGCAGTCTCGCGCGGCCTCGAAATGAAAAAACAAAATTGGACGAAACCGGCCCGAACTTCCACCATGCCCGGTCGGACCTTTCCGCGAAACCTCATCCACGCCACTCAAGACCCACGCCAGGAGACCCAATCATGTTCCAACTGACCGACACACTGATCGCCGAGCTGCAGACCATGGACACCCCGACGGTGTGCAATGCGCTCGAGCTGCTGGTGCCCCAGCGCAGGGGTTACGGCTACACCAGCCAGCCGCTGGTCTGCACCCGCCCTCAGCAAAAGCCCATGGTGGGCATCGCGCGCACCGCGACGATCCGCAGCGCGCACCCCACCGACTTGAGCGGCGATGCCATGCGCGAGCTCTCGGACGCCTACTACGCCTACATCGACGCGGGCCCCAAGCCGAGTGTCATCGTGATCCAGGACATCGACGAGAACCGCGGCTACGGGGCCTTCTGGGGCGAGGTCAACAGCGCCATCCACTGGGGCCTGGGCTGCGTGGGTCTGATCACCGATGGCGGGGTGCGTGACCTGCCCGAAATCGCGCCGGGCTTCCAGATGCTGGCCGGCAGCGTCATCCCGTCGCATGCCTACGTCCACATCGTCGATTTCTCGCGGCCCATCAACGTCTCGGGCATGCGGGTCAGCGATGGCGACCTGATCCACGCCGACCAGCACGGCGCGGTCGTCATTCCGCATGCGGTGGCCGACAAGGTCAAGGAAGCCGCCGAACAGATCGTGCGCCGCGAGCGGGTGATCATCGAGGCGGCCCGCCAGCCGGGCTTCAATGTCGAAAAACTGCGCGCAGCCCGCGGCCGGGCCGCCGAGATTCACTGATCGCCCGGCGGGCGACCGGGGCGCAGGCGGCCCCGGGCGTTCGCGCGCAGCGCGTCAGGCCTTCGAGTCGATGATCGCGGCGTTGACCATCGTGCGCAGTTCGCGCCGGATCGGGTACAGGCTCGAGGGCATGAACTGCGTGAGGAAGACCACACTGACGTCTTCGACCGGGTCGATCCAGAAGGCGGTCGAGGCGGCCCCGCCCCACCAGAACTCGCCCACGGACCCGGTGATCTGGGTCTTGGCGACGTTGGTCGTCATCGCGAACCCGAGGCCGAAGCCCACGCCCTGATAGATCGACTCCGAGAACATCGAGATCGACAGGTCCGACAGGTCGCCACCGCCGGGCAGGTGATTGGCGCGCATCAGCGCTACCGTCTTGGGCCCGAGCAGCCGCACGTTGCCCAGGGCTCCGCCCAGGCGGATGGCTTCACAGAAGCGCAGATAGTCGCTGGCGGTGGAAACCAGTCCGCCACCGCCCGAGGGCGTGACCGCCGGTTCGCGGAAGCTGCGCCCGGGCACTGGCGCGAGCTTGCCCTGCGGGGACATCAGATAACAGCCGGCGAAGCGCCCGGCCTTCTCGTCGGGCACATGGAAGGCGGTGTCGACCATGCCCAGCGGCTCGAAGATGCGCCGGCGCAGGAAGTCCTCGAAAGGCTCGCCCGAGATCTTCCCGACCAGGTATCCGAGCACGTCGGTGGACACCGAATAGTTCCACGCGGTGCCTGGCGAGAACTCCAGCGGCATCTTGCCCAGTTCGGCGATGAAGCCCTCCAGACCCTCGTGCTGATCGAAGGGGTCGACCTTGCACTTGCGGTAGGCGGCATCGACGGCCGAGCGGGTCTGGAACCCATAGGTCAATCCCGACGTGTGGCGCAGCAGATCGATCATGCGCATCGGCGAGTCGGTGCGCCGGGTCTGGAACGCGCCCGGCAGGCCCGCGACATACACGCCCAGGTCGCGCCATTCCGGGATGAAACGATGCACCGGGTCGTCCAGCGCGACCTTGCCCTCTTCGACCAGCATCATGAAGGCAACGCTGGTGATCGGTTTGGTCATCGAATAGATGCGCACCAGGGTGTCTTCGGCCATCGCGGCGCCGGTTTCGAGCGAGGCTTTGCCCAGCACCGTCTGGTGCACGAGATGGCCGTCGCGCATCACCTGCAGCTGCGCGCAGGGCAGCCGGCCCGATTCGATATAACGCTCTGAGAGGAACCGGTCCAGGCGGGCAAGACGCGTCGAACACATGCCGACCGATTCGGGCTTGATGGTCATGGAAAGGATCTTTCGTGGCGGAATGCGTGAGCTTGCCCGAAAAATGCCATGATCGCCGCACGACCACCGTGCGGCCCGTTCCGCACGCCACGACAGGCCCCCCGGGAGACAGCAGGATCATGGAAGCGTCACGCCCACCCTCGCCGCCGCATCACCCTCGGAGTGCGATCGCAGCCCGCACCCATGGCCGGGTTCGCCGCAGCCCCTCGAGCGGCCTGCTGCCCCGCATGGGCGCGATCGTCGCAGCCCTGCTGTTCGCCTCGGGGTGCGCGACACCGGCCGATCCCGGAACGCCGCGCGCCGACTGGGTGCTGCCGCGTGCCGCCACGCCCGAATCGGTTGGATTGTCGTCGGCGCAGCTCGACAGGCTGGCTGCGGTCACCCGCGAGCATGTGGCCTCGGGCGTGGTGCCGGGCGCCCTGATCGTCATCGCCCGCCACGGCCGGATCGCCTATGTCGAATCCTTCGGCGCGCGCGACCGGGCCGCCAACAAGGCGATGGCGGAGGATGCGATCTTTCGCCTGTATTCGATGACCAAGCCGATCGTCAGCGTCGCGGTGATGATGCTGGTCGAGGAAGGGCGCCTGCAGGTCGACGACCCGGTCTCGCGGTATCTGCCCGAGATCGGCAGCATGAAGGTGGGCGTCGAGCGCAAGGACGCGAGCGGCGCCAGCACGGTCGAAATGGTCGCGCCCTCCCGACCGATGACGGTCCAGGACCTGCTGCGCCACACCTCTGGCCTGACCTACGGCGGCCGGGCGCGCGGGCCGGTGGCCGATCTGGTCCGGGCCGCACGGCTGGGCAGCCGCAACGAGTCGAACCAGGAGTTCGTCGACAAGCTGTCGCGCACGCCGCTGATGTTCTCGCCCGGCGCCCGCTGGGAGTACGGCGTGTCCACCGATGTGCTGGGCCGCCTGGTCGAGGTGATCTCCGGCAAGCCCCTGGGCGTGTTCCTCGAAGAACGCATCTTCAGGCCGCTGGGCATGGTGGACACCGCGTTCTGGATCCCGCCGGCCAAGCTGGCCCGCGCCGCCCAGCCCTGGCAGCGGCCCGGCGGCCCGCCGATGACGCCACGCTTCGACGTCGCAGTGCAGCCGCGCTTCGAATCCGGGGGCGGCGGACTGACCGGCACCGCGGCGGACTACCTGCGCTTCACGACGATGCTGCTCAATGGCGGCGAGCTCAATGGTCAGCGCCTGCTCGGCAAAAAATCCGTTCAGTTCATGACCGCCGACCACACCGGCGCCCTGGCGGGCCTGCCGGCGGGGCTCGGCTTCGGGCTGGGATTTCAGGTCCGACGGCAGGCCGGCGTCGCGGGCCTGCCGGGCTCGGCGGGCGAATACGGCTGGGCGGGCAATGCCGGCACGCTGTTCTGGATCGACCCCGCCGAACAGCTGATCGCGATGTACATGGTGCAGGTCAACGACACCGATCGTATCGCCCTGCGCAATCAGTTCCGCACGATGGTGCAGTCGGCCATCGTCCGCTAGGCCACGCCGCTGGGCTCGCCGGTCCGTACCGGCCGCCACGCGTCTTCCAGGCGCGACCAGGCAGCCTGCCACTGATCCGGCCATTGCGGTTGCAGCGGGTCTCCGGCGCGCAACGCCCCTTCGATGGAGCCCGCCAGCGCGGCCAGCTCCAGTGCGCCGACTTGCGCACTGGCCGAACGCAGGCTGTGCATCTGGCGCTGAACCGTCGCCCGGTCGCCAGCGCGAAATGCGCGGGCGACTTCGTCGAGCTTGCGGCGGGTGTCGTCTTCGAACAGTTGCCGGATCTCCTCGGCGAATCCGGGCTCGGCGCCGTCCGCCATCTCCGCCAGGCTCGCCAGTACCGCCGGGTCGAACGCGATCGGCACGCTTTCGGGAACGGCGGCGGCCGCTGGCAGCGCGCAGGCGGTCGCGGGCGCGGCCGGCGCGGCCGGCGCGGGCTCCGACACCGGTTCAACCCCGAGGTGACGGGTCAGCATTGCCCCGAGGGCCGGACCGGTCACGGGTTTGGGCAGGTAGTCGTCCATCCCGGCGTCGATGCAACGTTGCCGGTCCTCGGACAGGGCGTTGGCGGTCAGTGCGACGATCGGGATGCGTGCCCGGTCGCTGGCCAATGCGCGAATCTGCAGGGACGCTTCGTAACCGTCCATGACCGGCATCTGGCAATCCATCAGGACCAGGTCGAAACGGTGCGACTGCACCGCCACCAGTGCCTGGTGACCGTCGCCCACGATCGATACCGTCATGCCGATGCGCTCGAGCATCGCTCGGACCACCTGCTGATTGACCAGGTTGTCCTCGGCCACCAGGATGCGGGCCTTGCGCGGCGCCACGCCGGCCGGAACCGCGTCCGCCGGCCGCGCGCGGCCGCAGGCCGGCGCAAGGGGTGGCCATAGCGGCAGGTCGAACCAGAACGTGCTCCCCTTGCCTGGCTCGCTTTCCACATGAACCGAGCCCCCCATCAATTCGATCAGGTGCCGGCAGATCACGAGCCCCAGTCCGCTGCCGCCAAAGCGGCGCGTGGTCGAGGCATCGGCCTGGCTGAAGCGCTGAAACAGCTGCGCCAGCTGCGCGGGCGCGATGCCGATGCCGGTGTCCTGCACCCGGATCCGAATCCAGCGGCGAGCGTCTTCCGGGGGGCCGTCCACGCAGGCGCCACTGAGCGTGATGGTGCCGCCCTCGGCGAACTTCAGCGCATTCCCCAGCAGGTTGGTCACGACCTGGCGCACACGGCTGGGGTCGCCGCTGACGGGGCCCAGGGCCGCAAGGGCAATGTCGGTGACGATCGTCGTGCCACGAGCGCTACCCAGCTCGCGATAGGTCGCGGCGATGCTGCCCAGCACAAGCGCCAGGATCGAAGTCGACGCGCTCGATCAAGACCTTGCCTTCCTCGATCTTGGACAAATCGAGGATGTCGCCCAGCAGGTCGTGCAGCGCCTGCGCCGAGCTTGAAATGGCCTGGGCGTAGCGGGCCTGGTCCGCGTCGAGTCGGGTGGTCTGAAGGAGTTCGGACATGCCCAGCACCCCGTTCATCGGCGTGCGGATTTCATGACTCATGTTGGCCAGGAAGCGGCTCTTGGCCAGATTGGCATCCACCGCCAGCTGGCGCGCCTGCTCGCGTTCAGCCGCCACCGAATCGCTTTGCAGCCGCAACCGGATCATTTCGGTCCAGTTCTGGTTGCTGCGCCAGGTTTCCTGCGTGAGCACGATGCCGTAGATGACGAAGATGGTCACGACGATCCACGCGTCGGCATACCCGTTCCAGATGGTCGAAACCATGAGCGGCAGCAGCATGACCGTGAAATTGATCACCGCGGTACGAAAGCTGCTGACGAGGACGAACACGCCGATCGCGGTGATGCACAACACGCCGGCGAAGAGCAGCGTGCCCAGCATGGTGGCATGCGTGGCGGGCACGAACACGACGGAGATGACGCTCCAGCACAGATTGTCCAGAACGATCATCGCTTCGAACCGGACCTGCCAGTAGCCGATGCGCTGCGCGCGATGCGGATCCTGTTCGAACCGTTTCGTCTCCCACGCACGAGTGATGCTCACGCCCAGTCGTACGGCCAGCCAGCCAAGCAGCCAGGCCGCAGCGACCTTCCCCCACAACGCGTAGCAGATCGCCGCCGAGAATGCGACGGCCCCGACCTGGGGCTGCGGCGCCAGCTGGTAGATCGCGCTGATTCGCTGGAACCGGATCTGGGCTTCGATCTCCGGCGCGGGACCCTGCCCCGCTGCGCGAGCCATGGTTGTCATCGGACCTGGCACCCGCCAGAGACAGCGGATAGGCGTTCGAGGACCGGGCGCGCCGCGCGGCCGCGCCACGCCCCGCGCCAGATCCAGGCGTGGGCATGCGGGGCGACGACGCCAACTCCGATTTCCGAACTCATCATCTCGATTCTCTGAACGCTAGCCGGCCGAAGCGGGGACATCCGTTGTCATCGGCAGATGCCGGCGCTTCTTGAGCGCTCGGGAACGGTCAAGCTGGCCCTGCCCATAAACGAGGCGGCCCGGCTCAAGCGGCAGGCGGCCCGGCTCACGCGGCAGGCGGGTCGGCCAGCCGGGTCGCATACGCGATCACCGACCGAGACAGCGCCCGGCGCCGGTTGAAATTGGCGGTCGCGTCCGGATGCGGCGAGCGCGACAGCTCCCACGAGTTGAAGCTGTCGTACCAGGTGAGCAGCAGCATCGGCCCGCGCGGCGCCGTCGCGTCGGCCGGCCGAAACAGACCCATCGGCTGGCTGGCATAGCGGGCATCGTCCTCGAAGGTCTCCCAGGCCGTGTTCGACAGCGTCACCACTTCGTCGACGTCGGTCGCCGCCACATCGAAGAAGCGGAAGACGTACAGACCCGCGCGGGTCAGCGGCGCGTCGCTCAAAGGACGCACGGTGGCCGCAAGCGGCACCGCCGACAACACCTCGACATCAGCCGGCAGGCGCCCGCGCAAGCCGGCTGCGCCATCGGTGCCGGGCGGCAGGCTGAGCAACAGGAACAGCTCATGGTTGCCGATGCCGAACACCCCCATGAAACTGCCGACCCGGCGCGCCCCGGGCCAGTCTGCCAGCAGGGCGCTGACGCGTTCGTTGAGCACCTGCCAGCCGCGCGGGGCGCAACGCAGGTGGGCGAACAGGAAGATGCGGTCGGAAGCGGACATCGGGGGCACTCGCGCAGGCTGCGGGGTCGCGGGGTGAGGCCGGTTCGGAGCGCCGACCTCGGTTCAGCAGTGCGAACAGCCGCTCAGGAATGGCCGATCGACAGCAGGTTCTCGACCGGCCGGTACAAGGCCTCCAGATAGGCCACGTCCTGCGGCTCGAGCGTGATCTGCGTGGCCGCGACCAGCTCGTCGAGCTGGGCCAGCTTGGAGACGCCCACGACAGGTGCGGTGATGCCGGGCTTGCCCAGCAGCCAGGCCAGCGCGATCTGGGCCGGGGATTTGCCATGTCTGGCCGCGACCTCGATCACCCGATCGGCAATGCTGAACACCGCCTCGCCCCGGTACAGGCCCTCGGTGCGCACGCGATCCCGGCCCTGCGAACGGGCGGTGGAGCCGCCATCGAAGCCGCCCCGGTAAGAGCCGGTCAGGATGCCGCGCGCCAGCGGCGACCAGGGCATCAGCGCCACGCCGGTCTTGATGCAGTAGGGGTTCATCTCGCGCTCTTCTTCGCGATAGACCAGGTTGTAGTGATTCTGCATCGAGACGAACTGCGTCCAGCCGTTCATCTTGGCCGTCAGCTGCATCTCGGCGAACTGCCAGGCGAACATCGACGAGCCGCCCAGGTACAGCACCTTGCCGGCGCGGACCACTTCATCGAGGGCCGACAGGGTCTCTTCGATCGGCACGTCGGAGTACCCGGGCACCCCATGCGGATGACGATGGATGACCAGCTGGTCGACATAGTCGACACCCAGCCGCTCGAGACTGGCATTGACCGCCTCGATCACATGCTTGCGCGACAGGCCGCCCTGGTTGGCGCCCTTGCCCATCGGCATGGCGATCTTGGTCGCCAGCACGAACTGGTCGCGCGGCAGCAGTTCGCGCAACAGGGCGCCCACCACTTTTTCGCTGGCGCCAAGACCGTACTGGTCGGCACAGTCGAAGTAGAACAGGCCCCGATCGATCGCCGCCTTGAACAGTGGCCTTGCGTCGTCCAGTCCGATCGTCCAGTCGCCCTGGTGGCCGCGTCCCGGCTGCCCGAAGTTCATCGTTCCCAGGCACAGCTGGGACACTTGCAGGCCGCAGTTGCGTCCGAGGGGAATGGTCTTGAGCATGGCTGGCGGCTCCGCAACTGGAAAAGGTGTGTCGGGATGCTAACAGGCGGGCCGCGACCCGGTATCCCGGCGGCAGTTCCGATATCCGTCGGACCGACCGCTGCGTCCGGCGCGACCCGCCACCCCATTTGCGGACCGTCGCGAAAAGCCGCCAAGCTATCATCCTCTCCCCATGGCGCGCCGGCATCCGGCTGCGCCCTGCCGCTGTGGCAGACCCAACAGGAGATGACGAACATGCCCGCACTGCTGCACGGAATCCGCGTGCTGGACTTTGGCCGATACATTGCCGGACCGTACTGCGCGGCGCTGCTGGCCGAATATGGCGCCGACGTCATCCGCATCGAAAAGCGCGACGGCAGCGAAGACCGCTTCCCGACGCCGGTGGGCGGGGGAGCCGGTGCGTTGTTTCTCCAAATGAACCGGAACAAGCGCTCGATGACCCTCGACCCGGCCTCACCCGAGGGGCGCAAGGTGGTCGAGCGCATGGTCAAGCGGGCCGACGTGGTCATTGCCAACCTGCCTCAGGCCACGCTGAACTCGATGGGCCTGGACTACGCCACGCTGTGCTCCTACAAGCCTGACGTTATCTTCGTCACCAATACCGCCTTCGGTGCCGTCGGCCCGATGCACCGCAACGTCGGATTCGACAGCGTGGCGCAGGCCATGTGCGGCTCCGTCTACATGACCGGCGAACCCGAGCAGCCCTACCGGGCGACCGCACCCTGGGTCGATTTCGGCACCGCGCTGCACTGCGCCTTCGGCACCATGGCCGCGCTGATGGAGCGCCAGAAGACCGGCAAGGGCCAGATGGTCACCGGCGCGCTGCTGGCGACCGCCCTGACGGTCAACAACGCCGCGCTGATCGAACAGGCACTGATCAAGCCCGATCGCATTCCCACCCGCAATCGCGGACAGACCGCCGCGCCATCGGACATCTATAAGGCCCGGGATGGCTGGGTTCTGGTGGCCGTCACCGGCCAGCCGCTGTACGCGCGCTGGGCCAAGCTGATGGGCGAACCGCACTGGCTGACCGATGCGCGTTTCGTCGACGACGAAGCGCGCGGCAGGCACGGTGAAATCATCAGCGAGCGAATGGGCCGCTGGTGCGCCGAGCGCAGCTGCGACGAAGCCATCAAGATCCTGGGCGAAGCCAAGATTCCGTGCGCGCAAGTCCTGTCGCCCCAGCAGGCGCTCGACCATCCGCAGGTGCAGGCGCTGGGCATCCTGCAGGACACCGACTATCCGGGACTGCCCATGCCGGCGCCGGTCGCCGCGGTGCCGATCTGGATGACCGAAACCCAGCCGGTGGAGCGCCGCCGCCCCCCGCTGCTGGGCGAGCACACCGATCAAATCCTGGGCGAGTTCGGCTACAGCAGCGCCGAGATCGCCGCCCTGCGCGAACAATCGGTCATCTGAGGGAGCACGCGCCATGAAACTCGCCAAGGCGGCGCTGGACGTCGGCTTGTACACCAACCAGCGCGAAGCGATGCTCGAGTTCTGGCAGAACCGCGCGGGCGTGCCCTTCGACGAACTGCTGCCGGTGGGTCGTGGCGTGCAGCAGCACCGCCACCTGATCGGCGAGTCGATCCTGAAGATCAACCATTCGCGCGACCCGATGGCAGCCGCCGCGCCGGCGGGCTATCGCCGCCTGATCCTGGCGCGCGAGGGCCTGCGCGAAACCCAGGACCTGACCGACCCCGACGGCAATCGGGTGCGGCTGGTGCCGATGGGCCATCAGGGCATCGGTCAGTTCGAGCTCGAGCTGTCGGTGCGCAACCTGGACGCGACCAGCGCTTTCTATCGCGATGCGCTGCAGCTGGAGCCGCTCGGGCCTGGGCGCTTTCGCTGCGGAGTGTCGATCGTCTCGCTGCATCAGGACGACAGCGCCTCGATCGATCCGCCGATGCGCGCGCCCGGCTATCGTTACACCACGCTGCAGGTCTACGACGTGCTGGCCGAACACGCGGGCATCCTGGCGCGCGGCGGGCGCGAAGGCGCCGCACCGGTCAAGCTGGGCGAGGTTGCCTACATCTCGTTCGTACGCGATCCCGACGGCAACTGGATCGAGATCTCCCAGCGCAAGTCGCTGACCGGCTCACTCGCCTCCGGCACGCCGAGCCATGGCTGAAGACATCGTCGATGTGCTGATCATCGGCTCGGGCGCCTCGGGCGCCGCGGTGGCCTGGAGCCTGGCCGACACCAAGATGCGGATCGTCTGCCTCGAGCAGGGCGACTGGATGAACCCGTCGGACTACCCGAGCACGCGGCGCGACTGGGAAGCCCAGATCACCGGGCCATTCTCGACCAGCCCGAACATCCGCAAGCGGGCGCACGACTACCCGATCAACGAAGCCGAATCCCCGATCTCCATCGTCAATTTCAACGGGGTGGGCGGCAGCACCGTGTTCTATTCCGCGCACTTCCCGCGCTTTCATCCGTCCGACTTCAAGGTCCGCTCGCTCGACGGGGTCGCCGACGACTGGCCGATCGATTACGCCACGCTCGAGCCCTTCTTCGCGCTGAACGACCGCAACATCGGCGTTTCGGGCCTGGCCGGCGATCCCGCCATTCCCGCCCACGAGCCTCCGCTGCCGCCGGTCCCGATCGGCCTGATGGGCGAGACCATGGCGCGGGGCTTCAACAAGCTCGGCTGGCACTGGTGGCCCTCGGACAGCGCCCTCGTCACCCAGCCCTATGAGGGCCGCGAGCCCTGCGCCAATCTGGGCCCCTGCCACTCCGGCTGCGCCAAGGGCGCCAAGAGCAGCGCCGACATCACCTACTGGCCGATGGCCCGGCGCGCGGGAGTCGAACTGCGCACCCGCTGCCGGGTGCGCGAGATCCTGGTCGACGACAACGACATGGCCACCGGTGTCGTCTATTACGACGAACACGGGGTCGAACGCCGGCAGCGCGCCGAGGTCGTGGTGCTGGCCTGCAATGGCGTGGGCACGCCGCGCCTGCTGCTCAACTCCAAGTCGGCACGATTCCCGGATGGCCTGGCCAATCGCTCGGGCCTGGTCGGCAAGAACCTGATGCTGCACCCCTGGGGGCTGATCTCGGGCGTGTTCGATGCCCCTCTGGCCTCGCGCTTCGGCCCGGCCGGCTGCTGCATCCTGAGCCAGCAGTTCTACGAAACCGACCTGTCCCGCGGCTTCGTGCGCGGCTACAACCTGCAGATCACGCGCGGCGCCGGACCGGTGACCACCGCGCGCACCGGTCTGACCCGCGGTCAGATTCCGTGGGGCGCCGGCCATCACGAGGCCTTCGCGCGACGCTACAACCACACGGTGAACATCGGCGTGTGCTGCGAAGACCTGCCGGATGTCAACAACACGGTCACCTTGGACCCCGATCTCACCGATTCCCACGGCATTCCCGCCCCGAAGGTCACCTACCGCCTGGACGAGAACAGCCGCCGCATGCTGCAGCACGGCCTGGACCGCGGCAGCGAAGTCATGACCGCCGCCGGCGCGACCGACATCTACACCGAGGGCCCGATCCGCCTGGCGGGCTGGCACCTGCTGGGGACCGCCCGGATGGGCACCGACCCGCAGCAATCGGTGGTCAACGAATGGGGCCGCTGCCACGACGTGCGCAATCTGTTCATCGTCGACGGCAGCGTGTTCGTCACTTCGGGCGGCGTCAATCCCACATCGACCATCCAGGCGGTCGCGCTGTACATCGCGGACGCGATGAAGCAGCGGCTGGCGAACCTGTTCGACTGAAGGGGCAGCGATCTCCATGAACGAACCCCACGCCCCCCGCACCGCCGGGCTTCTGAACGAGGTCCGTTCGGCCATCCTCGATCGGGTGCTCGACCTGATCGTCCCGCCCAGCGCCGACGGCCGTCTGCCTGGCGCCGCGGCGCTCGGCGTGCCCGAGTACCTGGTGGCGAACGCCCCCGATGCGCTGGCCGTGCTGTGCCGCGAACTGGACAGCCTCGAGGCACAGGCCCGCGAACGTTTCACACACGGCTTTTGCGCACTGGATGCGGCGCAGCGCCAGTCGCTGGTCGACGAGGCGCGCGCCCGGGACCCGGCATTCATGAGCCGGCTCGCGCTCGAAACGGTCACCTGCTACTACCAGCACGACCGGGTGCTCGAGGCGCTGGGCCTGGAAACCCGGCCGCCCTATCCGCAGGGCTTCCAGGTGATCGCCGGCGACCTCACCCTGCTCGGCCCGGTGCGTCGGCGCGGAAAGCTCTACCGCGACGCGTGACGGGGCTGTCGGGCATAGGAATCGGACTGTGCCCGCGTTGACAGGGCGGGCGCCGCCTGCCCATGATCGGCACGCACTTTCCCGGCCCTCCAGGCGCCGGCAGACCAACCAAACCAGGGAGAGATTCGATGGGTGATCGACTTTGTGAAGGCCGTGTCGCGATCGTGACCGGCGCCGGCCGTGGCATCGGGCGCGAATACGCGCTGCAGCTGGCCGCGCACGGCGCGAAGGTGGTCGTCAACGATCTGGGCGGCGCACGCGACGGCTCTCCCGGCAACGAGGACGAGCAGCCCGCCGAGGCCGTGGTGCGCGAGATCCGCGCCCGCGGCGGCGAGGCGGTCGCCAATCTCGAGAGCTGCTCGAGCTGGGCCGCCGCCAAGCGCATGGTCGATCAGGCGGTCGATACCTTCGGCTCGCTGGACTGCGTGGTCAACAACGCCGGCATCCTGCGTGACCGCATGCTCACCAACATGACCGAAGAAGAGTGGGACGCGGTCATCAACGTGCACCTGAAGGGCACCTTCGCGCCCACCCACCACGCGGCCGTCTACTGGAAGTCGCGCAGCAAGGCCGGCGACGACACGCTGGCCGCACGCATCGTCAACACCACCTCGGTGTCGGGCATCTACGGCAACATCGGCCAGTCCAACTACGGCGCGGCCAAGGCCGGCATCGCTGCGCTCACCATCATCGCGGCGCGCGAACTCAAGCGCTACAACGTCACCGTCAATGCCATCTCGCCGCACGCCCTGACCCGGATGACCGACGACCTCGGCCCGTCCACCGACGCGCAGAAGGCGAGCCGTGACCCGAAGTGGATCGCGCCGGTCGTGGTCTGGCTGGCCAGCCGCCAGAGCAGCCAGGTCACCGGGCGCATCATCGAGGCCGGCGGCGGCGTGCTCGGCCTGATGGAAGGCTGGCAGCGCGGCCCGATGACCGACCCCGTGGACGACCCGGTCGCCATCGGCAAGGTACTGTCCGAACTGGACGCCCGCACGCGGCGCAACATGGGCATGAACGCGAAAGAGCACGAAATCTGAACGCCCGCAGGGTGGCGGGGGACCCAGCCCGTCGGCCGCTCCCCACCCGAATCGCCCGCCCGAATCACCCGTCGCCCGCCGCGGCGGGCACCGGTTCACCGCAGCCCCGAACCGCTGACCGCCGAGCATGCCTTCGACCCGATCACTGACCCTCGTCATCGCTTCGGCGCTGTTCATGGAAAGCCTGGACAGCACGGTGATCGCGACCTCGCTCACCGCGATCGCCGCCGACATCCATGTCGATCCGATCACCCTGAAGCTCGCCTTCACCGCCTACTACCTGGCGCTGGCGATCTTCATCCCGATCAGCGGCTGGTGCGCCGACCGGTTCGGCGCCAAGACGGTGTTCCGCCTGGCGATCGGCGTGTTCACGCTGTCGTCGATCGGCTGCGCCCTGGCCTGGGACCTGCCCAGCCTGGTCGCGGGCCGTTTCTGCCAGGGACTGGGCGGCGCGATGATGCTGCCGGTGGGCCGGCTGATCCTGCTGCGGGTCATTCCCAAGAGCGAGCTGGTCTCGGCGATGGCCATGCTCAGCATCCCGGCGCTGTTCGCGCCGATCATGGGGCCGCCGGTGGGCGGCTACATCACCACCTACTACCACTGGCGCGGCATCTTCTGGCTCAACGTGCCGGTGGGCCTGCTCGGCCTGGTGCTGGCCACCTGGCTGGTGCCGCAGGTGAAGGCCGAAGTCATCCGGCCACTGGACATCAAGGGCTTCGCGATGACCGCGGTCGGGCTGTGCCTGACCATCTTCGGCTTCACGCTGGCCAGTGGCAGCTTCGGCAATGCGCGGATGGCCTGGACGATGGTCGGCTGCGGCGTGGCGCTGCTGGCGCTGTACGTGCGCCACGCGGCACGCACCGAGCACCCGATCGTCGAACTGCGCCTGCTGCGCATCGTCACGTTCCGGGCCGCGATGCTCGGCGGAGTGCTGTTCCGCCTGTCGGTTGGGGCCATTCCGTTCCTGCTGCCGATGATGCTGCAGGTGGGCTTCGGGCTGTCGCCGTTCGAGTCGGGCTCGCTCACTTTCGCCGCCGCCGCCGGGGCGCTGACGATGAAGCTCACCGCGGCGCCGATCCTGCGCCGTTTCGGGTTCCGGAACATCCTGTGCCTGAACGCCGTGCTCAGCAGCGCGCTGCTGGCGGCGTCGGCGCTGTTCACCGCGAACACGCCGCACGCGATCATCGTCACGGTGCTGCTGGTGGCGGGCTTCTTCCGCTCGCTTCAGTTCACCAGCCTGAACGCGCTGGGTTATGCCGACGTCCAGACCGAGCAGATGAGCCGGGCCACCTCGTTCGTGGCGGTGATCCAGCAGCTCGCGCTGTCCAGCGGGGTGGCGATCGCGGCGATGCTGCTGGAGGCGTTTCGCGCCGCCGACGGGCGCACCGCGCTGCTGGCCGGCGACTTCAGCCGGGCGTTCATGGTGATCGGTGTGATCGCCGTGCTGTCCGGGCTGGTGTTCTACCGGCTCGCGCCGGACGCCGGCGCCGAGGTGTCCGGGCACGGGCGCGGCCAGTGAAACACCGCGCACGCCAAGCCAGAACCCGGAACGCAGCCCGCGCCGGAAGTCGCGCCGCAGGGGGCTGATGGTCTACTCTTGATCCCTTCCCACCCAGTGAGCACCCGTGCCCGATTTCCTGTCCCCGGAACTGCAGGCCTTTCGCGATCGCATCGACCAGCTGGCCACCGGCACGCTCGTCGGCCTGCGCGACGACGCCTCGCTCGAGCCCGCCGAGCGCGCCGCCCGTGTGCGCGATGCCTCGAAGGCGGCGGGCGTGTATGGCCTGACGCAAGATGAACGAACCCCGGCCCTGACGCTGCTGGTCGCGCGCGACACCCTGGCCAGCCACGGTGTCGGCCACCTGCGCGGCGTGTTCGGCGCCGACCCGGGCGTGCTGGCCGGCGTGCCCGAGCCGTTGCGCAGCACGCACCTGCAGCCGCTGCTGGCCGGCGAGAAGCGCCCCGGCTTCGCCTTCACCGAGCCATCCGATGTCGAGCGCCCGACCTGGGCGCGCATCGAGGGCGACGAGCTGGTCATCACCGGACGCAAGTCCTACGTCACCGGTGGCGCCGATGCCGCGTTCCTGGCCGCGCTGGTCGAGATCGAAGGCCAGGGCCCGGCGATGGTCATCATCGACACCGACCGCCCCGGCGTCACCCAGGAGCGGCGCTTCTCGTCGCTGGATGGCAGCCACCACGTGGGCTTCCAGTTCGAGGACGTGCGGGTGCCGCGCCACCATGCGCTGGGTGCGCCCGGCGATGGCCGCGGCCGCGCGATGGCCAAGATCAGCGCGGTGCGCCGCGCCGTGGCCGCCGACTGCGCGGGCAGCTCCGCCTGGATCGTCTCGCTGGTCGCGGCCGACCTGCTGCGCCAGGGCCGCCGCGGCAGGAAGGCCGACTCCGAACGCATGCGTCTGCGCTACGGCGAGATGCGCGTGGCCGTCTACGCCGCGCGTTCGGTCGTCTACCGCACCGCCCGGCTGTTCGACGCCGGGCAGGACGCCGTCAACGAAAGCATCAGCGCCAAGGTCTTTGCCAGCGAAACCGCCAACCGCATCGCCGACATGGCCATCCAGCTGGTGGGCGGCGAAGCGCTGGTCGTCGGCCATCCGCTGGAAGCCGTGATGCGCAGACTGCGTTCGCTGCGCCTGGCCGAAGGCGAAAGCGACACGCTCTACGTCAACGTGGCCCGCGGCCACCTGGACATCGGCAAAGGCCGACTCTGAACACGAGGCAATCCGCATGAACACACCGCAGGTCCCCGCAGGCGCCGACACCGGCAGCCCCCGCATCGAAGGCATCGACGTTCCCAAGGTGAGCGCCTGGATCGCCGCGCACACCGACATCACCGCGCCACTCACCTTCAAGCTGATCGCCGGCGGCCGCTCGAACATGACCTTCACCGTGACCGACGCCGCCGGCCGGCGCTTCGTGCTGCGCCGCCCGCCACTGGGCAAGCTGCTGCCCAGCGCGCACGACATGGCCCGCGAGCACCGCCTGATGTCGGCGCTGGCCGGCACCGGCGTGCCGGTGCCGCGCATGGTCGGCCTGTGCCAGGACCCGTCGGTCAACGAGCGCGACTTCTATGTGATGCACTTCCTCGATGGCGTGGTGGTGCGCAGCGTCGAGGTCGGGCGCACGCTGAGCGAGGCCGTGCGCACGCGCATGTCGCACGAGCTGATCAAGACGCTGTGCGACCTGCACCGCATCGACATCGACGCGGTCGGCCTGGGCAACCTGGCCAAGCGCGAGGGCTACATCGAGCGCCAGCTCAAGCGCTGGTCGGGCCAGTGGGAACAATCCAAGACGCGCGAGATCCCGCTGATCGACCAGGTGCGCGACACCCTGTCCAGTCGCCAGCCGACGCCCTCCAGGCCGACCATCGCGCATGGCGACTATCGGCTGTCCAACTGCATGATGGACCCCGGCGGTCCGGTGGTGGGTGTGCTCGACTGGGAGCTGTGCACGCTGGGCGAGCCGATGGCCGATCTGGGTGGCCTGCTCGGTTACTGGCACGACCCGAACGATCCGCGCCAGGGCGGCGACCCCGAGACCACCGGCCTGCCCGGCTTCCTGACGCAGGACCAGATGGCCGGCCTGTACGCGGACGCCATGGGCGTGGAGCTGGCCACCGTCGACTACTACCGGGCCTTCGCGCAGTGGCGCCTGGCCTGCATCGGCGAAGGGGTGTATGCCCGCTACCTGGGCGGCCAGCAGGGCAGCCAGGACGAGGCGATCAACCTGGACGCCTACAAGGCCTCGATTCCGCGCCGGGTCGAAGGCGCCGCCCGCCTGCTGGGCCTGATCAGCTGACACTTGCCGCGAACGGAGCCGACATGACGCGCACTCTGGATCTGGAGCCCCTGGATGCCACCTTCGGGGCGGTGGTGCGCGGCGTGAAGCTCGCCACGCTCGACGACGACACCTGGCAGGCGCTGCACGCCGCCTGGCTGCACTACGCGCTGCTGATCCTCCCCGACCAGCACCTGAGCCGCGATCAGCAGATCGCCTTCGCCAGGCGCTTCGGGCCGCTGGAGTTCGAGATGGCGGCAATCAGCAACGTGCGCGCCAATGGCACGCTGCGCCGCGAGGCCGACAACGACGACGTGGTCAAGGTGCTCAAGGGCAACATGGGCTGGCATGCCGACAGCACCTACATGCCGGTGCAGGCCAAGGGCGCGGTGTTCAGCGCCGAAATCGTGCCCGGTGCCGGCGGACAGACCGGCTTTGCCGACATGCGCGCCGCTTACGACGCGCTGGACGAGGCCACCCGGGCCAAGGTCGACGGCCTGCAGGCCTATCACTCGCTGCACTACAGCCAGTCCAAGCTGGGCCACCAGCATCAGCAGGGCAGCTCGTACAGCGGCTACGGTTTTCACGACGGTCCGGTGCCGCTGCGCCCGCTGGTCAAGACCCATCCCGACACCGGCCGCAAGTCGCTGCTGATCGGACGCCATGCGCACGCCATCCCGGGCATGGACCCGGCCGAGTCCGAGCGCTTTCTGGATTCGCTGATCGAGTTCGCCTGCCAGGCGCCGCGCGTCTATCACCACGACTGGGCGCCCGGCGACACGGTCATCTGGGACAACCGCTGCCTGCTGCACCGTGCCACCCCCTGGGACATGACCGAGCCGCGCGTGATGTGGCACAGCCGGCTGGCCGGCGATCCGGTGAGCGAGGCCGCACTCGCCAGGGCGATGCAGGGCGGATGAACATCGGCACGTCGTTCGCGCGCATCCGCCAGGGGCTGGCCGACCGCTTCGCCGCCCTGCCCCACTCGTCCAGGGCCATCCTTTGGGCGGTCGCAGCCGGCCTGATCTTCTCGGCAATGAACATGCTGATGCGGCACATGACGCTGCAGCTGCATCCGTTCGAGGCGCAGTTCCTGCGCCAGTTCTTCGGCCTGCTCGTGATGCTGCCGATCGTGATCGGCGCCGGACTGGCCCGCTTCAAGACGGCCAGCGTGCCGCGCCAGTTCGGCCGCGGCGCGCTGCATGCGCTGGGCACCAGCCTGTGGTTCTTCGCCCTGCCCCACCTGGCACTGGCCGACACGACCGCGATCGGGTTTACCGGCCCGATCTTCTCGATGATCGGCGCGGCCTACCTGCTGGGCGAAAAGATGCGCTGGGACCGCTGGGTCGCGGCGCTGGTCGGATTCACCGGCGTGCTGATCGTGGTCGGCCCCCGGCTGGCCGGCTCGGGCGGCTGGTATTCGCTGATCATGCTCGCGTCGGCGCCGGTGTTCTCGCTGTCGTTCCTGTTCACCAAGCTGCTGACCCGGCAGGACAATCCGAGCGTGATCGTGTTCTGGCAGGGGGTCACCGTGTCGATCCTTTCGCTGCCGCTGGCCCTGGTCTTCTGGACCTGGCCCACGCCCGGTCAGTGGCTGATCTTCGTGATCGCCGGTGTGCTGGGCAGCACCGGGCACTTCTGCCTGACGCATTCATTGAAGGCCGCCGACATGTCGGCCACCCAGTCGGTCAAGTTTCTCGACCTGATCTGGGCGACGATGTGGGGCTTCCTGGTCTTCGGCGACACGCCGGCCGGGGCGACGCTGGCCGGCGGTGTCGTGATCATCGGCGCGACGGTCTGGATCGCCCGTCGCGAGGCGCGCGCGGCGGCGCTGCAGCGCTCCGCCGACGCGGCCGCCGGACCGGGCGATCGCGCCTGACCGAGGGTCAGCCGCGTTCGATGTCGGCGGGCGTCTCGCCGAAGTCCACGATCATCTGCTTGACCTGTTCGAGCATGATGTCCAGATCGGCCTCGACGCTGCCGCGCATCACCAGGATGGTGCCGTAGCGGTCGCTGCGATAGAACGGATAACTGCCCAAGTCGATGTGCGGGTAGCCGGCCTGGATGTCACCCAGGCGCTTGGCGATCTGGCCTTCGGACAAATAGGCCGTGACCGAGCGCGACTGGATGGTTTCGCCGCGGCGCAGCTGCCCCTGGAGGGCGTCGATCATCGCCTGCATGACCCGGGGGATCCCGGCCATCACATAGACGTTGTCGATGTAGAACCCGTGCGGGCCGAACGGATTGCGGATCAGGCCGCCACCCTCGGGAATGCGCGCCATGCGCATGCGCGCCTCCATGATCTCGGGCGGCGACGGACGCCGGCGCAGGATCTCGGCGATTTCGTCGTTGATGACCAGCGGCACGCCGAAGGCCTTCGCGATGCACTCGGCGGTGATGTCGTCGTGGGTCGGCCCGATGCCGCCGGTGGTGAACACGTAGTCGAACCGCGCCCGCAGGGCGTTGATCGCATCGACGATCTCGCCCTCGATGTCGGGCACCACACGCGCCTCGCGGATCTGGATGCCGTACTCGTTCAGTTTCTTGGCGAGGTAGGCCAGGTTGGTGTCCTGGGTGCGGCCCGACAGGATTTCGTTGCCGATGATCAGCACAGCGGCGGTGACGCGTTTGGACGAATTGGCCATGTTCGGAATGTCGAGTGGGCTGGAAGCCGCCCATCCTACCAGTCCGGTGTGCGCCCGCCCGGGCGCGCTCCTATACTCGACCTGGCTCCCGCCGGCGCCCGACTGGCGCCTGTTCCGCCCGCCGCCCCCGGGCCGGGCCGCGGCAACGACAACGCTCGGAGGAAGACATGCGCGATCTGAACGGCCTGGTGGCCTGGGTAACCGGTGCAGGTACCGGCATCGGCGAAGGCTCGGCCCTGGCCCTCGCCGGCGCGGGCATGCGGGTGGTGCTGTCGGGCCGGCGCAAGGCCGAACTCGAGCGGGTCGCCGCGCAGATCGCCAAGGCCGGCGGCCAGGCGCGGATCGCACCGCTGGACGTGACGCACGCCAATGCCGTGCAGGCAGTGGTCGACGGCATCGCCGCCCAGGAGGGCCGCCTGGACGTGGTGGTCAACAGCGCCGGCCTGAACGTGCAGCGGCGCGCCTGGAAGCACCTGAGCCGCCCCGACTGGGACCAGGTGATCCGCATCGACCTGGACGGCACCTTCTACTGCTGCCACGCAGTGCTGCCGCTGATGCGCCAGCAAAAGGGCGGCCTGATCATCAATGTCTCGTCATGGGCCGGCAAGCACGTCGGCTCGGTGACGGGCCCCGCCTACCACGCCGCCAAGCACGGCGTGAACGCGATGACCGAGAGCATCAACATCGAAGAAGGCCTGCACGGCATCCGCGCCACCGCTGTCTGCCCCGGCGAGGTGTCCACCCCCATCCTGGACAAGCGGCCCATTCCCGTCAGCACCGAAGACCGCGCCCGGATGGTCCAGTCCGAAGACTGCGGCGAACTGATGCTGTTCCTGGCCCGCCTGCCCGTCCATGTCTGCATCAACGACGTGACGATCAGCCCGACCTGGAACCGCGGCTACGTCGCGCAGGCCCGCGCGATTCCGAACTGACCCAGGAGCTACTGCCATGTCCGCCCATCTTCAGACCGAACAAACGCAGATGTCCGCCGCCGAATGGCAGGCGCGCTGCGATCTCGCCGCGCTCTACCGCATCGTCGATCACTTCGGCTGGACCGACGTCCTGGCCACCCACATGTCGGTTCGTGTGCCGGGCGAGCCCAACGCGTTCCTGATCAACCACTACCAGGAGCTGTTCCACGAGATCACCGCTTCGAGCCTGATCAAGATGGACCTCGAGGGCAATGTGCTGGGCAAGCAGGGGCGCTTCAACAAGGCCGGCTTCACCATTCACAGCGGCGTCTACAAGGCGCGCCCGGATGCCAACTGCGCGATGCACACGCACACGCGGGCCGGGGCCGGCGCGGCAATGCTGCGCCATGGGCTGCGCCCGATCAGCCAGGATGCGATGATCGTCTACGACGACATCGTCTACCACGACTACGGCATGCCGGCGTCCCAGGAAGAATGCGATGCGCTGGGCGTGAGCATCCAGGGGGGCAGCTGCGTGGTGCTGCGCAATCACGGGCTGCTGACCTTGGGGCCGACCGTGCATGGCACCCTGATGAACATGTACATGCTCGAGCGCGCCTGCGAGCTCGAAGTCCTGGCCGCCGGCTTCAGCGAGCCGCCGGTGATGATCGACCCGGAAGTCGTCAGGCGCCTGGGAGCCGGCCTGAAGAAGGCCCGGGCCGAGCCCGCCTGGGGACTGCACGAATGGAACGCCCTGGTTCGGGTGATCGAGGGCAAGGGCTCCGACTGGCGGCAATGAGCGGGCGCACAGGCGCAGTCGCGCTTGAGCGCTCTTTGGAATAAGCGGGGTATCGGCAAGCCCGCTGAAAGGCGTCCGCCACATGGCGCCTTTTTCGAAGACCCGGTATCCTGGCTCGAAGATTCGCCGCTGCCCAAGGCGAACGCCCGGGTACCCGCAGGAGACAGGCAATGACGGTTGACCTCTGTGACACGCCCGTGGTGAGCCGCGCATGACGAGCGGCCCGCGTCTGATGTTCACCCGCTGGCGGCGGCCCGGCCGCTGCTCCCGCAGCACCCGCTAGCCACTTCCAGGCCATGCTTTCGTTCCTGATCAGCCGTGCGGTTCAGGCGAGCATCGTGCTGTGCATCGTGATCGTGCTGGCGTTCTGCGCGGTTCAGATGATGCCGGGAGATGCCCTGCTGGCCGCGGTGGAAGCCACCGGCAGTGTGGCCGACTCGCGCGGGCTCGACGCGGTGCGCAAGCTCTACGGCATGGATGGCAGCCCGATCGAACAGTTCTGGCGCTGGCTTGGCAAGTTCGTGCGCGGCGACTGGGGCCTGTCGATGACCACCGGCCAGGCCGTATGGGACATGTTCGTTCAGCGCGCGCCGGTCACCCTCGAGCTCTTTCTGGGCGGGCTGCTTTGGGCGCTGGTGATCGGCGTGCCGGTCGGCATGGTCTGCGCGTTCAGGCGCGGCTCGCGCCTGGACACCTGGCTGAGCAGTGCCAGCCTGGTCGGCATTGCGCTGCCGCCCACCTTCGAGGCGCTGGCCCTCATCTACCTGCTGGCGGTGCTCTTCAAGGTTCTGCCGGTCTCGGGCTACACCGCCTTCGCGACCGATCCCTGGGCCAACATCCAGTCGATGCTGATGCCGACCTTCGTGGTGGGTTCGCACCTGGCCGGGGTACTGGCCCGCTACGTGCGTTCCAGTTTGCTCGACAATCTGCGCCAGGACTTCATCCGCACTGCCCGCTCCAAAGGTCTGAGCGAAGTCCAGATCCTGTTCCGGCATGCGGTCAAACCCTCGATGATCCCCATCGTCACGGTGCTGGGCTTCACCTTCGGGGGGATGCTGGCGGGCTCGTTCATCATCGAGGTGATCTTCGCCCTGCCCGGCATCGGCCGCATGGCGGTCGACTCCATCTTCGAAAAAGACTTCCCGGTGATCCAGGCGGTGCTGGTCATTGCCTCGGTCAATGTGCTGGTGGTGAATTTTCTGGTCGACATCGCGTATGCGGCCCTCGACCCCCGGATCAGGCTGCGATAGCGCATGAACTCGGCGACGACTCGGATGAACACGACAAGCCTGGAAGCCCTGCCCTCGCTCGCGCCCCCCTTGCGCGAACGGATCAGGAACCTGGTTGCCGCGCTCTGGAGTTCCCGCGGCTCAGTACGCTTCGGCATGGTCACCATCGCGGTGCTGATCCTGGTGAGCTTGCTCGCGCCTCACATCGCGCCCTACGGGGTCGATCAACAGGACCTGGCCAATGTGCTGGCGCGGCCCAATGCACGGCACTGGCTGGGTACCGACAATCTCGGGCGCGACCTGTTCACCCGCATCCTGTGGGGCGGCCGGATACCGCTGCTGGTGGCGGCGGTGGCGACACTGGTGGCCGCCTCGCTGGGCATCACGATCGGCCTGATCGCCGGCCTTGCCGGTGGCTGGCTGGACGCGCTGCTGATGCGCACCGCCGACGCCTTCATCTGCTTTCCCGCCCTGGTCTTCACACTGGTGCTGGCCGCCATGATCGGTCCGGGCATCCACAACGTGATCCTGTCTTTCGCTGTGTTCGGCTGGACCGGCTTTGCCCGCATCACCCGAGGCCAGGTGATGGTGGTGCGCGAGCTTCAATACATCGAAGCGGCCCGCGCGATCGGCATGTCGCGCACCCGGCTGCTGCGCCATCATGTGTTTCCCAATGTGCTCGCGCCACTGATCGTCGCGTGCTCGCTCACCGCCGGCGGCGCCATCCTGGTCGAAGCCAGCGCCTCCTTTCTGGGCGTCGGTGTGCAGCCGCCCACCGCGAGCTGGGGACGTGAACTGCTCACCGGGTTTCGTCTGCTCGAACAGGCGCCGCAGATCGCCTTCGCCTCCGGGCTGATGGTCACCCTGGCGGTGCTGGCCTTCAATTTCGTGGGCGACGGACTTCGCGATCTGCTCGACCCGCGGGTGGAACGATGATCGCCGTCGGCGCACCCGCCGACGCCGTGCCCGCGTCGGCCGCGGACCTGCTGCGTGTGACCGATCTGGCCGTCGAATTCCGTACCCGGCGGGGCGTGGTCCACGCGGTCGACGGCATCTCGTTCGATGTGCAGGCCGGCGAGGTGGTCGCGCTGGTGGGCGAAAGCGGCTGCGGCAAGAGCGCGACCGCGTATTCCATCCTGCGCCTGATCGCCGACCCCGGGCGCATCAGCGCCGGCCAGGTGCGATTCGAGGGCACCGACCTGCTGGGCCTGAGCGATGAAGCGATCCGTGGCGTGCGCGGCAATCGCATCTCGATGGTGTTCCAGGAGCCGATGTCCAGCCTGAACCCGGTGCAGCGCATCGGCGACCAGGTCGCCGAGCCCCTGACCCAGCACCGCCTGGCCAATCGGGCACAAGCCTGGGCGCGTGCCGCGGAGCTGCTGCGACGGGTGAACATCCCCGATCCCGAGGCACGCCTGCGCGACTACCCCCACCAGTTCAGCGGCGGCATGCGCCAGCGGGTCATGATCGCGATCGCGATGGCCTGCGCACCGCGCCTGATCATCGCCGACGAACCCACCACCGCCCTGGACGTGACGGTGCAGGCGCAGATCATCGAACTGCTCAAGGCCGCGGTCCAGGCCGACGCCACCGGGCTGCTGCTGATCACCCACAACCTGGCGGTGGTGGCGCGCTACGCCGACCGTGTCAACGTCATGTACGGCGGGCGCATCGTCGAATCGGCCAGCGCCGACGATCTGTTCGCCCATCCGGGCCATCCGTATACCCTGGGCCTGCTCAATTCGGTGCCCACCCTCGATCAGTCGCATGGCGCGCAGCTCATCCCGATCACAGGGCAGCCTTTCGATCCGCTGCAACGGCCATCAGGATGCTTTCACCCGCGCTGCCCGCAGGCGAACGATCGCTGTCGTGCGCAGTCCCCGCCGGTCTTCGAATCGCGCGCCGGTCACCGTGTCGTCTGCTGGCTGGCGGCGCGCCGGTTCCAGGGGGGGCCGGCGTGATCGAGCGCGCCCGCGGGTGGGCGCAGGCCGCTCGCTGTTTCGCGGGCACCCGCGCCGCTGGTCGCGGTCACGGCGTGAGCCTCCCTCGCCAAGGGCGAAACGCCGGGCGGTCGGTGGGCGGCGCGGCAAGTCCCGCTGGGCCGCGCCTCTGCGCTGGTGCGCCGCAGCAGGGCCGGAGATGTTCGACGGGGTCGACCGTGCCGCCGAGCGCCCTGCGCCTCGGCGGCGCATCCAGATGGTGTCGCGGTTCAGCTCGCTGAATCCGCGGCTCACGGTAGGGCAGACAGTCGCCGAACCTATCATCGTCCACGGCCTTGCGCGCGAACACGAACTCAGCGGGCAGGTGGCCGAGCTGTTCGAACTGGTGGGCCTGAGCCCCAATACCTTGAACCGCTATCCGCACGAATTCAGCGGGCGGCCAGCGCCAGCGCGTCGGCATTGCACGCGCGCTGGCGGCGACCGGAACTGCTGGTCTGCGACGAACCGGTCTCCTCGCTCGACGTGTCGATCCAGGCCCAGATCGTCAACCTGTTCGAGTCCTTGCGCACGCGCCTCGGGCTGGGCTATCTGTTCGTTTCGCACGACCTGGCGGTGGTTCGCCATCTCAGCGACCGGGTCGCGGTGATGTACCTCGGGCGAATCGTCGAGGTGGCCGGCAAGCGCGAGCTCTATCAGAGTCCGCTGCACCCCTACACGCAGCTGCTGCTCGAGACCATTCCCACCACCAATCGTGCCTGGAAAAACAGCGCGGCCCCACCCGCCTGCAGGGCGAACTGCCCAGCCCCTGAACCCGCCCGCCGGCTGCGGATTTCATCCGCGCTGCCCGAAGGCGATGGACGTCTGCCGCACGCAAATGCCCGAGCCTGTGCAGCAGGCGGGCGGGCGCTGGGTGGCCTGCCACTTGTTCGAACCGTCGGCGAGCGCGGTCTCGCCTGCCCCTGTGATCAATCGAGGAGCTCAGCATGGATCGTGAACGCAGAGATACCCTTCAAAAGCTCGCCGGCGCGGCCGGCGCGGCGGCTATCCCGATGGCCCGCCCGGCCCAGGCGCAGACGGTCGAAAAACTCGCCGATCAGGTCTACACCAAGCTCGACCCGGCCGACAAGCCGGTGCGGGGCGGCACCTTGCGGCTGGCGGCGCCGCTGTACATCGGCAACATGAACCCCAACCGCTGGCCGGTGAACGACTGGGTGTCGCTCAGCTATTTCCACGAAAAACTGATGGTCAACGACGGCGGCTACCTGCCGACGGTGCCCTACATTGCCCAGTCGATCGTTCGCGAGAGCCCCAAGGTGGCGATGCTGACCCTGCGCAGCGGCATCCAGTTTCACGACGGCACGCCGCTGAACGCCGAAGCGATCAAGTACATGTTCGAGTGGATCCGCAAGCCCGAAAACGCCGCCTGGACGATCGGCTCGCTGGCCGATCTCGAGAGTGTCGAGGTGGCCGGACCGTTGAAGGTGCGCTTCAACCTCAAGCAGCCCTGGGCGGCCTTCGAGGGGGTTCTTTCGGGTGCCGTCGGTTATGTGCTGTCCCAGGTGGCGCTGCAGCAGGATCCCCGGCGTTTCGAATCGACCGCGCCCAAGGGGCTCGGGCCTTACACCGTCGAGGAGGCCAGCCCCGGAAATCACCTCAGGCTCAAGCGCAATCCCAACTGGTGGCTGGCCAAGGCGCTGGGTCGCCCTGAGATGCCGTACTTCGACGGCATTCAGATCTCGGTGATCCCCGATCCCTCGGTGCGGCTGGCCAATTTTCGTGCGGGAGCGCTCGACATCCTGAGCCTGGACAAGACCCAATACCCGACGGTATACAACGACAAGAACTTCGATGTGCATGTGCTGCCGGCCAATCACTCGGCCGCTTACCGCTTCAATGCCGCCAAAGGCCCCTGTGCCGACATCCGGGTGCGCAAGGCCATCAGCCATGCGATCGACCGCAAGGCCCTGATCGAAGGCACCCAGTTCGGGCTGGCACGGCCCGCCAGCGGGCTGTATCCGGAAGACCACTGGGCGCACAACCCCACGCTCAAACCGGTTTCCTTCGACCAGAAGTTCTCCCGCGACATGCTGGCGCAGGCCGGCCTCGAGAAGGGCCTGACGATCAGGGGCTATGTGGTCAACACCGCCTCGGCGGTGCAGGTGGCCGAGGCGGTCAAGAACATGCTGGGTCAGGTCGGCATCAACTGGCAGGTCGACGCGCTGGCGCCGGTGGCCGCGGCCGCGCGGCGCGAAGCGGGCGACTACGACATGGCGACCGGCGGCTGGAGTTTCGTGCTCGACCCCGACCTCTCGATGAGTGGCCTCTATCACCCCAACGGCAACTTCTCGCAAGGCCGCCCGAACGACCCCGAAAGACTGGCGCAGATCGAGGCGGCACGCCACGAACTGTCGATCGAGAAACGCCGCACTCTCTACCATGCACTCGAAAAACGGGTAGCCGATGAATACCTCGACGCCTGGCTGTGGTGGGAGCTCTCGGTCACCGCCTACCAAAAATGGATCCGCGGCATGAGCTACAACGGCAACGTGCGATACAAGGAGTCATGGTGGTTCACCCATCCGCTCTGGTTCGCCGAAGGCAAACCAGGAAAACTCGGCTGACAGGAGGCCGCGCCATGTCCATCGCAATCCGTCCCATCCATCCGGTGTTCGCCGGCGAAGTCTCGGGCATCGACCTGACCCGGGAGCTTAGCCCTGAGCAGGTGCAGGCGCTGGAAGCCGGCATGGACCGCTATGCGGTACTGCTCTACCGCGACCAGCCGCTCACCGACGAGCAGCAGATGGCCTTCAGCCGCCATTTCGGCCCGCTCGAGAACGCGCGCGGCGGCAACATCCCCATCAAGACCGAAGACCGGCGTCTGAGCGAGGGCATGAACGACGTCTCCAATCTGGGCAAGGACGGCCGCCCGCTGGCACGCGACAGCCGCCAGCGCCTGTTCAACATCGGCAACATGCTGTGGCACTCCGACAGCTCGTTTCGAGCGATACCGGCGAAGTACTCGCTGCTGTCGGCGCGCATCGTCAACCCGGTGGGCGGCAATACCGAGTTCGCCGACATGCGGGCTGCCTACGACGCGCTGGACGGCGGTCTGAAGGCCGAAATCGAAGACCTGGTCTGCGAACACTCGCTGATGTATTCGCGCGGCGCGCTGGGTTTTCCCGACTTCACCGACGAGGAAAAGGCCCTGTTCAAACCGGTCCGCCAGCGCCTGGTACGCACCCACCCGATCACCGGGCGCAAGTCACTGTATCTTTCCTCGCACGCGGGAACCATCATCGGCATGCCCACGCCCGAGGCCCGCATGCTGCTGCGCGACCTCAACGAGCATGCCACTCAGGAGCGCTTCGTGCATGTCCACCGCTGGCGATTGCACGACCTGATCATGTGGGACAACCGCCAGACCATGCACCGGGTTCGCCGTTTCGACGAGAGCCAGCCGCGCGACGTGCGGCGCACCACGGTCGCCGGCGATGCGATGACGGTCGCGCAGGCCGCCTGAGCCATGACGAGTCCGGTCGATGTGCTGATCATCGGCGCCGGCGCCTCCGGGGCTGCCGTCGCCTGGAGTCTGGCCGACACTCGGATGCGCATCCTGTGCCTGGAGCAGGGCGACTGGGTGAAGTCCACCGACTACCCCAGCAATCACCGGGACTACGAGGCCCGGCAGCTCGACGCGTTCAATTTCAGCCCCAACCGCCGCAAGAGCCCGGTCGACTACCCCGTCAACGAAAAGGACTCGCCGATCAAGATCGCCAACTTCAACGGAGTCGGCGGAGGCACCATCCTGTACGCGGGGCACTTTCCGCGTTTCCATCCGGGCGACTTCAAGGTGCGCACGCTCGATGGCGTGGCCGACGACTGGCCGATCGACTACCGCACGCTCGAGCCCTACTACGCCGAAAACGACCGGATGATGGGTGTTTCCGGACTGGCCGGCGATCCGGCCTATCCGCCCAAGCAGCCGCTGATGAAGCCGGTGCCGCTGGGCAAGGCGGGCGGTGCGCTGGCCCGCGGCCTGAATTCGCTGGGCTGGCACTGGTGGCCCTCCGACAGCGCGGTCGCCACCGAAGACTACGAAGGCCGCGGCCGATGCATCAACCTGGGTCACTGCATCGGCGGCTGCGCGCAGGGCGCCAAGGCCAGCACCGACATCACCTACTGGCCCGCGGCCATCCGTGCCGGCGTGGAGCTGCGCACCCGCTGCCGGGTCAGCCATATCACCACCAATGATGCCGGCATGGCCACCGGCGTGGTCTATTTCGACGCCGACGGCGTGGAGCACTTCCAGGCCGCCGAGGTGGTGATCATGGCCTGCAATGGCGTGGGCACGCCGCGCATCCTGCTGAATTCGCGGTCGGCGCAGTTCCCCGATGGCCTGGCCAACTCCAGCGGACTGGTCGGGCGCAACCTGATGTTCCATCCGTACGCGGCCATCCAGGGCTACTTCGATGAAGCATTGGATGGCTATCGCGGACCGGGCAACTGCATCTGGAGCCAGGAGTTCTACGAGACCGACACGACCCGCGGCTTCGTGCGCGGCTACACCTTCGAGTTCACGCGCGGCCGCGGCCCGGTGATCACCGGGCTGTCGGGCATGAGTTCAGGCCGCATTCCGTGGGGCGAGGCTCACCACGACGCCTTTCGCCGTTACTTCAATCGAAGCACCGGCATGGTCGCCATCTGCGAAGACCTGCCGGAAGCGCACAACACGGTCACGCTCGATCCCGAGCTCACCGACTCCAGCGGCATACCGGCACCCCGGATCACCTACAGGCTCAGCGATAACAGCCGGCGCATGCTCGAGCACGCGGTGGCCCGCGGCAGCGAGATCCTGCGGGCGGCCGGAGCCTACGAGGTGAACGTCGAAGTCGCCCCTGGCGGTGGGCGGCTGGCATCTGATGGGCACCGCGCGCATGGGCACCGACCCCGCGCGCTCGGTGGTCAACGAATGGGGCCGCAGCCACGACGTGAAGAACCTGTTCATCGTCGACGGCAGCGTCTTCGTCACATCGGCTGGCGTGAACCCCACATCGACCATCCAGGCGCTGGCGCTGTACGTCGCCGACAACATGAAACGACGCCTGGCCAACCTGTTCGACTGAACCGACGATGACCCCGATCATTCCCATCGCGAACGAGCAGCCCTGGTCGAGCGGCCAGCGCACGACGCTGCGACTGCTGGCCGGGCTGATGATCCCGGCCAGCGCGCGGCACGGCGTACCCGGCGCCGACGACGAGATCATCTTCAACGACATCCTGAACACCCTCGCACCGCAGGCCGGGCGGGTGAGCGAGATGCTGCGCGACCTGGACGCCTTTGCCGGACAGCCCTTCGCCACGCTGTCGGCCGCGCAGCAGGACTCGTTCGCGCAGACCTTTCGCAAGCATCGATCGCCCGGGCTGATGGCGGCGGTCAGCGCGACCGTGCAGTGCTACTACCGCGACGATCGCGTGATGCACTCGCTGGGCATGGAGGCTCGCCCGCCCTTTCCCGGCGGTTTCGAGGTCGAGCAGGGCGACTGGTCGCTGCTCGACCCGGTCCGCCGGCGTTCGCCGCTGTACCGCGACGCCCCCTGAAGGGCGGGGGCCGGCGCAGCGATGAACCATTCCAGCGACACTGAGCGCAGCAGCCGCGAGCGCAGCGGCAACCGCCACGTCGACCCGACCCGCGCCTATGCCTGGTTCGCCGGCGTGTTCCTGCTGCTGCAGGGCGTATCCACCTTGGCGATGCGGCTGGTGCCCGAGCTGGATCGGGCTTTTCCGGCGCTGCTGCACCACACCCGGATGGTGCCCTCGCACTCGCTGCTGCACATCGCCACGGCCCTGATCGCGTTCGCCGCCCTGCGCTGGGGCGCACGCCGTGGCGTGGCCCGCTTCGCCTGGGGCTTCGGAATGTTCTACATCGCGCTGGCGCTGGCCGGCATGGCCAGCGGATCGCCGCTGGGTCTGGGATTGCAGGCCTTCGACCATCCGTTTCACGTGCTGCTGGGCGGGCTGGGACTGGCCGCCTTCTGGCTGCAGCGCCGCCGCGAAGGCAAAAGTCGCCGCCCGCCGGACGGCCGTTTGCCGGCCCCCACCGATAGCGGCCCGACATGACGCCCTCGCTGGCCTGGCATCGCCTGTTCTTCCTGATCGTGTCGGGCTTCACCGCCTGGGTCGGGTTCTTCGGCTTCTTCCGACCGCACGAAATCATGCGCGCCCTGCCCTGGCCGATGCCGCCGCTGCATGCTCGCTTCGTCGGCGCGCTCTACCTGTCGGCCACCGTATTCCTGCTGCTCGCGCTGTTCGCGCGGTCGCGCGCGCAGGTACGGGCGACCGTCGTGATCGCCTTCGCGTGGACCGGATGGCTGCTGCTGATCACGCTGGTCCATCACGACACCTTCGACCTGGCACGCGTCCAGGTCTGGTACTGGATCGCCGCCTACGTGAGCTTTCCGATCGCCGCCGCCTGGCTCGCCTGGAGGCGGCCGGCGCGGCCCGGGCGTGCCGATACACCGATCGCCAGTGCCTGGGTGATCGGCTGCCTGCGGGCTCAGGGCCTGCTGCTGGTCGCGCTGGCCGCCGCACTGGTGGCCCTGCCCGACCGGATCGTCACCCTCTGGCCGTGGCAGATCACGCCCTTCCTCTCACAGGTCTATTCGGGCCCGGTGCTGGGCTACGGAATCGGCAGCCTGACCCTGGCCAGCCGGCGCAACTGGCCCGAGACCCTGATCCCGATGATCGGGCAGTTCGTCTTTGCGTCACTGGCCCTGATCGGATCGTCCTGGCACCTGGCCCTGTTCAGCCCGGGGTGCCTCGCAGATCCTCTGGTTTCGCCAGCCTGATCGCGCTCGCCCTGATCGCCCTGGCGCTGCTCATCGGCGCACTGCGCCATCCGGTGTTCACACGCGAGTCCACCGACCCGGGAGCGCACGCATGACCACCTCGGCCATCGGCTGGCCGCTGCGGGTCTGGTTCTTCGTCGAACTCTTCTTCGCGGTGTCGGCCACGATCAGCGTCGCCTGGCATCCGGCACTGACCGCCAGCAATTTCGCCTGGACGATCCAGCCCGAAGTGATGGCCGCCACGATCGGCGCGTTCTATGCGGCACTGGCGCCGGTCATGGTGCTGGCGATCTTCGTTCGCCGCTGGGAGATGGCGCGGGTGTTCGTGCTGCCGGGCATGGCGTTCACCTATGCGCAGCTGATCGTGACACTGCTCCATTGGGATCGTTTCGCCGTGGGGACCGGCCCGTTCAACATCTGGTTCGCCAGCTACCTGCTGCCCCCGCTCGTGTTCCTGGGCTGCTACCTCTGGCAGCAGCGCCGCGCCGAACCCATGAGCTGGCCGGCGCCGCTGGCCGCCTGGCAACGCCGGGGGCTGCTGGCGCTGGGTGCGCTGTTCACCCTCGAGGCGGTGATCGGTCTGGTTTGGCCGGCGTGGTTCACCGCCTGGGCACCCTGGAGGATCACCACACTGAACGCGCGCGCGCTGGCCGGCTACTTCCTGCTGCTGGGGCTGCTGATGCTGTCCATGGCGCGCGAGAACGACCCCGACCGCGTGCGTCTGGTCTCGCCCTTCCTGATCCTGCTGCTGCCGGTGCTCGCCCTCCAGATCGCCCGCTTTCCGGAGCAGGTCGACTGGCGCCATCCGCGGCTCGCGCTGTCGGCCATGCTGCTGGCGGCGGTGGCGGCGCTGGGCGTCAGCCTGGCGCGAGGGCGATGGGCCACGACGCTTGGCGGCGCAGCGGGCCCGCGCCCGACGCTCTGACCTGGCGGTGCCCGCCTGTCAGCTCTTGCGGATGGCAAAACTGTCGACGTAAGCCGCCGGCTGCATCGGATCGAACTCCTTGCCCATCACCTTGAACTTCTTGTAGCCGTTGTCCGGTGCCTTCTGGCCAAGTTCGGCCATCCGCTTGCGTGCGTCGGTGAGCAGGAAGACCTGCTCGGCGATGTCCTTGTAGGCCACCTCGCCCTTCACGTAACCCCAGCGCTTCATCTGGGTGAGCATCCAGACGGCCATCGAGTGCCATGGAACCGGATCGAAGTCGGTGCGCGTGGGTTCGTTGCGCACGCCGCCCAGGCCATCGGCGAAGCGTCCGGTGAGCACCTGTTCGACGATCGTCTCGGGCTGGTTCAGGTAGGCCGCCGGCGCGATGACCTTGGCGATCAGCGGACGGTTCTTCGGGTCGCGTGCCATCGCGGCCGATTCCAGCACGGCACGATACAAGGCGGCGAAGGTGTTGGGGTTCTCCTTGATGAACGCGTCCGAAGTGCCGAACGCACAGCACGGATGGCCATCCCAGATCTCCTTGGACAGCACGTGGATGAAGCCGATCTCGTCGAACACCGCGCGCTGGTTGAAGGGATCGGGCCCCAGGAAACCGTCGATGTTGCCGGCGCGCAGATTGGCCACCATCTCGGCCGGCGGCGTCACCCTCAGCTGCACATCCTTGTCGGGATCCAGTCCGTGCTCGGCCAGGTAATAGCGCAGCAGGAAGTTGTGGATCGAGTACTCGAAGGGAATCGCGAACCGAAAGCCCTTCCATTGCTTCGGATCGCGACGGTCCTTGTGCTTGATGCTCATCGTGATCGCCTGGCCGTTGATGTTCTGCACCGTGGCCACACGCATCGGCGCGGCCACCGATCCGAGACCCATCGTGATCGCAAGCGGCATCGGCGACAGGAAGTGCGAGGCATCGGATTCGCGGTTGATCATCCGGTCGCGGATCAGGGCCCAGCCCGCCGTCTTGTTCAAGGTCACCGACAGGCCCTGGCGCTTATAGAAGCCCAGTGGATCGGCCATGATCAGCGGCGTCGCACAGGTGATCGGAATGAAGCCGATCTTCAGCTCGCGCTTTTCGAGTGCGCGCGGCTTGTCCTGGGCCATCGCCTGCATGGAGCCGATCGGCAGCACCGAAGCGATCGCCGCGCGTGCGGTGCTTGCGCCCACCGCGTGCAGGAAGCGCCGGCGCAGCCCATCGTCCGGAAACAGCGCCTTCACCAGGGCGGCTTCGACGAAATCGTCCGACAGGCGCTCGGTGCTGACCGGGCCAGGCTCCGGCATGGCACCGGCATGGGGGTCCGCTTCGCCCTGTGCATGGCGAACGCCGCATTGCGAACAGGCGGCGCCCAGGCGGCGGTACCGATCGTAGGGACGATAGAGAGAAGTCATAGCGAGGCTTTCAAGGACATCGGCGGGTCAGACAGGCATCGAAGCAATGCCTGTGCCAGACAAGGACCGCACAACCGGCCTGATGTCATCGGCTCAACGCCGCGCCGAACTCCCCGACGCGCGGGGCTCAGTGCCCGGACACGCGGACCGAAACCCACAATGTTCACCTATTGCGCACAATGAACGACGGGGCGCGGGGCCGCCCTGGCCGCGACGGGGACAAGCCCCTGCTGGCACGGCGCTTGCAACGCTATGGGTCCGACTCACCTGCTGCGGAGCCTCCTCATGCCCGACCCCGTGCTCATCACCCCGGCCGAACTCGACACCCTGACGAAGGCCGGCGAGAAGCTGGTCCTGATCGACACCCGTGACCCGCAAGCCTATGCCGAAGGGCATCTGCCGGACGCCGTCAATCTGCGCGAGATCTTCACCTTTCTGGCGACCTCGACGGCCGAAGGCCTGCAGGAACTCAAACAGGTGTTTGCCGAGGGCTTCGGCTCTGCCGGCTTGTCGGGTGCCGAGACAGCCGTGCTGTACGAAGACTCGATGAACACCGGCTTTGGCCAATCGTGCCGCGGTTACTTCCTCCTGAGCTGGCTGAAGTATCCGAAGGTTCGCATCCTGCATGGCGGCGCGGCCGCCTGGAAGGCAGCCGGCCTGCCGATGAGCACCGCGCCAGTGACACCCGCGCCCGCTGTTTTTCCGATGCCCGCCGAGACTGCCGCTCTGATGGTGACCAAGGACGAGATGCTGGCCGCTCTGGACAGCGACGTGGTGCTGCTCGATGTGCGCGATGTCGACGAGTGGATCGGTGAAAGCTCATCGCCCTACGGCAAGGACTACGCGCCGCGCAAGGGCCGCATCCCGGGCGCGAAATGGATCGAGTGGTATCGGTTCATGAAGCCGTCGGGACTGGGTCCGGTATTCAAGTCGCCGGAGGAGATCCTCGCCGATTGCCGGACCGCCGGCATCTCGCCCAAGGACCCGGTGTACCTGTACTGCTTCAAGGGCGCGCGCGCGTCGAATACCTATGTCGCGCTGAAGGAAGCGGGCTTCGCCGATGTGCGCATGTACTTCGGCTCCTGGAACGAGTGGTCGCGCGAGCCGGGTCTGCCGATCGAAACCGGCTTTCCCGCCTGACACGCCAGCGCTCAGGCCGCGGCGGGCGCCGCGGCCGGCATGGGCCGGTATCCGGGCAAGGACGCGATCCTGCCCAGCCAGGCACGCACCGCCGGATAAGGCTCGAGCGACAGCCGCGCATCGGGCAGCGCCTCGACATAGGGATAGCAGGCGATGTCGGCCAGCGTCGGGCGCCCGAGTTCCAGCCAGTCGCGGCCGGTGAGGCGGTCCTCCAGCCGCTGCATGACCGCCAGCGTGCGCTGCGTGGTGGCTTCGACATCGATCGGCAGGCCCAGGCGGTGGTGACGCCGCAGCAGGTTCGGGCCGTGATGGATCTCATTGGCCGAGAACGACAGCCATTGCATGACCAGCGCAAGATCCCAGGGGTCGCCGGGCCACCATTGGCCGGCGCCATGGCGCTGCGCAAGCCAGACCAGGATGGCATGGCTGTCGGTCAGCACCCGGCCGTCTTCGATCAGCACGGGAACCAGGCCGGCCGGGTTGATCGCGAGGAACTCGGGGCGGCGCTGCTCTGCCTGGCGGATGTCGATCGGCCGTTCTTCGAAGGGCAGCCCGAGCATCGACAGAAAAACCCTGACCCGTTGCGAATTGCCGGAGAACCGGAAGGCGTAGAGCACCCTCCCGACGGCCGGGATCGGGACGGCAGCGTTTTGCTCGGGCGTCATGACAGCATTCCTTCGAAGGTCGGCAGCGACGCGCGCTCAGGACGCATCGGCCTGCGCGGTCTCAGCCGGCGCCTGGCCCGTCCCGCAGGCCGCGCCGGACGGAGCTCCGGCGCCTGGCGCAGCCGGTCGGATCACCAGCGGCAGGCACGGTGTCTTGACGACCCACACCGGGGCACGCGACTCGAACGGAACCCGCTGCCCGGTGATCTCGCCGGCAATCGTGCGCGCCTGCCGGTGGATGGGCTCGATCGTGCAGCCCGGCTGACCCTCGATCTCGGCGCAGTCGCCCAGCGCGAACACCCGCGGATCGCTGGTGGTCAGCGTGTGCGCATCGACTTGAATCGCGCGTCCGACCGGCAAGCCGGCACGATGCGCCAGACGCGTCTCGGGCTCGATGCCGGTTGCCATCAGGCCAAGATCGAAAACCTGGTTGCGCGGCGTGCCGCAGGAAGATGTCCAGTCGAGCGCGACCCGTGCGGCCTGGACGGCATCCAGCGCCTCGCTCCCCATTTCCGTACCGGCAGCCGCTGCCGGGGGAATGCCGGCATGCGACAGTCGCACGCCGCCATCGAAGCTCACCCCCTGTCCTGCCAGAGCGTCCCGCAGCCGCTCGCCGACAACCTTGTCCAGACGGGACGAGATCGGCCAAGGGGCGCTGTCCAGCAGGGTGACCTGTGCGCCCAGGCCAGCGAAGTCGTTGGCGAATTCGCAGCCGACGAGTCCGGCGCCGATGATCAGCAGTCGCACCTGGCACTGAGCCTGGCGGGCGTGGGCTGCCGCACGGTCGAACGCGGCGCGGAACAGGACGTAACTGTGCCTGTCGTTGACGCTGAACAGCCGGGAGGCGCCAGGTCCCGCCAGATCGATCCGGCGTGCCCGTGCCCCGCTGGCGATGATCAGCTGCCGATAGCGGAGCGTGCCGCGAGTGGTGAACAATCTTCGGTGCGCCCTGTCCAGTTCGATGGCCCAGGTGCGCGCCAGCAGCGTCACGTCGAGCTCGGCGGCGAGCTGCGCGCCAGACTGCTCGGCCAGGGCCTCGGGCGAGACGCCTCGGGCGCCGCACACCGACAGCGCCGGCTTGGCATACACCGTGGCATCGCAGGCGGTCACCAGCGTGATCGCACCGCGATAACCGGCCTCACGCAGCGCTCGTGCACTCGACCAGCCGGCCAGTCCCGCGCCGACGATGATCACGGCGCGCGAATCGGGGCCAGTCCCTGCGGTGCGCGAATCGGCCGATGCCCGGTTCGGGCCGGACGCCGGCCGCCTGGCGGCGCCCGCTGACGGCGGCTCGATCGGACGGAAGTCGGCTTTGCCGACGCCGCAGACCGGGCAGGTCCAGTCCTCGGGAATGTCCTCGAAGCGGGTGCCCGGCGCCAGGCCGCTGTCCGGGTCGCCGCGGGCCTCGTCGTAAACCAGCCCGCAGGCTTCGCACAACCAGCGGCCCAGCGGGCGCGGATCGGGAGCGGCCGGGTTCACCGCGCCCCCGCCGTCATCAGTCGATCGATTTCCTTGCGCAGGTGTTTGATCGCGGGTGTGACGATCGCCACGAAGTAGCCTTCACGGAGCCGGCGCTGCGCCGGCGAGGAGAGCGAGTAGCCGGCGGCGCCGGTATGCAGCATCGCCGACTGGGTGGCGCGCAAGGTGAGCTCGGAGGCCATCAGCCGTGCGGTCAGCACCTGGGCGAACTGCCGGTCGGAATCGTCGAGCACGTCGCGCGCGAGCAGGCCCGCCCGGTCGCGCAGCGAACCCAGCTCGTCCTCCATCTGGTCCGGACCGTCTTCCAGGAAACCGTTCACATGACCGAGCCGCAGGTTGGACTCGCGCATCAGATCGATGCAGCTGGCGACGATGCCCGCCCCGATGCCCAGCTGCATCAGCACGAACCCATTGCGGATGCGCTTGAGCCACGGGCCGATGGGATCGGCCAGGATGTGATCGTCGGGCACGAAGACCTTGTCGAAGGTCAGCGAATAGGTACCGGTTCCGTCCATGGCCAGAAACGGCGGCACCGTGCTCAGCGTCAGCCCCGGCCAGTCGCAGCGGATCAGTGCCATCACGTCGCGACCGCCGGTCCCGCCTGCTGCCGCGCCCTGTCCCGCGGACTTGAATGCCGTGCCGAACACATGCCCGGGGCCCAGGTTGGAGACCCATGGCAGGCGACCGCTCACGCGGAACCCGCCTGCGACCGCCTGGCCTTCGAGCGCGAGCGATTCGATCGCGGCGAAGTACTTCATCGGATTGGACATCCCGGTCCCGCCCAGCACCTCGCCACTGGCCAGCTGGGGCAGCAAGGTCGCATGCAGGCTCTGAGAGCGGCCCTGTTCGACGTACCAGGCACAGGCGTTCTGGCACCAGGCCATGAACGCGCTCGAACCGCAGCTGCGACCGATCGCCGTCATCGCATCGATGGCCCCGGCGACATCGCGCCGGCCATCCGGGCGCTGGGTCGCCAGGTGATGCCGGTAAACCCCCAGTCCGCCCAGTTCCTGCAAGGCCTGGCCCGGGTACTGGCCGTCGCGGTCGATGCGGCCCACCAGGGGATCGAGCAGACGGCTGACGGCAGCTGCCAGCACATCGGGGTCGGCACAAATGGAGGTTGGATCGGCAGAGCCCATGATTGCAACCGCTTTCAGGCGAGCTTCACATCGGTGGGAATCGGGTTGCGAAAACAGTTGGCCATCGGCGAGGCGTAGTCGGCCTCGCGCACGATCTGTTCCAGCAGCTCACGCGGCGCATCGGCTTCGAGCACCACCGTGGCACGCACCGCCTGAAAGCCCATCTGCGCCGGCTGCTTGCTCGCGCCGCCCGCGCCCCAGGCGGCCGGGTTGCCGATGTCGCCCTCCAGCATGACCTCCATGCGGCTGATCTGCACGCCGCGATGGGTCGCCACCGCATGGATCCCCACGCACAGGCATCCGCCCAGGGCGGACAGCAGGATTTCCGAGGGCGCGGGCGCGGTGTCCTGGCCGAAGAGATGGGGCGGTTCGTCGACCACCACCGGCGTGTGCTGACCCACATACGTGAGGGAACGGAACTGGCCGTCGTAAATGGTCTTGCTGCGGACCGTGCCCTTCGCATCGGGGTTGTTACGGCCCTTTTCGGCGAAGGCGGCAAGGCCCTGCGCATCGATCGGCTTGACCCAGCTGGTTTGAACGAGGGTTTGCGGCTGTGCTGACATGGGGCGGGTCCTGATCAGGTGGCCTGACGGCCTGTGGCGGGGTTCCGTCTCCGATGCAAACCGCATGCCAGTCGGTGACAACCTGCACAAACCGGGCATCCGATGGCCAATTTGTCCCGATCCAGCAGACCAGACTGAACAATTTGTTCACAGCGCGGCGTCCGCCGAACGCGGCGGGTCGACGCTCAGACCCAGCTTCTGGAGGCGATAGGTGAACTGTCGTCGGGTCATGCCCAGCATTTGCGCAGCCCGCGACTGATTGCCGCCCGAGCGGCGCAGCGCATCGCGCACGCGTTCGATGTCCGCCGGCACGACCGCCCAATAGGGGCGAATCAGTTCGGTCGCCGACGGCACGGCAAAACCCGGCCCCATGTCGGGTGACGGGACCCAGCCTGGCAAGGCGCTTGCCGGCTGCGCCGCCCGGGGATCGGGCTCCGCCAGCAATTGCGCGGACACGGACGCGGAATCGATCAGGGCGCCGTGCGCCATCATCACCAGCCTCATCACCACACTTTGAAGCTGGCGCACGTTGCCCGGCCACGGATGCGCCTGCATCAGCCGGATGGCCGGCTCGCTGAACTGCACCGTGTCGCGACGCCAGGCAAGGCAGGCTTCATGCGCATAGTGGCGAACCAGGATCGGCACATCCTGCGCCCGGTCGCGCAGCGCGGGCAGACGCAGCGGCAGCACCGACAGCCGGTAATACAGGTCCAGCCGAAACTCGCCGCGGCTCACCCGCTCGGCCAGGTCGCGGTTGGTGGCGGCGACGATCCGCACATCCAGACGCAGCTCGCGGCGGCTGCCGACCCGCACCACGACCCGCTCCTGCAGCACCCGCAACAGCTTGGCCTGCATGGCCAGGGGCAGTTCGCCGACTTCGTCCAGAAACAGGGTGCCGCCCTCGGCCTGCTCGAAGCGGCCGGGCAGCGCGCTCGCCGCCCCGGTGAAAGCGCCGCGTTCATGGCCGAAGAACTCGGATTCGAACAGACTCTCGGGCACGGCCGCGCAATTGATGTTCACGAAGGGCGCGCCGGACCGCGAGCTGGCCTGATGGATGGCCCGCGCGAAAGTTCCTTGCCGGTGCCGGACTCGCCCAGCAGCAGCACCGTCATGTCGGTAGCCGCCAGCCGACGGGTCTGCTCCAGGCATTCCCGCAGCTGCGGCGAGTCGCCCAGGATGCCGAAGTTGGGCAGCTGGCTGCCCAGCCGAACCCGAAGGTCGCGATTTTCACTTTCGAGCTGCGCGGTGCGCCGCTTGAGCTCCTCATTGAGGCGGATCACCTGGGCGAGCATCGCGCCGATGGTCTGCATCAGCTCGAGATCGTCATCGAGCGCCCGGCGCCGGTTGCGCAGCCGGTGCGCGGCCAGCACGCCGATCACCCGGTCCCCCTCGCGCAGCGGCACCGCCAGGAATGAGACGGTCTCGTTGGGCAGGCGGTGCCGTTCGACCGAGCGGCACAGGAACTCGGGTTCACGGTCGATGTCCTGGATGATGCGCGGCGCGCCGCTGCGATGCACCTGTCCGCTCACGCCTTCGCCCCGCGCGAAGCGGCCACGGGCCACTTCGTCGGCGGTCAGGCCATACGCATGGCGGATGCCGAGCTGCTCCTCGCGTTCATCCCACATCAGCACGCGGCCGCGGTTCAGGCCAACCCATTCGGACAGCAGCCGCAAGGTCTGGCGGATCACGAAGTGGGGCTCGACGCTGCGACCGAGCAACCGGGCCACTTCGCGGATCAGCAGGACTTCCTGTTTGTGCCAGGCGACGGGTTCGCCGGGCGGGGGAACCGTGGACATGCGCTTCTCCTGTCCAACGACGCGGACAGTCGGCAGACGCAAGATCGATGCCGAGCGTGCGGTGCGGTCATCCGAAGCCCCTGATGCCGCGCAATGCACGGTCAGGGAACACGGGGCGGCACCGCGGCGGACAGGCTGCGTTCAGCCAAGGGCGGCGACGCACCAGTGCGCGGCGCTCCCGCTCGCTGATGGTGCCTTGCCGATGAGGTCGCCTGACTGCGCCCAACGTGTCGGGAAGCTTCTCCGGGGTGCGCGAGCGCGGGTCAGTCACCCAGTTCGATGGTCCTTCCCTGTACCAATCCCGCGAGGCTCGCCGGCAGGTCGTAGTCAGCGACCACCCAGGCCCGGTCCGCACGGGCGGCGGCATCGGCCAGGATATCCGCCAGCCGTCGGCCGGACGGGCCATCCAGCGCGGCGAAAGGCATGTCCAGCAACGTCACCTGTGCCCCGCATGCCGATGCCGCAACCAGCCACACCTTGCGCCGGCTGCCGGTGGAGAGCATGTACAGCGGCTTACCGATGTGCTCGCTCAAATCGAACTGCTCGACCAGCATGGCCTCGGTCTGCTCATTCCAGGCGGGAAAGTCCGCCCGGCGGGCCGCCAGCCATTGCCGACCGGTCAGCGGATCGTCGTCGGGATTGGCTGGACTGGCCCAGAACAAGGTCTGAGCCCGCCGTTGCACGATCCCCGCAGTGGGCGGCTGGACCCCCGCCAGCAGACGCAGCAGCGTGCTCTTGCCTCGGCCATCGCCGCCGCGCACGAGGGTCAGCCCGGGTGAGATGTCGAACGACAGGTCGGCCAGCAGCGTCAGGCCGGGATAGGCAAAGCCGAGGCGCTCGGCACGGATCAGCACGGTCTGGGTCGGCATGCACTGCATCGATGATCCCGGGCACTGCGTGGATTCAGTCACACCGCCACGGCGGACTCAGCAGCTCAGTATGGTGCAAACGGCATTTCCCAACCGTCCCGAAAGCCCTGTCGCGCGCAACGGGACTCGACCCGGGGAGGGCTAGAATGAACCGGTTCGCCACCGCCCCCCTTTGATCCCACCGTTTCGCGGAGAACACCGCATGATCGTCACCGGAACCCGAGCCCACGGCGAGCTTCGCCGCCGATTCCTGCAGCTGCCCAGCGGCTTTTGCTATCACAAGGGCGAATGGATGGAGTCCGGCGACGATCCGCTGCTCTCCCCCACCATGTTCCTGGTCGAGCAGCCCGCGGGCAAGGTGCTGCCCACGCACTGGCATCGCGAGAACCAGTTCCAGGTCGTGGTGGGCGGCGGCGGCACCATGGGCCGCCACGAGATCGCGCCGATCATGGTGCATTACGCGGGGGCCTACAGCGGGTACGGCCCCATCATCGCGGGCCCGGAGGGTGTCAAGTACTTCACCATCCGCGCGGTCTTCGAACAGGGCGCCATGATGGCCGCGACCCAGCTCGAGAGCATGATCCGCGGTCCGAAGCGGCAGGTCTCCACCGATCGCTACCAGCCCCTGGGTGAAGCCGGGCTTGCCGGTCTGACCGGCGCGCGCTGTGTCGATCTGATCGAGCCGGCGGCGGACAAACTCGCCGCGCAGGTCTGGCAGCTGCCTGCGGGCGGCAGCGCACAGGGGCTCGCACCCGCGGGCAGCAGCGGCCAGTTCGTCATGGTGCTCTCGGGCGGCCTGCGCCATGGCGAGCAGCTGCTGCACGAGTGGGAGACGGTGTTCGTGTCGGCCGACGAGCCGGCGCACCGGCTGCAGGCCGGCGACGCAGGCGCGGAAGTGCTGCTGCTGCAGATTCCCCCGAAAGCCGACGTGTACCACACGCCAGCCGCGCGGCAAGCGCTCGCGGCCGGCACGCCGGCCTAGGCCGCAGGGCGGGCGTCGCGCGACGCCCGCCAGCCGTTCAGGCCTGCTGCGGTCGGCCTTGCGCCCGATGGCGATCGTGCCTGGGCAGGGACAGGATCAGCAGCCCCCCCACGATGCTCATGCCGGCGACGAACAAGAACGCGCTGTCATAGCTGCCGACCACATCCTGGTAGCGGGCGACGGCCAGGGGACCGCCGGCGCCCAGGATCAGCGCGAATGGAAGCGCCGCACTGCGCACCGAACCCAGGTGCCGGCGACCGAAATACGTGCCCCAGATCACCTCTTGAATCGGGATCATTCCACCCCAGCCGACACCCAACAGCATGAACGCCGCGTACTCCCAGATGTCGGAGCGCGCCTGGACACTGAAGACGATGGCGATCAGCGCCGCCCCCGACAGGATCGCGCTGACCGCGCCGAGCGGCTTCGGATTCATGCGATCGATCAGCCAGCCCCACACCGGCTTGGTGACCAGTGCCGGCACCGACGCCAGGATGATCATCAGGGCGGCCGTATCGCGCGAATAGCCCGCATCGGTCATGAACGGAATCGTCTGGAAGAGCACCACCGGGATCAGCACCTGGAACATGCCAAAAGCGACCACAAGCATGTAGAAGGCCGGCATGCGCAGCGCCTGAGCGCGGGTCACCGATGAATCGAAGTCGGCCTGCGCGCGGGCCCCGCCACCCGCGGCCAGCTGCGCCTGTGTCTTGCCGTCCGGAGACAGGCCGTGATCTTCCGGCGCCCGGCGCATCATCAGTGCCGCCGGCAGTGTCAGCAGCAGCGTGGCCGCGGCCATCGCCTGCCAGCCAACGCGCCATCCGAAGGTGTCGATGCATCGCGTAATGAGCGGGGTGGCCCCGATGCCGGCAAAGGAGACACCCATCGACGACCATGCGATGGCCTGCCCGCGCTTCTCGACGAACCACTTGGCCAGCGTGACATTGACGACAAGGCTGCCGATGAGCGCCGCCCCCACGGTCAGCAGCACGCCGTTGAGCACCACCCACTGCCACCACGCATGGATGAACGACAGCGCAAACAGCGCGATCGCCAGGATGGAGAGCCCGGCCAGCATGAACCGCCGGCCGCCGTACCGGTCGACATAACCGCCGATGTAGAAGCCGGTGAGGGCCATGACGAATTGGCCGAGGCTTCGAGGCAGGATGAATTCGGCGCGCGACCAGCCCAGTTCCTGGGTCATCGGGACCATGAACGCGCCAATCGAGTAGTTCTGCGCGCCCACCGAAACGAATTGCGTGACGAACCCGGCAACGATCAGCCAGTGGCCGTAGTAGATCCGCGAATCAGCCTGCATCGTGACCTTTGTGCGGACCCATCGCGCCGTTCCTGTCGCCCATCGCTGCTGCATCCGCCTGTCGTTGTCGCGGATCATCCGGCTCCAGATCGTCCAATGTCGAGCGATCTCCGGTGCGTCCCGGATCAGGGTGCCAGCCGCGCGGCGCCACTGTCAAACCCGCGTCTCGAATACCGCGGGCGCAATCCGGATCGGGGACAACGCCACGATGGCAGGCTTCGCGCCTGTCCATGCACAATGGCAGGAACACCTCGGCCATGATCCGGACAACGCCGCCCGTCTCCATGCTGCCTTCCGCCCCGCCGACCGACCTCCCAGTACCGCACGCTGTGCGGCCGCGGCGCGTCTTCGTGCTCGGCGCCACCGGCACGATCGGCCGCGCGACGGTGCGCTCACTGCTGCGGCGAGGGCATGCGGTGGTGTGCTTCGTGCGGCCGCACGCCGGGGTCGGCGGGGCACTCAACCGCGAAGCCAGCGCGCAACTGCTGGCGGGCGCCACGCTCCGATTCGGCGATGTCCAGGATCGCTCCTCCCTGGCGCGCGACGGCTTCCAGGGGGAACCCTTCGATGCCCTGGTATCGTGCCTGGCCTCGCGCACCGGCGCGCCCGGGGACGCGTGGGCCATCGATCATCAGGCGCATCTGCTCGCGCTCGACGCCGCCCGCCATGCCGGCATCACGCAATTCGTGCTGCTGTCGGCCATTTGCGTGCAAAAACCCTTGCTCGCCTTTCAACAGGCCAAGCGCGCCTTCGAGCAGGCGCTCATCGGATCCGGAATGCCGTACTCGATCGTGCGGCCGACGGCTTTTTTCAAGTCGCTGTCGGGCCAGCTCGAGCGGGTCAGGCAGGGCAAGCCCTTCCTGGTGTTCGGCGACGGCACCCTGACGGCCTGCAAACCGATCAGCGACAACGACCTGGCCGACTACCTGGCCGATTGCCTGGACGACGCGAACCGGCGCAACCGGGTGCTGCCCATCGGCGGGCCGGGCGCTGCGATCACACCGCGCCAGCAGGCCGAACACCTGTTCGCCCTGCTAGGGCGCACACCTCGCATCAGGCATGTGCCGGTCGGCCTGCTCGACGTCATCGTCGGCCTGCTCGGCGCCATGGGCCAGGTACTGCCCACGCTCGCCGACAAGGCGGAGCTGGCGCGCATCGGCCGCTATTACGCCACCGAATCGATGCTGGTGCTCGACCCGACCACCGGGCGCTACGATGCCGCCGCCACGCCGTCGACGGGCACCGAGACCCTGTTCGACTACTACGCGGCCCTGCTCGGCGGCGCCGCGCCGCCCGAGCGCGGCGACCACGCAGTCTTCTAAGAAACCAGCCGAAGGAGCCGTCCATGGACAAGCTGACCCTGCAAAACCCGCTGTTTGCCACCTACGTCATCGCCGCCACACTGATGATCCTGAAGGCCGTGAGCATGTCCTGGCTGACCGTGGTGCGCATGCTTCAGGAAAATGGCGGCTTCCGTTCTCCCGAAGACCTTCGCAAGACACCGCTGAATCCGGCGCCCGATGCCAGGCAGCTGGAGCGCAACGAACGCGTCGAACGCGTCCGGCGAATCCACCAGAATGACCTCGAGAATCTGCCCTTCTTTCTGGTGGCGGGGCTGCTGTATGTGCTGACCGGCCCGTCACTGCTGATGGCCCAGCTGCTGCTCTACGGCTATGTGGTGTCGCGCCTGCTGCATTTCGCCGCGTACCTGAGCGCGCAAACCCATGATCTGCGCGCGACCCTGTGGACGGCGGGCTCGCTGATCCTGATTTTCATGACCGTGCGCACGCTGCTCGCCGCATTGGGCTACTGAGCGGGGCAAGCGCCGACCGGCGCCGCGAAGCCTGGCGTCCGGCGGGCCCCCTGCAAGAAGGCCGCCCGCGGGCAGCCTTGCCGAGGCCTCGGAAACGATTACCTGAAAACGTCGCTGAAGAACTTCGTTGCCTCGGCCTTCGACTGCTTGTCGGCCTCGGGCTGATAGGCAAGCGGAAGGTTGAACTGTTTGCCCTTTTCGGTGGCCTCCGGATTGGTGAACGCGTGCACGGCGCCCGGATAATTGATGTACCGGTAATCGACGTTCGCCGCGGCCATCTCCTTCTTGAACGCGTCGATCGATTCCGCCTTGATGAGCGGATCCGCCTCGCCGTTCAGGACCAGCACTTTGGACTTCACACCACCGGCCTGCGCCGACGATCCGGCCGCACCCAGCGAGGCATGGAATGCCGCGACGCCCTTGAGGTCCACGCCCGCGCGAGCCGCGTCCAGCACCACCGACCCGCCGAAGCAATAACCGGTGGCGCCGATTTTCGAGGCGTCGGTACGGGCATGCTGGGACAAGGTGGCCTTGGCGGCGTTGAAGCGGGACAGCATCGCCGCCGGATTCTTTCGAACCGAGCCCGCCAGTGCGCCTGCATCCTTGGGATTGTCGGCGGTCTTCGCGTCGCCATACATATCGGCCACGAACGCCGTATAGCCCTGGCCGGCCAGCCGGCGGGCTTCGTCGCGGATGTGCTTGGTGATGCCCCACCACTCATGCACGACGATGATGCCGGGCCGCTTCGCCGCGCTGGCATCGTCGTAGACGATGAAGCCCTTCATGACGGTGTCGCCGTCCTTGTAGGTGACCGCTTCCTCCTGGATCGCGGCGCTCGCGCCGAACGCAACACCCATCGCGGCGAGTGCGAACCCCGCTCGAACTGCCCGACCGCATAGCCGATGAAACCGGTTCATTCACTGTCTCCGTCTGACGAACGCGAACGCGTGGATCGTTTCTGCCGCCAAGGTGCCGACATCTGCATCGGCGGCCCATCGGATCGGCGGGTAACCGGTATATTTAACCGACAAGACCGATACGATCAATACCGCGACCCAAGGAGCAGCGCGATGACCTATGTGAACGGGCGACTGGTGCACGACGCCGACAGCCATCTGATGGAGCTGAGCGACTGCCTGGACCCCTATTTCGAGCGGCGCCTGCTGTCGCGATTTCACGCGATGCCGGCCTTCCATTCACGCAAGGACCGCGGCACCCGGCCCGGCCAATCCGCCGCCGCGCATGCCGACCCCACGTTTCGCGCCGGCGTGGATGCCAACATTTTGCTGCGCAAGAACTACGAAGCGCACGGCGCCTTTCTGCCCGCCGACCGCCCGCACGCGCTGAACCTGCTGGGCTTCGCGAGCCAGCTCGTCTTCACCACCTTCTGCCTGGGCAACTTCGGCCTGGACCAGGGCGAGGACATGGAAATGTGTTACGCCGCGGCCAGCGCGCACAACCGGATGATGACCGACTTCTGCAAGGTCGACCGACGTCTGCTGGCCACCGCCTACGTGCCCCTGGAAGACTTCGCCCGCGCCATCGCCACCGCGCGCGAGGCCATCGAACTGGGCGCCAAGGCGCTGATGATTCCCTCGTGGTGCCCGCAGCACCACGGTCCCAGCCACATCGCACTGGACCCCGTGTGGGCGATGGCGCAGGAGGCGGGCATCCCGATCCTGTTCCACGTCGGCGGCGAGGACAAGCTGAGCCCGGTCTACAAGATCAACGGCCTGCCGCCGGTGCCGGACTTCCATGGCGGCGACGACAACTTCACCTCGGTCAGCTACATGCCGATCCCCAACTCGATGATGCAGACCATCGCCACACTGATCTTCGATGGAGTCTTCGACCGCTTCCCGCGCCTGAAATGGGGCGCCATCGAACTGGGCGCCTCGTGGCTGCCCGGCTGGATGCGCGCGATGGACTCGGCCGCGCACGCCTTCATCAAGAATGAAGAGCGCCTGCGCAAGCTGTCGGCCAAGCCGTCCGAGATCGTGCGTCGCCAGTTGCGGGTAGCGCCCTACCCGCACGAAGACACCGGCTGGATCATTGCCAACTCCAGCGAAGACATCTGTCTGTTCTCGTCGGACTACCCGCACATCGAAGGCGGACGGGCGCCCCTCAAGCGCTTCGACGAATCGCTGGCCGGCGCCACGCCCTCGGCGGTGCGGCGGTTCTATGCCGACAATTTCATCGACCTGATGGGCGAAGGCCTGGCTGCGGATCTGCGTTACCCGGCCCATCTCGCGGCGGCCTGACGGCCTTCCCGCGCCCATCGATCCCACGAGTCCCGCCCACATGAGCTTCGACACCCCACTGGTCCTCACCGGACCGTTGCGCCGCCCGCGCCAGATGCTGCACGACCAGGAGTACGGCGGCCACGCGTCCATCCACGACGACAGCATGGCCGAGAAACTCGGCTTCAAGGCCGGCCCGATCGAAGGGCCCACGCACTTCAGCCTGTTCCCCCCGCTGCTGGCCCATTTCTGGGGACAGGCCTGGTACGAGCGCGGCTGCATCTCGTCGCACTACCTGAACATGTGCGTCGAGGGCGACGAAGTCCGCGCCTTCGCGCAGGTGCCCAAGGCCGGCGAAACCCGCACCCGTGTCTGGGCCGAAAAAGCCGACGGCACCCCGGTGCTGGAGGCCAGCGCCAGCCTGGGGCCCGATCATGGCCAGACCTTGCTCGAACAGCGCCTGGCCCAACTGCGCCCGCCCGGCCCGCTGGTGATCCTGAAAGACCTGCACGTCGGCATGAAGGGCGCGCAAGACGAGCGCGTGCGCATGGACCCGGATCAGCACATGGGCGCGCTGTATCCGTTCAGCCTGAACCAGAAGCTCGCAGCCATCACCGAAAATTCACCCTGGTACAGCGACGGCAAGTCCTCGCCCTGGGGCCGCGCGATCATTCCGCTGGAAATGATCAGCGTGCTGGCCGAGTACTCCAACCGGCAGGCGAAGTTTCCGGTCAAAGGGCCGGCGGTGGGATTGTTCGCCGACCAGGAAATCCGCCTGATCGACGGGCCGCTGTTCGTCGGCGAGGAATACGTGATCCGGCGCGAGATCGCCGCGCTGTCGGAGAGCAAGCGTACCGAGTCGTACTGGGTGCGCACCCGCATCTTCGATTCGAGTGGCAGCAAACAAGTGGCCGAGATGCTGCTGAACCATGCCACGCTGAAGCACTCGTATGCGAACTACGAGGCCGAACGCACTGCCTGAGCCTTAGCGACCATCAGACGGCGCCGCGACAGCGGCGGGTCCGTACCAGTCGAATTGCGTGCGTTGCTCGCCCCGATGCACTGCCGTACCGCAATTCCGCCGTTCCGCCGGTAGCGGCAGCGGCGCCAGGGATCTGGCCGGGATCACTTCAAGCCGTGACGCTCGAGCATCCGGTAGGCGGTACGTTCTGAGACTCCCATCGCCGCCGCGACCCGACGGCGGTTGCCCTGATGCTTTTCGAGCAGACGCTTCAGGTAGGTGCGCTCGATCTCGTCGAGCGTCGGTTCGCCGCCGATGTCGATGCGCTCGCTGCTCGAGCGCGAATCGAAGAGGGGAACGTCGAAATTTCCCAGATGCGCCGGAAGGATCTCCGGCTCCTGCAGCGACAGGATCGCCGCGCGTTCAAGTACGTTGCGCAATTCGCGAACGTTGCCGGGCCACTGATAAGTCTGCAGTCGCTGCAATGCCGCAGATGCCAGACGCTTTTCACCATAGCTGGTCCGCATCTGTCGCAGGAACTGCCCCGCCAGCGCGGGCACGTCGTCCAATCGTGTTCGCAGCGGCGGCAATACGATCACGAAGCCGGCCAGTCGATAAAAGAGGTCGGCGCGAAAACTGCCCGCCTGAACCATCGCCGCCAGGTCACGATTGGTCGCGGCCACGACGCGCACATCAGCGCGCTGATCTTCTGTGGCACCGACCCGCCGGAATCGGCCGGTTTCTATCGCGCGCAACAGTTTGGCTTGCCCGGGCGGACCGACTTCGCCCAGCTCGTCCAGGAAAAGCGTCCCTCCCCGCGCCACCTCAATCAATCCTGGCTTGCGCCGGTCGGCACCGGTGAACGCGCCCCGTTCGTGACCGAACAGCTCGGACTCGAACAGCGTGTCCTGCAGCGTCGCGCAATCGACCACCACGAAGTTGCCCTCACGACGGGGGCTGGCGTCGTGGATCGCATGGGCGACCAGCTCCTTGCCGGCACCGCTTTCACCCTGGACAAGTACCGTCTTTTCAGTGGGCCCGACCGCGTCGACCAGACGCCTGACCTGCTGCATGGCGACACTGTCGCCGATCATGCCGCCGGTGTAGCGGCCGCCCGACTCGGAATGGCGGAAATCATGCTCGGTCTGCAAGTGGGAGCGCTCGATCGCACGACGCAGCACGAGTTCGAGCTCATCGAGGTTTACTGGCTTGACGAGGTAGTCAGACGCACCCAGGCGCATCGCTTCGACTGCCTGATTGATCGATCCGTAGGCGGTGAGCATCACCACCGGGTGTGTGCCGGCGAGTTCGACCAATGGACCGAAGCCCTGCGAATCGGGCAGGTTCACATCGAGCAGCACGACGTCCGGTGCCGCTTCGCGAATCTGCATGCGAGCCTGCGACCAGCTGCCCGCGGACGCCGCATCGAAGCCGGTTCGCCGAAGTTCGTTCTCGAGCAGCCCGCGCAGCGTGCTGTCGTCTTCCACAATGACGATCGAGGGTTTCAAGCCGGCGGCTCCCACAATGGCAGCGTCACGTGAAAGACGCTGCCGACATCGAGCTCGCTGTCCACCGTCAGCGAGCCCCCCCAACGTTCGACATTGGCGCGGCTGATGGCCAGACCGAGGCCCGTTCCACGGGTACCGTCTGCGCGGCGGCTGAAAAAAGGCAGGAAGATCGACTGCAGGTTTTCGGGGGCAATCCCTGACCCGTTGTCGTGGAAATCGATCTTGCACGAAGTCCCTCGCGCCCGGCCGACCACTCTCAAGGCGCCTCCCTGGCGCATCGAATGCAGGGCATTTTGCGCCAGGTTCAGGATCACCATCCTGAATTCGCCTTCATCGGCCCTGATGCACAGCGAGCCCGGCTGAACATCAATGTCGATCGACTTCGCCTCGCGCCGGGCCTCCTCGCGCAGCAGCGAGGTCGTCTGATCGATCGCGTCGGCGATGCGCACCACCGAGGTGCCTTCACCGGCAGGCTGACTCATCAGCATCAGCCGCTGAGTAATCGACACGCACCGGTCGATCTCGCGGTCGACCAGCTCCAGGTACCTCGTCAGTTCGCAAGCCTCCATGTCGCCATTTCGCATGCCGCGAAGGCTGGCCTGAAGCGCGATGCGGATCGAGGCGAGAGGGTTGTGGATCTCGTGGGCCACGCCGTTGGCCAGCAGCCCGATCGCCGACAGGCGCTGCTCCTGTGAGAACTTGAGCTTGTCCTCGAGCGGACGGATCGATTCGACGACCCGGCGCTCGCCTTCGCGCGTGACCAGCGAAGCGGCATCGATCTCGACGTCGATCGGAGTGCCGTCGGCGCGCCGGAATTGCATGATGGACCGGGAGGTGCCGTTTTCGCCCCGGGATGCCACCACCGGGCAGTGCACCAACGTCGACGGGCACGGCTCGCCCAGACCGCGGCTAATCGCGTGGCAAGTGCGCCCGACCGGGTCTGTCGCGCCCAGCAGCCGCCGATAAGCCGCGTTGGCTTCGATGATCCGAAAATCCTCACCGATGACCAGCATTGGATCGGGCGTCGCATCGATCAGGTCCTGAAGGTAGGCGCCCTGGCTTTCGACCCGCTTGATCAGACGGGCCGTGCCTTCGGCCATCTGGTCGAGGTGGATCGCGAGCGTGGCGAATTCGTTGTGTCCGGCCACCGACGTGCGAACGGAGAGGTCTCCGGCACCCAGCGCTTTCACAGTTGCAATCAACTTCGCGACTGGTCGCAAGACTGACCGGCGCAACTGCGTGGCCACCGCCAGTGCCAGCACGGCGAGGACCCCGACGCCGGCGATGGCCAAGGGCATCGCGTGGGTGCGGGCCTCGTTCTCGCCGACCGGCGTGTCGAACTCCAGCGCCAGGACTCCATTGACGGGCCGCGACACCGGATCACCATGACACCCGGCGCAGGAGGATGCATTGCGGATCGGGTAGACGATTTGCATGGCCTCGCGTGACTCGCCCACAGACCAGGTGAAACGCGGCGGTGATGTCTTGCACCCGGGCTGCAAGCAAAGGCCTTCGAGCAGCCCGCCGCGAAGGCGCCCGGTGGGTTCATCGTGAGCGGAGAAGCGCAACTCACCCGAGGGAGCAAGGATCATCGCGCGCCGAACCCCCGGCATGCGGCCCAGTTCGCTCAAGATCTGTTGCAGGCCATCCAGATCGCGATTGAGCATCGCGTTCTTAAGGCTCGCTTCGAAAAGCCGGGCGACGCGGATGGCCGCCGCCTCGTGCTCGGCGCGTACACCGCGATGGCCAGCCCAGATCGACGCCACGAGAAAGGCCAGCGCCGATGCAACAACAAGCGCACCCAGGGTCAAGGTGAGTTCACGGGCGAGGCGCTGTTTCAGCCATCGGTGCATGCCGTGCAGTGAGATCATGCTCATGCCCTAACGCAGGCATTGCAGGTGTTCCAACGCACGCGGAATCGCCGGGTACGCGCTCGAGAATCCGCTATGCGGAACTCTGGAGGGCCACGGGTGATTCGGTGGAAAGGGTCTTTTGGAGGCACGCGCAGTACTCGGAAGTCAACCCGGCCAGTGCGCGATAGAAGGTCGTGGCCGCCCGGCTCTCGACCGCCTGCGCGAACGCTGGCACCCAGATCATGATGTGTTTGTCGAGGAAGCGCAAAGCTTCGGCCGCATCGGAGCGCTCCAGAAGCGCGGCGAGGAATTCGAGTTCGAGCGCGATGTGGTCGTCGGACATTTCGCGCCAGTTCGCGGCGGCCAGGCGGTTGCGACGAAAGAAGTCACGCACGTCGAAAGTGGGTTGTTGCAGCATCAGTCCGTCCTCGTCCCGCCAGACGGACTCACACGGCGACGCGCGATAGGCATTGGTGAGGTAGATCGCCGCATAGTCCGCCGCCAGCTCATCGGCGCTGACTTCGCCGATCAGCCCCAGGGCGTGATCAAAGGATCTGACAATTGCCGGGGCCAAACCATCGAGCGCGAGCTGTGCCGGCAGCCCCGCCGCATGCGCCTCAGATAGCACGCCGGGCTCGCGTTCGGCCGCGTGCAGCCATGCCAGCGCGCGCAGGTCTTCAGCCCAGAGTGTCAGCGTGGCGCCGTCGCTTCGGTGCGAGCTCACCGTCGCGCTGTCATGCGCGCTCACTCGACCTTGCCCTTGGAGTGGGCAACAAAAACGATCGACGGATGAGTGAGCTGCGGATTGGCCATGTCCTTCACGCGCTCGACCACCTTGTCGCGGGGACCGATCGCGGTGGTGGGATGGGTGCCGGCGCGCAGCTTGTCGATGGGACCGATATCGAGCACCCGCATCATGCAGGCCATCACGCAGTAGGGCTTTCGACCGGCCTCGAGTTCGTCGATGCACAGGTTGCACTTCTTGACGATCTTCTCTTTCGGATCCCATTGCGGAGCACCGTACGGGCACGCGGCTTCGCAGCGACGGCACGCGATGCACAAGGTCGAATCGATGTCGACCACGCCGTTGTCAGCGCGCTTCCAGATCGCGCCGGTCGGGCACACCGGCAAGCAGGCCGGCTCGGCGCAATGGTTGCAGGACATGTTGACCTTGTAGGCAAACACCTCAGGGTATTCGCCGCCCTCGATGTACATCACGCGACGAAAACGCGGGCCCGGAGGCAGGCCATTCTTGTCCTTGCACGCCATCTCACAGGCCCGGCAGCCGATGCAGTCGACGTTGTTGTGAACGAAGCCCAACTGTTGCGCCGGCTTGACCGGTTCGTAGGTTGCCGCATCGCGCCGGCCGATTGCCGCGCGCATCTGGTCCTTGTCGGCAATTTTTCGTGCCGGGCCGCCGTCATCCTTGGCCATGTCGATTCCTCAGTAGTCGCGACGGAATACCGTCGAACGCGCATTAACGAGGCGATCCCAGCCAGGCCGATGCTCGAGCTGGGTCTTCTGCAGATTGACCAGGACCGTGTTGTAGGCAAATGCCCCGGCAGGGCTGGGCTCATCGAGAGTCAGGAAATCCGGATTTCCGGCACGATCCACGCCATTGGCATCCAGATCCATCCACGCGCCTTCGTGCAGGACCACAACGCCAGGCATGCAACGCTGGGTCACGTAGGCGGGCACGACCACCTTGCCACGGGCGTTCCAGATCTCGACCGTGTCGCCAGTCTTGATGCCCATTCGGGCCGCATCGCTGGCATTCAGCGTGACCTCCTGCTCGAAGGTTTCTCGCAACCAGGGAATGTTGTTGAAGATCGAGTGGGTGCGCCAGCGCGGGTGCGGTGATATCAGGTGAAAGGGAAACTCCTTCGTCTTAGGATGATTCAATGATTCGAAGGGTTCGATCCACTTCGGCAGATAAGGGATCGGGTAGCCGAACTGGGTCAGTTTCCAGTCAGTGATGTCGGCCAGCGTGGTCGACATGATCTCGATCTTGCCGGACGGCGTTTCGAAGGGTTTGCCCTTTTCGATCTGATCTCGAAATGCGATCTGCGGCTGCTTGAAGGTGAACTTGTAGACGCCGCGCTGCTTGAATTCCTCCCAGCTCATCTTCACCCCCTGGTGCGCGCGGACTTTGCCGTTCCACCATGCGCTCAGATAAGCCTCGTCGACGTCGTCGGCTCGGGTGAAATACTCGCGGGTAGCGCGCGGGTTGTAGCGTTTTCCGAAGTCTTTCAGCAATGGGTCGAGCTTTTCAAGCCGGTAGGCCAGCTCGGTCAAGATCTGGAAGTCGCTCTTCGATTCGCCCAGCGGCTCGATGACCTTGGGGCGATGAATGTAATAGTGACCCTTGTACCAGGGCAGGGCCACGTCATGGCGCTCGAAATGCGTGGCCACTGGCAGCAGCACATCGGCCCAGATGCCCGACGGCGTGATCGTCGAGTCCATGCAGACGATCAGCTCAAGTTTCTGGATCGCCTGCAATTGCTTGTTGATATGGGTCAGCTGGTTCAGCCAGTCGGAGCCTTGCCAGAAGATGCCTTTGATGTTGGGAATCTTGCCGTCGAGCTCGTCATCGCGCGGCCACAGCCCCACTTCCTCGCGGGTCACGTTGGGGTAGTTCAGCACGCAATGCGCCCACCGATCTGACTTGATCGACCCCCACCAGATGTTCGCGTTCTCATCGTAAGGATAGGCAACACCCTCCGAGTGCTATCCCTTGCCCACGCCCTCGGCGCACCCGCCAATCTTGCCGATATTGCCGGTCATGGCCTGCACAGCAGCCGCCATCCGGTTGTATTGCTCGCCGTAGGCATTGCGCCCTGGCGCCCAGGAGGCCTTCAGTGCAGCGGGCTTGGTACGCGCGTACAGATCGGCCAGTTTCGTGATGTCGTCGGCCTTCACACCGCAGATGGCGGCGGCCCATTCCGGCGTCTTGGGCGTATTGTCGTACTTGCCCAGAATGTAGTCCTTGAAGTTCTCGCGATCGGCGTACTTCCTGGGCATCGTGCGCGCGTCCATGCCCAGGCAGAATCGTTCGATGAACTTCTGATCCTGCAGGTTGTTGGTGAAGATGTAATGGGCCATGCCCGCCAGCATCGCGGCATCGGTGTTGGGTTTGATCGGGATCCACCAGGCGTCGTAGGCCGACGCCGCGTCCGTGTACTGGGGGTCGACCAGGACGAACTTGCAGCCGCGCTGCCTGGCCATGCGCATGTAGTAGAAGGTGTTGCCGCCGTGGAAGGTATAGGCCGGATTCCAGCCCCACATGATGATCAGCTTCGAATGCGCGAAGGTGTCGTCCTCGTTGCCATCCTCGATCGTCCCGAACGTCATCCGCGACGAGAACGTGGTGGCCTGATAGGACGGCACCGACCATGAATTGGTGCGGCAACCAAACATGCCCAGAAAGCGGCCCAGCAGGCCTTCGATCTGATCGGATTTGTGCAGCACGCCGTACGAGGCGCCCGCATAGCTCTGATCGAGCAGAGCAGTCGGACCATATTTCTGCTTGAGCTCCACCATCTTGGTGGCCACCATGGTCAGCGCTTCGTCCCAGGTGGCGCGCCTGAATTTTCCCTCACCGCGCTGGCCCACACGAATCATGGGATAGAGCAGGCGTTCTGGCGAATAGACCCGCAGCCGATAAGAGCGGCCGCGCAGACACGCGCGCAGTTGCGGCTCCTCGAACGTGTCTTTGCCGTAGTAGCCGCCTTGCTGGTAACGCCCGTCGTCCGAGGACAAGCGAACGATGACGTCTCCCTTCTTGTGCGCGACCAGCATATGCCGCGAACCGCAGTTGTGCGCGCACGAGGTCACCACCGTGGTGAGCTGGTCATCGGTGGCATAGGGTTCGTAGGCGAAGGCGTTCGCCTTGTCGGGTGCGGTGGCCAGCGTGGTCAGACCCGAGGCTCCGGCACCCACGCCCAAAGCCTTCAGAAATCCGCGTCGACCCGGCTTGAGTTCAGCCGGCCCGGCGATCGGTGGTGCGGTGTTGCGCGAGTGGGTCATTGACTTGCCTATCTGGCTGCGCGGATGAGAAATCGTGCCTCTGAATGAGCCGGTCGGTCCTTGGCCCAGTCGGGGGCGGGTTCGGGCATGCCGGGCCAGGCGTGGCGGGAATAGGGGTAACTGATCCGGTACCAGGCCCGGCCGCCGTGGCAGCCATGGCAAACCTGCGGGTCCTGCTTGGCAGCCGATTCGATCGCGTCAGCTTTCAGATACGAAACCTGGTGACGATTCGTGCGGATGGCCGCGTGACAGACGAGGCAGTTGCCCTGGAAGGCCTGGCCCGACTTCTCCCAAGGCTCTGGCAGCCCCATCACCGGCCAGTTCAACGCGCCGTGGCACCTCAGGCAGATGGCTTCCGGGTCGACTTGCTTTCTCAGCGTGAATCCGGTGTTCTGGCCGGTTGCTGAGCTGTTCGGCGCTTCGTCACGCGGATCGTGGCCTTGATGGCAGCTGTTGCACGACAGATTCATCAGCGCCTTGGCCATCGCAGTCTCGCGATGGCGGCGATGAAACGTGTCCTGCTCCCCCTGATAGGTCGAAGTGCGCTGATACCAGGCTTTCACGCTGCTGGCCTCGACTCCGGCCGGAGAAGTGGCACGCACCGACGGTTCGAGCACTTCGGCGTGGCAACCCAGGCACTGGTCGTCCGAGGCCGTGTCGATGGCCGGCTTGAAGTGCAAAGGATGTTGCGATGCACGGAAATAGTCGGGAGCACCCGGGGCAGGCACCGCTACTGCGTCCAACTTCGATAGGCTTGTCTGTGGTCCTTTGGCGACGGCTTTCGCCGCGCCGGAATCCGGATCACGGGAACAGGCTGTCAGTCCGACGATGAGCGCGAGCGCGCCCATCAGGCCTGCCACCACGGATACTCTGTTGGGGAACATAGGGAACCCGGTGAAAAAGCCCCGGCGCGGGAAGCGCCGGGGAAAGCTCCAAGGACCTGCTTACTTCTTGCCGCCCTCCATGCCGGACATCCCCGACATGCCTTTCTGACCTTCCATGCCGGACATGCCCTTTTGCCCCGACATGCCCGACATGCCCTTCTGACCTTCCATGCCCGACATGCCGGACATGCCTTTCTGCTTGGGCTTGGCCGGCTGACCGGACATGCCCGACATCCCTTTCTGGCCTTCCATGCCCGACATGCCGGACATGCCCTTCTGGCCGGACATGCCGGACATCCCCTTCTGGCCCTCCATGCCTGACATACCGGACATGCCCTTCTGACCCGACATGCCCGACATCCCCTTCTGACCCTCCATACCCGACATGCCCGACATGCCCTTCTGACCGGACATGCCCGACATCCCTTTCTGACCTTCCGTGCCAGACATGCCTTGTTGCTGGGCAACCGCGTTCGACACGGTGAAAGCGGAAGCGACGGCGATGCAAACTGAAAATGCGATGCGTTTCATAAGGACTCCTGGTTGGGGATACGTTCGTTGAAAGTTGTGCTCAATGCCGGCTGCCGCGCTGACCTTGGTATGGCCGGCTGCTGCGCGCCTTCCGGACAACGGGCGCTATCGGTTCGAAGTTTTTCCGGGCACATGCAACTGGCGAAGGTCATAAGGACCGGCCGCTCCGGGTGAGCCGAAAGGGGTGAACCACGACCCCTGGTGCGAAAACCATGGGAACTGGGCAGGTGCGAATCCCTCGATTCCGCGCGACAGGGATTCGATGGGGACGGTCGGTTGGGATCTGACAGTCGGATGCGGTTGGGGACGCTCAAACGGGCGCAGACCGGCGATGAAGCCGCCGTCCGCCATCGCCGGCATGGCGAGCGATCCGATCACTAGGATTGAGAGGGTCTTGCGTGGCATCAGAGTCAGGTCCTTTGACACGCTGATCTGCAAGTCGTATGCCACCTTGTGGAGGTTTTCTAAGACTCTGTTTTGTAAGGATTCCTGGCCAAAACCAGATGGCCACGTGTCGACCGGGCGTGACAGATCGGCGGGTCAGACTGCCGTTCTGACAGGTCGGCGAAGGCGTTGGGAACAGGCCATGCGCGCATTGATTTCGCAATGCGCATGCGTTGCACACGCCCGGTTCACAGAACGCGTTGACGTCTCACTTCAATCAAGAGTCCCGTGTAGGCTGCCTTCACCGAAACGCGGGAGTGCCCGATGACCCGAACGATGCACCTGAACCTGTTCATCAACAGCCGGGGTCACCACGAAGCGTCCTGGCGCCATCCGGCCAGCTCGCCCCTGGCGCTGACCGACATCGCCTACTACCGTGATCTCGCGCAGCGGGCCGAGGCCGGCCTGTTCGACTCGATCTTCCTGGCCGACACGCTGGCGCTGGGCGAGATGATCGAATCGTCCGCGAGCAACTGGCTCGAACCGATCACCGCACTCGGCGCGCTGGCCGGCGCAACCAGCCGGATCGGCCTGATCGCGACGGCCTCGACTTCGTACACCGAGCCATTCAACCTCGCACGGCAGTTTGCCTCGCTGGATCACATCAGCAACGGTCGGGTCGGCTGGAACATCGTCACTTCCTGGCTGGCCGCCGCAGCCCGCAACTACAGCGACGACAGCCCGATCAGCCACGCCGACCGCTATGCGCGAGCCGACGAATTCGTCGCCGTGGTCAAGGCCCTGTGGGACAGCTGGGCCGACGACGCCGTGCTCGACGATCGCGCGGGCGGCCGGTATGCCCGGCGCGACCGGATCCGGCCGATCAACCACCAGGGCCCTCACTACTCGGTGGCTGGACCCATGAACATGCCGCGGTGCCCGCAAGGACGGCCGGTGCTGGTTCAGGCCGGCTCATCCGACACCGGACGCGACTTCGCGGCGCGCCATGCCGAAGCGGTGTTTACCGCGCAGATGGAAAAATCGGCGGCGCAGGCGTTTTACGCCGACCTGAAGGGTCGCGTGACGGCTGCCGGACGCCCGACGGACCAGGCGCTGATCCTGCCGGGCTTGAGCCCCCTGATCGCCGACACCGAGGCCGAGGCTCAGCGCATGGCTCGCGAACTGAACGACCTCACCGATCCCGAGGTCGGGCGCCGGCGCCTGTCGGGCCGGTTCGGCGGCCACGACTTCTCGCACCTGCCGCTGGACAAACCGCTGTCGCCGGAAGACTTCCCCGATCCCGGCACGGTCGAGGCCGCGCGCAGCCGCACCGAGGTCATCGTCGGCCTGGTGCGCCGAGAGAAACCCACGCTGCGCCAGCTGCTGACCTCCCTGGCCGGCGCCCGCGGCCACTTCGTCACCGCCGGCACGCCCGAGCAGGTCGCCGACCTGATGCAGGACTGGTTCGAGACCGGCGCCGCCGACGGCTTCAACCTGATGCCACCGCTGCTGCCGCTGATGCTCGACGTGTTCGTCGCCGAAGTGGTCCCGCTGCTGCAGCGACGTGGCCTGTTCCGCACCGCTTATCAGGGCGATATGCTGCGCGACCACTACGGACTGACCCGGCCCGACGCGGGGTTCTAGCCGGGGGCGCTAAAGCTGCCGGATGCGCTCGATCCGACTCCGGCGCGCCGCCCGAGCCGCCCGAGCCGCCCGAGCCGCCCGAGCCTCCCGAGCCTCCCGAGCCTCCCGAGCCGCAGCATCCACCAGCGGCTCAACTGACAACCACCGCCTTGCCGATGACGCTGCGCTCGATCACCGCCTGAAGCGCCTGCGCCGTCTGGTCCAGCGGGAACCGATGGGATATCCGCGGCCTGAGCTTGCCCTGGCTCGCCAGGTCCGTCAGCGCCTTCATATTGGCGATCGCGAGCTGGGGATTGGCCTCGTTCAGTCCACCCAGACGCACGCCAATGGCGTCGATGCCTTTGATCAGCAGATAGTTGCTGCGGATCGCGGTCGGGCCGCCACCTAAAAACCCGAGGATCAGCCAGCGCCCGCCCCAGGCGAGGCAGCGCATCGATTCGTCGCCCACCTTGTCGCCGATCGGATCGTAGACGATGTCGACCCCCGCGCCTCCGGTCAGCGCCTTCACCGCGTCGACGAAGCCGCCCCGATAGTCGATGGCATGGTCGGCTCCCTCCTCCAGGCAGGCCGCTCGCTTCGCGTCCGTGCTGGCGGTGGCGATCACCTTGGCGCCGAACAGCTTGGCCACCTGAATGGCTGCCATGCCGATTCCGCCGGCGGCGCCGTGAACCAGCACCCATTCGCCCGCCGCCAGCCGGCCGCGCTGCAACAGCGCGTGATAGGCCGTCGCGTAGGCACTTCGAAACACCCCCGCCTGCTCGAGGCTCAGCCCCTGCGGAACCTTGTCGCACAAAGCCGCCTGCGCATTGCCCAGCTCGGCACATGCACCCAAGGTGTGGCGGCTCATCACCCGATCGCCCACCACAAAATCCGCCACACCGGGACCGACCGCGCTGACGATGCCCGCGGCTTCGCTGCCCGGGATGAACGGGGGCTCCGGCCGGAACTGGTACTTGCCGGCGAGCATCAGCACATCGACGTACTGGACGCCGCGAGCAAGGATGCGAACCTGGATCTCCCCCACGCCAGGGGGCGGCGGATCGGGCAGATCGCGCATCACCAGCACCTCGGGGCCACCAAACGCTTCACACACCATGGCTTTCATCGACTCGCCTTTCGAGGGCAGTTGCCCCGAAACGAACCCGCACAAACAAAACGGCCGGCCCCGTTTCCGGGAGCCGGCCGCCTCCTCGGCCCTGCCACCACCGCCACGCCGACCTGCGGCGTGACGTGGCAGCGAGGCCAACGGATATCAGTTGCGGAAAACCGCCATTTCCGACGGATCGTCCGGCATTTCTTCGTAGTGGCGGATCTCCTGGCGGCCGACCACCAGGTGGTGGACTTCGTCCGGACCATCCGCCAGGCGCAGCGTGCGCTGCTGCGCGTACATCTTGGCCAGCGGGGTGTGCTGCGACACGCCCAATGCGCCATGCATCTGGATCGCCTGGTCGATGATCTTGCACACGCGCTCGGGCACCATCGCCTTGACCATGTGCACCCAGGTACGTGCTTCGCGGTTACCCAGCACGTCCATCGCCTTGGCGGCTTTCAGCACCATCAGGCGCATCGACTCGATCTCGATGCGGGCACGCGAGATGTGCTCGACATTGCCGCCGAGCCAGGCCAGCTGCTTGCCGAAGGCGGTACGCGACACGCCCCGCTGCACCATCAGGTCCAGCGCCTTTTCGGCCTGGCCGATCGAGCGCATGCAGTGGTGGATGCGGCCCGGTCCGAGGCGGACTTGCGAGATCTCGAATCCGCGGCCCTCGCCCAGCAGCATGTTCGACTTGGGCACGCGCACGTTGTCGAACTTGATGTGCATGTGGCCATGCGGCGCGTGGTCTTCGCTGAACACGTGCATCGCGCCGATCATCTTCACGCCCGGGGTGTCTTTGGGCACGAGGATCATCGACTGCTGCTTGTTCGGCGGCGCGTCGGGGCTGGTGCGCACCATCGTGATCAGGATCTTGCAGCGCGGGCTGCCGGCACCCGAGATGTAGTGCTTCTCGCCGTTGATGACCCATTCGTCGCCTTGCAGCACCGCCGAGGTGGCGACGTTCTTGGCGTCGGACGAAGCGTGATGCACCTCGGTCATCGCGTAGGCCGAGCGGATCTCGCCGTTCAGCAGCGGCTTGAGCCATTGTTCCTTCTGCTCGGGCGTACCGACGCGCTCGAGCACTTCCATGTTGCCGGTGTCCGGCGCCGAGCAGTTCATCGACTCGGAAGCCAGCGGGTTCTTGCCCAGTTCGGCGGCAATGTAGGCGTAGTCGAGGTTCGACAGGCCTTCACCCGTTTCGGCGTCCGGCAGGAAGAAGTTCCACAGGCCTTCCTTCTTGGCCTTTTCCTTGGCACCGTTGAGCAGCTCGAGCTGACCGGGCGCGTAGGTCCAGCGGTCGGCACCGGAGCGGCCTTCGGCGAGCGCGAAGTACTTCACGCTCATCGGGTCGACGGTTTCCTTGACGAAGCGCTTGACGTGCTCGTACAGCGGCCGGGACTTCTCGGACATGCGCAGGTCGTGCAGGTCGTCCGACGGGTCGAGCGCGAAGCTGCTCTTGGCTGGGGTCTTGGTCATAACGAATGCTCCTTTTGGGGCCATGAAGGGCTTGCGCCCGCTTTTTTTATCCAGACGGTTTCAGGGATTTGACTTGCGCGAGGCGGGCGGCGGCCTCCTCGCGCAACTGGCGCTTCAGGATCTTGCCGGATGCAATGCGCGGCAACGGCATCTGTTCGAAGTGAAAATAACGCGGGATCTCGAATTTGGCGAGTCGGGGTTCCAAGAAAGCACGCAGATCCGATTCGCTCAGGGGAACCCGCGTGTGCAGGGTGACCGCGAGCTCTTCGCCCAGCCGCTCGTCGGGCACGCCATACACGCTCGCCTCGAGCACCGCGGGATGCTCGAGCAGTGCCGCCTCGACCGCGCCGCAGCCGATGTTCTCACCGCCTCGAATCACCAGGTCTTTCAGGCGATCGACGATGTAAAGGAAGCCTTCTTCGTCGATACAGGCGACATCGCCGGTCTTCAGCCACTCGCCATCGAAGGTCGCCGCATCGGCATCCGGACGATTCCAATAGCCGCGAATGACCGATGCTCCGCGCACCTGCAGTTCGCCGCGGGCCATCGGCGGCAGGGGTTTCCCCTGGTCGTCGACCACCCGGATGTCGAGCACCGCCGAGACCCGGCCGGAGCTCTCGGGATGATCGAGATAGGTCTGTCCGCCGATGCCCGTGCCGATCGCATTGGTTTCGGTCATGCCCCAGCCGGTATTGGGCTTGGCATTGGCGAACACCCTGTCGATGGCCCTGACCTGCTCGGGCGCGCGGGCCGCTCCGCCGCCGCCGATGGATTGCAGCGAACTCAGGTCGCGACCGCTGCGCCGCGCCGCTTCGACGAGGTCACCGGTCATCGCCGCGGGCGCGACGAAGGACGTGATGCGCTCGCGTTCGATCCATTCGGCGGCCAGGTCGGTGTCCCACTTGTACATCGACACCAGGCGGCGCTGCGTGCGGTAGCTTGAAAGGAAAACCGCGTGCAGGCCGGTCACGTGGAACAGCGGAATGGCCAGCAGCG
>JADJVQ010000030.1 GCA_016710525.1 Burkholderiaceae bacterium
TGCGTGACGATTCGCGATCGTGAACTTTCGTCGAAATTCTTGACACCCGCGCACCCATTCAAGCCTGTGGGAACCCATGGCGACGGTAAATCATTGATTCAGCTTCACCGCACCCGCCGAAGCCGCCGTTTCCGACTGTGAGGGCGTGGCGGGCAACCTCGTGACCAACTGCGGATTCGAAAACCGTAACGGAATCAACCTGCCCGGTTGGACAACGGGAGGTGAACAGACCGTCTTTTCCCTGGCGTTCGGGCAGCACTCCGGCGATCGGTTCGGCCTCATGAAAGCGGACAGCGGCAATTTCGTGACGATGAGTCAGACCGTTGGCGGCCCCGGCACCTACGACGTCTCTTTCTGGCTGGCCTATTACTCCTCCGGCCTTCTGCTGCCACAGGAGTTCTCGATCTCCCTAGGCGATCAGACGCTGACGTCGGTGAATCGGCCCATCGTGACACCGCAGAATTGGGTGTGGGAGCAATTCACATTCAACGGGGTGACGACGAGCAGTCAGGCAACGCTGCTGTTCACGTACAACAACCTCTTCGTGCCGAATGTTCAGACGGCCGACTTGCTGATCGACGACATCGTGATCACCGGGGGCCCGACTGCGGGCGCGGTCCCGAAGCCGGCTTCGTTGGCGCGGCTCGGCTTGGGCTTCGCCGCGATCGCCGCCACGCGGCGACGCCGGGTTCGCTGACGATCCGCGACCGAACTTCCGCAGTTGCAGGCGCCGGGTCGGGTTGTCGAAACGCTCGATGTCGTCAAACACGCCAGCGCGAGCCTGGTCTCGCGTCCTGTAGACCTTGCTGGCCGTTCCCAGGACAAGCGCGTCACGCCGGACTCGGCGATCACAACTGTCGCCGCTTTTTACAGCCGGCCACCCGAACCTAAGTCATCAAATTGCAACATATTGATTAATCGAGAGTTTTCGATTTAGGCACGAAATGTGCTTGGAACTTGAGCAGCGGGATCGATCCCGACCCTTTTCAGCGAACCTGATACGGACCTATATGACCGACCCATCTCAAGAGCGCGAAGTCGGGCCAGCAGCCGCGGACCAGCCACCGCCCCCGTCCGTGGCGGCACGCCGAGGGTTTCTTGGCCGGGGAGCCCGTGCCGGTGTCGGCGTCGGCCTGGCGGTGCTCACGGTTCACCATCGGCGCAGCCTGGCCGAAACGGTCGAGATCTCCAGCCCCGAGGCCTGCGCATCCATGGGCGGCACTTTCGAAGTCGTCGATGAGATCGACAGTGCGACGGGCGCCTCCTTTTCCTACAAGGTCTGCCACAGGTCTTCGTTGGGCATCTTCACCGGGGGATCGGGAGGACCTGCTCCCAGGCCATGACCGGCCCGAGGCGGCGCCGTGCCCGAGGGCACGGCATCACACCGTCTGCGCGGGCCGCGCGCTCCTTGCCCTACTGCATCCCAGCCCAGTTCCGCGGCGCTTAGGACGTGCCTGATCCGACCCGCTGGCGTTCGACCCGCCCTGGCGAAACCCACATCCGGCACTGGGATTCCGACTATGTCGTCTACAACCCGCTCTCCGGAAGCACGCATTTCTTCGACGAGCTGACCGGCCAACTGCTGGTGGCCATCGTGGCCGGCACCGTCACACAGGAACAGCTGCTGGCCCTTGCCGGTTCGGCGCTCGGAATCCCGGACGACGCCTTTCCGCTGGAAGATCTGCGCGAACGCCTGTCGATCCTGTTCGACCTCGGCCTCATCGAGCCCGCCGAATCGTGCTGATCGAGCAGATTCCGGCGCCCCAGCTGGCACGCCGCCTGCGCACGGAGGGTGTGCGCCTGACCACCGGGGCGTTCACCGTCCACCTCCACCTGTCCGGAAGGACCGTCGTTCAGGAGTTCGCCCGCCTGTATGCCCGCTATCCGGTCGAGCAGCAGCCCGGCATCGACGATGCCCGGATTCGGGTGGGCCCGGCGCCCTGGTATCGGCGCCTGGGCGGCGCGACGGCGCACACCTTTGCCGACGAGTTCCCCGCGGTCAAGCCGGTTCCGATGGATCGGGCCTTCACGGCGCTCGAAACTGGCCTGAACTGGGGGGTGATGCGTTCCGGCGCCGCGCCGATCATCATGCATTCGGCCGTGCTGGAGCGGCACGGCCGGGCGATGCTGATGCCGGCGCCGTCCGGATCCGGCAAGAGCACCCTGGCTGCCGCGCTCGCGTTGCGCGGCTGGCGGCTGCTGTCCGATGAAATGGCGGTCTTTTCGTTCGAGGACTTCGAGGTCATCCCCAACCCGAGGCCGGTCTCGCTGAAGAACAAAGCGATCGAGGTGATCGGGGCCTTCGCGCCGGATGCGATCTTTTCGCGAACCTTCGTCGGTACCCCGAAGGGCGACGTCGCCTACATGCGCGCACCGGACGAGGCGCTCGCGCGCCTGCACCAGCGCGCGCGCCCGAACCTCGTGCTGATTCCGAAATACCAGGCCGGCGCCGACACGACCTTGCGCAGGCTGGGGCGCTCCGAGGCGTTCAATTGGCTGATCGAAAGCACCGGCAGCTACCCGACCATGCTGGACACCGGTTTCGGCCTGCTGGCCAGGCTGGTCGAATCCTGCGGACTGTATGCGCTCGAGTACTCGAACCTCGACCAGGCCATCGCGCTGCTGACCCGCGTGTCGGATGAGCATGAAAACTCCGATCCTGACTGATCCGGGGCTGCGCGAGCTGATCGGCGTGCTCCGCGATCCGGCCGCCACGGTGAGCCTCGCGCCCGGGCAATGGAATCAGGTGCTGTACCGGGCGCGTGAGCACGGACTCGCCGCCCGGGTCGCATCCGACCTGTACCGCCTGGGCCTGTTCGAACGGGCGCCCGCGAAGGCTCGGGTCCACCTCCAGGCAGCCGCGATCGCCTGTCGCTCCGCACAGACCGCGGTCGGCTACGAGCTCGATCGCATGCGCCGGGCACTCGAGCTGAGTGGTGTCGAGGTGCCGGTGATCGTTCTCAAGGGCGCCGCCTACAAGCTCGCGGACCTCCCTGCCTCCCGTGGCCGCTTCATCGGCGATCTGGATCTGATGGTGGCGTTCGACCATGTCGACACGGTCGAAGGCGCCCTGCTGGCGAAGGGCTGGGAGAGCTCGAAGCTGAACGCCTATGACGAGCGCTACTACCGCGAATGGATGCACGAGATTCCGCCGCTGCAGCATCCGGAGCGCGATACCCCGATCGATCTGCATCACACGATCCTGCCGCGAACCGCCCGCGCCAGGCCGGATACGGCGGCACTGCTGGCGGCCGCGGTACCCGTCGGCCAGGGGAATCTCAGGGTGCTGTCGCCGCCCGACATGGTGCTGCACGGCGCGGTTCATCTGTTTCACGGCGAATCGGGGAAACCGCTGCGCGACCTGCTGGACCAGTGTGACCTGATCGGGCATTTCAGCAGCGTCCCGGGCTTCTGGGCGGCATTGCTGGAACGTGCCCAGCGCCATCAGCTGGGCCGCACGCTGTATTACTCGCTGCGTTATGCGCAAGGCTTGCTCGGTGCGCCTGTGCCCTCCGAGGTCCAGCGGGCCGCCGAGCGCTGGCGCCCGCCCCCGGCACTGCGGCCGGTGATGGATCGCCTGCTGATTTCATACCTGCTCTCGACGCCGGGCGAGGCCGCGGCGCGCCGTTCGGCGATCACCGATGCGCTGATGCTGGCGCGCTCGCACTGGCTGAAGATGCCCTTCGGCCTGCTGGTGCGCCACCTCGCGGTGAAGGCACGGGCCCGCTATGATAAAAGGCAGGACGAACTCGTCGGCGACGACGATGCCCTGCCGCGTTAGCGGCGACCCCATCGGGCCTGTCCGGCCCGACACACCGCGATGACGACAACTTCCTTGAGCGACTGGCACGAAGTCGGTGAATTCGAGATCGAAACCGGGCTCGGCACGTCGATGACGGTCCCGATCAGTGTGGCGCGGGATGCGCACGGCAGCTTCCATGTCCGGGTCGCCGACGACGACGCCAGCGTCGAGCGGATCGACACGCCGGCCCTGCTGGTCGGCTATTTCGCGAACTATGGCGCCCCCTACCTGATCGACCTGCGCAACGCTCTCGCCGGCATCGACGGCTTCGACGAGATCTGCCGGATGGCCGACCAGCAGCTCAGGCACCGTCCCTAGGCCGCGTCTCGATCCGTTGCCCGAGCCCCGACTTTTCCCGCCCGGGCTCCACCCGCACGCCGTTGCGGCGACTCGGCACCGAGGGCAGGCTTGACGCACACTGAGCCCCTGCTCTCTACTTCCCTCCTTTCACCCACCTAAAGGAGCGAGACCATGGGATCCACCGTCACCTTCAAGCGACCCGACGGCCAAACCGTGCAGGGATACCTGGCCGAGGCCGCCAATGCGCGGGCCTCGGTCGTGGTCATCCAGGAATGGTGGGGCCTGAACGACCAGATCCGCGGCGTCGCCGATCGTCTGGCGCTGGCCGGCTACACCGCGCTGGTGCCCGACCTGTATCGCGGCAAATCGACTATCGAGGCCGAGGAAGCCCACCACCTGATGTCGGCCCTGAACTTCGGCGAGGCGGCATCGCAGGACATCCGCGGCGCGGCGCAGTACCTGAAGTCCCGCGGCGGGAAGGTCGGCGTGACCGGCTATTGCATGGGCGGCGCACTGACCGTGCTGTCGATGGTCATGGTGCCCGAGGCCGACGCCGGCGTGGTCTGGTATGGCTACCCGCCGCTGGAGTTCGTCGATGCCTCGAAGATCAAGGCCCCGCTGATCGCGCATTGGGCCGAGCAGGATGCGGCATTCCCGATCGCCACCGTCGATGCGCTCGAGGAAAAGCTTCGCGCGGCCAAGGTCAGCTACACCGGCTATCGCTACCTTGCCCAGCACGGCTTTGCCAACGAGACGGCGCAGGGCCCGCGCCGCCTGGCGATGACCCAGTACGACGCCGCGTGGGCGCAGGCCGCCTGGGACCGCACCTTCTCGTTCTTCGGCACGCACCTCGGCTGACCTTGGCTGCGGGGGGCACGACGCCCTCCGCCCGAAGCGGTATTCCCGCCCACGGCCATCAAGTCCACACTGGATCGCGGCAAGGTGGCGACACCCGTGCGATGTCGCATCGGACCGCCACCCTGCTCGATCGCAGCCAATGGACCGAGATCACCTGGCCGCCCCAGGCCCAGGACGGTTCGCGCATCGATACCCCGGCGATCGAAGCGGCCATCCGGACCGTCTGGGAAACAAGCAGCGCCGCGCTGCTGACCGACGCGGAAATCGTCACCCTGTACTCCTAGCGGGAGACGCGCTGCGTACGGGCGTGGCGCAGCGATAGCCGTGAGCCGATCAGTCGCGGCCCCCGTCGAAACACAGAAAACCGTGGCTGATCGCCGGCTGCCCGTCCTGCGTGAACAGCGAAAAGAACAGGACACCGTCTTCCTCGCCATCGATCTGCAGCGCCAGGGTCGAGGGCATCAGGACCATGGCGGCGAAGCGGCCGCCCAGGCGGCGCACCCGGCCCGGGTCGCCGCCCAGGCGGGCATCGACCAGCCGGGTCACGGCCAGCGCGAGTGTGGCGGTGCCGTGCAGGATGATGTCCGGCAGGCCCGCAGCCAGTGCCACCTTGCGGTCGGTATGGATGGGGTTCCAGATCCGCGCACATTCGGTGTACGTATGCGCGAGCCCCGCCGGCACCGGGATGGCCAGCCGTTCGCCGGCCGATGGCGCTGCATTTGACGGACCGGCCTGCCGGGGCGCCGGCAGCGCCGGCGGCTGCTCCAGCCAGGCCGGTTCGCCCTGGACGGCCACGCCGCGGCTGATGCCCAGCTGGAAGGTTCGGCAGACGAGTGCGCCACTCTCGTCGAAGGTGTCCAGTCGGATCGTCTGCGCCGCGCCAGGCTTGATCGCCTGCAGCCCGATCACCGTGGCTCGGGTCTGCAAACGCTCGCCCGCCCGGATCTGGCGGACGATGTGCAGATCATGGGCGGCATGCACTCCCCGTGCGCGCTCTTCGGGCGTGACGGTTTCGAACCCACGAAGCTGGCGGCTGGCCAGGATGACCGGCCACTCCAGGCAAACGGGGAATACCGGATGCGCCACGACATCGCAGCCCTGGGTATCCATGTAGCGCGGGTTCAGATCGTGCAGACCGGCTCCGTAGGCCATCACCCAGCGGGCATCGACGTCGTGCGCGAATGCGGGGGTCTGGGCACCCACCATGGTCGTGTTCAGCGGCATGTTGGTCTTTCTCGGGAGGCGGCAGGACAGCCCGGTATTCTCGCCGGCGCCCTTGCCGCCGCAAACCCTGCTGCGGCGGTTTGCGGCGCCGCAGGGCGAACTGCGCCCAGATCGGACATGTCTCAAGCGGCAGCGCGTCACGTTTCGGAACGCCCGGCACTCACGACATGGCGACCCGCGGTTCGGGCATCATGAGCGCACGCCGACGACCGCCAGGAGACACCATGCCGTTGAGCTTTACGCCACTGAGCCAGCACTTTGCCGCCGAAGTCAGCCCGGTCGACCTGCGCGCAGTCCGCGACCGTGCCACGCTCGAACAGATCCGCGCCGGCATGGACCGGTACGGCGTGCTCGTGTTTCGCGAGCAGGCCTTCACCGACGACGAACAGCTGGACTTCGCCCAGCGCTTCGACGGCACGCTTCACGCCAAGACTTCCGCATCGGTGCTGGCCAAGAACCGCTTCGGCAACGAGGCCCTCACCGACATCTCCAATGTGAATGCCCAGGGCGAGATCCTGGCCGCCGACGATCGCCGCCGCGCCGGCTCGCTCGCCAATCGGCTGTGGCATACCGATGCCTCCTTCGAGGACCCGGCCGGCCGCTATTCGATGCTGTCGGCCCGGGTGATTCCGCCGGTGCCCGCCGACACCGAGTTCGCCTGCATGCGCGCGGCCTACGATGCGCTCGATGAACAGACCAAGGCGCGGATCGCCGAGCTTCGGGTGTTTCACTCGATCGTCTACTCCCGTCACGTGCTCGGCTTTGAATTCAGCGAGGACGAGAAGGCCCGGCTCAAGGGGGCCGTGCATCCGCTGGTGCGGCTGATTCCGGGTTCAGGGCGGCGAGCCTTGTATCTGGCCTCGCACGCCGCCGAGGTCGTCGGCTGGCCGATTCCCGAAGGCAGGCTGCTGCTGCATGACCTGATCGAGCACGCAACGCAGCCTCAGTTCCGGTACCGGCACCCATGGCGGGTCCACGACTTCGTGATCTGGGACAACCGCGCCACCATGCACCGCGCCAGTTCGTTCGACGACAAGACCTACCGGCGCGAGTTGCGCCGGACCACCACGCTGGACCTGCCCCTGCCCAGCACGGCCTGAACGGCGCCCGGTGGTCGGCGCGGGTTCGCTTGCCCCGGTCCGTCGCCCTGCCCGGGCCCATGACCCGATTCGGGACCTCTGGCCGACCCGGGTCCGGGCGCCGACTCAGCTCACTCGGCCTTGATGCCCGCCTGCTTGACCACGACGGCCCATTTTTCAGTTTCGCTGCGGATGAATCCGTTGAACTGGGCCGGGGTCATCGGCGTCGTCCAGCCGCCCATGTCGGCGATGCGCTTCTTGACCTGCGGCATGGCCAGCACGCGGCTGATCTCGGTGTGCAGCGTGTCGACCACGGCGGGCGGTGTCTTGGAGGGCACGAGCAGACCCACCCAGACGACCACTTCGAATCCCGGGAATCCGGACTCGGCGACGGTCGGCACCGCCGGCAATTCGGCAATGCGCTGGCCGCTGGTCACCGCCAGCGCCTTGACCTTGCCGGCCTTGATCAGCGGCAGCGCCGTGACCAGGTTGTCGACCATCACCTGCACCTGCCCGCCGACCAGGTCGGTCAGCGCCGGTGTCGCCCCCTTGTACGGCACGTGGACCAGATCGATGCCAGCGCGCATCTTGAGCATCTCGGCGGACAGGTGTCCGGAGGTCGCGGTGCCGGACGAACCGAGCGTCAGGCCGCCCGGCTTGGCCTTGGCCAGGGCGATGAATTCGGCCAGCGTGTCGGCCTTGACCGTGGGATTGACCAGCACCACATTGGGCATCGACACGACATGGGCGATCGCCGCGAAGTCTGCGGGCGCGTACGGAAGCTTCGGATAGATGCTGTAGTTCGCCGCGTTGGGCCCGATGCTGCCCATCACCAGGGTGTGTCCATCCGGCTCGGCGCGCGCCAGCGCCTGCATGCCGATGATCTGCCCGGCGCCTGCCTTGTTCTCCACCAGCACCGGCTGGTTCACCAATTTGGTCAGTTCGGCCGCGACCAGGCGGCTGGTCTGATCGAGGATGCCACCCGGCGACGCCGGCACGATGATGGTGATCGGCCTGCTGGGGAACGGCGCCTGCGCCTGCGCCAGCTCGCTGCAGCCCCACATCGCCAACGCCATCAGCATCCGCGCCCCGTACACCCTCCGCATTCCACCCTTCATCTCGATTTTCCTTTGTCGTCGATTGATCGTTTTTGCAGAACTGGCCTTCGCCAAGCCTTCGCCCTGCCCGATCGTCGATCGGGGCCCACGCGAAGTCAACGTGCCAGCGGCGGGAGCAGCGATTTGCTGCGCATGATATCGAACCAGTCGCCGAACATCCGCTCGGTGTCGATGCAGTCGCCGAACCCCGCTTCCCGCAACTTGATGGTGCTCACGATCACCGGAGGCGGCGCCTGCTTCGCGTGATATCCGAAGCAGAAGTCGGCGTAGTGATGCGATTCGCCCAGCAGGCCGGCCAGCGGCGGCGCGCGCAGGCCGTTGCGCGCAACGATGCGATCCCAGGCCGCCGCCTGCGCCGGCAGAAAGCGGGCCATCGAGCGGGGTTCGTCGGCGCCCATGCGCACGCCCAGCGACTGCGCCAGCGTCGGCCAGACATGACGCCAGACGAATACGTCGCCGTTGGTGATGTTGAAGACCTGGTTGCGCGCCGCCGGCGTTTCTGCCGCCCATGCCAGCGCCCGGGCCAGCAGCCGCGAATCGGTCGCCTCGAGCAGATTGGACGGGCCGCCCGGGTAGGAGAACGGCAGGCCGAGTTCCAGGCACAGGGCCGCGTACACCCCGATCACCGGGATCAGGTTCATCGCCACACCCAGCGCGTCGCCAAAGATCAGCTGCGGCCGAAACACCGTGAAACCGAAACCTTCGCGCGCGGCCAGCGCACGCAACAGATCTTCCTGAAGCCAGTAGAAATTGTCATGGGCATCACGCGGCTGGCTTTCCCTGGCGGGCGCCGCCACCGGATGCAGGTGCACGCCATACGCCTTGGTTCCCTGCAGCAGGCTGACATGGGCCAGCCGATGGCCGGGCCGCAGCAGCGGTTCGAGCAGGTTGCGCAGCATGGCGAGGTTCGTCTGCATCTGGTCGTCCTCGCGCCAGCCCTTCACCAGCCCGGGCTTCTCGAACAGCGCGGCGTAGACCACGTGCGAGACTTCAGGCACGGCCTGCACGGCCTGGGCACAGGCCTTCGGGTCGAGCAGATCGACCGACAGATGTCGACCTGTGAAACCAGGGGGCGATTCCGGCTGACGTCGCGACATCGTCACCACCTGCCATTTCGGCAGCGCGGCGAAATGCTCGAGCGCCGCGTGCCCGACAACGCCGGTGGCACCCACGATGAGAACGGTGGAACGGGTCATCGGCAACAGCTCATATCGAGTCCGTCGAGGACGGCGGCGCCATTTGGAGGATCAGGTCGCAGCCGACTCTTCGATCAGATCTCGATAGGCATGCCAAGTGGCGTGTCCGATCAGTGGAGCGGTCACGACCAGCAAACCGAACCAGAGCACCAGGCTTGCGCCGATGATCACCACGATCAGCAGCGCCCACAGAAACAGCGTGCCCGGATTGGCGAACAGTGCGCGAACGCTCGAGAAGATCGCCATCATCGTGTCCGTGCCCCGATCGAGAATCAGCGGCACCGACACGACCGAAATCGAGAACACCAGAGTGGCGAACCCAAAGCCGACGCCTCCCCAGACCAGCATGAACTCGACATTGGAGAACGTGACGATCTGATGGATCACGCCCTTGAGATCGGGAAAATCGGTGGTCGAGAACAGCGCGAACAGCACGACCGACACACGAGCCCAGACGATCATCGCGAACGTGAGGATGGCTGCGAAGAAGGCAACCCCGCCCATGTTGCGTTTCCAGCAGAGCATGCTGGCCGGCAGATCGGCCGGCTCGCCACGAGCGCGCTGGCGCGACAGTTCGTAGATGCCCGTGCAGACGAACGGCCCGATCAGGAAAAACCCCGCCGTCAGGCCCATCGTGAGCTGCCAGCGGGTGGCGTACACCAGCGCGATCAGGCTGCCCATCAGCGCGAACAGCACGCCATAGAAGGCTCCGCGCAGCCCGGTCCGGCGGAAGTCGTCCCAGCCCCGCGCCAGCCAGCGCAAAGGCGCGCCGGCCCCGACCCGGCGCACCCCGGGAATGCGCGACTCCAACGGCCGCACCGGGGGTATCGAGCGGGCAGGCTGATCGGCGTCGGCGTGGGTCATGTGAGGAATCTCCGGGTTACTGGAACAGCACTTCCATGCCCGCCTTGGTCAGCGCCGCGGCCCGCATCTTCATCCAGCCGGCACGAAACTGGTCGCGGTCCTCGGGCGGATTGGTCTTCAGGTAATCCTTCCAGGCATTGGCCAGGGTCGCCTGGCGCTTGAGCAGACCCTCGTTGTGCTTCTGGGCCGCCTCGGTCCACAGCTTGGCTTCGGTCAGCGCCCGAACCGCCCCGGCGTGATAGGGCATCGTCCATTGCAGGTTCTGCCGCTTGCCCTCGAGGCCGTCGACACCCGGCACCGCGTCCTTGTACTCATCGTAGTGCGTGAGCATCGCCTTGGTCAGCGCATGAATCGTGCCGGCGTCCTGAGTGCCGTAGGCCATGAAGATCGGGTACGGGTAGACCGAGGTTTCGATGGTCTGGCCCTTGGCGAAACCGGCGCCGCAGGTCGACTTGTGCGGGTAGAAATACGGGGCGATCTTCTGGAGGCGCGCCCAGCCCGCCTTGTCGGAGGCCGGCATCGAGATCCAGGAGATACCGCGCGGCGAACTCTCGATCTCCTTGGCCAGACCGGAAATCGTCGAAGCAAAGAACAGATCGATCTCGTTGTTGACCACGCCCTTCATCATCGCGCCATAGCTGGCGAACTCGACCAGCTTCACGTCGCTGGGAGTCCAGCCGCCAAAGGCGATCAGCGCAAGCACGCTCTGGTTCACCGCCGGCGAACCGACCACGATGCCAGCACGCTTGCCCTTCATGTCCGCCGCGGACTTGATGCCCGCGTCATTGGCCGCGCCCAGCGATTGGCCGCTGCAGGTCGATGACGACAGGATCAGCTGCAGCGGCTGAGGCCCCCATTCCTTGACCGCGAACTCGAGCACGCCCTCCTGGGCGAAATAGGTGCCGATCCCCATCGCGGATGCCTGCGCGCGCCCGGCTTTGAGCGGGCCCAGACGGGCCACGTCGTTGCCGGCCGGCAGCACCCGCATGTCGGTGCCGAAGCTCTTCTTGAGCATCGCCCCGACCGCCACGGCCTGGTTGAATCCATTGGATCCGGTTTCGTAGGCGGTCACCGTCAGCGTGGCTGGCAGTTTCGTCTCCTGCGCGCTGGCTGACAGCGCCAGGGCCGCCGCGACTGCCCCGAGGGCGCATGCGATGGTCTTGCTTTTCGACATTTGTGTCTCCGTTGTGATCTTGTTTTAAGTACCCGGTTCGCCGTGTCAGCGAACCAGTGCCACCAGCGCAACCGCCGCAGCCGCAAAGCCGGCCAGTCGCGCCGTCCAGAACGCCCGGCCCGGCGCACGCCTGCGTACGCCATCCGCGAGAAAATAGGCGCTGATCATCAGCGCCATCTGGGTGAGCGCCAGACCCGCCAAGTACGCCAGCAGCGGCGTGGTTTCGGCGCCCACCACCGACTCGCCGAAGGCATAGCCGTGGGCAAGGCCGGCACCGAACGTGAGAAGCAGGCCCAAGCGCGGGCCGGGCATCCACCCCAGCAGCAGGCAGCCCGCGATGATCAGCAGCGAGAGTGCGACCAAACCTTCACCGAAGGGTATGACGATTCCCGGCACACGCAGCGCCGTGCCCGCCATCGCTGCCAGCGCGAACAGCCCCGCCAGCAGCAGCGCCCGGCCACTGGACACGATGCGGCCGGCGCCGAACAGCACGCCCGCGGCCAGCAGGAACACCAGGTGATCCAGGCCGATCACCGGATGTCCGACCCCCGACGCTAAGCCTTGCCAGAACGTCGCCGGTGTCGCGCCGCCCATCGGATGGTGCGCCAGCGCAGGCGACAGCCACGCAGCCAGGACTCCCAGCAGTGTCCATCGCAGAGCTCGACATCTGAAGCAGGAAGGCATCACAGATTCCGGAATGGGTGGCGCAAAAAACGCCGAGGACTGGCCCGGTGCCCGCCCAGGCTCAGCACGTCAACCCGACGCTCCCGTGCCCGCGAGACGCTGGCCAAATGCCAGTCGAGCCTGCGTGTATTCCTGCTTCAGTCGCAGGCACAAGGCCTGGGTGCTTGGCAGGTCGTCGATGTTACCCACGCCGTGGCCGGCGGTCCATATGTCCTTCCAGCGCTTTCGGGTCTGATCGCTGGCCACGATCTTGCCTGGCAGCGTGGTCCGCAGCACATCCAGGTCGGCGCCGGCTGCCAGCAGGCTCTTGGTCAGCCAGTTGGCCGGCGCCCCATCGACCGCGGCGCTGAAAAAGATATCGCTGGCGTTGGACTCGAGGATCATCTGCTTCTGCCCATCCGACGCGGAGGACTCCTGCGTGGCAATGAACCGGGTTCCGAAATAGGCGAAGTCAGCGCCCATCGCCTGTGCGGCGAGCACATCGCGCCCGGTGGTCATGCCACCGGCCAGCACGACCGGCCCGTCGAACAGCCGCCTGACCTCGTTGAGCAGGGCGAACGGATTCAGGGTTCCGGTATGGCCCCCGGCACCGCCCGTCACCGCGATCAGGCCGTCGACCCCTGCCTCCAGGGCCTTGTGCGCATGGCGCTGGCTCGCGATGTCGTGGAACACCACGCCACCGTAGTCATGGACCCGGGCGACCACTTCGCCGGGGGCGCTCTTGGAGGACAGCACGACCGGTACACGATGCTTCACACACAGGTCGAGATCGCCCTTGAAGCGCGCATTGGATTCGTGAACCACCAGATTGACCGCAAAGGGCGCCGGACGTGACCCCTCGTCCTCGAGCTGACGCATCCGCGCTTCGATTTCGACCAGCCAGCTCTCGAACACGTCGGTGCTGCGAGTGCCGTGCGCCGGGAAACTGCCCATCAGGCCTTCGCGGCAGGCGGCTATCACCATCGCCGGTGTCGAGACCAGGAACATGGGAGCCACGATCACCGGAATCGCCAGCCGGTCACTGATCTGCCGCACGCTAGTCATCTTGGAAATTCCTTCGGAAATCATCACACGGGAGAACGCAGGAAGCCGCCAGGATGCGGCGGCACGGACCGGTCATGCTCACTGCGCCGGGTCGGTCCGGGTGATGCCGAGCGCGCCGAGGCGGGCGATTTCGGCCGCGCTCAGGCCCAGGACATCACGCAGCAGTTCCGTGGTGTGCTCGCCCAGCGCCGGCGCGGGCCTGCTCACCCGGAAGGGATGTTCGCCGAACACGTAGGGCATCCTTGACCAGATCGCCCTGCGCATCCGCGACCAGCGTCTGGCCGGACAGATGCGGCGCATCCAGCAAGTCCATGCCATCGAGGACCGGCGCGGCAGCCAGACCGGCCGCGCTCAGGCGAGCGGCCGCCGCGCCGGCCGGCTGGGTGGCGCACCAGCGGGTCACGGCATCGCGCAGCCCCGTGGCGTGCGCCGCCCAAGCGGCCCGATCGGCTTCGGGCAGCAGCGCCACGACACGGTCCGCCTGAGTCGCGTCGACGATCGTCAGCGCGAGCCAGCGCCCGTCGGCACCGCGAAAACAATCCTGCAGCAACACGCCGTCTTCTCGGTTTCCGTCGCGCTCGACACGCCGGCGCGGATCGGCGCCGGCCGCGACGATTTCTTCGCCGATCAGGAAACTGACGATCTCGCGCTGGGAGATGTCCAGCCGGGTCCCCTGCCCGCTGCGCCGGACGTCGCGCAAAGCCGCCAGGATCAGGCCTGTGGAAATGAGCGAGACCACCTGATCGGGATAGTTGACATCGCTGCCGCTCACCAGTGGCTCGCCCTGGGCGTAACCGGTCAGGGAGGCCAATCCGCCGGTCGCGTCCAGCGTCGAACCGAACGAGGCGTGCAGTCGGTTGGGACCGCTCTCCCCCTGGCTCGAAATGGACGCCAGCACGATCCGCGGATTGAGGTCGCGAAGGTTCGGGTAGTCCAGCGCAAGACGTTCGAGCACTCCCCGCCGGAAATTTTCCACGACCACATCGGACTGGGCGATCAGTTCGCGAACACGCTGCAGACCTTCGGACGACTTGAGATCGAGCGCGATGCTGCGCTTGTTGCGGTTGCTGAAGCGAAACGGCGGCGACCGGTTCCACCAGCCGGCGGCGCGATCAGGTGCGCCGATCGATCGAAACAGGTCGAGATTGGCGGGCGACTCGATCTTGATCACGTCGGCGCCGAGATCGGCCAGCATCGCCGACGTGTTGGCGCCCGCGGTGAGCTGACCAAAATCGATCACGCGTATCCCGTTCAGAGGGAATGGCCCTGTCATGGTCGTCCCACCGCGGCCAGGTCGGTCTCGCGCATCGCGACGGGCGCAAATCCGTGCTCGCCCCAGCGCATCGGCAGCCGCGGCATGCGCAGCTCACCCAGCAGCGGGTGTGCCATCCGGGTGATGAAATCGCGCGCCAGGTGCTGCGCATCGCCGAGCAGTTCGGCCGGGTCCCATACCGGCCCCAGGGGTACGCCGCGCGCCTGTGCCTGCGCATAGATGTCATCGCGCCCGCGTTGGGCAAACCAGGGGGCGAGCAGCCCGTTCAGTTCTTCACCGTGACGCATGCGCGACTCGCGCGTGGCGAACCGCGACTCCCGCAGCCGGGGATGGTCGATCAGCGCCACCACCGCGTCGAATTGCGTCACGGTAAACACCAGCGCGATCCAGCCATCGAGGCAGCGCAGCACCTGAAACTCAGCCTGCGCGCCGCGCCGCGTCGGCGCCCTGCCCTGCGCCTGGGCGCCCGAAATCGCTTTCCAGTTCACCCAGAGCATGGTCTCGACCAGCGACACCCGGGCCGGCTCGACCGGTTGCCCCTGCTCGCGCCCCAGCAGCAGCGCCATCAGCGCGGTGAAGCCGGCCATGCCGGCCGCATAGGCCGGCTGGTGGCCGCCCAGCCGCAGGGGCTCGCGCGCCGGATCACCGATCATGTCGAGCATGCCGGCGAAGGCGAGCACGGTGAATTCGGAGAACGGCATCGACTCGGCGGCAAGGCCCGCCTGCGCCGGAAATCCGGTGAGCTCAAGGGTGGCGATACCCCGTGCGCGGGCCATCGCCAGCGCCGGATCGCCGGCCTCCGCCAGCAGGCCGTCGACGCGGCCTGTCAGCAGCAGCTCGAGGGCGGCACGCGGTTCCGGCGGCATGCGCAGACTCACCTTGCCGCAGTTCAGGAATTCGAACAGAGCACTGGCAGGGGCGGCATCCGCATGCCGCAGCGGCAGCATCGGCGGCGCATGCCGAACCGGATCCCCCGTGGCGGGCTCGAGCTTGATCACCCGAGCACCGAGGTCGGCGAACAGGCGCCCCGCGAACGCATTCGCCAGTCGCAGTGCCATCGGCGAGCCCGCGTGCCGGCACCTGCGAGCCGGGTCAGCGCTGCGCTCGGCGGCGGTGCGGTCAGGTCGGCCACCTGGCGCGGTCTGGGCGCACCACATTGTCCCCCGGGCTGCGGTAGGGCCGCAGCGATTCGTCGAGCAATTGCAGATAACGCTCTCGCTCGCGCCGAAGGGTCTCGATCGGCCCGCCGATGCCGATGGCCATCGGAGGCTGGCTCGGCGGCGTGGGCAGTTCGACCGCGATCACGCCCGCTTCGGGCGTGACGGTGCCCTCTGAATACGCATAGCCGAGACGGCGGATCTCGTCGAGCTGGCGCAGCAGCTCGCCAGGCTCGATGCGATGCCGGGGCTCGAGCTCCTCGGCGTTGATTCGGCGCAGCAGATAAAGCACGTCGACGTCGCGCTGGCGGCTCAGCAGGATCTTGCCCACCGATGCGCGGGCCAGCGGACGCAGCGAGCCCGGTTTGATGTACCACTTCAGCTTGGAGTGCGGACTTTGCAGCAGGTGGATGTACTGAACGTAAGTCTCGTTCTGCATGCCGAGGATGACGGTATTGCCGCTTACCGCATGCAGTTCATCGACCATGCGCGACAGGCTGCTCTGGCTGAACAGCTGGTCGTGCACCCATCCGCCCAGAAAGGCCACCCGCAAGGTCGGCACGAACAGCCGCGCATGCCGGTCGTAGTCGAGATAACCGAGTTTGGTGAGGCTCTTGAGCAGCATCGATGCGCTGGACTGGGGATAGCCCAGCCCGCGGACCACATCGCTGACGGCCAGGGGCCGCCGGTGCTCGGCAAAGAACTCGAACAGCTCGAGCACGCGCTGGGCTGACTTGACCACGCCCTGCATTTGGACGCCCGCAGCCTCGACGCTGCGAGGCTTGGGCTGCCCCGGTACGGGGGTCACGCGGTCTGGTTCGGGGTCATCACTCATCGATTGTGCCGCAGCAGGGCCAAAGGGCACCCGCCTGCGCGGGAGATAGCACATACATGATCGATCACCGCACGGCGGTCGGCAAGTCCGCCATTGCGCCGCAGCCGCCAGCCGTCTCAGGAGCTCGTGTCGGCGGCCCGCCGCATGCAGCGCTGATGGCGCTCGTCGACTCGCTGGGCGAACCAGTCCGTGGTCAGTTCGCGGGTGATCTTGGGGCTCTTGAGCTGGATGCGCGGCACCAGCGCCCGCGGCACCGGCCGGCCTTCGACCTGATCGGCAAGCTCGAACACTCGCGCAAACAGCGCCGTACGCGAAAACTGATGGGATTTGCCCTGCTCGAGCGCGGTGCGGATCGCATCGGGCCCGTGACCCATCCGCCCGCTGATGACTCGCACCGCGGCTTCGGTCGCGCCGATCGGCGCACCGCTGGCCGCGCCATGCGGGATCAGATCGCCATCGAGCGCGATCGGCACGCCGGAGGCGATGCTGACCGCGTTCTGGAACGCGGCATTGCGGCTGGCATAGTGGCCGGCGTTGAAATCGGCGAAACGATACAACGGGCGATCGTAGGCGGCCGGATAGTCCAGCAGATGGGCGGTCCCGAAATACAGGCCACCGCGCCGGGTGAACACCTCGCGCCGGATGTTGTCGGTGCCTGGATACGGATACGGCCGCGTCCCGGCATGCGTCTGTGCGTAGGCGATGCTGACCTGCATCGGGCCCCCGGTGCGCACCGGATTGGCATCGCCGAAAAAACGGCGGCCCAGCGGGACCATGCCGATGAAATCCTCGAACACATCGCTCAGATCTTTTTCGGTGGTCGCCGCGTCGATGCGATCCGCGTAGCTTCGCCCGTCCGGCGACGTCAGCCGAAGCGCGGTGCGCACCACCAGGCTGGGCACCCCGGCCCGCTGCGCCTTGGCATCGATCTCCCGCCAGGCGATGGCGGCCAGGGCGGGCACCGACGGATTGGCGCGAAACGAGGACTCCTGCTCGACAATGGCGATGACCGCGCAGATGTTGGACACATTGACCGAGACCTGGATCGCCGACAGCCCGGCATAGATGTCGGTCGCCCAGCCCTGCCGATCGGTCACCCCGGCCGGCAGGGCCCGGGCAATCAGGACTTTGGCCTGGGTCGGCGACATCATGCTGCGCACCGGAACCGGATCGTCGCTGGCGCACCCGGCCAGCATCAGCCATCCGGCGAGCGCGCCGCACAGGCCGGCGGCCCTGATCAGCCCCCGATCCGTTGCCCGTCGGCTCACCGGGGAGCGGCCCGAGTCAGCGGGAACCGCGGACGAAACCGCGGGAATCGCGCGCAGAAGCAGCCGGCTTGCCGCCGGCCCAGAAGCCGGCCTGGCGTTCGACGTCGGCGCGGACGTCGGGCGGCAGGCGGTTGAGCAGCCAGCGGATCACCAGCGGCACGATCACGATGTCGTCCATCACGCCGAACAGCGGAACGAAGTCGGGAATCAGGTCGATCGGTGAAAAAAGATAGACCACGATGCCCAGCGTGCCCAGTTTCAGCCACCCGGGCGCGCGCGGATGGCGCAGCGCCATCCAGAGCAGCCTGGCGTCACCCCGAACCACGGTCCACAGAACTGCCAGCCGCTTCCACATGCGAGATCTCCGGGTTGCACGACGAGCCAGTCCCCCTAACGCGCGAAACCCGCGCGCGATGACAGAGGGCCCCGCATTCGACGTCGGTCAGCATTGGCGAAGGCTCCTGACATTCAGGCGGGTCGCTATTGGGACACCTGCCGCCGGGGACACCTGCCGCCGCCCGATCCGCCTGCCTCTTGCGCGCCCTTCGCAACGTCGTCCCGTATGCCCATGCGCCACCGACATCAAGGCACGGCTCATCAGCAGGCGGCCGGGCTCCCGGGAACCTCGCGTCAGGGCTCGAGGATATTGAACATCGGCACGAATGAATCCAGCGTGGCGAACAGCGACGCCACCGCGCCCTGATCGCCGGTCACGGTCATCAATCCGTGTTCGAGGGCCTGCGTGAAGGTCTGCCCGGCCACCAGCAGCGCAGCCAGACCCTTGCGATCCATCGTGATGGTGGCCTGGGCACGCACGCCGTGTGACCCTGGTCCGTGGCTGAGCGCGCAGTGGCTGAGCGTCAGGCGATGGCCCTCGCCCTCGCCCGCCATCCGCCAGTCCAGCCGCAGTGCAAGGCCGGCGGCCTTTTCGCCATTGACGCGGATCGCCAGATAGTCGAAGAACATCGGCATCGGCAGCATGGCCACGACCCGCGGCATCACGCCGCCCTGCGCCCCGGCGGTGACTTCGGCGCGCCGTGGCGCAGTTCCTTGGCGCCCAGCAGGTAGGCATTGCGCCAGGTCGACGACTCGCTCTGGTAGCCCAACTGCTCAAGCGCATCGGCGCCCAGTTCGCGGGCCTCTCGATTGGCCGGATCGGCGAACACGACGTGATGGGTGACCTGCACGACCCAGCGATAGTCCCCCGCATCGAAGTCGCGCCGGGCGCGCGACAGCACCGCGTCGGCACCGCCCATGTATTCCAGATACTTGACCGCTTCACCCTGGGGCGACAGCGGATTGAGGTTGACCGGATTGCCGTCGTAGGGCCCGAGGTAATGGGCGTACACGGCCCGCACGTTGTGCGCGATGGCCCCGTAGTACGGACGGGTGTGCCAGGCGCCGCGCAGCGACGCGGGCATCGTGAAGCCTTCGGCGATCTCGTTGGGCGTGAGGCCATGGCTCATCAGGCGCAGCGTCTGGTCGTGCAGGTACCGGTACATGTCGCGCTGCTCTTCGATGAAGCGGCGCACCTTGGCCTGGCCCCAGGTCGGCCAGTGATGCTGCGCGATGCAGATGTCGGTCTGATCGATGAACGCATCCAGCGCCTGGTCCAGGTACTTCGACCAGGCCAGCGAATCGCGGGTCTTGGCGCCTCGGATCGGGCACAGGTTGTGCATCGTGTGGCAGCCGTTCTCGGCGAGGTTCAGCACCCGTTCCTGCGGGAAGAAGAAGTTCATTTCCGCCGGCGCCTCGGTTTCGGGCGTGAGCTGGAAGACGATCTCGAAACCGTCGATCACGTGACGTTCGGTCGGCTCGCGGATGATCATGTTGGGTGCGATCAGGCTGACGGTGCCTCGTCCCGACACCTTGCCCAGACCGCTGTCGACGTGCGAGCGCGGACCGCGTTCCAGCGTCGGGCCGAACTGGAACATCGCGCGCCGGCGCATCGGCACCCCGGCCAGGATGTTCTCGGAGATCGCCTCGTGCATGAACCCGTCGGGCGCGATCACCTGCACTTCGCCGCTGGCACCTTGCTCCGGGGTCATCACCCCCTCGACACCGCCGTAGTGATCGACGTGGCTGTGCGAATAGATCACCGCCTTGACGGGGCGATCGCCGCGATGCCGCCGGTACAGCGCCAGGCCTGCCGCGGCGGCCTCGGTCACGGTGAGCGGGTCGATGAGGATCAGCCCGCTGTCGCCCTCCAGAATGGTCATGTTGGCCAGATCGAAGCCGCGCACCTGATACACCCGCTCGGTCACCTTGAACAGGCCGTGCAGGTTGTTCAGCCGGGCATGGCGCCACAGGCTGGGATTGACGGAATCGGGTGCGTTTTCGTCATCGAGGAAGCTGAACCCGACAGGTCCCAGATCACATTGCCCTTGGCGTTTTCGATGCGCGCATCGGGAATGCTGCCGACCAGGCCGCGCCGCGCATCGTCGAACGATGCCTTGTCCGAGAAATCCAGCTCGGAGAACACCGCTCGATTGACACAGCAGGTGTGGGACGAAGCAGGCTTGAGAATCGATCCGAGGTCGGGTGAGGTGCTCATTCAAGCCTCCAGCAGCATGCGCAGATGGGGGTCCGCACGCGGCGGCCCAAGGTTTCCCCGTCGGCCGCCCACTGGCGGTCGCAGCATCCGCAGGTCGGCTCGCCCCGACGGCTTTCCTCGGCGGCTGCGAATGCCCCCAGGCCGAAGTCGCCGTGGATGGTCCCTCGATCACCCGCACCCCTGCGGCGCGCAGGGCTTGCGCATAGGCCATGCCTTCGTCGCGCAGCGGATCGTACTGGGCAGTGCACAGCACGGTGGGCGGCAGTCCGGCGAGGCTGGCGGCCAGCAGCGGCGAGACCCGGGGATCATGCGCCTGATCGGGCTGCGCCAGATAGTGATCGGCGAACCATTGCATCACCGCAAGCGACAAGAAGTAGCCCTCGCGGTTCTGCTCGCGAGACGGATAGCGCCGATTGGCATGGACATTGCGAAAGTTGCCCACGACATCGGTGACCGGGTAGACGAGCAGTTGCGCGGCCAGCTTCAGGCTGCCATCGCGCGCAGCCAGCGCCACCACCGCGGCCAGGTTGCCACCCGCGCTGTCGCCCGCCACCGCCAGCGGCTGTCCGAACCCTCCGAAGTCGCCCTGGCGCGAGGCAACCTGGCGGGCCGCGGCCAGCGCATCGTCGAAGGCCGCCGGAAACGGCGCCTCGGGCGGGCGCCGGTAGTGCACGCTGACGACCGTGCAGTCGAGTTCGATGGCCAGTGTGCGGGCCGCCCGATCGTGGGTGTCCAGGTCACCGGCCACCCAACCGCCCCCGTGGTAGTAGACGACGGTGGGCGCGGGCGTGCGCGACGTGCGATAGATGCGCACCGGAATCTCACCGCCAGGTCCTGGCAGCGCGGCATCTTCGACCGAACCCGGCTGCGGCAACGGGATGTCGTTGCGCGCCGCCGCCAGCGCCCGCATCGATTCGCGCGCATTGACCGGTGTGAGGTTCGGCACGTCCTGCAGCGGCATCAGGGGAATGATTCGCGCAATGTCGGCGTCCAGGGGCATGGGCTGTCTCCAGTTTTCAGTTGTCGAGCTTGATGTCGAGTTGCTTGAGCAGGCCCGCGAAGTAGGCCATGTCGTTGGCCACTTGCGGACCAAATTGGGCTGCAGGCAGGAAGTCGGGAAACAGGCCGAGCGCGAGCAGCTTGCGATTGACCTCGGGATCGCGGCCGATGCGTTCGATCTCGGTGTTCAGGCGCTCGACGATGTCGCGCGGCAGGTCCTTGGGACCGAACATCCCGAACCAGCTGCGCCGGGAAAACCCCTGCAGGTCGATGCCCAGCTCCTCGATCGTCGGCACGTCCGGGAACTCGGGGTGGCGACGACCGCCCAGCGCTGCCGCTGCGGTCACTTTGCCGGCGCGCACCTGCGGCAGGATGAAAGGATCGAACACCACCGCGATGCGACCGGCGAACAGATCCCCCACGCCATCGACGATGCTCTTGTAAGGCACGTGCAGCAGCTTGACCCCGGTGGCCTGCTGCAGCACCTCGCCGGTCAAGTGGGTGATGGTGCCCACCCCGGAGCTGCCGAAGGCATACTTGCCCGGACTCTCGCGGGCGAGCTTCAGGAATTCCGGCAGGGTCTTGGCCGGGATCGCCGGCGACAGCGACAGCATGCCCAGCGCGCCCGACAGCCGAGCGATCGCGGTGAAATCCCGGATCGGGTCGTAGGGCGTCTTGCGGGTGACCGGAGTGATCGCAGCCACGGCCGTGGGCGCCACCATCAGCGTGTGGCCATCGCTGGCCGATTGCGCCAGCGCGCCAGCCGCCAAGGTGCCCGAGGCGCCCGGCCGGTTCTCGATCACGAAGGGCTGGCCCAGCGCGATGGCGAGCTTTTCGGCGACGATGCGGGCCGCGTTGTCCGCCGAGCCTCCGGCGCCATACGGAACGAGCACTCGCACCGGACGCGAGGGATAGGCCGGCTGGGCCTGCGAGCGGGCGGGCAGGCCCAGGGCCAGCGCGCCTCCGGCCAGCAGCGCGGCGCCCGCGCGGCGGCGGCCAGGCCGCACCGCGGCCAATGCGGATGAACCCGACAGCGCGGGCAAGGAGCGGCGAATCATGCGGTGGATTCCTTTTCTTGAAGCAGGCGCCAGAGCACCTTGCCCGAGCCCGACTTGGGCAGCGCATCGACGAATTCGACCCTGCGCGGGACTTTGTAGGCGGCCATCCGCTTGCGCGCCCAGGCTTCGAGCCCGGCCGCGTCCAGTTTGCCCGCCGAATCCGCGCGCAGCACGACGACAGCCTTGACGGTCTCGCCACGGTAGTCGTCGTGCATGGCGATGACGCAGGCCTCCTGGATGTCCGGATGCTGGTAAAGCATGTTCTCGACCTCCGCCGGCCAGACCTTGTAGCCGCTGGCATTGATCATGCGCTTGAGGCGATCGGTGATGAAGAAATAGCCGTCTTCGTCGATCCGCCCGAGGTCGCCCGTGCGAAAGAATCGCCTGCCATCGAGCTCGAGGAACACGGCCTCGGTGGCCTCGGGCCGCCGCCAATAGCCCTTGAACACCGGCGGGCCGTGGATGACGATCTCGCCGGACTGGCCCTGGGGCACCTCGAGCAGCGTGTCCGGGTCGATCACCCGGGCGTCGATGCCCACGTAGGGAATACCGAGGCACTGCAGCTTGGCCGCATCCGGCGGGTTGCTGTGCGAAGGCGCGGCGGTTTCGGTCAGTCCGTACCCTTCGACATAGTCCAGTCCGTAGAGGGCCTTCAGGCGCTCGGCCACCGCCTGCGGCATCGCGGCCCCGCCGCCGCCGATGTAGCGCAGGCTCGACAGATCGAAGCTCGCGAAGTTGGGGCTGCCCAGCAGGTCGATGATCATCGTGGGGATGTTGACCCAGGAACTCACCTGGTGGCGCGAGATGAGCCGTCCGGCCAGTTCGCGATCCCAGCGCGGCAGCAGGATCGTGGTGGCGCCCGCGCAGATCGGCGCGTGCATGCTGAACAGCATGCCGGTGATGTGGAACATCGGCACCACTCCGAGCATCACGTCGGCGGCACTGACGCCGTTCCAGACCTGCGACGCATGCACGTTGTGGCCGATCGTGCGGTGCGTGTGCATGCAGCCCTTGGGCTGGCCGGTGGTGCCCGAGGTGTAGCACAAGGCCATCAGGTCATCGGCATCACTGACGTAGTCTGGCGCGTCGAAGGGCGCGGCCATCGCGTCGCGCCAGTGCAGTGCCCAGGACGGCATATCCGCGGCGGGCCGCAGCCAGGCCTGCCAGGCTGCGGGCGGGGCGTCTTCGGGCGCGAGCTCCGTGGGCATGGCATCGGTGTAGTCGGCCACCAGCAGCCGCTCCAGTCGCGCGTCGGGCGGGAGCAGCGACTGCGCACGCCCGAACTCCGCCACCAGATCGGCCGCGCCGATCGCCAGGCGCGCCTGCGAATCGGCAATGTAGTGGGCGAACTCCTCGCCTCGACTCATGGGATTGGCCGGCACGATGACCGCACGCAGTCGCAGCAGCGCATAGAAGGCAATCACGTTCTGCGGCGAGTTTTGCAGGGCCAGCACGACCCGATCCCCTTGGCGCACGCCGGCCTTCTCGTGCAGCCAGCCCGCCAGTCGCAGGGCCTGTGCGCGCAGCTGCGCAAAACCGAGCGCTAGGCCGAAAAACACGAAAGCCGGTTTGTCCGGATAGCGGCGCGCGGAAATGTCCAGGTTGTCCCACAGCGTAGTCTGGGCCGCCGGCAGGTCGTAGGGCACCCGACGCGGCCAGAAGCGGCGGTGCGGCGCGATCCGGGAGGTGCCTTGGCCAAGCGCCGCGGGCGTCGACATGTGAATGTTCTCCAGACGAGAAAGGGACTTGATGCCAGAAACGAAAGGCGATGATACGGCGCGCGCATGCCCGTCTCAAAAGGCACGTATCATCGAATGAACCCCGCATCCGTCATCGATGACACCCGCATTGCCCGCCCGTTCCCGAGCGATCGTCCTGTTTTCAGGCGGCCAGGACTCGACCACCTGCGTGGCCTGGGCATTGGCACGATTTGAGTCTGTCGAAACCATCGGATTCGACTATGGTCAGCGCCATGCGGTCGAACTGCAGTGCCGCGAGCCGGTACTGGCCGGCCTGCGGGCCATGCGCCCTGAATGGTCGCAACGGCTGGGGGCGGACCATCTGCTCGATCTGAAGATGCTCGGCCAGATCAGCGACACCGCCCTCACCCGCGACACCCAGATCGTCTTCGAGCGCAACGGCCTGCCCAGCACCTTCGTGCCCGGGCGCAATCTGATCTTCCTGAACTTCGCGGCCGCCACCGCCTACCGCCGCGGCGCGGGCGTGCTGGTGGGTGGCATGTGCGAAACCGACTTCTCGGGCTACCCAGACTGCCGCGACAACACCATCAAGGCGACCCAGGTCGCGCTTTCCCTGGGCCTCGACTGCCCGATGGTCATCGAGACCCCGCTGATGTGGATCGACAAGGCCGCCACCTGGCAGCTCGCGCACACGCTGGGCGGCGAAGCGCTGATCGAACTGATCCGCGAGCACACCCACACCTGCTACCTGGGCGATCGCACGATGCGACATCCATGGGGCTATGGTTGTGCCCACTGCCCGGCCTGTGCCTTGCGTGCCCGGGGCTATCAGACCTATCTCGAGCAAAAACACACGTCCGCACCGCTGGCGTTGCGGTAAACCGAACCGTACATTCAAAGGAAAACGCATGACCAAGGCATTCGATCTGGTGATACGCGGCGGCACGCTGGCCGACGGGCTGGGCAACGAATTGCGCGAGGGCGACATCGCGGTCCGCGACGGCCGGATCGCCGCCGTCGGCCAGTTCGCCGGCACGGGCGCCGACGAGATCGACGCCCGCGGCAAACTGGTCACGCCGGGCTTCGTCGACATCCATACCCACTACGATGGCCAGGCCACCTGGGCCGACCGCATGCAGCCGTCCAGCCTGCACGGCGTGACCACCGCGGTGATGGGCAACTGCGGAGTCGGCTTTGCTCCGGTGCGCACCGCCGATCACGACCGCCTGATCGAGCTGATGGAGGGCGTCGAAGACATTCCCGGCGCGGCACTGCACGAAGGCCTCAAATGGCAATGGGAGTCCTTCGGCCAGTACCTGGACTACCTGGACGGCCGCCCGCGCGACATCGACATCGCGGCTCAACTGCCCCATGGCGCGCTGCGGGTTTATGTGATGGGCGAGCGTGCCACGCGTCTGGAGCCTGCCAACGCGCAAGACATCGCACAAATGCGCGAGCTGACCCGGGATGCCGTGCGCGCCGGCGCGCTCGGATTTTCGACCTCGCGCTCGATGAACCACCGCAGCATCAAGGGTGACCCCACGCCCTCGCTGAAGGCCACCGAAGAAGAACTGACCGGCATCGCCAAGGGGCTGACCGACGCCGGCCGCGGCGTGCTGCAGATCATCTCCGACATGGCCTACAGCCAGGGCGACGAGCTGGGCATGGTGTTTCGCATCGCGCGGGCCAGCGGCCGCCCGTGCTCGATCTCGCTGGCGCAAAGCCATCGCAAACCCGACGACTACCGCACCGTGCTGGCACGCATCCACGAAGAGGCACAAACGGGCACCCGCATTGCCGCCCAGGTGGCGCCGCGCGCGGTCGGCGTGCTGTTCGGCCTGCAGGCCAACCGCAGTCCCGTCCATGGCTCGCCAACCTTCCTCGCGCTGCGCGATCGCGAACCCGCCGAAATGGTCGCCGCGATGCGCGATCCCGAGATCCGCCGGCGCATCCTGGCCGAGGCGACCGACAACCCGTTCCTGCGCATCGACCTGAAGCCCTACGACTACGAACGTGTGTTCGCGCTGGGCAACCCGCCCGACTACGAGCCCCCAGTCGAGAAGTCAGTCGAATACCTGGCCCGCGCCCGCGGCCGGAGCACGCTCGAAACCGCCTACGACCTGATGCTCGAGGACGACGGCGGCGCGCTGCTGCTGGCGCCGTTCGCCAACTACGCCGACTGCTCGCTGGACACCTGCGCCGAGCAGCTGAGCCATCCCGAGGCCCTGTTCGGCCTGGGTGACGGCGGTGCCCATGTCGGCTCCATCTGCGACGCCAGCTTCACCACATACATGCTGTCGCACTGGGGCCGCAACCGGGCCACCGGCCGGCTGCCGATTCCGCTGCTGGTGAACCTGCTGTCGGCGCGCAATGCACACGCGGTCGGCATGAACGACCGGGGTGCGCTCACGGCTGGCCTGCGTGCCGACCTGAACGTCATCGACATGGACCGGCTGGCCATCCACTCGCCTATCGTGCTCAAGGACCTGCCGGCCGGTGGTCGCCGCTTCCAACAAACTTCCACCGGGTACGTGGCCACGGTCGTGGCCGGCGAAGTGACCTATCGCGAAGGCCAGGCCACCGGCAAGCTGCCCGGCCGGCTGGTGCGCAACGCCACCGCCTGATGCGGCGCGGGCACCCGAGATTTCGGGTGCCCGTCGCACACGGCGCGCGTTAGCGTCGCGCCAGGGCCAACGGGGGCTCAGCGGCCCCCGCCGCAAAACACGTCACATCGCGCGCTTGGGCGCTGCCTCGCGAAACGCTGTGCCAGTCTGCGCCAGTTCACGCAGCAGGGCCGATGGCGCCCAGCGTGCGCCGTAGCGCTCGTGCCACTCGCACACCTGTTCGTACACAGCCTTCGAACCAATGCCATCGGCCCAGAACATCAGGCCGCCGCGATAGCGCGGGAAGCCAAAGCCGTACAGCCACATCACATCGATGTCGCTGGCGCGCAGCGCCTTGCCTTCTTCGAGGATCTTGCAGGCCTCATTGACCGAGCCCATCAGCAGCCGATTCAGGATTTCAGTGTCGGTGAATGAACGCTGCGCCACGCCCAGTTCGCGTGCCACCTCGGCCACGACACGGGACACTTCCGGATCCGGGTGTGGCGTGCGATCGCCCTTTTCGTAGCGGTACCAGCCGGCGCCGGTCTTTTGGCCCTTGCGGCCCATCTCGACCAGGCGATCGGGCACCAGGAGCTTGCGGTAGCTCGGATCGGCCGCCGCGCGGCGCTTGCGGGCGGCATAGCTGATGTCCAGCCCAGCCAGGTCGCCGACCGCAAACGGCCCCATCGGATAGCCGAAATCGACCATCACCTTGTCGATGTGCTGGGGCAGCGCGCCCTCTTCGACCATCAGCACCATTTCGGTGTTGAACGGGCCGCGGCTTCGATTGGCAATAAAGCCATCGCAATTGCCCGCGACCGCGCCGATCTTGCCGATGTCGCGACCCAGCTTCAGCGTGGCGGCGAGAACCTGCTGCGTGGTCTTGTCCCCTTTGACCACTTCGAGCAGCTTCATCACGTTGGCCGGACTGAAGAAATGCGCCCCTGCGACATCCTGCGGGCGGCGGGTCACGGACGCGATCTCGTCGATGTCCAGCGCCGATGTATTGGTGAGCAGCAGCGCCCCGGGCTTCATCACCGCGTCGATCTTGAGGAACAGATCTTTCTTGACCGGCATTTCTTCGAAGGCGGCCTCGATGACCGCGTCGCACTGGCCGATCGCCTCGAAGCCATCGACCGGTTCGATCAGGGCCAGGCGCTTGTCCATGTCCGCCTGGCTCAGGCTGCCGCGCTTGACGCTGACCGCGTAGTTGTCGCGGATCCGCTGCATGCCCTTGTCGAGCACCTCGCGGGTGGCGTCCAGGATCTTCACCGGAATGCCGTAGTCGGCACAGCTCATCGCGATGCCCCCGCCCATCGTGCCGGCGCCCACCACCGCCACGGTCTTGATGCGAGGGAAAGCCAGATCGGCCGGCAGGCCCGGGATCTTGGCCGCCTCACGCTCGGAGAAGAACGCGTAACGCAGTGCCCGCGACTCTTCGGCGTTCTCGAGTTCGCCGAACAGCCGCCGTTCGGTGGCCAGCCCTTCTTCGAAAGGCTGGCGGGTGGCCGCTTCCACGCAGGCGATGCAGTGGAACGGCGCGGTCCGGTTGCGCGCGCTCTTGGCGATCGACTTTCGCATCGCGTCGAACATGCCCGGGTCGGCATCGACCTCGGCAATCCGGTCGGTCTTGTCGCGCACCCGAGGCAGGGGTCGCCGGGCGGCCACGCCCTTGGCGAAGGCGATGGCCTCCTTGCGCAGGTCGGTGCCGCCGACGACCGCATCGAGGATGCCCAGCGCCTTGGCCTCGGCAGCAGGCACATGACGGCCGGTTGCGATCATCTCGAGCGCCGCCTTGGGGCCGATCAGGCGGGGCAGGCGCTGCGTGCCTCCGCCGCCCGGCAGCAGACCGATCAGCACTTCGGGCAGGCCGACCTTGGCACTGGCGACCGCGACCCGGTAATGGCAGGCGAGCGCGTTCTCGAGACCCCCGCCCAGCGCAAAGCCGTGAATCGCGGCAACGACCGGCTTGGTGCTTTCTTCGAGGGCGTCATACGTGCGGCGCTTGAGGACCGGACGCGGCTTGCCGAACTGGCGGATGTCGGCCCCGGCGATGAAGCTGCGCCCGGCGCCGATCAGCACCACCGCCTGCACCGCCGGATCGGCATTGCACTGGTCGACGGCCGCGACGATGCCCTCGGGAACCCCCGGGCTCAGGGCGTTCATTGGCGGATTGTCGACAGTGATCACGCCGACGCCGTCTTCGATGTCGAGCCGAACCAGTTGCTTGTCGTCCATGTTGCTTTCCTGTGGTGGATCGTGCCGGGAGGGAGCGGCAATACTGCCATGGGGCGTGGCCCGGCCGCGGGTACGGCGAGTCGATTTCAGACCTCTTCGGCCAGCTCCAGCCGGTGAAATCGAGTCGCGCCCATCTAATCCGTATTGCGAATCATTCCCATTGCGTTTACTATTTATTCTCCGACACGGGATTAACAGTCCCGGGCTCCAACCCTGTCTGCCCTGACCAACATCCACTCCCGCTGCTGCGTTCTCCTGCGACCGCCATCTCGAACCCATGTCGGCAAACCGCCATCTCATCGCTCTCGGAATCATGGCGCTCCTGCATGCCTGCGTAGTGTGGGCGCTGCGCACCGGACCGGTGACGGAGGTTGCGCCACAGGTCGAAAAGACGATGTTCGCCAGAATCCTGCCCGCGCGGATGCCTGCGCCGGCGCAAGCGGCCGCGCGAGCGTCGGCGCAGCCGGCCGCCTTTGCGCCACCTTTGGCGCGGGCTGCCCCGCCTGCCCGGGCGTTGGCGCGAAGGCCCGTCGCGGTGACACCTTCGCCGACCGCCATCGCCTTGCCGGACACGCCGCCGCCCCGTGATGAAACGGACCCTGCAGCGCCCGCGCCTGCCCCGGTCTCGAACGCATCCGTTACTTCGCTGCCGGCACCCTCCGCGGCACCCTCCGCGGCACCCTCCGCGGCACCCTCCGCGGCACCCTCGCCGGCACCGGCTCCCGAACCGGCGCGCGTTGCGGCACCAGCGCCGCAGATCAAGACTGTCGCCTCGGGCGTCCAGTACCTCAAACTGCCTGAGCCGGTGTATCCCGCTGTGTCGCGGCGTCTTGGCGAACAGGGTCGGGTGCTCCTGCGGGTGCTGGTGGGCTTGGCTGGAGAGCCCGAGCGCATCGAGGTGCTGCAATCGAGCGGATACCCGAAGCTCGACGGCGCGGCGCGCGAGGCGGCACGCCGGTCCCGTTTCCGGCCCTATGTCGAGGACGGCAAGGCCACCCCGGTCTGGGCGCTGATCCCCATTCACTTCGCACTGGAATCCTGAACCGCCATGCATGCATTCGGACTCGATCAATTCTGGGCCGGCGCCGACCCGATCATCAAGGGCGTCGCCCTGTTGTTGGCCATCATGTCGCTGGCCTCCTGGTACGTGATCGCATTGAAGTCGCTCGACCTGATACACCTGCGGCGATCCGCGCGGCATGCCCGAACCGACTTCTGGAACGCGGCTGCGCTGTCCGCGGCCATCAGCGGGTTCGGTCCGCACGAATCGGCGGGCGCCCAAGTCTTTGCCCAGCTGGCCCGAGCGGCCCACGAGCGCGACCAGCACCTGGAACGGCACGCCGCTTCACTGGCCGGCCAGATGAGCCGCAGCGACTGGCTGGCCGCCGGCATCGATGGCGCGATCGACGATGGCGCGGCACGGCTGTCCGGCGGCATGGCGGTGCTGGCGTCGGTGTCTTCGACCGCCCCCTTCATCGGTCTGTTCGGCACGGTCTGGGGCATCTACCACGCGCTGGCCAACATCGGCGCCGCGGGCCAGTCGTCGCTCGACAAGGTGGCGGGGCCGGTCGGTGAGGCGCTGATCATGACCGCGCTGGGGCTGGCCGTGGCGATCCCCGCGGCGCTGGGCTACAACGCCCTGGTGCGGGCGAACAAGTCCGTCCTCGGGGCATTGCGCCGATTCGGCCGGGATCTGCATGCGTTCCTGCTGATCGGCAGCCGGATTTCACGCGACAAGGCCGAACCGAGCGCCGTCGCCATGCCGATCACCCAACACCTTCTTGGCGATGCACACGATGGCCTTCAACGCACTTGACGAACCCGAGGACGACCTCAATCCCGAGATCAACACCACGCCTCTGGTCGACGTGATGCTGGTGCTGCTGATCGTGTTCATGATCACCATTCCGGTGATGAGCCACTCGGTGAAGCTCGATCTGCCGAGGGCGCGCAATGAGCCGAACAAAATGATGCCGAAGACGGTGAACCTGGCCGTCAATGAGCATGGACAGGTGTTCTGGGACACCGACGCGATCGACGAACCGGAACTGAAGACACGGATCGCGCAGGCCGCGGCGCAAACGCCGCAACCCGAGATCCACCTGCGCGGCGCCCGCACCGTGCCCTACGAAAAAGTCGCCCAGGTGATGGCGGCAGTCCAGGCAGGTGGCCTGGAGAAGATCGGCTTCGTGCTCGATCCGCAGAGCCACTGACAATGAACCGCAATCGGTGCCGTCATCGTCGATCGCTGCGCCCGGTCTAGTTCGAGCATCTGCGCACTTTGTTCCACATGACGAAAGACAATCCCTCCATGATCGTCTGCCCGCGTCACCGTTTCTCGACACGCAGCGTCGAGCTCCTTGCCCCTCTCGGCCTCGAATACATCGGCGTGAGCGACGCATCGCGGGGGCACGCCGATGCCGCCTGATCGCAGGCACCCGTCCGCGTGTCCGCCAGCGCCGCAGTCCGCGGGCACCCCCGATCCGTCCGGCAGATACGCTGGTGCGTGCCTGCTCCAGTCGCAAGGCGGATCGGCTGCCGGCGCGAAGAAACGCCACTGGACCAGCCAGCAACTGCTGGGCAACCAACCTGAAGCCGAAATCACCCATGCCGGCACGTTTACAGCCGCGCCGCCGCCCGGGCCCCCGAAGGGCCGCGGCCGGGGGGCCCGGCGCGGGCCGGCCGGGGCGGGGGTCCCGCCGGCGCCCCCGGGCCGCGGCCCGAGGGCGGGGGCCCCCGGGGGGGAGGCTGGCGAACAGGCCCAACGCGCCGGGGGCCATCCCCCCCGACGGGTCGCGCGGCCTCCCGCCCCGTCGCGCGGGCCCCCCCGGCTCCGACTCGCTTGCCGAGGCTTCGTGGAGCCTGACGGCGCTGGGCAAACTGATCCTGACGAAATAGGACAGCCATCCGGTGCCACGCTGCGGATTCGGGCCATGCGCCCGAGCATTTGCAGCGCGTTCGAAATCCATTCTTCCATGACAACCCTCACGAGCCAGCCACCGCCAGCCAGTGTCTTCACCCAGAGGACCTCGCTGTGCCTTCACCGACCTCTTTCGTAATCCCCGCGGCCGAATCGAATCTCGGCAACTGCGCGGCGTTGTGCCCTGATGCACCCGTCGTCCCTGCCCAAAGGCCGGGCCCATCCGCCTGCGCGGCGACGCCCGTTGCCTGGTCGACGAGCATTGCCGCAGCAATGTGGCTTGGGCTCGCCGCGCCGGCTGGCGCGCAATCCGGTGCGCAAGCGCAGGCCGACGTCAAGCTGCCCGAGGTCAAGGTCACCGGGCGCGCCGACGCCCCCCAGGACGGCTACCGCGCCACCCAGACGCGCACGACCAAGCAGTTGCAGGACCCGCAGGACATCCCGCAGGCGATCACCACCGTGACCCGCTCGCTGATGACCGAGCAGCAGGTGGGTTCGGTCAGGGACGCGCTGCGCAACGTCTCGGGCCTGACCTTCAACGCGGCCGAGGGCGGGCGTTCGGGCGACAACATGATGCTGCGTGGCTTCTACACCTTCGGCGACATCTACCTGGACGGCATTCGCGACACCGCGCAGTACAACCGCGAGACCTTCAACCTGGAGCAGATCGACGTGCTGCGCGGCTCGGCCGCCATGCTGTTCGGCCGCGGCCAGGCCGGTGGTGTGATCAACCTGGTCAGCAAGACCCCCTTCCTGAGCGATCGGCACTCGCTGAGCGCAAGCGTCGGCACCCAGGGCTACAACCAGGTGTTGGGCGACTTCAACAAGCGGCTGGGCGAAAACACCGCGCTGCGGGTCAACGTGATGAATCGCGGCGAAGGCAGCCGGCGGGTCAACCCCGCCAATGGCGACGACGCGCAGCTGAACCGCGACGGTCTCGCGGCCAGCCTGGGCTTGGGAATCGGCACCCGCCACGAATTCACGCTGAGCCATCAGGTCACCCGGACCCGCGACCGGCCCGACTACGGCGTGTCGTTCGACGGCAATACCAAGCGGATCAACACCAACTTCCCGGCCACCGCCTGGTGGGGCAGCGCCGCGAATTTCGACGACAGCGAGACCACCATCTCGACGCTGGCCCACACGTTTCGGATCAGCCGCGACACGCAACTGCGCACCCAGCTGCGCAGCGGCCACTACGACCGCGCCTACTGGGTGAAGACGCCCAACGCCACCGCGGCGCCCAGCGCCACCGGCGCCACCGGCGGCAACGTCACCCGCAGCGGAAACTACAAGACCCTCACGCTGCAGTCCGATCTCACCACCCGGGCCGAATGGTTCGGCATGCGCCACCAGCTGCTGGCCGGGCTCGAGGTGATGAACGAAGAAGGCCGTCGGACCTCGCTGGCCAACCTGGGCACGGCCAGCGCGCCGGTCTACCTGCGCGATGCCTTGAATCCGACTGCGGCGCCGGCCACCTTCAAGGGGGATACCCGCGCGCTGTACGTGCAGGACAGCATCGAGTTCGTGCCCAACTGGCGCCTGGTGCTGGGCATGCGCCACGACCAGCTCAGCGCCGACTATTCGAGCCTCACCTCGCCGAAGCTGAGCTTCTCGGAAAACAGCTACCGCGCCGGGTTGTCCTGGCAGCCGTCGGAAGACGCCCACTACTACCTGAGCATGAGCGATTCGTTCAGCCCGACGGCCGATCTGTACCAATTGTCGGGCGGTGCGTATCCGGCTGAACGCAGCAAGGTGCTGGAGCTGGGCGCGAAGTGGCTGTTCATGGACGGTGACCTGGCGTTTCGCACCGCCCTGTATCGCGCCGACAAGGATTGGGAGCGCAATACCGACCTGGAATCGACCGCGGCAATCCTGACGCGCAAACGGCGCACCAACGGCCTCGAGTTCGAGATGGCCGGGCGCATCACGCCGAAATGGGAGGTGTTCTGGGGCCTGGCGCTGCAGGACTCCAAAATCCTGCAGGTCGCGGAAAACCGCAATGCGGCCACCGGAGCCATCACGGTGTCCGACGCGCGCCTGAAGGGCCAGACCGCCCGCAATACGCCGCCGTTCACCTTCAACCTGTGGACCACCTACCAGCTGCCGGCCGGATTCAAGGTCGGCATGGGACTGGAGACCAAAGGGCGTCGATTCGTCTATCAGCCGTCAACCGCCAACGCCGACGCGATCTTCACGCCGAGTGGCGCCTTCAATCCGAATACCGCGCCCGCGTACGTGCGCTACGACGCAATGGTCACCTACGAGCACAAGGACTGGACGCTGCGCCTGAACCTGCAGAATCTGTTCGACAAGGTCTACTACGACTCGCTCTACGACAACGGCGGATTCGGTGTGCCGGGCACCCGTCGGCGCGCGATGCTCACCGCCACCACCCGCTTTTGAACCTGAAGAGCCTGCGATGATTCATGTGATCCCCGACGCCCTGACGGGCGACGCCTTGCAGCGCTGCCGCTCGCTGCTCGCCAACGCGCAGTGGGCCGACGGCCGCGTCACCGCGGGCTCGCAGGCCGCCCAGGTCAAGAACAACCGGCAGCTGCCCGAGGACGATCCGGTCGGCATCGAGCTGCGCGGCATCGTGCTGGGCGCCTTGAGCAGCTGCGCGCAGTTCTTCACCGCCGCGCTGCCCCGCCAGATCTACCCGCCGCTGTTCAACCGGTATGGCGGCAGCCAGAACGCATTCGGCAACCACGTCGACAACGCGGTGCGCACCCATCCGCCCACTGCGCGCCACGTGCGCACCGACCTGTCGTTCACGCTGTTCCTGAACGATCCCGAGGAGTACGACGGCGGCGAACTCGTGATCGAGGACGGCTTGCAGGGCACGCGCGTGAAGCTGCCGGCCGGGCAGCTCGTGCTGTATCCGTCGTACAGCGTGCACCGTGTCGAGGCCGTCACTCGCGGCGAGCGGTTGGCCTGCTTCTCGTGGGTGGAAAGCATGGTCCGCGAGACCGAACGGCGCGAACTGCTCTACGAACTCGACCTGTCGATCATCCAGTTGCGCGGCGGCGCGACCGACTCGCCCGAAGTGGTGCGGCTCACGAGCTGTTATCACAACTTGTTGCGCATGTGGGCGAGCGTCTAGGACGCCGTCGGGTTCAATTCGCGCGTGCACGAATCGAGCCCGGCAGCGCTCTGGCGTCTGTGGTTCAATCGCGATCGACCATCGCGATCAAGGAGCTCGACCATGCAGGCAGTCTGGTATGAACGCAAAGGCACCGCCCGGGAGGTGCTGCAGTTCGGGGAACGCCCCCTGCCCGAACCCGGACCCGATGAGGTTCGAGTGCGTGTGCACATCTCGGCGGTGAATCCGTCGGACACCAAGCAGCGCGGCGGAGCCCGCGGCAACGTGACCATGCCCTTCCCGGTCGTCATTCCGCACCAGGACGGCGCCGGTGTCATCGACGCGGTCGGCTCGGGTGTCGACCCGCGCCGGATCGGACAGCGGGTGTGGATCTATGAAGCCACCCTGGGCCGCCCTCATGGTACCTGCGCGCAGTACACGGTGGTGCCGGCCTTCAAGGCCGTGCACCTTCCCGATCGGGCCGACTTCGAGGCTGGCGCCTGCATGGGCATCCCGGTCATGACGGCGCACCGCTGCGTGATGGCCGACGGACCGGTGCTCGGCAAGACGATCCTCGTTCACGGCGGCGCGGGTGCGGTCGGCTTCTATGCGATCCAGGTCGCGCGGATGGCCGGCGCCGCACGGGTGGTGGCCACCGTGAGCCGCGAGGCCCAGGCCCGCCAGGCGCTGGCCGCCGGTGCGCACGATGTCATCAACTACCGCCAGGAGGACGTCGGCGCGCGGATGCGCGAGATCACCGGCGAGGCGCAGTGTGTCGACCGGGTGATCGAGGTGGCGTTCGGACAGAACCTGCCGGTGAACCTGCCATTGATGAAGCCCGGCGGCGTGATCGCCACCTATGCATCCGATGCCGTGCCGGAGCCTTCCATTCCGTTCTGGCCGATGCTGGCCAAGGACCTGACCGTGCGCTTCGTGCTGGTCTATGCGATGTCGCAGGCGGCCCATGACGATGCCGCGGCGTTCATCACGTCGGCCCTGTCGGGCGGCGAACTGAAACACCAATACCACGAGTGCTTCGCGATGCAGGACTGCGCTCGCGCGCACGAAGCCACCGAGAGCATGAGCGTCGTCGGCAAGGTGCTGGTGAAGATCGACTAGAACAGCGGCCTGGCCCGAGGGCCCGCGGGCCGGTGGCCTACTCGATGATGGCGACGACCTGGCCTTCCTTGACCGGCTCGCCCTCGGCCACTTTCAGTTCGACCACTCGGCCGGCTCGCGGACTGCTGACCGGGATCTCCATCTTCATGGACTCGATGATCAGGATGGTGTCGTCGGCGCCGACTTCGGTGCCAATGGCCGCTTCGATCTTCCAGACCGAACCGCTCACCTCGCTCAAAACCTGAACTCGCGCCATCGACGATCTCCCGCGGGCCGCAGCCCTGTGAATGGAAGCGACATGATAGTCGCAGCGGGCGGGCCGCAAGGCCGCGGACGGACCGATTACCCGGCGCTTGACGGGGCGCCGGGGCCGGGCTCATGCCCCGGGGCTCAGTCGTGGTACTGCGGCGGATCGAAATCGTGCGCCCAGTCGGTCTCGGGACGGGGCGTGCGCGCCAGCCATTCGTCGATCAGCCGGACGTGCTCGGCCTCGTCGGACTCCATCTCGAGCGCCGCCGCGCGGACCTCCGCGCTGCCGGCCTTGCGGGCGATCTCGCCGAAGAACTGGTGAGCGCGCTCTTCGTTGACCCGCGCGATTTTCAGCGCATGCCAGGGCGTCATCAGGTAGTGCAGTTCAGTGTGATCGCCGGTCTCGGGGCGCTCCATCCCGAGCCATCGGTAGTCGCCCGAGGCCGGCGCGGGCGCCTGCGTCCAGCCCATCGAACTCAGGATCTGCCCGGCGTGCAACTGCTCGATCTTGGCGAGCTTGGCGAACAGCTCGGCCACCTCGCGGTTGTTGTGGGTCGCCATCACGTCGGCAAACTCGGAATAACGCTCGCTGGCCTCGAGTTCCATCGCGTAGGCGTGCGCCATCAGGTCTTGAACGTTCTCGACATCACTCACAGTGCGAACCCTTTCTCGAGGTCTGCGGGCGCCAGGCTTGCCTGGCCGATCGGCGGCGCGTAGACCTTGCGGTCGCCGCGGTACAGCACGCCGATGTTGAATCCGTCGTCCGACAGCAGCCGCCGGCTGGCCAGCACGGCGTCGTCGGTCGGCGCCACCGGCGCCGGCCGCACGATCTTGCGCCAGTCGCGCTGCTCGGGGCGGAAGGTCACGCAGGGGGAGAGGATCTCGACGAACGAAAACCCCGGCGTGCGGATCGCGTCGGCAATGATGTCGGCCGTGCCATTGGGATCGCCCGAAAACGCCCGTGCGACGAAATTGGCGCCCGCCGCCAGCGCGATCACCAGCGGATGGAACACCCGCAGTCCGGTGCCGTGCGGCGCCAGCTTGGTCTCCCAGTCGGGCTCGGTGGTCGGCGACGGCTGACCCTTGGTCATGCCGTACACATGGTTGTCCATCACCAGATAGGTCATGTCGACATTGCGCCGGCAGGCGTGGATGAAATGATTGCCGCCGATCGAATAGCCGTCGCCGTCGCCCCCGGTCACGACCACGGTCAGGTCCGGCCGCGCGAGTTTCAGGCCGGTGCCGGCCGCCAGTGCGCGTCCATGCACGCCATGAAAGCCATAGGTGTCGGTGTAGGCCGGGATCCGCGACGAGCAGCCGATGCCCGAGACCACGCCGATCCGGTGCGGCTCGAGCTGGAGCGCGGCGAAGGCCTTCGTCAGCGACTGCAGCACTGAAAAATCGCCACAGCCCGGGCACCAGATCGGCTTGGTGTCGGACTTGTAGTTCAGTGCGGTCAGTGGCACGCGCACTTCGGGGACGGCACTCATGCGCGGCTCCATTGCAGCAGGGTTTGATGGATTTCGGCCGGGCGGATCGGCAGCGGGCCGGGGTGGCAGTAGCTGCGCACCTCGCCCGGCAGATCGTAGACCGAGCGCAGGTAGCGGTGGAACTGGGCACTGTGGTTTTGTTCGACCACCAGCACACGCCGCGCGCCGGCGGTGGCCGCGGCGAAATCCTGTGGACGGGCGGGTGCGAGCAGGCGCACCGACACCAGCCGCGCGGCCAGGCCATCGGCGGCCGCGCGGCGCAGGCCCTCGCGCACCGGGCCGGTGGCCGAGCCCAGCGTGATCACCACCAGATCGCCCGAGCCTTCGCAGTCGGCCCAGCGGTCCCCATAAGGCGCCTGGTCGAGCTTGCGCTGGCGCTTGTCGAGCTGGCGGCGGTGATCGGCGGCCTGGCTGGACGGGGTGCCGCGTTCGTTGTGCTCCAGGCCGTCGGCCGTGTACATGGTGCCCGGCATGCCCGGCACCGCCATCGGCGAGACGCCGTTGGGGGTGTCGGCATAACGGCGGTACGGCGCTTTCGGGGCATCGGGCGCGGTATTCGCCGCGGCGGCTGCGGGGGTCAGGCGGCCACCGGCGCAAACGACGTCGGCGGGCCGATCGACCACCGCCCTCGTCTGGCCGAAAAACTGATCGGACAGCACGAGGGCCGGCACCTGCAGCGATTCGGCCAGATGCACCGCCCACTGCGTGCTGACCAGGCAATCCTCGATCGAATTGGGCACCACCACCAGCCGCGGCGCATCGCCGTGCAGGCCCTGGGTCGCGATCGAGATGTCGCTCTGTTCGCTCTTGGCCGGAATGCCGGTGGACGGCCCACCGCGCATCACGTCGACCACGACCACCGGCAGTTCGGCCGCCACGGCCAGCCCCAGCGCCTCGGTCATCAATGACAGCCCGGGCCGGAGGTTGCGGTCAGCGAGGGCACGCCACCGTAGGAAGCGCCCAGTGCCATGTTGATCGACGCCAGCTCGTCTTCGGCCTGCACCAGCACCCCGCCGACCTGTTCGAGCGCGGGCGCCATCCATTCGAGCAGTTCGGTGGCCGGCGTGATCGGGTAGGCTGCGACGAAACGCACCCCGCCGCGAATGGCGCCATAGCCGGCCGCCTCGTTGCCGGTCAGCAGCCATCGGGCCCGGGTCTGCGCCCGCGGCACGGGCGCCACAGCGGCCGGCGCCTGGTCACGCGAAGCGAGCATCATGGCCTCGGCCGCGCGCGCGCCCGCCTGCAGCGCGTCCAGGCTTGCCTGCACCGGCGCCTTGCCCTTGCTGAGCTGGCGTCGCACCACCATTTCGACCCCATCGGCCGGCAGGTCCAGCAGCCGGGCGGCGAACCCCAGGGCGACGATGTTCGGCCAGCTTCCCGGGATGGCCTTGGCCAGAGACTTGAAGGACACCGGATAGGAGCACGCCCCCATGTCGGCGAAAGCCCGCGGCATCTCGCCTTCGCCGGGGTCGCCGGCAACGCGGCTCGCGCCGTCCAGCGGAATCTCGTCAGAAAAGCGCTGCAGGTTGAGCCAGTCGATCGCGATCAGGTAATCGAACCGGTCATCCATGTTCTCGATGGGTTCGGCACTGAAGCGCATCAGCGCGGCCGCCTCTCCGCCGCGGATCTGCGGACCGCTGGTTCGCACCATCAGGCCGTACAGGCCCGCGCGCGCGGCTGCCTCCAGGAGCAAGGTGCCGGCGGTCATGACACCAGCGCCACCCGATCCGGACAGAGCGATCGACAGGCTCGGCGCCAGGGAGGCGGAAGAAGCGACAGACGGAGGGTGCGGCACGGGTGTTTCCATGAACGGGTTGCAAGTGAAGACGGGTTGGAGAGACGGGTGATTGCGTTTCAGCAAGGCATCGGGGGATGATTGTGGGTACCCTGCCTGTCCCTTCTCAAAGAAACCGCATCATGGCCCTGATCATCGACGACAACTGTACCGCCTGCGACGCCTGCAAGCCGGTCTGCCCCAACGAGGCAATCGCCATCGGCGATCCCATCTACACGATCGATCCGTCGCGCTGCACCGAATGCGTGGGCGCTGAAGACGAACCGCAGTGCCAGCTGGTCTGCCCGGCCGATTGCATTCAGGTCGATCGCAAGCATGTCGAGTCGCCCGAGCAGCTGATGGCCAAGTACAAGGCCCTGCACGGCTGAGACCTGTCCGGCGGCCGGGCCGCTGTCTCGGCCGATTGGCAGCTGTCGGAATCGGTTGCCGGCATCACACCTGAACACATAAAAGAAAAAGGACGGGAACGGATTTTTGATCCGTTGCCCGCCCCGGAAACACCAGGAGGACGGTGTGGCCTCACTGTACGATTCGCGAGCCTCGTGCGCCTTGATTTTCGTCAATCGTCCGCACTGAATCGCCGTCTCCCGCCCGATCGCTCAGCGCGCGCGCAGCGCTTCCTGTTCCATCAGCAGGAAGGTGTTGTACGCGTTTCGGCGATTGGCCGCCTCGAAGGCCGGCAAACCCGCAAAGCGGGACCAGTCGGTGCGTGCGTAGGCTTCATCGAACGACATCATTTCCTGAACGGCGGCAGCCATCGCCTGGCGCACGAAGCGCAGGTAGTCGCGGGTCAGCGAAAGGTCGGCGCGGGCATCGCGCGAGACCGGGCCGTGACCGGTGACCATCATCCGCGGCGCCAGCGAATCGAGGCGCTCGATCGCGGCCAGCCAGGCGCGCGTGTCGGCTTCGCCGACGAAAGGCACACGCCCTGCGAACACCAGATCGCCCGCAAACAGCACGCCCTCCTGCTCGACCATCATCATCAGGTCTTCGGGGGTGTGCGCGGGCCCGACCGGCAGCAGCCGGAACCGCAGCCCGCCGGATTCGAAGGCGGTCTCGGCATCGATCAGGCGGGTCGGCGGCACGACGCGGCTTCGCTGATCGACCCAGGGCGCCAGCGACTCGCGACGCTCGGCCAGGCGCGCGGCCGGCGCATCGCTGGCCAGGTAGCCGCGCACGGCGGCACTGGCCCAGATCTGCGCACCGCTGTCGGCAAATGCCTGCAGGCCATAGAAGTGGTCGGCATGGTAGTGGCTGATCACCACGTGACGGATCGGCAGCGCCGTGACCGTGCGGATCGCCTGGCGCAGCGCCTCGCCCAATGCGGGGGTACCGAGCACATCGAACACCACCACGCCATCGCCCGTCACGACGAAGCCGGCATTCGAATTGAAGCCGCGATTGGCGCGCGACACCGGGCCCAGTTCCCCCTCGACGAAGTAGACGCGTGAGGACAGCGGCTGGACCCGCAGCGCCGGCACGGCACTGGCCGGCGCGCCGGCCACCGGTGCTGGCTGCGCCTGCGCTCTTGCTTTGCCGACCAGGCTGGCGCCCGCGAGCAGCGCCATCGCCAGAATCGCTGTCGTCAGGCCGATCGTGGCCATCGCGGTCGGTGGCTGACCGCCTGTCCTCATGGCCGAGCGCGCGGAGCTGGATACGGCAGGCGTTGTCTGAGCATTCATGTCCGCTATCGGCTCAGGACGACATTCCCGGATTGCCCTGCATGCCGATCAGCCGAGGCTGGTTCAGGCGGCGCGTCGTGACCGTGCGGTGAGACTTCAGCCAGGTTTCGACGACATCCCAGATCGGTTCGCCCTTCGCGCCCTCGGCGACGGGGGCCCAGCCAGCCACCTTGTAGGTCTTGGCCGCGTCGATCAGTTGCCCGCCCAGTCGCATGTCGCTGATCCGCGCTCCGGCCTTGCCATTGGGATCGCAGGTGTAGGTGAGGCCACCGACCCGCACCATGTCGCCGCCCTGCTGGTAGTAAGGATCGGGGTTGAAGAGGTTGTCGGCGACGTCCTCGAGCACCGTCTTGATGAATTCGCCCGTCATGTCGCTGACCGTGGTGTGCGGATAGGTGATCGCGGTCTGGTCCATCAGCAGCTCGCGCGTGATCGTCTGGCCTGGCAGCACCGAGGTGCCCCAGCGGAACCCCGGCGAGAAACCGATCTGCGCACCCTTGACGTCGAGCATCGCATCGAGGATCAGCTGATCGAAGCTGCCATTGAAGTTGCCGCGCCGATACAGCAGTCCCTCGCTCACCGCGAGCGGCTCTTCGAGGCGCGCTTTGAACGGCGCCCGGACGCGATCGATGTGGGCCTGCATGGCGGGATCGGCCGGCAGCAGGTTGGCGAACACCGGCAGCAGCCGATAGCGGAAATCGCTGATTCGTCCCTGCTTGACGTCGAAATCGAGCACCCCCAGAAACTTGCCGTTGGAGCCGGCATTGGTGACCAGCGTCTTGCCTGCGGGATTGCCCACCACGATCGCTTCGGGCACGCCGTCGTGGGTGTGCCCGCCCAGGATGGCATCGATGCCGCGCACACGGCCGGCCATCTTCAGGTCGACGTCCATGCCGTTGTGCGACAGCACCACCACCACCTGCGCGCCCTTGCCCCGCACCTCGTCGACCATCTTCTGCATCCGGTCGTCCTGGATGCCGAACGACCATTCCGGCACGAAATGGCGCGGATTGGCGATGGGTGTGTACGGAAATGCCTGACCGATGACCGCGACCGACACGCCGTTCATGTCGCGAAGCGCATAGGGTTTGAACACCGGGTCTTCGAAGTCGGTGGTCTTGACGTTCTGGGCCAGGAATTCGATGCGGCCGGCAAAATCCTTTTCGATGATTTCCTTGACCCGGTTCGCCCCGTAGGTGAACTCCCAGTGGGCGGTCATCATGTCCACGCCGATCAGCTTGCAGGCATCGACCATGTCTTGCGCCCGTGTCCACAGCGACGTGGCCGAGCCTTGCCAGGTGTCGCCGCCATCGAGCAGCAGCGAGCCCGGGCGCGTCGCACGCAGGCGTTTGACCAGCGTGCTCAGGTGGGCGAAGCCGCCGACCTTGCCGAACGTGCGTGCCGCCGACTCGAAGTCCAGGTAGGTGAACGCATGCGCCTCGCGCGACTTCGGTGCGATCCGAAACGCCTTGAGCAGATGCTCGCCCACCAGATGCGGCGCCTTGCCCAGCGCCTGCGCCACGCCGAGATTGACGCTGGGCTCGCGAAAGTGGATCGGCATGAGCTGCGCATGGCAGTCGGTGAAATGCAGCAGATGCACATTGCCGAACCGCGGGATGTCGTACAGCGCTGCCCCGTCCGCCGCCTGCGCCGCGGGACTGTTCAGGGCCATGCCGGCCGCCTGCGCCATGGCCAGCATGTGGAGAAATTCGCGTCGGTTCATGGTTGATGGCTCAAGCCGAAGGGTTCATGTCTATATGAGCAATCACGCATGCTCATGAAAAGTGGAGAGCCGCCGTGGCGGCTACGTGCCCTATTTGTTGACGGGAGAGGCCGGATCCATCAGCAGCGCCATGACATGCTGCATCTGCTGCTGCGTCAGGATGGCCGCATCGCCGTAGCGGGGCATCTGCGAGCAGGCATTGAACGCGTGGGAGTTGTAGATCTTGGCCCATGTGTACTTCAGGACGGCGTCGCCGGATCCGCGCAGTTTGCCGTACTGGTAGAGGGACGGGCCGATGTTGCCGAACGACAGCTCTTTGGGCTGCAACTGATGGCAGGCGTAACAATTCGCGCCGTTGGGGGCAGTGGCCGAATCCGAAAACTGCAGGCCGCGGCCATTCTGCGCAATGCGCTCGCCCTCGGCCCAGCTGCCCAGGAACTTGCCATCGGCCGGGTACTTGATGGTCGCGATCGCGGCGCGCTCGAGCTCCTCGCGCACGGACTTGCTCAGTTCGGTCCCCACCGGCAGGCTGCAGGCCTTTTGCAGGGCGGTCTGGTTCAGGCGATCGAGTTTGGCCGGGCCGCGCTCGCTGAACGAAGCCTTCAGCACCTGGGCAACCTGTTCATCGGACGGACCCGAGCTCATCGATGCGCAGCCGGCCAGCAACAGAGCGGCAGCGCTCGCGGGCAGCACCATCGACAACACACGGCGCATGCCGGCACGGTTGGAAATAGCTTGGCTCATGATCGGCTCCGGGTCAGCGCTTGATCGCGGGTGAATCCATCTTGCCGCCATTGGCGTTGACCCCCAGGAAGGTGATGAGGTCGACCGAGGCGGGTGACAGGTAGTTCAGTGCGGGAAACCGCTGCTGGCGGAAGCAGTCGAACAGGCGCCACTGCATCGTGCGCACCGCACCCTGCGACACGCGATAGGCGGGCCAGGTGGCAAACGCCTTCTGCGCAGGCTCCAGCTTGGTCAGGTTGGGAAGATCCTGCAGGCGGATGCGCTGCCCGTCGACGCCGTGACAACTGGCGCACGAAAAATCGAACGGACCACCACGAAAGTAGAACATCTTGCGGCCGCGCTGGTAGGCCTCGACCTCCTTGGCGTGCTGCTGGGGCACTGCGATCTGCACGCCGCGGGATTCTTCGACCACGTAGGCGGTGAGCGATTCGAGGTCGGTGGCCGACTGGCCTTCGGACGAATAAGGCGACTTGACGACGTCAGCCCGATTCATGCCTTGCAGCGTGACCATGCAATGCACGAGGCGCGACTCGAAATCCATGACCTGGTCGGTGTCGGCGAAATAGCGCGGCAGCTTCGCATAGGCGCCCTTGACCACGCCCGGCCCCATGCCCAGATCACATTGCTCCAGGCTGGCGTTGCGCGGCCCGCGGCGGGCCTTCCACAGGCCCTCCCCTTTGGCCGAAACCAGGTCGGCCGGATTGCCATCCTGCAGCATCTGGCGATAGCGTTCGATTTCGGCCACGGTCGAATTCTGCTGCGCGTGCACCGACGGCACGACCGCGCAGGCCAGGCTCGAGGCGAACAACGCCGCACCTGCGCGGCGAACTGTTGACTTCATGTGTGTCTCCTAGTGATCGATCGAGCACATCGGCTCACGTCTCTTGGGACGCTTGCCTGCCGAGAGCCCAGGTACGGCGTTCGTGCCCTGTCAGCCGACAGTGGCTTCGTCGGTCCGCTTCTCGCCCTTGGTATCGGTCCACGAGATGCCGATCTTGTCGCCCGCCTTGGCGCCCTTGATCTTGAATTGCAGATACGGGTTCTTGGAAATCGCCGGCCCCCAATGGGCCGTCAGCACCGGCTTGCCATTGAGCGATGCGGTGACCTCGGTGATGTGCCAGGCAGGGATCGTCTTGCCGGCAGCGTCCTTGCGCTGTCCGGTTTCCATTTCGTGCGCCATGAGCACACGGACATCGGCCACGCCATCTTTGGCGGTGGCGCGAATTCGCATCGGATCGGGCATCTCGTATCTCCGGGTAATCAATCGAGCAATGGGGGGCAATGCAACGGGGAGCGATGGCTAGCCGCCGCAGCCGCCCAGCGTGACCTTGATCTCTTTCTTGGTCATGTAGAACTTGCCATCCGCCTTGACCAGCGCGTACACATCGGAACTCTGGCCCATCTTGATGCGCATGTTCACGTCCGGCTCGGCCCCGTCCAGCAAGGTATAGGCGCCAGCCAGTGCGCTGGGGTTCTTTTCGACCAGCAGCGCGATCATTTCGGTCTTGGGCAGGTTGCTGCGAACGCCCACCGGCACCACTGCGCCGTTTTCGGCGATGTCGGGCGAATTGATCACCACGTCTTTGGAGTCGGTCGGGGTGCCCGCGCCCAGGGCCTTGAGCGTGTCGGCGATCGACTTGGTCTGGAAAGCCGAGGCGAACTGCTGCGCGGACGCGCGCCCCGCCGGCAGCAGACCCACGGCGACCAGCGCCGCATAGACACCCAGGCCGCCAGCGGCGCGCAGGGATTGACGTCGAGAGGGAATCATGAAGTCTCCTAACAGAGGTTAACCGATCGATTTTAACCACATCATCGCGTTCTCAACGCGCGCCACCCAGGATCCAGCGCACCACGGCGCGCAGGTCATCGTCGTGCAGCTGCGCATTGGAAGGCATCGCCATCGATCCCCAATTGCCCTGACCGCCGTTGCGCACTTTCAGCGCCAGCAGATCTTCAGCCTTGGGATCGGATTTGTAGCGCTCGGCGACCTCTCGAAACGAAGGCCCGACCAGGCGGCGATTGGCCGCGTGGCATGCCAGGCAGGCCGCGTCTCTGGCGATATCGACGGGAGGCTTGAGCGCCGAGCCTTTGCCGATGTGCACCTGAGTGACCGCCGCCTGCGTGCCGGCGGCAGCGGCAAGACGCAGCGGATCGCGGGACGGCGGCTTCGTGGTGTCGGCGCCACGGAACGGTCCGACCACCCGGTTCTGCTCCGCCAGGTTGCCATGGGCATTGCGCGCGAACTCGGGCAGCCGCGATCGCTCGTCCAGGGACGCGGTCCGGCAATTGGACAGGCATGGATCGCCCTGGACGTCGGGCTTGCCCGCCAGTTCCCAGAGCCCCTTGTAGGTGGCCTTGCCATTGCGGTTGGGCAGCCGCTGCTGGACCTCGGCCATATTGCGATCAGACAGCACGAAATCGGCCGGCAGCACATCGCCCAGGTGCAGGATGTATGCAACGACCGAATACACCTCTTCCACCGACAGCGACTTGGGTGCGTTCCACGGCATCGCCCGATTGATGTAATCCCACAGCGTCGACACCTGCGATACCTTCATCAGCGTGGTGCGCTGAGGGTAGTCGGCGCGCAGCAGATTGGCGACCCGGCCGGTTCGCACATCGTCCTGCGTGGTACCGCCGACGATGGGGCTGAAGACCTCGTTGGACTCGCCGAAGATGCCGTGGCAGTTGGCGCACTTGGCCTCCCAGACATCCTGGCCCTTGGCCACCGAGCCGGAGCCCGCGGGCAGGCCTTTGAAGTCCGCGCGCACGTCGATATCCCACGCTTTGATCTCGGCCGGCGTGGCGCTTCGGCCGATGTCGCTCCAGGGGCGGGTCTTGCTCTGCGCCGGCGCCGTGCTCTGCGCCAGCGCCGCGCCAGACAGGGCCAGCAGCGTCGCGGCAGCCGCGACGAGGGCCGCCCACGCACCCCGGTGCGGGCTCGATCGGCGCTCAGTAGACCTGGACATTGAACACCTCCCCCGTCTCGGAGACCTTCCACGACTGGATCGCGTTGTTGTGATAAATCGAGCGCGTGCCGCGCACCGCGCGCAGCTGGTTGATCTTGGGCTGCACGTGGCCGCTCTCGTCGATCGCGCGACTTTGCAGCACCGCGGGGCTGCCGTCCCAGGACCAGTCGAAATTGAAGCGCGTCAGCGCCTTGGGCAGCACCGGGCTCTCGAGGCGCGCGGGTCGCCAGTTGCGACCGCCGTCGACCGACACATCGACGCGCTTGACGCGTCCGCGGCCCGACCAGGCCAGCCCGGTGACGTTGTAGTAACCGTGGTCCAGCAGGACCTGTCCGCCCGAAGGCGTGGTGATCACCGACTTCACTTCCTGCAGCGAGGTGAACTGCCGATGGGTGCCGTCGGGCATCAGATCGATGTAGTGGATCACCTCGTCCTTGGTGTAGAACGGCTGATCGCCGACCTCGAGGCGGCGCAGGTACTTGACCCACGAAACCCCCTGCACACCGGGCACCACCAGCCGAAGCGGGTATCCGTTTTCGGGCCGCAGCATCTCGCCGTTCATGGCCCAGGCGACCATCACGTCATCGAGCGCGTTGGCCATCGAAATGGTGCGCGTCATGGAGGCGCCATCGGCGCCCTCGGCGAGCACATAGCGGCCCTCGCGCGTGTTGGCGCCGACCATGTCGAGCAGGGTCGACAGCAGCACGCCGGTGTATTCGCAGCACGACAGCATGCCGTGGCTGTACTGAACCGTGGGCACCGCGACATTGCCCCATTCCATGCCGGTATTGGCGCCGCATTCGATGAAATGGATGCGCGACACCGCGGGCAGGCGCATCAGATCGTCCATCGTGAACACCCGCGGCTCACGCACCATGCCCATGATCATCAGCCGATGGCCGCTCGGATCGATGTCGTACCAGCCCTGGTGGTGGCGTTCGAAGTGCAGCCCGTTGGGCGTCAGGATGCCGAACATGCCCTGCAGCGGGGTGAAGCTGACGCCGGCCGCCGAGACACGGGTCAGGCCCGGACTTTCGCGGCGCTGCAGGTTCCTCTCCCACTGCGAGGGCAAGCCATAGGCCCGAGCCGCCACCGGCTGGCCCAGGCTGCGCGTGTGCGCGGGCAATTCGAGGATCGCCGATTCGCCGGCGCCCACGGCTGCCCCGCGCTGCAGCGGGCCCGTCGCAGGGCTGACCTGCTTGCCGAGCGCACCGCCACTGGCGGCGGCGCCGGCTCCCATGGCCAGCGCCTTGCCCATGAACGAGCGGCGCGCCCGGCTGCCGGCCTGGGCCAGCGGATCGTCGCCCGCGACGATCGGCGCGGGCCGAATGCGGCCACCAATCCGGTTGTCTGACATCCTGCCTCCTGAGGTGAATCGGGTACGCCGTGGGAGCCGCTCAGCAAGAGCAGCGGTGAAGTTCCGGCGCCTACTCGGTTTGCCGACGCTGCGCCTCGGCCTGTTGGAGGTCGTGCGCGAACTGCAGCAACTCTTTGGAGTCGGCCGAATCGCCGCTGATGCGGGCCGCAATGTGCACACAGACCGTGCGGCAGATTTCGGTCAGCGCGGTGTCGGACACGCCGTAGAAGGTGAAATTGCCCTCCTTGCGCCGCGTCAGCACGCCGGCCCGATACATCGAGTTCAGGTGACGGGAGATGTTGGTCTGGGTTCCGCCCGTCTCGTCGACGATCTCGGAGACGCTGCGCTCGCCTTCGCAGATCGCATGCAGGATGCGAATGCGCATGGGCTCGGACAGCAGCGCGAAATACCGGGATACGGTCTCGAACACACGGCCGAGTTCGTCCACCATCGGTCTCCTCCTGGCGCGCCGGTCGGCGCTTGTTGTTGTCCGGATCGCGGTCGCTGTTGGCACCGTTGTGGACGCTTGTTTTCATGGAATATATGCGCATACGCGCATGTAGTCAAGAAGCCGAATTGAACGTACGATGAGGTCATGCTGCGCAGCCCGCCCGCATCGCCTCCCGACCCATACCGCCGACACGCCGTGCTTGCCGGACTGACGCTCGCGGCCTGCCCGCTCGCTGGCGACCTTCGCGGGCACGCCGCCCGGGCGTGAAACCCATCCGGCGGCGCTGCCCGGAACGGGGTCTCTGACCTCGCTGATCGGTCAGGCTGCGGCGCGCGGTGAGCCGGTGGTGGTGCTGTTCTCGCGGGTCGGCTGCGTCTGGTGCGCCGCGCTGCGTCGCGACCAGCTGTCGCACCTGGCGCGCGAGGCGCCGGCGCGCGGCGTTCGCGTCGTGGAGTTCGACGTGGGCGACACCCGGCAGTTTTCGCCAGGGCCGTCGAAAGATGGCGGCACCGGGGCCGCCGCATCGGGCGCCGATCTGGCGGACCGGCTGGGCGTCAGGGTGACGCCAACCGTGGTGTTCCTGGGGCCCCGCGGCGAACTGGCCGATCGGCTGATCGGTTATTCCTCACGGGACTTTTACGGCGCCTATCTGGACGAGCGCATCGAACGCGCCCGCGCGGCACTGCGCGCGGGAGGACCCGCCAGTCAGTGAAAGTGGGTGGTTTCGGGCTCGAGGTCTTCGGGCATGTCGGCGTGCACGATCTCGCCCTTGACGTTGGGATAGAGCGGACTGCCGCAGTCCTCGCAGAACTCGGGCTCGGTCACATCGGGCCAGACCCGCACTTCGGTCACCCCGGATTCGCGCAGCGTGGCGCGGATCATTTCGAGCGGCGACGGATCGTCGGTGTCGCTCTCGGCGCCCAGCAAGGGCCAGACGACGCCCTGAGCCACGTCTTCGACATCGCCGACCGACAAGCCGATGCGCAGCTCGTCGACCCGATCGGTGCCGAACGCCGCCACCGCCGCGAAGATTTCTTCGGGCTTGATCGACAGCGCATGGGTCAGGAAATGCACCGCCGCACGGATGGCGTAGGGCCGCACGCGCCGATCGGATTCGCGCATGTTGAGGTGGTACGCGTCCGGCAGCAGGCACTCGAAACCGCAGCCGGGCAGCAGCGGCTCGAGCGTGGGACGGCCCTGGGCAATCCAGTTCTCCAGGCACTGAACCCGGCTGGCGTGGTCGCCGGCCTCGGTCTCCTGCCACCGGAACAGCGCCGAGCCCTTGGGCGCAACCACCACGCCGAGCAGGTAACGCGTGTCGGCGAGCATCTCGGCGGTTTCGGGCAGCGCCTTCAGATCGAGGCGGGCCGACTGCCCCGAGATGGCGCTGTTGCCCAGCTTGCGCGCCAGGCGGCGCAACTCGGCAAAATCGCTGGGCATCTGGTCGATGCTGTACAGGTAGGGCGCCAGCCGGAACCGCGCCTGCGAGGCCAGCACATGGGATTGCCAATGCGCCGCCAGCGTCTGGGTCGCTTCGGTGGCAACCGGACCCGAGGGGATTCGAAAACGCGTCCAGACCACCAGAGGAGCCGAAACCAGCAGGCACTGCCAGGGCTGACCGTCGACCTCGATCACCAGCGACTCGCTGGCGTCCTCGACCGCTTCGATCAGCGCGCTGTAGGCCTCGGTGTCGGCCTGATTCAGGCGATCGAGGGCATCGCTGACCGCCTGAGCGTGACCGCCGTCCAGGAGGCGCTCGATGCGCGCGGCCAGGGCGGCCTCCCAGAAACGATCCTCGGTTCGGCTGCCGGAGTTGGACAACCCCAGCGCGGCCGCCACCAGACGTTCGGCATCAGGCGACAGATGCGACTTGCGATCTCGCAAGCCGCGGGAGTGGCGGGCTTCTTTCATCGGGCTTAGGGCTTGGCGAGCGGAATCGTGGATAACCCGCCATTCTAGCCGATCGGAGCGCCTGACTTGCCGGACGACAGCGACCGCCTTACCCTGAGATCATGACTGCAGCGCCCTCTACTCCTGCCTCTCCCGTCGCTCCGGCTCGTCTGGCGGCTTGCAGACTGACCGCCCCGGTGGGCGCCCCAACGTCCTGCCGGGAAGCCGCGCTGCCGGGCGAGAGGCGAGCGCGCGGCCGGGCGGCGCGCTCGCTCTCGGGCAGCCTGCTCGCGCTGACGTTGCTGTCGCTGGGGAGCCTGGCCGGCTGCGGAGGCGCGAGCGATGCGGCCGCGCCAGTCGCGGCGCCCCGAGCCCCGACCCGAACGCGAATCCGGGCCCCGCGCCGCGCCTTCCCCCGCGCCTTCCCCGTTTCCCGCCCCCTCTCCGATACCGGCGCCTGCACCCGGTTCCCCCGGGGCCGCGACGGCCGAGATCGCCTACCTCGATGCCTACATGCGCAACTGGTACCTTTGGCGCGACCGGATGCCTAATCCTGATCTGAGCCAATTCGCCAGTGCGGGCGCCGCGCTCAAGGCGCTGACCGTCAGCGAGGACCGCTTCAGTTACATCGACGATGCGCAAACCTTCAATCAGTTCTTCGACGAAGGCCGCACCGTCGGATTCGGAATCGGCTACACGGCACGCGATACGAGCGTGTGGATCCGGCTCATCCAGCCGCAATCGCCGGCCGCCCTCGCCGGCCTGAGACGCGGCGACCGGATACTGGCCATCAACTCGGTTCCCAGCGCCACCCTGATCGCCGAAGGCCGGCTGGACGCCGCTTTTGGTCCGATCGAGATTGGCTACAGCGGCCAGTTTTCGATCGAGCGTGACGGCCAGGTGCTGGATATCCGGGTCATCAAGCAGGCCTACTCGCTCAGCAGCGTGCTCGAAGCGCGGGTGATCGAAGCCAACGGGCGCAAGATCGGCTACGTCAACCTGTACACCTTCAACTCGCCGGCCCGATCGGCGTGGTCGGGTGCGATCGCCATGCTCGCAGGCGCAGGCGCCCAGGATCTGGTCGTCGACCTGCGCGACAACAGCGGCGGCCTGCTCGCGCTGGCTGCGGACATCGCTTCGTCGCTGGCGCCGGCTGATGCACCTGGAAAGCTCTTCCTGCGCTCGGAGTACAACAGCGCCCACTCGGGCAGCGACATCCAGTATCGGTTCTCGGCGCTGCCAGGCCTGGGCCGCTTCGAGCGCCTGGCCTGGCTGACCAGCGAGAGAACCTGTTCGGCCTCCGAGGCGCTGATGATCGGACTGCGGCCGTATCGAAGCTCGCCCGTGATCGGCAGCACCACCTGCGGCAAGCCGGTTGGCTTCAATCCGGAACAGCGCGAGGGCAAGGTCTACAACATCGTCACGTTCCGGCTGATCAACAGCCTTGGCGAGTCGGACTACTTCAACGGCCTGGCGCCGACCTGCGTGGTGAACGACGACTTCCGCAAACCCTTGGGCGACCCGTCTGAATCGCTCTTCGCGGCGGCCATCGACGCCTTGAACGGCCGGGCCTGCCCCAGTGCGCCGGTGCCCAAGGCAACGACCACCCGCCCGGCGCCAAGACGGTGGGATCTGGCGGCGCAGATCGGGGTGAAGTGATCAGGGGCGCGCTGCGCCTTTAGCGCGCTGCGCCTTTACCCCGCTGCACTCTCGCCGTGCTGCGCGGATGCGCCCGAGCGGCCCTGCGGCCCGGACGCCCGCCTACCACCAGCCCGTCACCGTGGCGCCAACGTAGCGGCGCCAATAGCCGCTGCCACCGCTGGCGCTGCCAAGGCCACTGCCCGAACCGCCGGCAAACAGCCGCAGCCGCCACAAGGGCGACAGGTCGCGCCCCAGCGAGAACTCCCAGAGATTGGGCGATCCCGAACTGCGGTTGCCGAAACCGTCGGTCTCGCGCGAGACGCCCAATCCAAGACGGGCCTGGATCTCCCAGGGCTGAGCGTCGTGGTACAGGCCCACATAGGCCCGCGCCTCGTTGTAGTGACGGGGATTCCAGTAGCCGCGCGCCGCGCGCTGCGGACCGGTGGGGTCCGAACTGCTGAAAGCCTGGCCTTCGAGGCCCACCACCACCTTGGGACGGAAACGCAGCGCATAGTCGATGCGCCCGTTGATTCGGTGCCGTTGGTTGCCGTCATCGAAGCGCAACGCCGCCAGGCTGGCGGCTGCCGACCAGCGCGGATCGGGCCGCCATTCGGCCCCCAGGGCCGCCACGTCGACCGTCACCCGGTTGCTCAGGGCCAGCGGTGTTTCGATCACTTCGCGCGACCACTCGGCGTCGACCCGGAGTCCGTCGCGCGGCACCCATTTCACCCGCGCCGACCCGGTCACCGGGGACCATTGCGGATAGCGGTTGGCCGCGAGCGTCAGGCTAGGCCAGACCGTACCGCTGGCCGCATAGGGATCGCCGATGCGCCACCCATAGGTGGCACTGAGCCGGTCGCCGCGAGCCGCACCGAACGGGTCGGAGAGGTCGACGCGCCGCCAGGCGACATCGACCGAACGCGCTGGCCCTAGGCGGGCCGTCGCTCCCAGGAGAGCCGCGCGCGTCACGAGCCGATCGCGATCGGTTGCCCGTTCGAGCGTGGCCCAGGCCGTGGGCCTGAGCTCACGGCTGGTCCGCCAGCGCCGCAGCCATTGGGCATCGGCCAGCGGCACGCCGTCGAGCGTGTCGTGAGCCAGGTCCTCGAAGCCCGCCCAGCGCAATGCGCGAGCCACTTCGAGGCGTTCGTCATGATTGGCAGGTGCGCCGATCCCGCGCCAGGTGGCCAACGCAGCCCGATGCCGACCGGCAAAATTGCGCGCCTGGGCCAGGCCAAGACCGCTCAGCCGATCCTCGGGATACTTCGCGGTGAGCGCTTCGAACGCGGTGATCGACTCGGCATGCCGATCGACCCACAACAGCATCTGCGCCCGCCGCCGCTGCATCGGCAAGTCGTCGGGCTTCAGCGCCAGCGCGCCGTCATAGGCCAGCAGCGCGTCGTCCAGGCGCCCGAGCGTCTGGCGCGCCTCGGCCAGACCGCGCCAGGCCTCCGTGCGAATCGCCAGCGGCCGAGCCGATCGGGTCAGTTCGACGAACAGCGGTTCTGCACCCGCCGCGTCGCCTCCCCACAAGCTTTGCCAGGCCAGCGAGTCGAGCACGTCATCGCGACGCTGGGGCGCGAACGCCAGCAGTTCGCGGTACAGGGCCGCCGACTCCCGGTTGCGGTCGGCATACCCGAGCACCCGCGCCAGTTCGATGGCCAGGTCGTCGTCGCGCGGACTTTGCACGCGCAGCCCCTGGTACAGCGCGATGGAGGCCGGATAGTCGCGCGCCTGCATCAGCGCGCGGGCGCGCTCGATCGTGGCCGCCCGGTCGATGGGCGCCGCGGTGCCGCCGCGCCCGCCGTCCGTGCCCGCCGATGGACCTGCCGGCGCCTGCGCCCAACCCTGAGCCAGCAGCAGGCTGGTTGCAGCACCGAGGATCAGCCGATTGGCCGACCTCAAGAACCGCTCCCGGCACGCTGAGTGGTCCAGGTGACCGGGTCGTGGCCGGGGCGGCGAATCAGGTAGGGCAGCGCGATCACGGTTGCCATCGCGAGAAACATCCAATAAAGAATGGGGTACCAGACGGCATACGGATAGAACCGGAGAATGCTCTGATCGTATCGCCGATCGATCAGCGCGCCCACGACCAGTTGCAAAAGGCACAACGTTCCGATCGTCATTCCCCATAAATTGGGGATCGGGGAAGCGCCGACCGGCGGCATCCCGACCGCATACGACACGCCCCAGATCGACGTCAGCGACACGAAGCACAGTGCCCACATCGTCGACAGGAAGGATTCGGCAAACACCGGCCACATGCGTCGCAGCCGCCAGTGGGCCAGGATGTCGGCATGCTTGCGCATCACCTGCATCAGGCCGCGCGACCAGCGCAGGCGCTGATGCCACAAGCCTTTGTACGACAGCGGCACCGTCATCCAGCAGATCGCCCGGGGCTCGTAGCGGACATCGTAGAAGCGCTTTTGCAGTTTCCAGGTGAGCTCGATGTCTTCGGTCGGCATGTTCGGACTGAATCCGCCCACGTCCAGCACCGCGCTTCGGCGCAGCAGCGTCACCACGCCGGAAACGGTCGTGATTCGGCCCCAGATGCGCTGGGAACGGCGCAGCAGACTGACGATCGACGAGAATTCGATCGCCTGAAGGCGCGCGATGAACGACTCGGTGTTGCGGACCCGCGGATTGCCGGTGACGGCCGCGACGCGCGCATGTTGGAAGTGCGGCACCAGCCAGTGGAGCATATCGGGTGCCGGCTCGGCATCGGCATCGAGGATCAGGACGAGTTCGCCGCGCGCCAGCGGAAGCGCATCGTTCAGCGCCAGCGCTTTTCCTTCGTTGGTGACCTTGCGAACCAGGCGGATCCGGGAGTTGGCGATCAGCGACACCAGGGCGTCGACTGTCCGGTCGGTGGATCCGTCATCCACGACGATGACTTCGAGATCGGGGTAGTCCATCGCCAGGACCGCGGTCAGCGCCCGCCGGATCACCGCTTCTTCGTTATGCGCAGGCACCAGCACGGTGACGGTCGGCCACCCCTCGGGATGCGGAGGCGCCGGAGGATCGGCTTCTTCCCAGCGCAGCCGGAACAGCCATGCCGTGGTGATCCACATGATGCTCGTGGCGATCGGGTAGGCCGCGAAGTACACCAGCGCCCACCAGTAAAGGCGCGAGTGCTGAACGTCGTAGAGGAAGGATTCGATCGTCACGGTCCAGCCGCGCGATAGTGCTTGTCGCCGTCCACGACTTCGATGATGACGATCCGGGCCGTACGCAAGGCCGACCAGTCTGCCTTCACCTCGCGCCCGTTCCAGTCCTTGGCGTAATCGGCGGGCAGCAGCACGGTGCGAGATCTCGGCCCCTTGCGGCGGTGAAGCGCGATGTTGTGCACCACCCAGATCAGGGTCACCGTGGGCAAGGCGATCAGCGAGCCCGCGATCAGCACCACCAGGTCGCCGCTGTCCCAGGGCCGGGCCGCCACCCGAAACCACATCCAGACGAATCCGGCCCAGCCGGCCAGCAGCAAGATGAAATGGATAAGCGCCTGTGTGGACCGAAGCCTCGGGCGGCCCGCGGCGGGCTGGCTGCCCGGGCTGCGCGCCCTGGCCCGGCTGCGTCGCGGGGAAACCGGTGCCGCGGGCTCAGGCAAGATGCAACGGAGTTCGGCGTCGCCGCCAGGAACCCGCTCCGGCGATAAGCGCAGCCAGCCCGGCCAGAGCCAGCGAGCCCGGGACCGGAATCTGGGCGACCAGAAACTCGGTCGGAATCACTTCCCAGTCGGTGGATCCGTTGCGGGCCCAGCGCAGATCGATCACGCCGGCCTCCAGGCGATCCCAAGCGCCGAGTTCGTACTGATAGAGCCCGGGCGTCAGCAGGAAGTCATTGGCGAAGCCCAGCCGGTCGCGCGGGTTCAGGAAATCCTGAGCGATCGACTGGCGCTGGCCATTGGCGCCATACAGGTCGAAGAAAAACCCGTCGTCATACAGCACGCTGAAATTGTAGAGACCGGCTTCGGCAATACGAATGTAGCCGGTATAGCGGGAGGTCCAGTTGTCCAGGTTGCCCGCCACGTTCTGCGCGACAACGCCAGGGCGGGCGATCGGGCAGCCCGAGGCGGGAATCCCGACCGAAATCGTCAGCGGCACGCCCTGGGCCGTGCCCCAGGTGAAGGAGTACCGAGTGTTGTAGCAGGTATCGCCGTGGTTGATCTGGCTGACCACGCCGCTCGATTCGCCCAGCCGGGGGATGCCGCTGCCACCCGGGGCGTTGATCGCATCCCAATCGGCCTTGCCCCAGATGCCCGTCCCCCAGGAGTAGGTTCCGATAGGGCTGCCCGTGCCGAACTGTCCGGGGTTGCCGTTGGCCGGTTCCTCCCACAGCACGGTACTCCCCTGCCAGTTGCCATCGATCGCGACGAAACTCGCATTGGAGCCGAAGACGGCCACGCTGTAGTTTTCGATCAGCGGTGCAAAGGCGACAGGGATCGCCTGCACAGGCATCGCCAGGGCGGCCAGCGCTGCGGCGAGCGAGGAGAGGGCGAAACGATTCATGATGCTCTCGACAAATCAATTAGGGAGCGCCCCCGACGGGGGCGCCATTCATCGCGGCCAAACGACCATTCGTCAGACTTGTAACACGACCGATCGGGATTCAAACAGGCAATAAATCACGTGCGAAGCAGTCGTTCACCACCCCAACCGGCCTCACCGATCGGACTCGAGGCGATCCCAAAGCGCAGGGCTCCTGGCCTCTTTGGCGATGGCCGCCAGCAGTGCCTGGTGGGCGGCGTTTTCGGCCTCGCCCGCCGGGACCACGAGCAGCCCGGCCGGAGGCCAGGGGCGCTGGCCTTCCTGGGACTGCCCGGGATCGGGACGCGCATGCAGCGCGATCTCCAGGCTCTCCTGGCCGCGTGTCATGGCGAGATAGACATCGGCCAGCAGTTCGGCATCGAGCAGCGCACCATGCAGCTTGCGGTGGGCGTTGGAAATGCCGTAGCGGTCGCACAGCGCGTCGAGCGAATTGCGCTTGCCGGGGTGCAGCTCGCGGGCCAATGCCAGCGTGTCGAGCACGCGGCAATGCTCGCGAAACGGCCGCTCGCCCACTCGGGCGAGTTCGGCGTCCAGGAAGCCGACGTCGAAGGGGGCGTTGTGGATGATGACTTCGGCCTGCCCGACGAACGACAGAATGTCGCGGGCCACCTCATTGAAGCGCGGCTTGTCGCGCAGCATGTCCCATGACAGGCCATGGACCGCCTGCGCCCCCTCGTCGATCGCCCGTTCGGGATTGAGATAGAAGTGCAGCGTATTGCCGGTGACCCGGCGATTGACCACTTCCAGGCATCCGATCTCGATGATCCGGTGCCCGTCGTCCACGGTCAGCCCGGTCGTTTCGGTATCGAGCACGACCTGGCGCAATCCCTCGCTCATCAGGAACCTGCCCCGGCGCTGCCGGCAGCCGGAGCGGCCAGCGGATCGACGGCGGGTCTGCCCGCGCCCGCCGCCGCGGCATCATGCGCAGGGGCGCCGCCGCCCTCATGCCCGGGCGGGACGACGATGCGCCGGCGGCGCGCCAGCAGGGTGTAGACCGTGGGAACCACGAACAGCGTCAGCACGGTGCCCAGGCTCATACCGCCCACGATGACCATGCCGATCTGACGGCGGCTCTCGGCCCCGGCACCCGAGGCCAGCGCCAGTGGCACTGCGCCCAGCACCATCGCACCGGTCGTCATCAGGATGGGACGCAGACGCAGGCTGGCCGCCTCGATCACAGCCGAGAAGGTTTCGCGGCCCTCGTCACGCAGCTGATTGGAGAATTCGACGATCAGGATGCCGTGCTTGGTGATCAGGCCCACCAGGGTGATCAGGCCGATCTGGCTGTAGACATTCATGGTGCCGCCGGTCCACTGCAGCAGCGCCAGCGCACCGGTCATCGACAGCGGCACCGTCAGCATGATGATCAGCGGATCGACGAAGCTCTCGAACTGCGCCGCCAGCACCAGGTAGATGAAGGCCAGCGCCAGCATGAATGTGACCAGCAAGGCCGACGAGGACAGCTTGAACTCGCGGGTCTGGCCGTTGTAATCGACCGCGTACCCGGGCTTGAGATGCTTGCGCGCGGACTCTTCGAGGAAGTCGACCGCCTCGCCCAGCGACGTGCCCGCCGCCAGGTTGGCGGTGATGGTGACCGCGCGACGCTGTCCGAAGTGGTTGAGCTCGCGTGCTGCCACCGCCTCCCGCGCACTGACCAGGCTGGACAGAGGCACCATGGCGTCGCCGCGGGCGCGCACGAAGATGTTGGAGATGTCCCCCGGAGTCGTGCGCTTGGCCGGGTCGACCTGCACGATCACGTCGTACTGTTCACCTTCGCGCTTGAAGCGGGTCACCTGCCGGCCGCCCAGCGAGGTTTCGAGCGAACGGCCAATCGATTCGACCGGTATCCCGGAATCGGCGGCCCGGTCACGGTCGATACGCACCTTGATCTCGGGCTTGTTCAGCTTGAGGTCGCTGTCGACCCCTTGCAGCCGGGGATCGCGCTGCAGTTCGGCCAGCATGGGCGCGATCACCTGCTGCATGCGCTCGTGCGTGTCGGAGGTGAGGATCACGAAATTGATCGGACGCTCGCGCGGCGACTGGCCCAGCGACGCCGGCGCGATCGCGAACGCCAGCACGCCGGGAATCGCCAGCAGCTTGGGCTGCAGTTCCTTGATGATGTCGGGCACGCGGCGCTCGCGCGCGTCCCAGTCGACCAGCCGGGTGAACGTGATGCCCTGGGAGACGGTCGGAGAGCCCGCAACGACGAAGATCCGGTCGGCCTCCTTGACGGTGCCCAGGAGCGATTCGAGCTGGCGCGCGTACTTCCGGGTGTACTCCACCGAAGCGCCGTCGGGACCGTTGAAGATGCCGACGATGGTGGACCGATCCTCGATCGGGGCGAGCTCGCGCTTCATGCCGGTGAACAGGACATAGCTGGCACCGCCCACGCAAACCCCGACCACGATCACCAGCCAGCGCTGGCGCAGCGTGAATCGCAGCATCGCGGTATAGCCGCGCACCATCGCGCCCATCACCGTGTCGACGCCGCGCACGAAGAAATTGGGCTTCGGATTGTGCTTGAGCAGCACCGAACACATCATCGGCGACAGCGTGAGCGCGACGAATCCGGACACCAGCACCGCGCCGGCGAGGGTCAGCGCAAATTCGATGAACAGGCGGCCGGTGCGCCCGGTGGTGAAGGCCACCGGCGCATACACCGCGGCCAGCGTGAGCGTCATCGCGACCACCGCGAAGCCAACTTCGCGCGCACCGCGAAAGGCCGCCTCCTTGGGCGCCATGCCCGATTCGATGTGCCGGTAGATGTTCTCGAGCACGACGATCGCATCGTCGACGACCAGGCCGATCGCCAGCACCAGCGACAGCAGGGTGAGCGTATTCAGCGAGAAGCCGGCCGCGAGCATGATCGCGCAGGAGCCGATCAGGCAGACCGGAATGGTGACCAGCGGAATGAGGCTGGCGCGCACCGTCCCGAGGAAAAGGAAGATCACCAGCGCCACCAGGACCACCGCTTCGCCGATGGTCTTGTACACGGACTGGATCGAACGGTCGATGAACAGCGTGTTGTCGTTGGCGATGTCGACGGAGATGCCGGGCGGCAGGTCGGCGCGGATCTTGGGCAGTTCGGCGCGCAGCGCGTTGGCCAGGGTCAGGGGATTGGCGGTGGCCTGCTTGATGACCCCCAGCGAAATGGCGTTGCGCCCGTTGAAGCGCACGTTGGTACGCTCGTTCAATGGGGCGAGTTCGACCCGCGCGACCTCCTTGATGCGCACCGGATAGCCATTGACGCTGCGCACGACCACGTCCTCGAATTCGGACACGCGCTGCAGGTCGGTTTGCGACACCACGGTGAATTCGCGCTGCGAACTTTCGATCCGGCCCGAGGGCACCTCGACGTTCTGGCGGCGCAAGGCATCTTCGACATCGCCCGGCGTCAGGCGATAGCCGGCAAGGCGGTCGGGGTCGAGCCAGATGCGCATCGCGTACTTGCGCTCGCCGAACACCCGTACGTCGGCCGCACCGGGAAGGGTCTGCAGCTTCGGCTTGATGAAGCGGTTGGCGATGTCGGAGACTTCGAGCGCCGATCGGGACTCACTGGAGAAGGCCAGCCAGATGATCGGGTTGGCGTCGGCCTCGACCTTGGCGACGACCGGTTCGTCGACCTCCTGGGGCAGCCGCGCGCGAACCCGCGCGACCCGATCGCGCACATCGGCTGCCGCGCCGTCGGGATCGCGGTCGAGGCGAAAGCGCACGGTGATCTGGCTCTGCTCGGAACGCGAGATCGACGTCAGCACGTCGACGCCTTCGATGCCCGCGATCGAGTCTTCCAGCGGCTTGGTGACCTGCGACTCGATGATGTCGGCCGAGGCGCCCAGGTACTTGACTTCGACGGTGACGACGGGCTCGTCGATCTTGGGGTATTCGCGCACGGTCAGTCGCGAATACGAGACCAGCCCGAGCAGCACGATGACCAGCGAAAGCACCGTCGCAAAGACGGGCCGCTTGATGCAGATGTCGGAAATCACCATGGTCGGGCTCCTGGGTCTCAGCCGGCCGGCTTGGCGACCGGCGCGGCGGGATCGCGCGGGGTCCCCTGCGCGGCCCCTGCGGGCTTGGCGTCGGTGCTCAGCGGGGGGGGCGCGCGCCGGGCCGGCCGATGGCGTGCCGGCGGCCGGGGGCGCACCGGCAGGGCCGCCCGGCGCCCGACGGCCAGGCTCGACCACCCGCACTTCGAGCCCGTCCCTGGGCAGCTTGAGCTGGCCCGCCGTCACGACGAGGTCACCGGCGCTGAGGCCGGCGAGGATCTCGACCCGGCCGCTCTTGCGGATGCCGGTCTGCACCTTGGTGCGCATCGCCTTGCCGTTGTCGATTCGATAGACGAAGTTGTCGGCGCCGATCGGCAGGATCGCTTCCTCGGGCACGACCACCGCGGTCGGCTTGTCCTGGAGCGTGATGCGCGCCTTCGCGAACATGCCGCTGCGCAGGCTGCCGTCGGTGTTGGACAGGCGCCCCCGCGCCAGGACCGAGCGGCCGTTGGAATCGATCTGGGAATCGAGCGCATCGAGCACGGCTCGATACTGCCTGCCGGGAAACGCGTCCACCGACAGCATGATGACCTGGCCGCGGCGCAGCTGACCGAGGTAGCGTTCGGGCAGGCGCAGATCGACCTTCATGCTGGAGACATCCTCGAGCACGACCAGTTCGGCGCCGTCTTTGACGAAGTCGCCCAGGCTGACGTTGCGCAAGCCCAGCACGCCCGCGAAGGGTGCCGCGATGCGGGTCTTGGCCAATTGCGCCTCGGCCAGCTGCAGCCGCGCCTCCTGCACCTTGAGGTTGGCCGCCGCCTGGTCACGGGCGCTGGAACTGACGAAGTTGCGCTTGGCCAGATCTTCGGTGCGTTCGAAGCTGGTCTGAGCGAGGCTCAGTTCGGCGCGGCTCTGTTCGGCCTGGGCCGCCAGCACCGATCCGTCGAGCTCGATCAGCGGTGCGCCGCGGGGCACACGGGCCCCGTCGCTGAACCCGATCTTGACGATGCGTCCGGCGATCTCGGGCTTCATGACGACGGTTTCGTTGGCGCGCAGATTGCCCACCGCGGAGATCTCGTCGGCCAGCGCCACGTGCTCGGCCTTGCTCGCCTCGACCCCGATCGGCCCGCGCGGCCCCTTGGCGGCGCCATCGGCAGATTTGCCCGGACCTTTGGACTCGGTCCCCTCGCCCGACTTGCCGGCCGCCCGGCCGGCAGCGGGGTCGGCCTTGCCGCCGATTTCGAGCGCTGACGACTGCCCGCCCCGGTTATAGGAGTAGCCCCACCAGCCCGCGCCAGCCAGCCCCGCGAGCGCCGCCGCCACCACGAAAAATCGTTTCATCCGCCCTCTCTCCGAACCGGCCAATCTAGCACAGCCTGGGTCGCCGTTCCGTGCAACCTGACTCGCGATTTTGAGGTATTGCTACCATCGAAGTCCGTTTCAGAATGCACGTCCCGCCGCGATGCCAGCCTTCCCCCCTGAGATCCCTTTCGCCCGTCTGGCCGTCCGGAACCTGCCGGTTTCCCGCATCCGCGAAGTGGCCAACGCCGGCATCGGCAACCCGGATGTGCTCGCATTCTGGTTCGGCGAGCCCGACGGCGTCACCCCCGCGTTTATCCGGAGTGCCGCGGCCGCCGCCCTGGACGCGGGCAGCACTTTCTATTCGCACAACCTGGGGATCGCGCCGCTGCGCGAGGCCTTGTCGCGCTACCTCGGGCGCTGGCATCGACCGGTGTCCGCCGAGCGCATCGCCGTGACGAGCGCCGGCGTCAATGCGCTGATGCTGGCCGCGCAGCTGATCATCTCGCCCGGCGACCGGGTGGTGGCGGTCGTTCCCCTGTGGCCGAACGTGACCGAGATCCCGCGCATCCTGGGCGCCGAGGTCGAACGGGTGCCGCTGCATCCCGATGCCCAGGGCCGCTGGGTGCTCGACCTCGAGCGTCTGCTGCAGGCGATGACGCCCGGCACCCGCGCGGTCATCATCAATTCACCCGGCAATCCGACCGGCTGGGTAATGCCGAAAGCCGACATGAGCGTGCTGCTAGACCATGCACGTCGCATGGGTATCTGGATCATCTCGGACGAAGCCTACGAGCGACTGGTGTTCAACGACGACCCGCAGGCCGATGGCAGGTTCTGCGCGCCCTCCCTGCTCGATATCGCCGACCCGCAGGATCGCGTCATCGTGGCGAATACGTTCTCGAAGGCCTGGCAGATGACCGGCTGGCGCCTGGGCTGGCTGGTGGTCCCGCCCAGCCTGCTGGACGATCTGGGCAAGCTGATCGAGTTCAACACCTCCTGCGCGCCCGGCTTCGTGCAGCAGGCGGCCGTCGCTGCACTGGAGGACGGCGAACCCCATGTGCGCGCCTTCGTGCAAGAGCTGCGGCTGCGTCGCGATACGCTGCTGGCGGCGCTGGCAACGGTCGATGGCCTGTCGGTCGGCAGCCCTGAAGGCGCGATGTACCTGTTCTTCAAGGTGAGCGGCGTGCTCGACAGCCTGGCACTGGCCAAGGATCTCGTGCGCGAGGCCGGGCTCGGGCTGGCACCCGGGTCGGCTTTCGGGCCGGAAGGCGAAGGCTATCTGCGCTGGTGCTTCGCCAAACCGGCGCCGATGCTCGAGGAAGGCGCCCGGCGCCTGCGCGCGCATCTGCAGCGCTGACTTCAGCTCGCCGACGAGGACGCGCCCCCGACCCCTCGATTGGCGAGCGCGTCGGCCCGCTCGTTCTCGACATGCCCGTTGTGCCCGCGCACCCATCGCCACGAGACCGTGTGCAGCGCAACGAGCGAGTCGAGTTCGCGCCAGAGGTCGGCATTCTTGACCGGCTTGCGATCGGAGGTCAGCCAGCCGCGCACCTTCCAGCCTTTGATCCATTCCGAGATGCCCTTCTGGACGTACTGCGAATCGGTGTGCACGACCGCCCGGCTGGGCCGCTTGAGCGCCTCGAGTGCGCGGATCACGGCGGTGAGTTCCATGCGGTTGTTGGTCGTGAGGCGCTCGCCGCCGAAGAGCTCGCGCTCGTGTGCGCCGGCGCGCAGCAGCGCGCCCCATCCGCCGGGGCCCGGATTGCCTTTGCAGGCCCCATCGGTGTAAATGTCGATCGTGTCGGGTTCGGTCTTTTCGGTCATGGACGAATCGTAGCGTTCAATCGGGACGGTGCATCGAGGCTGCCCGCACAGGCGTGTCGATCGGCTCATTGGCCGCGGGCACGATCCGTGCCCCCGCGACCACTGCCGGCGCGTTGGCCGGCCGCAGCCGCCGCACCGGACCGACCAGCCGCATCGAATGGACCCGCTTGACAGCGGACAGGGAGTAGATCGCGCCGCAGATCGGCCACCAGCGATCACCGGCATTCTCGAAGAACCGGGTACGTTCCAGCCAGGCCTCGGTCCGGCAGGGCGGACGATAACAGCCATAGTGAACACGGTCGGGCTCGAACGAGAGCAGCTTGAGCCAGTCGCGAAGCCGGGGTGGCGCGATGAAATGCCCTTCGCGCGGCAGGAACGGCCGCAGCGGGCCGCGCAGCAGCACCTGGCGTGCACCCCACAAACTGATGGGGTTCAGGCCGGTGACAATCACCCGGCCCTCAGGGCGCAGCACCCGGTCGACCTCGCGCAGCACCTCGTGAGGATCGGCCGCGAACTCGAGCACGTGGGGCAGCACGATCAGGTCCAGGGTCTGGCTGCCGAACGGCAGTTCGCCAAAATGCGAGATCCGCACGGTCGCCACGCCATTCTCGTGCGCATCGGCCGCGACCTGGGCCTCGTCCAGATCGGCCTGGGCCCGGGCATGGATCCGGCTGGACATCCGGCTGGCCCGCAGGCAATCGAGCTGGGGCAGTCCGCACTGAACCGCGTAAAACCCGAACACGTCGTCGACCAGCCGGTCGTACTCCTGCTGCTCCCAGGCCAGCATGTACCGGCCGGGGGCGGAATTCAGCCAGCTATTCCAGTGATCGGCCGCCTGGGAGCTCATCGCCACACGCCTATAATCAAGATCTGTGACGCATTGCGCATTTCAACGAGCCTCATCCGTGTCCGATTCCATTGAATTTTGCCCCGAGCCGCATGCCCGGGTGCTGACTGTGCCCGCCTTCAGCGACAACTACTTGTGGCTGATCCGCGGTGCCGACGGACGCCAGGCCGCTGTCGTCGACCCCGGCGATGCTGCGGCCATCCAGACCGTGCTCGATTCCGAAGGACTCACGCTCGCGGCGATTCTACTCACGCACCACCATGCCGACCATGTCGGCGGCGTGCCGGCGCTTCGCCAGGCCTGGGGATGCCCGGTCTTCGGCCCGCGCGCCGAAGCGATTCCCGGGGTCGACCATCCGCTTGACGCAGGCGACTCCATTCGCCTGGACGCGCTGGATCTGCAATTCGACGTGATCGCGGTACCCGGCCACACGCGCGGGCACATCGCCTATTTCACCCGCCAGCTCGGTCCCGATGCCCGGCCGGCTCTGTTCTGCGGCGACACGCTGTTTGCGGGCGGATGCGGCCGGCTGTTCGAGGGCACACCGGCCCAGATGCTGGACTCCCTGGACAGGCTGGCCGCGCTGCCGGGCGAAACCCTGGTCTACTGCGCCCATGAATACACAGTGTCCAACCTGACCTTCGCCCGGGCGGTCGAACCGGGCAATCAGGCACTGGCCACCCGGCTCGAGCAGGCGCTGTCCCGCCGGGCCGAGGGCAAAGCCACCGTGCCGGGTCAGCTGGCGGCCGAGCGCGCCACCAACCCTTTCCTGCGCGCCGACCAGCCTTCGGTCAAGGCCGCGGCGGCGGGACGCCTGGGCGCCGCCCCCGCTGACACCGTCGGCAGCTTCGCCGCCATCCGCGAGTGGAAAAACGTCTTCCGCTAGAAAAAATTCCCGCTTGACCTGGCCGGCGCCCTGAAATAGCATCGCGCGTCGGCTCGGTTTTCAAATAAGAATCAGCAACTTAGGAGAGACCGTTGCAGCGTTTCAATAGACTGGCCCCTCTGCTCATATCCGCACTCGCTGTCTTTGCCAGCGGCTGCGCAAGTCTCGACCCCGTCGCCACCTCCCCGTCCGATCCGCGCGCTGACGCCGGCCCGCCGGCACGCACCAGCGCATCGCCCGCCCCCACCGCGTCCGCAGGCAAGCCGCGCGACCTCGAAGCCGGCGGGCGAAGCTCGTCGAACGAGGCTGCGGCCGTGCGGGACGCACAGGTGCTCAAGGTGCCGTCGCCGCGCATCTCGGTTGCGACGCCGGAGCGCGCACTGTCCCAAGATGAGCAACTGAACGGCGCGACAGCGGAAAACAGTGAGGGCGCTCGCGCGTTCGCGGCCCAGCCGACGGAAGCCGATCTCTGGGTGCGGATCCGGTCCGGATTCGCGATGCCGCCGCTGCCCACGCCGCTGGTCGCCGAGAAGGAACATTTCTACCTCTCCAAGCCCGAATACCTGCAGCGCATGTTCCAGCGCGGCAGCCGCTACCTGTACTACATCGTCGAAGAACTCGAGAAGCGGGGCATGCCGACCGAACTCGCCCTGCTGCCCTTCGTCGAGAGCGCGATGAATCCGGTCGCGCTGTCGTCTGCCCAGGCCGCCGGGCTGTGGCAGTTCATCCCCTCGACAGGCAAGCAGTACGACCTGCGCCAGGACTGGTGGGTCGACAACCGCCGCGACGTGGTGAAGTCGACCCAGGCCGCACTGGACTATCTGCAAAAAATCTATGCCATGCACGGCAACGACTGGTTCCTGGCGCTGGCCTCCTACAACTGGGGCGAGGGCTCGGTCGCACGAGCCATCAAGAAGAACCAGGCCATGGGCCGTCCGGGTGACTACCTGAACCTGAACATGCCAGCCGAGACACGCCACTACGTGCCCAAGCTGATCGCCCTGAAAAACATCCTGCTCAACGCCAATGCGCTGGGCGTGAAGCTGCCCGACCTGCCCAATCGGCCCTACTTCGTCACGATCGAGAAGTCGCGGCCGATCGATCTGCAACTGGCCGCGCAGTTCGCGCGCATGAGTGTCGAAGACTTCGTCGCACTCAATCCGGCCCACAATCGGCCGGTCATCTCGGCTCGGCGCAACAACGAGATCAAGCTGCCCGCGGACCGGCTCGACCAGTTCAAAGCCGCCATGGCACGCCATGAAGCCGACAGCAAAGCTTTCGCAACCTGGCAGCCCTACACGCTGAAAACCGGCGAAACGCTCGACACGCTGGCCCAGCGGGCCGGTGTCCAGATGAGCGAACTGCGCAAAGCCAACGGCCTGCGCGACGGCGCCAAGATTGTCGCCGGCACCCGGCTGCTGGCGCCGCAAAAGGGCATCGTCGACGAACAGCGGGTCGAAAGCTTCGAGGCGCCGCGCGTCTACGAACAGATCGAACGTCCTGCGCAGTACCACACGGTCGGCAAGCGCGAGTCCCTGGCATCGATCGCCAGCCGCTACCGCATCTCGTCGGCCACGCTGGCGGCCTGGAACGGCATGCGCAAGAGCGTGGCGCGCGGCATGCGCCTGCTGGTTCAGCCCTCCTCGACCCAGACCTTGCTGACCAATGAAAGCGGTGAACGTTCGGTGGTCGGTCACGCCAGCAGCCAGCCGGCCGTCGTCGAAGCCGTGGCGGCAGCGCCCTCCCCCGCCGAACCGGCCACCCCCGGCCGTGACGACTCGCCGCGCATGATGAAGGTGTCGACCCAGGCGGCGCGCCCGACGCCGGCCGCACTGGCGCCGGCCCGCGCGCCGGTGGCTGCACATACAGCGGCACCTGCCCGCCACCTGGCGACGCGCGCCGGGCCGGCGCAGCAACCGGTGCAGCGCGCTGCTCCGGCGGCCGTTCGTGCGCCAGCCGCCGTCGCGCTGCGCGCGCCCGCCCGCAAAGCCGCCCCAAGCGTGCGGGCCGAACGCCGCGAAGTCAGCCGCCCCGCGGTCAAGGTGGCCGGCGATCGCCGCGGCCGCAAGGTCTGAGGCACGGTGACCCCGTCAGGCTGACCTGACGGGATGAACAAGGCCGCGGCATCCTGCCGCCGCCAACGGCCCTCGAGGCCCGCGTGCCCGCCGTCGGCAGTCCAGCCCGCCTAGCTGCGGGCGCGCAAGGGCCCGTCCACTCTCGGCACCGCAGCCAGCAAGCTGCGCGTGTAATCGTGGATGGGATGCTCCAGAACCTGCGATGCGGGCCCCTGCTCCAGCAGTTCGCCCGCCTGCATGACGGCAACCCGATCGGCGATGTACTCGACCACCCCGATGTTGTGGGTGATGAACAGGTAGGACATGCCCAGCTCGCGCTGCAGTTCGCGCAGCAGGTTCAGGATCTGGGCCTGGACCGATACATCGAGCGCCGAGGTCGGCTCGTCGCAGACGATCACCCGAGGGGAGACCGCCAGCGCACGCGCGATGGCGATCCGCTGGCGCTGCCCGCCGGAAAACTCGTGCGGATATCGATTCAGGACATCGCGCCGCAGCCCGACCCGATCGATCAGATCTTCGATGCGGCTGCGCCGAGCCGGGGCATCGAGCTGGGGCATCAGTGTGATCATGCCCTCCTCGAGCACCTCCATGACCCTCAGACGCGGGTTCAGCGAGGCGAAGGGGTCCTGGAACACGATCTGAATGTCGCGACGCGCCGAGCGCAGCGCCTGGCCGTTCAGCTCGAACAGATCGCGTCCCCCCAGCAGCGCCCGGCCATCGATCCGGGCCACGCCGCGCAACAACTGCAGCATCGCCTTGCCGATCGTGGTCTTGCCACAGCCCGACTCGCCCACGAGCGCGAGTGTCTGCCCGGGATGCAACTCGAACGAGACATCGCGCACTGCCTGGACGTAGCCGGTCGTTCGAAGAAGCATGCCCTTGCGGATCGGGAACCGTACGGACAGCCGCTCGACCTGGACGATCGGCCCGTCATCGTCGGCCGCCCTGAATGTCGGGGGAGGCAGATCGCCGGAGCGGGCGCCGGCCTGGCCTGCGGTCATCTCCGGTTCGCGAGCGGATTCCGTACGCTCGGGTATGGCGAGAGCCCGCTCAGGCACCGAGGGGATTGACCTGGACGCCGCAGGTTCCAGTGCCGCCTCGAATCGTCCGAAGGCCCGTTCGATGGTGGTCGCGAAGGGGTTGTCGGGCGCGGGTGATGCCGAGCCGATCGCCTCGGGGATTGGCGGTGCCGCGGCGGGATCGGGCTTTGCATCCGGCGACGGCGCGGCGCTCGCTGCCGCCGGGGCGACTTCCTGCCACGATTGATTCGCGTAGAGCAGGCAGCGTACCGCATGCCCCAACCCGCCATCGATCAGTTCGGGAGGCTCCACCTCGCAGGCTGGCATGGCGCGATCGCAGCGGTCGCGAAAACGGCAACCGGAAAACGAGCCGGTGAGTGCGGGAACCGTACCGGCGATCGCGGCCAGCGGATCGCCTCGCTTGCCGGCGCCTGGCAGCGCCTTGAGCAGCAGTTGCGCATACGGATGGCGCGGCTGGGCGAAGAATCGTGCGGTGTCGGCAACCTCGACGATCTGCCCGGCGTACATCAGCGCGACCCGATGGGCCATGCCGTGCACGATGCCCAGGTCGTGGGTGATCAGCAGCATGCCCATGCCCTGGTCGCGCTGCAGTTCCACCAGCAATTCGAGGATCTGCCCCTGGATGGTCACATCGAGCGCCGTCGTGGGCTCGTCGGCGATCAGCAGATCGGGTTCGGCCGCCAGCGCCAGCGCGATCATCACCCGCTGCTTCTGTCCGCCCGACATCTGGAACGGATAGGTGTCGAATCGGCGCTGCGGCTCGGGCAGGCCCACCCGTTCGAACCACTCGATGGCCCGCGCGCGCGCCGCCGCGCCGCGCAACGCGGTGTGCCGCTCGATCACCTCGGTCACCTGCCGCCCGACGCTCATCACCGGATTCAGGCTGGTCGACGGCTCCTGGAAAATGATGCCGATGCGCGCACCTCGGACGCGCTGCATGTCGAGCTCTCGCAGCGCACACAGGTCTTGCCCCTGCAGCCGGATCGATCCGCCGGCAATGCGTCCGTTGTCGGGCAGCAGGCGCAGCAGTGACAGCGCGGTCATCGACTTGCCGCAGCCCGATTCGCCCACCAGCGCGAAGGTTTCGCGCCGCTCGATGGTCAGGCTGAGGCAGTCGACCGCATGAGCCAGGCCGGCCTCGGTCTCGAGAACGGTCTGCAGCCCGTCGGTCACCAGCAGCGGATCGCTCATTCGTCGGCTCTCAGGAGCGCAGCCGGGTGCGCGGATCGAAGGCATCGCGAACCGCGTCGGCGAACAGATTGGCGGCCAGCACGATCAGGAACATGAACGAGAACGCCGCGGCCAGCGTCCACCAGATGACCGGGGTGGCGGCCAGCTCCAGCCGGGCGGTGTTGATCATCACCCCGAAGCTGGCGGTCTTGGGATCGACACCGACCCCCACATAAGACAGCACGGCCTCGGCCAGCACGAACGCCGAGAACTGCATCACCGTGCTGATCAGCACGATCGGAACGATGTTGGGCAGGATGTGGCGCAGCAGGATGCGCGCGGCGGGCACGCCGAAGGCCTGCGCCGCCTGGATGTATTCGAGCTCGCGCAGCTTCATGGTCTCGCCGCGCACCAGTCGGCACAGCCCGGTGAACGAGGTCACGCCCAGGATCAGGCACAGGAAGAACAGTCGCGCATCGGCCCGCTCGAGCGAGGTCTCGAACAGGCCTGGATTGGAGTCGATCTTGACCTGCAGCAGCAGCACCGCCGCGGCGATCAGCAGCACGTCGGGGATCGAGGCCAGCAGTGTGTAGACATATTGAATCACTTCGTCGACCCAGCCGCGGAAGTAGCCGGCGGCCACGCCGAGCGCCAGCGCCAGCGGCAGCACGACCAGCGTGGTCAGCGCCCCGATCACCAGCGCCGTCCGCACACTCTTCAACGCGGCCACCAGCACACTGGCGCCCACCCGATCAGTGCCGAATACGTGATATGCGGTGGACAGCGAGGCCGCCGTTCCGAGCGCCAGGGCGAGCACAGCCGAGACGATCAGCATCGAGCGCACCGGGTATCGGGTCGTTCCGCGCATGAGGTCGGCGAAAGCCCGACGGAACGAGCCCGCGCGGCGAAGCCCGAGCACCAGCACCGACAGCGCCGCCAGCACGCTCCACCCGATGGCCCCCCAGGCGGCGCCGCGCCAGGCCAGGCGGGCGACATCGTCGGCCCAGTCGCGCGCCGGATCCTGCAGATGGGCTCCGCCGAATTTCAGCCGTGGATAATCGCGCACCGGCTTGCCGTCGCGCTCGAAGCTTTCCTTGCGAAAGCCCTGGTACGCCAAAGGCGACGAATAGGTGCGCTCGCGCGTCACCGCAAGGGGGCCGAGCAGCGCATCGAGCGCGGAAGTGGTCTCGGGGGACCAGGCCTGCTGGCCGGCCGGGGTCGCCGGCAATGCGACCCGCCAATGCAGCGAATCGGCCACCGCAACCACCAGGAAGGCGCCCAGGATCAGCGCCGACACCGCGGCTGCGGGCCGCTGCAGCGTCAGACGCCAGTTGGCCGCGAGCTGAGGCTGTCGCCGCACGTGCAGCCCATAAACCAGGCCCGCGACCAGCAGCGCAAGGACGAATCCGTCGGTGAGCAGGATGACCGGTTTCATTGCAGGCGGATCCGCGGATCGGCCCAGCTGTAGCTGAGGTCGGTGAGGATCAGCCCGATGATGTAGAGCACCGATCCGATGAACACCATCGCCCGGACCACCGCAAAATCCTGCGCGGCGATCGCCTCGATCAGATAACTCCCCAGGCCGGGAATCGAGAAGAACGATTCGGTGATCAGGCTGCCCATGAACAGCAGCGGAATCACCGCGACCGAACTGGACAGGATCGGGATCAGCGCGTTTCGAAGCACATGGCCGAACAGCACGGCCGGCTCGGACAACCCCTTGGCCCTCGCGGTACGCACGTAGTCCTTATTGATCTCTTCGAGGAACAGCGTGCGGTTGAAGCGGGTCTCGCCGCCCAGGCGCGCCACGATGCTGATGGCCACCGGCAGCAGCAGGAAACGCCAGGCATCGGGCCCGACGTCGAACCCCGACACGGGCACGAGCTGAAGCAGCCGCGCGAACACGAACTGTCCGGCAACGATGAAGAACAGCGAGGAGATCGACATCATCGCCACGCAGATCACCGAGCCCCAGAAGTCGAGGTAGGTGCCTCTGAAAAAAGCCAGCCCCAGCGCCAGCGTGATCGACACGCCGAGCCCGACGATGAACACCGGCAGCGCCAGCGCGAGACTGGGCCAGGCGCGCCGCCGGATCTCGGAGGCGATATTGCGTCCGCTGTCGGCCGGGCCGAAATCGAAGGCGAACATGCGCGCCGAGCTGTCAAAGAAGACCGTGTCGGTGACCTGGCGCAGGCCCTGCGCCTGCGGGTTGACGTACAGCGCGCGGTCATAGCCGCGCTCGGCCTTCCATTTGGCAATGGCATCGGGTGTGACCCGCTTGCCGCCCAGTTGCAGGCGCGCCATGTCGTCGGGCGTATTGACCTGGAAGAACAGCAGGAAGGTGACCAGATTGATGCCGATCAGCACCAGCAGGCCATAGGCGATACGGCGCGCGAGATAGGCCAGCATCGCAGGGTCAGGCCGTCCGGGCGGCCAAGGCCGTCGCGCGCTGCCGGCGCCGCCAGGCCATCCAGGCGGGCACGATCAGCGCCAGCAGTCCGACGCCAAACCAGGCCAGCGGCCAGGGCTGCGGCGCGTTCCATTGCCGCACCAGCTCGAGCCGGCGCTGCGGATCCAGCCGCAGGTAAGGCAGCGAGTCGCGGATGATGTTCGACGGTTTGCCGTTGGCAAGCCACTGCTGGTAGGCGCCGGTATATTCCTCGGACCAGCCGAACAGCCAGACGCCGTCCTTCTGCACGATCTCGGACATGCGCCTGATGATCGCCAGCCGCTCGGGCGTGTCGTCCAGATCCTTCATCTTCTCGAACAGCGCATCGAATTCGGCACTCTTGTAGTTGGCGGTGTTCTCGCCATCGCCCTTGACCTTGGCGTTGGGACCATAGAGCAGGAACAGGAAGTTCTCGGGATCGGGGTAGTCGGCCAGCCAGCCCCAGGAGAAGAACTGCGCCGCGCCCTTGCGCATCTTGTCCTGGAAACGGTTGTAGTCGGTGTTGCGGATCTCCAGCGCAATGTTGAGCTTGGCGAACTGTTTGCTGGTCCAGTCGTTGCGCGCCTTGTAGCCCGGCCCTACGCCCTGCGTGTCGTAGTTGATGACCAGCGGCTTGCCGGTCTTGGCTTCGCGCCCGTCCGGATAACCGGCCTCGGCCAGCAGCCGGCGCGCCTCGTCGATCGACTTGCGGCGCGGTTTGCCCTCGATCAGGTCATAGACCTGCGGATTGAACTTGACGGCATCGGAGCCGAACAGCCCCGGCACCACCGGCCCGACATTGGGCCGCGCGCGATTGTCCTCGAAGATCTGGACGAATTCCTCGAAATCGAAGGCGATCGCAATCGCCTGGCGCAGCTTGCGGTTGCGCTCGGCCTCGTCGGGCGTGCGTCCGGCTCCGACCACCGGATCAAGCCAGTTGAATCCGTAGTACCACAGGCCAACCTGCAGCGTGCTGGGCAGCTTGATCTTGTGGGCGAGCAGTTCGCGTGCGCGCCCGGTGTCGTCGTCGATCGCCACCTGCATCGCCGTGCCCGGCTCGCCGCGCTCGAACTGGGGCATGTCGTAATACCCCTGCAGGAACTTCGCCGTCATCGGCGAGCCTTCCTTTTCGATCACCGACACCATGCCGTCGATAAACGGCGTCGTCTTGCCGCAGTCGGCCAGCAAGCCTTCGGCCCTGTCCTGGGGCTCGCCCTCGCAGGGGTAGGGCTCGCCACGGTAGTTGGGGTTGCGCTGCAGCACCATCCGATGATTGGGCGTGTACTCGGTGAGCATGTAGGGGCCGGTGCCCACCGGCCAGGTATCGAGCGTCAGGTTGCGCGCCTTCATGCCCGGCTGCGAATAGAAGGCATCGACCTCCCAGGCCAGCGGCGCGAAGAAGGTCATTGCCAGCCAGAACTTGAATTGCGGATATTTGCCGTCGATGCTGATCCGCAGCGTATGCGAGTCCACCACTTCGGCGCCCGGAAACCCGTGCTGGCGGAAATCGAGCCACGGCAGATGCCCGAAGCGGCCAGCCTCGCGCGCGCTCAGTCCCTCCTTCATCTTGCTGTTGACCTGCTTGATCTGTTCGCCATACGCCTTCAGTCCGGTGATGTGTTCGGACAGGAAGCCGAACGCCGGCGACTCGATGCGCGGCGTCGCCAGCCGGCGGATCGCATAGACGTAGTCGGCCGCGACGAGTTCGCGGGTGCCGCTCCTGGCAAAGTCGCCTGGCGCGCGCTTTCCCTCGAGCTCGGCGGGGGTCAGCTCGTGGTACAGCAGCCGGCCCGCCTCATCGGCGGCGAATGCCGGATGGGGCTGGTAGCGGATGCCCGGCTTCACCCGCAGCTCCATCACGCTGCGCGCGATGCGCGCGCCCGGCGCGTTGGCGGGCAGCACCCGGCCGGCCTTGTCGTAATACGTGACGACCGGCATCGCGGCCAGCGTGCGCGGCACCAGTTCGTAGGGCCGCTTCAGGTAATGGTATTTCAGCGGTGGCTCGTAGATCGCGTAGGTCCACGGCGTTTCGTTGTTGCTGTAGGAGGCAACCGAGTCGAGGTGCTTTGGGGTTTCGGAGTAGGACGACAGCAGGACATTGCGACCGAGCAGGTCCTGGCTGACCGGCGCATTGACGACATCGCAGGCGCCGACCAGCAGGCAGGCCAGCAGGAGCCGGAGCAGCGTCCATAAAGACAAGGGGGGAATCAAGCGCATCACTGTCCGAAATCATACCGGCTGCGGGCGGCCCGATGTCGACGCGCGCGCGGGCGCCGCCCCGCATTCTGGTAACTTGCTACCTGCAACCGACCCTCGGAGTCAGCCATGCCCGATTCGAACATCATCGAAAAAGCGGTCCCCGCGCTGTCCATCGCTCCCGGCCTGTCCGACCGTTTCGAGGGTTCGGTCGATGCCGGAGTCCAGTTCACGTTCGCGGTGACCCGAAGCGGCGACAGCACGGTCGCAGCCAGCGTTCGCTACCGGGTCAGTTCGAGCCAGGCCGTGCCGGGCGACTTCATCGGGACCGACTTGCAGATCGCCACCGCATTCCCCACCGGCATCCTGTCGTTCGCTCCCGGCGAGACGAGCAAGACGATCGCGATCTTCGTCGCCAGCGACCGGGTGGTCGAGTCCGACGAGATTTTTGCCGTCACCTTGTCCGAACCGGTGAATGCCACGATCGGCACGTCCAGCGCCAGCGGGATCATCCGGGACGACGACAGGGGCGGCGTCTCCGGCGGCGAACCCACCGGCCAGGACCTGCCGGCCAGTGCCGCCACCCCACTGCTGCTGCTGCCCGACAGCACGTTTTCCGCTGCAATCGGCGTCCCGTCGGACCACGACTGGTTTCGCTTCGAAGTGGCGACCGAATCGTTCTACCTGTTCGAAGCGCTGGGCGCCGACGACGGCGCGGGCAGCCTTGCCGACCCGTCGCTGTCCTTGCGCGATTCCACGGGTGCCGAGATCGCCTTCAATGACGACCTGGGCAATGGTCTGTCATCGCGCGTTTCGCTGTTCGCGGCCCCAGGCACCTACTACCTCGATGTGTCCGGTTACCAGACCAGCACCGGCACCTACCGGCTGCGGGCCCTGCGCGACAGCACGGCGGATATCGATCCGCCGGGCAACCCTTCGACCCTCCGGGTGCTGGTCCCCAATGAGCTGCAGATCGGCCGCCGGCAGTCGCCCACCGATGCCGACTGGTTTGCCGTCGATCTCACGGCCGGCACCGCCTACGAATTCGGCATCATCGGCCAGGGACTGAGCGATCCGCTGCTGCGCCTGCGCGCCGGCGATGGCACCGTGCTGGTGACCAATGACGACTCGGCCGACAGCCTCGATTCGATACTGGAGTACCGGCCCACCGTCAGCGGCCGCTATTTTCTGGACGTCGACGCCTACAGCGAATCCGACGTCGGCGGCTATTCGGTCTATGCGCAGTCGACCGATGCGCTCGCGATCGACACCTTCAGCTTCACCACCGGCAGCCTGCTGCAGGCCGAGGGCAACAGCGGCAACCGGGCGCTGCCGGTCACCGTGACCCGCAGCGGACCGCTCAGCCAGGCCGCCACGGTTCGGGTCGATCTCGAACATGTGAATTCCAGCGATGCCGATCTCGACCTGAGTTCAGGCACCGATGGCGGCGCGCTGTCGTTCCTGGTCAGTTTCGGTCCGGGCGCTTCGACGGCGGTGCTAAACCTGCTGATTCGCGGCGACACCACGCTGGAGCCCGACGAGCAGTTTTACCTCTTCCTGTCGCCGGCAGGCGGTCAGGCGACCGGCATCCACAGCGCCGTCGCGGTGACACTGGCCAACGACGACCAGGCCACCGGCAGCAACTCGGTGCTGCCGGTGTACCGCTTCGCGAAAATCTCGAACGGCGCCTACTTCTTTACTGGATCGGAACCCGAACGCGGCCAGATCCTGGCGGGCTTCCCGGATTTCCGCCCCGAGGGCGTGGGCTTTTACGCCTACACCGACAGTGCGCTGGGCGCGCCAGTGTTCCGGTTCGCGAACCTCACCAATGGCGGCTATTTCTACACCGGCAGTGTGGCCGAGCGTGACGCGACCATCGCCACCTACTCGAACATGCGATACGAAGGCAGCACGTTCTCGGTCGCCACGCCCACGACCCCGAATGCGCAGCCGGTCTACCGCCTTGCCAACCTGAACAACGGCGCCTACCTGTACACCACGGCCGCCGCCGAACGCGATGCCGCGCAGTCCCTGGGTTTCTGGCGCTCGGAAGGGGTGTCGTTCTTCGCCCCCCAATTGCCGGGCCCCTCCACTCCGCCGCCTGCCGACGACTTCGCCGCCAATACCGCGACCGGGGGGCGCCTGCTGGCCGGCCAGACCACCACCGGCGCGATCGAGGCGGCCGGCGACACCGACTGGTTCGCCATCACACTGGACGCGGGTCAGCGCTACACGTTCGACCTGCGCTCGGCGGGGGGTACGCCGGAGTCCACGCTCGGCGACCCGCTGCTCGCTCTGTGGAACGCCTCCTCGCAGATCCTGCTGGCCGACGACAACTCCGGGGGCGGTGCCGCTGCCCGAATCGCATTCACCCCGTCGCTCAGCGGCACCTACTATCTCGATGCACAAGGCAATGGCGGCTCACGCGGGGCCTATGCACTGTCCGCGTCGGTCAGTTCCACGCCCCAGGCCGATGACTTCAGCGCGTCTTCAGGGACGTCCGGACGGGCCGAAGCAGGCCGTACCGCCAGCGGTCAGATCGAAGCCGGCGGAGACGTCGACTGGCTTGGGGTGGTTCTCGAGGCGGGCCGCCAGTACACCTTCAGCGTCGCCGCCGCGAGCGGCGCACTGCGCCCGGCCGTCGAGGTGATCGGACCTACCGGAGCCGTGGTGGGGAGCAACCCCAATGCGGGCTCAGCCGCCAGTGTCGATGTCGCCGTGGTGCCGCCCACCGCCGGCACCTACTTCGTCGCGATCCGCGGCACCACCAGCAGCATGGCGGGCGGATACACGCTGGGCACACTGGCCGGCGGCATCGCCACCGGGGTCACGGGCTCGATCGGCTTCACCGGCGACGAGAAGCCGATCATGGGCGAAGGTTCGGCCCTGTCCCCGGGCAGCATCACGCTGAACCTGCAGCGCACCGGACCGACGACCGCCGCGGCCAGCGCCACGATCCAGCTGGTCTTCAACGAGGACGCCAACGAGCAGGACATCGACCAGGGCGCCTCGGGCTTCAGCGGCGCCAGTGCGGTGGTCAGCTTCGCTCCTGGTCAGGCCACCCAGGTACTGCGCATCGTGGCCCGGGGCGATTCCAGCGAAGAGCCGTCGTTCGAGGCCTTGCATGTGCGCATCGTCAGCGCCAGCAACGCCACGATTGGCGGGCGGGCGCAACTGCGACTGCAGATCCAGGACGATGACCGGGGGGGCGGCGCATACCTGCCGCCCGACGGCGGGCTGGTCTTCGATCCGGCCGGCGTGGCAGCGGGCCAGAACGAGCTCTCGGCCGTCGCCCAGGGCACCGACTGGCTCTGGGCCTGACCGGGCGGCCGCGCGAGGCGGGTCAGTCCGGCAGTCTGGGCAGGCTCGCGCTTCGGCTCGAGTACTCGCCCAGGGGCCGCAGCGCGCCGGCCAGGGCCCTGCCCAAGGCCACGGCCTGGCCGTCACCGCCGGCCCCATCGCCCGGCACAGCGACGATCACGCGCAGGAAGTTGCCGCTCGAGTGGTGCGCGTAGTTGAGCAGGTAATCACCCTCCCGCACGCCCGATCCCATCTGCGCCGACAGCCGGGAGCCCAGGGCTTCAGCGGCATTGCCGACCTTTTGCACCAGAAAACACACGGGCTGGTTGAACGAGCCATTGAAGTCGTGAGCCAGCGAGCGCGGGCGCGATTTCTCGCAGAATTCGTCGCCCCACAGCAGGCGCTCGAAATGGCGTCCCGACTGGGTCGAGAGCATCAGCAGCACGGTGGTACGAGGCCGGCCGGCGGTCATGTGGACCAGACGCAGCGCCCAGCCCTCGACGTTCTGGCTCGC
>JADJVQ010000031.1 GCA_016710525.1 Burkholderiaceae bacterium
TGAATGCGCCGACCGGTGTGTCGCAAACTCAGCACGCCCTGCAATGCGCGGCTCTCGCCATGCAGGCCCGGAGCCGTCGACACCCTGGTGGGTGCGGCGCTCTTGCACGATCTGGGGCACCTGCTCCACGACGACGACAGTGACCAGGCATGCGACGGGCGCGATGACGTTCACCAGTACATGGCGCTCTCGTTCCTGCGTCCCTGGTTTCCGGCCAGCGTGCTCGAGCCGATCAAGCTTCATGTCGACGCCAAGCGCTACCTGTGTCATGCCGAACCCGACTATTGGAGCGGCCTGTCCCTGGGCTCGCAGCGCAGCCTCGAATTGCAGGGAGGCCCGTTCAATGAGGAGCGGGCGGCGGCCTTCGCCGGACTGCCGTTCGCGCCACAGGCCATCGCGCTGCGCCGCTGGGATGACCGGGCGAAAGATCCGGCCACGACAGCGCCGCCTTTCAGCACCTATCGCGCGTTGCTGATGCGGATCCGGACAGGGCGTCCGGGCACCGTCTGATTCATCCCGCCAGAACCCAGTCGTGAAGGCGGCGTAGCGCGGCGCCTGGCGTCGGTTCCTCGAACAGGCAGATGCGATCGAGCTGTGCCGGCTCCGCGCGGTTGAGTTCGGCGATGCGCGGCGCCAGCCCGGTCATCACCCGCCGCACTTGATCCGGGTTCGTGCAGTTGGCCAGTGTCATGTGGAATCGGAATCGCTCGAGGACGAGCGGATAGCCATAGGCCCGCAGCAGTTCGAGGCCACGCGCATCGAGCCGCTCGGGCTGGCGGCGCGCGATGTCCGAGGGCTGCAAAGGGGCTCAGGTCGTCGAGTTCGAGCACGCAGCGCGCCGCCAGTTCCGCCAGGGCCGGCGGGGCGGTTGCGGGTGCCAGCGCGACGAAACCGGGAAAAGCGGTTGGCTCCAGGCGACCGAGGGGAACGAGTCGCAGGGTGCCTGCCAAAGTGGAAATCCGGTCCATCAAGACAGGCAGGCTTGCTCCGTTGGACAGCCTGAAGGGCGCTTTCAAGGTGGCATGAAAGCCGTAGCGACGCGCGTCGATTGTCATTTCGCGCCACTGATCGGGGCCGATTCCAGCCGGCACAAAGCGTGGCCGGCGAGGGCGCGCCACCGTCCGCGTCGCGCCCCAGCACGTCGGCGCCGAAGCGCCACCAGGAGGAGTTCGGCGCGGGTGCGAAATAGATCGCGTATCTCGGCGAATCGACGAGGGGCTCAGCCATTGACCTGACTTAGATCGAACACCGATTGCACGCGATCGGCTCGGGATGGATGACCTCGATTGTCATGGGCATGTCTTGTTGAGAGCCGAAGCTTGTCTGACTCGAATGCTACTGATCCCTCTAGACAATCGATACGAATTTCTGCGGCGCGCCGAACCCGGAATGGTGATGCTGCGTGCCCGCTCGGGGGCACCGGGGACCCGTTCAATCTGGGCGAGACCAGCGTCACCCGCTGCTCGCTGCGCATTCCGGCGGTACACCGGTACCGGTTATGTGCTGGGACGCGAGCGGCGCAAGGCCGAACTCGTGGCGCTGTTCGACGCCTTGCTGCAGGACCCACAAAACCGCCCCGGCCTCGACTCGTCGCTATTGCGCGTGCTGCGCGAGCGCCAGCGCCGCCAGCGCGCCGACAAGGCGCAGGCAGCGGTTCGACCAAGGTCGAGTTCTTCACGATGGTGCGGGGCGAATGATGCCTGCGATGCACGAGTTGCCCCTGGGCCTGCTCGACCCGGTCGATGATGCACAGGCGGTGTTTCGGGCAGCCTTGCGGGCGCTGTCCTGCCGGGTGAGCCGGTCCCGTGCCCGGCGCTGCGCAGCCGTCACCGGGCTGATGCCGGCAACCGCAGCGCTGCTGCTGGCGCTCACCGACCAGGAAACCGCCGTCTGGTGGAATAGCGATGGCCCGTCGGGCTGGCTGCGCTTTCACACCGGCGCGCCAGCGGCGCGCGTGCCAGGGCAGGCGCAGTTCGGTGTCATCCGTGCGGCGGGCCCGTTCGAAGCGTTTGCGCGCTTCAATACCGGCAGCGACGCACAGCCTGAGCGTTCGGCGACCTTGTTGATCGAGCTTCCCGCGCTGACGGGAGGGCCTGCCGTCGAATGGTCGGGGCCAGGCCTGCGCGCGCCCACGCTGCGGCGGCTGGCCGGATTGCCGGCAGATTTCTGGCGGCAGTGGTCCGATAACCACGCGATGTTTCCGAGTGGCGTCGACGTCTTGTTCATATGCGGAAGCGACATCGTCGGCCTGCCGCGCACCACGCGGGCCATCGAACGGGAGGCCGGCTGAATGTACGTCTCGGTCAAGGGTGGCGAAGCGGCCATCGAAAACTCCTGGCGTCTGCTCGCGCAGGATCGCGGGGGACACGGCAAACGCCGAACTGAGCGTCGCGCAGATCGGGTCGCAGCTGCGACTGGCGGTCCACCAGGTGATGACAGAGGCTCGCTGTACGACCCCGACCTGGCCGCTCTCGCCATCAAGCAGGCCAGCGGCGACCTCTATGAAGCGGTGTTCCTGCTGCGCGCCTACCGCACCACGCTGTCGCGTTTCGGCTGCTCGCTGCCGCTGGACACCGGACGCATGGCGATCAGGCGGCGGATCTCCGCCGCCTTCAAGGACCTGCCCGGTGGCCAGGTGCTGGGGCCCACGCACGACTACACGCAGCGGCTGCTCGATTTCAGCCTGTTGGCCGACGGCCGAGCGTGCCGCGAGCCGGCGCCAGCCGCCCGCCCGCCGAGCCGGTGCCATCCGACATGCCGCGTGTGCTGTCCCTGCTCGACCAGGAAGGCCTGATCGAGTCAGAGACCCCAACCGGCAGCGCCTGCGAACCCTTCGACCTCACGCGCGAACCTCTGCGTTACCCGGCTTCACGCGACGCCCGGCTGCAGACACTGGCGCGCGCCGACGAGGGCTGGCTGCTCGCGCTGGGCTATTCGACCCAGCGCGGCTACGCCAACACGCATCCTTTCGCGGGCGAGATCCGCATGGGCGAGGTCAGCGTCGAGATCGTTCCGGACGAACTCGGCTTTGCGATCGACATCGGCGAGATCACGCTCACGGAAAGCCAGATGATCAATCAGTTCAGCGGCAGCCACGAAGACGCGCCCCGATTCACGCAGGGTTACGGCCTTGCCTTCGGCGAATGCGAACGCAAGGCGATGGCGATGGCGCTGGTCGACCGATCGCTGCGCGCCCGGGAGCTGGGCGAGCCGCAGACTGCGGTCGCGCAGGACGAGGAGTTCGTTCTGGCGCACGGCGACAGCCTGGAGTCTTCCGGATTCGTCCAGCACCTGAAGTTGCCCCACTACGTCGACTTCCAGTCGGAGCTCGAACTGGTTCGCCGCCTCCGAGTGCGGCATCAAACGAAGGAGGCCAAGCCGTGATTGGCCCCGCCCCAACTATCGCACTCGATTCTCCCGGGATCGAGGGAGTCGAAGACAACTACAACTTCGGGTTCCTGGACGAACAGACCAAACGCCACATCCGGCGGGCCCTGCTGAAGGCGGTCGCGATACCGGGCTACCAGGTCCCCTTCGGCAGCCGCGAAATGCCGTTGCCTTATGGCTGGGGCACCGGTGGCATTCAGGTGACCGCCTCGTTGATCGGGCGCGACGATGTGCTCAAGGTGATCGACCAGGGGGCCGATGGCACGGTGAATGCGGTGAACATCCGTCGATTCTTCGCGCGCACGACCGGTGTGCGCACCACGACCGCCACGGCGCAGGCGAGCATCATCCAGACCCGGCACCGCATCCCAGAAAAGCCGCTGCGCGACACGCAGATCCTGGTCTTCCAGGTGCCGATGCCCGAGCCGCTGTTTCGCCTCGAGCCGCGTCGCGCGCAGACGATCAGGCTGCATGCGCTGGCCGAATACGGGTTGATGAGCGTGCGCCTCTACGAAGACATCGCGCAACTCGGCGCGATCGCCCGGACCTACGACTATCCGGTGCAGGTCAATGGCCGCTATCTGATGTCGCCTTCGCCGATCCCGAAGTTCGACAATCCCAAGTTGAACATGAGTCCGGCCCTGCAGCTGTTCGGCGCGGGCCGCGAGAAGCGCCTGTATGCGGTGCCGCCCTACACGCCGGTGCACAGTCTGGCTTTCGAGGACCATCCGTTCGAAGTCCAGCGCTGGGAGCAGGCCTGCGGGCTGTGCGGCGCGACCGACAGCTTCCTGGACGAAGTGATCGTCGATGACGCCGGCCGACGGGCGTTCGTGTGTTCCGACAGCGACCATTGCCAGGAGCGCAGCCAAGCCGGTCATCAGGCAGCGCCTGCGTCAGCCGGACGCACGCCGCGACGGCATCCGTCGTGCCATCCGCATGAGCGATGACGTCCTGATGTCCGTGCGGGGTGCGGGCAAACGATACGGCAACCGCTGGGCCTGCCGCGACGTGGCCTTCGATCTCTATCCGGGCGAAGTGCTGGCGGTGGTTGGAGAGTCGGGCTCCGGCAAGACTACGTTGCTCAATATCTTGTCGATGCGCCAGCCGCTCGATGAAGGCAGCGTGCATTACGCGCCACGGCCTGACGGGCAGGGACCGGGCGGTCTGCGCGATCTGGCCGGATTGTCGGAGGCCCGCCAGCGTCTGCTCAGCCGCACCGAATGGGGTTTCGTGGACCAGCATCCGCGCGACGGCCTGCGCATGGCGGTGTCGGCCGGGGCCAATGTGGCCGAGCGTCTGATGCTGCTGGGCGGCGAGCACTATGGCCGGCTGCGTGCGACAGCCCGCGACTGGATGAGCCGGGTCGAGCTTGCCGAAGACCGCATCGACGATCTGCCCAGCCGCTTCTCCGGTGGCATGCAGCAGCGCCTGCAGATCGCCCGCAATCTGGTGACAGGGCCGCGCCTGGTGTTCATGGACGAACCGACCTCCGGCCTGGATGTGTCGGTCCAGGCCCGTCTGCTGGATCTGCTGCGCTCGCTGGTCGACGATCTCGGCCTGGCGTGCATCGTGGTCACGCACGATCTCGCGGTCGCGCGGCTGCTCGCGCACCGGATGCTGGTGATGAAGGACGGCGCGGTGGTCGAAGCCGGACTCACCGACCGGGTGCTCGACGATCCTCACCACCCCTATACCCAATTGCTCGTCTCTTCGGTGCTGATGCCGTGAACCCCAAGTGCCAGACCCTGACCCAGGTCCTGGTCCGCGTGCGCGGACTCGCCAAGACGTTCGTGCTGCACAACCGCGAGGGTGTGGAGCTGCCGGTCTTCACCGGGCTCGACCTGGAGGTAGCCGCGGGCGAATGCGTCGTTCTGGCGGGTCCTTCGGGGTGTGGCAAGAGCTCGCTGATGCGCTGCTTGTACGGCAACTATGCGGCCAGCGCGGGCACGGTCGAACTCAGGCACGACGACCGTTGGCTCGACTTGTCGGATGCCTCGCCCCGGGAGGTGGTCGATGCGCGGCGACGCAGCGTCGGTTATGTGTCGCAGTTCCTGCGGGTGATCCCGCGGGTTCCCACGCTCGACCTGGTCGCCGAGCCCCTGCGCCGTCTCGGCGTGGCCCGCATCTTGCCGACGCGCAGGCGCGCGAGCTGCTGATCGGCTGGCCCTGCCCGAACGGCTGCGGCACCTGCCACCCGCCACATTTTCCGGCGGCGAGCAGCAGCGCGTGAATGTCGCGCGAGGACTGATCGCACCGCGCCCGGTGCTGCTGCTCGACGAGCCGACCGCTTCGCTCGATGCGGGCAACCGGCAGATCGTGGTCGACCTGATCGGTCGGGCCCGCGACCGCGGCGCGGCCATCATCGGCATCTTTCACGATGCCGAAGTGCGTGACGCGGTGGCCACGCGATCTTTCGACCTGGGCCCTTACCGGCCGGACCGCACGCTCGAGGAGGCGGCATCATGAGTGAACGGATCCTGCGCAATGCGCGCATCGTCACCGCCGACGATTGTTTCGTCGGCACTGTCCGGATCCGCGACGGACTGGTCAGTGAGGTTGCCAGCGGCGCCAGCACCTGCCTGGGCGCCGAGGACATGGAGGGCGACTTCCTGATGCCCGGTCTGGTGGAACTGCATACTGACAATCTCGAGAAGCACATGCTTCCTCGCCCCGGCGTGCACTGGGATCCCTACTCGGCGACCGTGGTCCACGACGCGCAGTGCGCGAGCGCCGGCATCACCACCGTGCTCGATGCGGTCATGATCGGCAGCCGCGACCAGGAGAGCGTGCGCGCCAGGATGCAGGAAACCGCGATCACCAGCATGGAGCGCTGCCGCGACGACGGCGTGCTGCGGGTCGATCACCTGCTGCATCTGCGGTGCGAGGTCGCCGCTGCCGACATCCTCTCCGTCTTCGAGCGGCACATCGATCGCGCGGACCTCAAGCTGATATCGGTCATGGATCACACCGCTGGCCAGCGCCAGTGGCGAGACCTCGCCAAGTACCGGCAATACATGGAGCGAAACGGCCGCTACACCGACGAGTCGTTCCGTGAAATGCTGGCGGCGCAGCGAGAGGGGCACGAGGAGTGGGCCGCCGGACACCGCTGCACGGTCGTGAAGGCGGCGCGCGCGCGCGCCATTCCGGTGGCCAGCCATGACGACACCGAGATCGAGCATGTGATCGAGGCGAGCGGCGAGGGCATCACGATGTCGGAATTCCCGACCACGGTGGACGCCGCTGCTGCCGCCCGCGCCGCCGGAATGGAGATCATCATGGGGGCGCCCAACCTGGTGCGCGGCGGCTCGCACTCGGGCAACGTTTCGGCGGCGGAACTGGCCGAACGCGGCCTGCTGGACATCCTGTCTTCGGACTATGTGCCCACCAGCCTGCTGATGTCGGTCTTCGAGCTGCATCACTCGCTGGGCTGGCCGTTGCCGCGGGCGGTGGCTTCGGTGAGCCGCACGCCGGCGCGGGCCGTGGGCCTGTTCGACCGTGGCGAAATCGCCGCGGGCCACCGTGCGGACCTGATCCGCGTGCGCCCGCGTGAGCGCAACGGCGTGGTGATGAGCACCTGGGTGAAGGGCGCGCGGGTCGCCTGACTCAGGACGGCGCCGCGCGCTGCTCACATCCGCGACAGCAGCCCTTCGGGCGAGGCCGCATAGCCGGTCAGCGTCCGCTCGGCGTGACGCAGGCGCCAGTCGAGCATCTTCTGCGCGTACTTGAGGATCAATGGTGCGTACGAGGGCTGGGCTGCGACATTGTGCAACTGCCCCGGGTCCGCGTTCAGATCGAAGAACAGCGGCGCCATCGCGCCGAAGTGGACGTACTTGTAATGCTCGTCCTGTGTGACCGCCAGCGAACAGTCGTCCATCCGCAGGCCCAGTGCGGATTCGGGCTTCGAATAGAACAGATCGCGGAAGTCGAATTCGTAGTGGACTTCGCTGCGCCAGCCGGTCGGCGCCACGCCATCGTGCACGAAGGGCAGCAGCGACCGGCCATCGCAGGTTCGCGGCACCGGCAGGCCCATCCAGTCCAGCAGCGTGGGCATGGTGTCGATGGTTTCGGTGAACTGGCCGACGACGCTGCCGCGTGTTGCGTCGGCCTGCGCGCCCGGGTCGCGAACGATCATCGGGATGTGGTAGCTCTGGTCGAAGTAACCGATCTTGCCCAGCAGGTGGTGATCTCCGAGCTGTTCGCCGTGGTCGCTGGTCAGCACGATCAGCGTGTTGTCCCACTGCCCGGTGTCCTTCAGGAACTGGAAGACACGGCCCAGCTGCGCGTCGATTTCGCTCATCAGCCCGTAGTAGGTGGCGCGCATCTGGCGCACTTCCGCCTGGCTCATGGCGCTGCCCAGACCCCGGCCGTTCTGGAAGAAGTTCTGGCGTTGAATGTTCTCCACGTAGAACCGCAGCAGCGGGTGCTGGGCGGCTTCCTCGCGGGCTGTGTCGGCGCGCAGCGCTGGCGGGCACAGCGCGGGGTCGTACATGTCGTGATAGGGCGCGGGCGCCGAGAACGGCGGATGCGGACGGTAGTAGCCCAGATGCAGGAACCAGGGCTTGTGCGCGGTGCTGCGCAGATGGTCGATGCCGCGGTCGGTGAACCAGGTGGTGTCCGACAACGCCGCCGGGATGCGGCTCGGCTTGCCCGTGGCGCCGTGGTCATCGGCTTGGAGCCCCTGCGGCAGCCAGATATCCCAGGGGTTGTCCGGCATCGCGAAGCCCTGCGAGGCCACCCATGAAAAATAGGCTTCCATCTTCATGCCCCAGGAGCCGACCGGGCGCCAGCCTTCCATGTCCGCCCCCAGCACCTTGAAGCGCGGATCCTGGGCCGAGACCACGCGCGGGTCGGGGGTGGTCGTGGTGTAGCCCACCAGCGCCGGGTCGTATCCGGCCTTGCGCACCTCGAAGGCGATGTTGGTGTGCCGTGCATCCAGCGGAATCGTGTTCTGCACCGCACGGTGATTCATCATGTACTGCCCGGTCAGCAGGCTCGCGCGGCCCGGCCCGCAGGGAACCGCCTGGGTGTAGTGGCGCGCGAAGGTCACGCCTTCGGCGGCCAGCGCCTCGATGTTGGGCGTCTTGATCACCGGATGGCCCAGCATCGGCAGGGTGTCGCCGCGCCATTGGTCGACGACGATCAGCAGAACGTTCTTGCGGGGTTGCACAGTCACCTCGTTGCGGTCTCAGCGGAGCGTGGGGTCGAGCCGGTCGCGCAGCCAATCGCCGACCAGGCTCACCGAAAAGGTCGTCAGCACGATCACCGCGCTGGGGGCCAGCAGGATCCAGGGCGCCGACTGCAGGTATTCCCGGCCGTAGCCCACCATGTTGCCCAGGCTGGTCATCGGCGGCTGTACGCCCAGCCCCAGGAACGACAGGCCCGACTCCAGCAGAATCACTTCGGGAAAGGTCAGCGTGACGCTGACGATCAGCGTGCTGGCGATGTTGGGCAGCACATGGACGGCATACACGCGCATCGGCGATGCGCCGATCTCGTTGGCGGCTGCGGCATAACCCTGCTCGTTGGCGGCGACGGTCAGGCCGCGCGCAATGCGCGCCGAGCGTTCCCAGCCATAGCAGCCCATCAGGGCAATGAACAGCGTCAGGGTGTTGCCGAAGAAGGCGAGCACCGCCAGCGCGATGATCATGAAGGGCATCGATGCCTGGAAGTCGACCAGCGTGAGCACGACCTGCTCGACCCAGCCGCGGAAATGCGCCGCGATGAAGCCGAGCGACACACCGATCGTCGCCGACAGGACGGTGCTCACGAACGCGACCAGCAGGCTGATTCGAACGGAAATGACCAGCCGCGACAGCACATCGCGGCCGAGTTCATCGGTGCCCAGCCAATGCGCCGGCGACCCGCCCATGAAGACGGGCGGCGCCAGCCGGGCGGACAGATCGAGCTTGCTGTAGCCATAGGGCGCCAGCAGGTCCGCGAACAGGGCCACCGCCAGGATGGCGAAGATCCAGCCGATCGCCACCATCACGAGCACCGGATAGTCCGAGAGCAGGCGCTGGAGACGTCGGCGCCGGTCGGTCGTTTCCTCGACCTGCCGGTCGATCGTATCCTCGAACCGCCGGTCGATCGTTTCCTCAACCCGCCGGTCGTTCGTCTTGTCGACCTGCCGGTCGGCCGATCCGTGGCCGGCATCGTCCGTATTTGCCGCTGCGAGCAGTGTCGCGTCGCTCATCTCAGGCTCCTGCCCGGCGAGATTGGCCGGCGCGCAAGCGCGGGTCGATCAGTCCATACAAGGCGTCGACCAGCAGGTTGGCGCTCACCATGGTTGCGGCGACCAGCAGCAGCAGGCATTGCACGACCGCGAGATCGCGATTGGCGACTGCCGATACCAGCAGCCGTCCGGCGCCGGGCCAGGAATACACACTCTCCACCACCACCGCGCCCGCGATCAGGCTGCCGACCATGAAGCCCACGACCGTCACCGTGGGAATGGCCGCATTGGGCAAGGCGTGGCCTCGTACCACACGACGCCACAACAGGCCCTTGGCCGAGGCGGTCCGGATATACGGCTGACCCATCACCTCCAGCATCGCCGAGCGGGTGAACCGCGCAAGGACCGCGGCGCCGCCCAGGCTCAGGGTCACGATCGGCAGGATCGCGTGCTGCCAGGTGAGGTTGCCGCCGCTGGGCAGCCAGCCCAGGCCGACCGCGAAGATCAGCACCAGCACGAGCCCGAGCACGAAGCTGGGGATGGTGTAGCCGGCAACCGAGAGGCTCATCACCAGCCGGTCGGCCAGCGAATTGCGATGCAGCGCCGCGAAGACTCCGGCCGGAATGCCGATCAGCAGCTTGAGCGCGAAGGCCGGCAGCGTGATGGCCAGCGTGGCTGGAATCCGTTCGATCACCAGATCCATCGCGGGGCTGCTGTCGCGCATCGACTGGCCGAAGTTGCCCTGCAGCAGGTTCATGAAGAACCCCAGGTACTGCTTCCAAAGTGGGGCGTCGAGCCCCCAGCCACGGCGAAAGGCTTCCAGGGCTTCCGGCGGCGCATCCGGCGACATGATCAGCATCGCCGGATCGCCCGACAGGCGCAGGATCACGAATGCGAAGCTGAGCACCAGGAAGATCGTGATCAGCGCCCGCAGCAGGCGTGTCGCGAAGTAGCTCAGCATGGCGTTGCTTCCGTGGTGTCGGCGGCGACGGGCGTCAGCAGATGGCAGGCGGCCCGGCGCCCGCCGCCGATCTGGGCGAGCTCCGGCCGGCGCTCGCGGCACACGGCCATGGCCTGCGCGCAGCGCGGATGGAACGCGCAGCCATCGGGCACATCGGTTGGACTGGGCGGATCGCCCTCGAGCACGATCCGGCGCATGCCGTCGCGGCGCCACGGCGACGGGATCGCCGAGACCAGTGCCTGCGTGTAGGGGTGGGCGGGCCGATGGAACAGATCGTCCGGGCCACCCTGCTCGACGATGCGCCCGAGGTACATCACGGCCACTTCGTCGCTCACCTGCCGCACCACCTTGAGGTCATGGCTGATGAACAGGAACGCCACACCGAAGCGCGCCTGCACGTCGAGCAGCAGATTGATCACCTGGGCCTGGATCGAGACATCGAGCGCCGAGATCGGCTCGTCGCAGACCAGCAGGCTGGGCTGCAGGATCAGTGCGCGCGCCAGCACCACGCGCTGACGCTGTCCGCCGGACAGTTCGTGCGGATAGCGTTCGAACAGATGCGGGGTAAGCCCCACCGATGCCATCAGGTCGCGGGCCCGCTCGAGCCGCTCGGGCGCGCTGCCCTGGCCGAACACCAGCAGCGGCTCGGCCACCTGGGTCACCACCGGCAGGCGCCGGTCCAACGCGCTCATCGGGTCCTGGTAGACCATCTGCATGCGCCGTCGCAGTGCCCGCCAGGCGGGTCCGCGGCGCGCCGGCACCGGTTCCCCTTCGAAGCGGACCGCGCCGCTGGTCGGGGCCATCAGGCCCAGGACCAGGCGAGCGGTGGTGGACTTGCCACAACCGGATTCGCCGACCAGGCCCAGCGTTTTTCCCGCCGGCAATGCGAATGACACGCCATCGACCGCCCGCAGCAGACCCGGACGGCCGAACAGGCCTCCCGGTAGGCGCAGCGGAAAGTGCCGTGTCAGCGCCGTGGTCTCCAGGAGCGCGTTCATGCGTCCCGCGCGCGCAGGCACGCCACCTGATGATTCGTCCCGACCGATACCGCGCGTGGCGTGGCGACCGAGCAGTCCGGCTCGACCGCGGTGCAGCGGGGCGCAAAACTGCAGCCGGCCGGCAGGCGTCCGGGCTCGGGTACGCTGCCGGCGATCGCGACCAGCGGGCGGCGCGGGCCGATGTGATCGGGCATGGCCGCCAGCAAACCCCGGGTGTACGGGTGACGCGGGCGATCGAAGAGCTGGTGCGCCGGAGCCTGCTCGACCATTCGGCCCGCGTACATCACGGTGACACGGTCGCAGATTTCGGCGATCACCCCGAGGTCGTGCGAGATCAGCGCCAGCGCCATGCCGCTGTCGCGGCGGATCTCGCGCAGCAGATCGAGGATCTGCGCCTGGATGGTCGCATCCAGCGCGGTTGTCGGTTCGTCAGCCACCAGCATGTCGGGCTCGCCGGCCAGCGCCATGGCGATCATCACCCGCTGGTTCATGCCACCCGACAGTTCGTGCGGATACGCATCGAGCCGGTTGGCCGCGCTCGGGATATGCACCCGATCGAGCAGTCGCACGGCCTGCGCGCGAGCCGCCTGGGCGCCAAGGCCCCGATGCAAGGAGATCGACTCGATGAGCTGCCGGCCGATCCGCTGGACCGGATTGAGCGAGGACACGGGATCCTGGAAGATCATCGCGATGCGCTTGCCCCGGATCGGCGCGAGCGCGTCGCCGCTCAAGTCGTGGATCGGCCGCCCCTCCAGCAGCACACGGCCCTCGACCTTCGCCCGGGCCCCCAGCAGTCCCAGCACAGCCAGCCAGGTGACGCTCTTGCCGCAGCCCGATTCGCCGACGATGCCCACGGTCTCGCCCCGGTCGATCTGAAGATCGATCCCATGCAGCACGGGCACCAGCCGGCGGCCATCGTCGAAGGCAACCTTCAGCCCCTGGATGCTGACCAGCGGTTGCGCCCGTGCGAGCAGGCTCACGGTGCGGGCGGCCACGGCCTCGCCCCTGGGCGCCACGGCCTCGCCCGTGGGCACCGCGCCCTCGGAGCCCTGCGCCCGTGCGTGGGCCGCATCGAGCAGGCGGGCCGTCATTTTTGCGGGTAGCGCAGGTTGGATGCCCGAAAATCCATCGCGAAGGTCGGCGACCACTTCCAGGCGATGTCCTTGCGCTTGCCGTAGAAGACCACGTTGCGGTGCAAGACGGTGTAGGCGGGGTCCTCGCGCTCGGCGATTTCGAGCATGCGCCGGAAACGCGCGACCGCGATTGGCCATGTTGGTCGAGGTCTCGAGCAGACCGGACAGCGTATTGAACTCGTTGTTGCTCCATTCACCGGACTGCTGCTGCTGGCCGTTGGGGCCGTGCTGATTGACGATCGAACTGACCGGGTCGTTGAACGGCGCCGAATTGGACCAGTCCCGCACGGCCCGCGGGCTGTTGCGATCGAAGATCTGCTGCCAGTTTTCCTTCATCTGCATGTCGACGTTCAGGCCGACCGCGCGCCACATCTCGGCCAGCACCTGGGCGGTCTGAACCTGGTTGGTGTAGTAGTTGTTGAGGACCCGGAACGGGATCGGCTGGCCCTTGTAGCCGGCTTCCTTGATCAGCCGCATGGCCAGTGCCGGGTCGTACTTCGGAACCGTCCAGTCCTTCTGGAACATGCCGGCGTAGTACTCCCATTGCAGGCCCGCCGGTACGCTGGTGCGATTGCCCCACAGGGACTTGACGATCGCATCGCGGTCGATCGCATGGGCCATGGCCAGCCGGATGCGGGGGTCCGCCAGCTGCGGATGCGACTTGTCGAACACGATCAGGCGATGGTTCAGCACCGGTCCGCCGACCACCTCGAAGCGGGGGTTGGCCTCGATGGTCTTGATCTGGTCGGGCGGAATGTCGGTGACGAAGTCATACTCGCCAGTCAGCAGGCCGTTGACCCGGCCCGGCACTTCGGGCACCACCTGATAGCGGATCTCCCGCACATTGGGCCGACCGCCGTAGTAGTCGTCATGGGCCACGAGCACCAGCAGGTTGTCCGGCCGGAACTCCTTGATCTTGAACGGGCCTGCGCTCACCGGATTGCGCGCCCAGCTTGCCCAGTCCTTGGCGGCCAGATAGGCGCGCTTCGAGATGATCTCCGAACCCGAGCGGGCAAGGCGGCCTTCCATCGTCACATCGGGCACCGCGTTGATGAAGCGCACCGTGTACTTGTCGATGATCTTCACTTCCTCCAGCGACGGCCACAGTCGGCGCGCGATCGCGGGCACCTCGGGGGGCGGCGTGGGGCCGAGCACCTTGGTGGCGTTGGTGAACAGGGCCTTGCCGTCGGCCGCGCGCGCGGTGGCCGGCGCATCCCCGACCCGAAAAGGCTTGGTGGTGCCGAACATGTGTTCGGGCCCGAAGGTGAAGGCGACGTCGTCGGCGGTGACCTCATCTCCGTTGTGAAAGCGGGCGCCCTTGCGCAGCTTCAGTTCGACGGTGCGCTCGTCGATCCGCTTCCAGGCCGTGGCGAGGCCCGGCATCGGTGCGAGGTCGCCCTGGCGGTCCAGTTCGATCAGCGGCGAGAAGATCATCGGGAAGCTGCGCGAACCGACGTTGCTCTGCTCGCGCAGCGCCGTCAGCGTTCCCGAGGTGGATACCTGCTGAACCGCCACCCTGACCACCGGACGGGGGTCGGTCTGGGCCGCGAGCGGCCAGGCGATCGTGCACAGCGCGACGAGGCTCGCGCAGCTTTGAATCCAGCTCTTCATGGTCGACCTCTTGCTGTCAGGATGGGCGGATGGTCCACGCGCAACAAGTCGCGCCTGTGACATCGCGGCCCGGCCTGGCTAGCGGGTCATCGGCAGCGCGGCTCCCATCAGCGCGAACAGTCCGCCGCAGACGCGGTTGAAGCGCCGGCCAGCCCGTTCCAGACGGGGCCGCACGACATGCGCCAGCCGTGCCAGCAGGTACTCGAACACCGACTCGATCAGGGCGAAGGTCAGGGCCATCACCACGAACTGACCGAACAGGCCGCGAGTCGGATCAATGAATTGCGGCAGGAACGCGCCGTAGAACAGCAGTGCCTTCGGGTTGGACACCGCCGACAGGAAGCCCTGGCGGAACATCGCTGAACCGGCCCGTGCCGGGGCATCGGCCACCGGGGTCAGGTGCAGGGCCGGGGCGCGCCACAGTTGAACCCCCAGCCAGATCAGATACGCGCCGCCGATCCATTTCAGCGCGATCAGCGCCTGCGTCGAGGCCCGCAGCAGCGTGCCGATGCCCAGCATCGACAGCGCGATCAGCAGGATGAATCCCAGTGCCCCGCCGGCGATCGTGAACAGCGTGCGGGCGTGCCCGTAGCGGGCCCCATGGGTCAGCGCCAGCAGGCTGTTGGGGCCCGGGGTGACCGACAGGCCGATCGAAGCGACGACGTAGAGCAGCCAGAGGTGCAGGGCCATGGGATGCGGCGGATAGAGAGGCCCGGGGGCACGCTGCGGTCGGCCGAACGACCGCGCCACGCGCTCACTTCGGCTGGAAGCCGCTGGATTTGATGATCTTGGCCCAGGCTTGCGTGTAGGCGTGTTCGCGCTGCGCGAGCTGCTGCTGGGGCATGAAATTCACGGTGAGGCCCATCGCGGTCAGGCGTTCGCGCACGTCGGGCTGGCCGAGCACCTTGGCCAGCGCGTCCGAGAAGCGCTCGATGCTCGCCTTGGGCGTGCCGGCCGGCGCGAAAAACCCGTAGTAGGGGGTGTCTTCGAAGCCGGCCAGTCCCAGTTCGGACGACGAGGGCACATCGGGCAGAGCCGGCTGGCGGTTCTTGCCCAGCACCATCACCACCCGCAGCTTGCCGGCCTTGTGGTTCTCGATGAAGTCGGGCACCGAGGCCACGCCGGCGGGAATCTGATTGCCCATCATGTCGGCCATCATCGGGGCGCCGCCGCGGTACGGGGCGGCCGCCAGGTCGAGCTTGAAGGTCGAGCCGATGGTCTTGACCAGGAACTCCGGCGTCGAGGCCGGCGCCGGTATGCCCACCACGCCCTTGCCCGCCTGGCTCTTCACCCAGGCCAGGTACTCGTTGAAGCTGCGCGCCGGATTCCCGCCCGACACCGCGAAGGCGTTGACGAAGGTGGCCAGTCCGGCCACGGGCACGAAATCGGTGGCCGGGTCATAGCCGGGATGAGCCATCACCAGCGGCAGGATCGAAATGGTGTGGTCATGGGACAGGAACAGCGTGGTGCCGTCGGCGGGGGCCGCCTTCAGGGCTTGGGCGGCAATCTGGCCACCGGCGCCCGGGCGGTTCTCGACCACCACGGCAGCGCCCAGTTCGTCCTTGAGCTTCTCGGCCAGGGTCCGGGCGATCAGGTCGGTGCCGCCGCCGGGAGGAAAGCCGACCAGCAGCCGGATCGGCTTGCCGGTCTGTGCGCTGGCCGAGCCTACGCTCAGGGCGGCTAACAGGGCGAGTGCACCACGGGAAAGGGACGTCACGAGGCGACGGCGAGTGGCGGTCATGATGGGTTGATTGCTCCGAAGGAGGTTGGCCGAGGAGAAGGGCTGCGTGTGGATGGGCAGGAGCACGACCGCGTCATCGGGCCTTCAGGCGCGCGAGTTCTTCCCATCCCTTGTAGCTCTTCAGCCCATTTTCGTCGAAAAAAACCACCGGGCCATCGCAGATGAACAGGTATTCGGTGTCCTCCAGCGCGGTTGTTGCGCCGTGCAGCACGCCGTTGGGCTCGTAGTCGTAGTCGCCCGCTTCCAGCACCCCGTCGCGCACCTGCAGCCGGCCCTTGAGCACATAGGTGTGCGCCGCCGCCAGGTGCTTGTGGGGCGGGGCAACGTACCCCTTGTTCCAGCGGTACAGGGCCGCCCAGCGTCCGGACTCGGCGCCGGTCCACAGGACCTTGGTCCAGGCCATGCCGGGACTGGTCTCGATCCAGGGCTCGCTCGCGCGCACGATGGTGTCGGCCAGCTGGTCGTTGATGGGGCTGATGTTCTGTAGTGCCATGAGGAGGCTCCGGTTGTCGGTCGGGCAGGGGAGGCTTACGGGTTCAGGCGGCGCCGATACAGGGCGAACAGGCGTTCCCAGTGGCGTTCGGCCGCGGGTTGGTCGTAGCACCAGCGTTGCGGGAACGCGAAGCCATGATGCACGCCGGGATAGATTTCGAGTTCGCCGGGGCTGCCCGCCGCCGTGAACAGGCCCTGCAGTGCTTCGACCATGGGCGCCGGCGCGAGTTCGTCGTGTTCGGCGCAGCCGATGTAGAGCTCGCCGCGCGCCTTGGCCAGCGTGAGATGCGGGCTTTCGACGGCGTCGCTGACCAGCCAGGTGCCGTAGAACGACGCCGCTGCGGCGACCCGATCCGGGTAACGCGCGGCGGCGGCCAGCGCGTACGGGCCGCTCATGCAGTAGCCGTGGCATCCGACGGGGCCCCGGTCTGCCCAGCCCGAGGCGTCGACGAAGCGCAGCATCGCGGCAAAATCGTCCATCACCGGGGGAATGGTCATCTTGGTGCGGATGGCGCGCATCCGCGCCCACTCGGCGCTGTTCTTCTCGAGCACCTGCGGGCCGAACGTCGTGTCGCGCCCGGCGCGGTAGTACAGGTTGGGCAGCAGCACGGCATAGCCCACCGCAGCCAGCCGGCGCGCCATGTCGCGAAGCTCGTCGCGCACGCCCGGGGCATCCATCAGCAGGAACACGGCCGGGTGCGGTGCGCCGCGCTCGGGCCGGCAGATGAAGGTTGGCATCGCGCCGGCGGCAGTGGCGATATCCAGGGTTTCTTCGATCATCCGATGGGCTCCTCAGGGTGGTGCGTGGACCGAAACGCGTCGCGACATCTTGTCATGTAACGTCCCCTGCACAGGGAAGGGGCAGGTCTGAATCCGGACCCGGTACCGCATCGAATTTCGGACCCGATCGCGCAGCGAATTTCGGACCCGATCGTGTCGTCCCTGCCTGACAGCGTCCGCAATCCACGGTACAGAGTGCCCATGAGCCAATTCGATGACGAAATCCGACTGACGCCGGTCGGCCCCGGCGCCTACGAGGGGCTGGTGGATCCGGCCTGGAACATCGGTGCCAATCCCAATGGCGGCTATCTGCTGTGCCTCGCCCTGTCGGCGCTGCGCCAGGCCGCGCCCGAGCATCCCGACCCGGTGAGCGTCACCGTGCACTACCTGCGGCCGGGTCTGGCCGGCCGGCCCTGCCGCATCGACAGTCAGGTGCTGCGCACCGGGCGCACGCTGTCCACCGTGCGGGCGACCTTGCTGCAGGACGGCGTGGCGCGCCTCGAGGTGCTGGCCGCGCTGGGCGACCTGGTCGCCGGCACCGAGCCCACGATCACGCTCGGGCCGCCCGAGATCCCGCCGCCCGACCAGTGCGTGCAGCGCTCGGGTGACGAGCAGGGGGTCGATCTGTCGATCCTGGATCGCCTGGACATCCGGCTGCATCCGGACGAGGCAAAGGCGGGCGCGGCCGGCCGTGCGCAGGTCACCGGCTGGATCCGTCTGCGCGATGGCCGCCCGCCCGATACCCTGGCGAGCGTGCTGTTCGCCGATACCTTCCCACCCGCGGTGTTCGGCCTGCTGGGCGTGGTGGGCTGGGTCCCCACGGTCGAACTCACCGTGCATGTGCGCCGGCGACCGGCGCCGGGCTGGCTGCTCGGCCAGTTCCGAACCCAAGATCTCAACGACGGCCGGCTCATCGAGGATGGAGCCCTCTGGGATTCCACCGGGAATCTGGTCGTGCAATCGCGTCAACTGGCCCTGGTCCGCCTGGGCGAAAGGAAGAACTGAACATGTCTACGAAGCCGCTTTTCGAACCGCTGCAGGTCGGCCCCTGCACGCTTGCCCATCGCGTCGTGATGGCGCCGCTCACGCGCATGCGCGCGACCGTCCCGGGCCATGTCGCCAACGAGCTCAATGCGCAGTACTACGATCAGCGCGCCAGCGCGGGCGGCCTGATCATCGCCGAGGCCTCGCAGGTGATGCCCGGTGGCGGCGCGGGCAGCACGCCCGGCATCCACACGCCCGAGCAGATCGAAGGCTGGAAGGGCATCGTCCAGGCGATCCATGCCAAGGGCGGCTTCGTGTTCCTGCAGCTGTGGCACATGGGCCGCATCTCGCGCTCGTTCAACCAGCCGGGCGGCGCTGCGCCGATCGCGCCCTCGGCGATCGCCGCCCCCGGCATGACGATGTCGGCCAAGGGCACCCCCGAGCCTTTCGACACCCCACGGGCCCTGCGCGGCGACGAGATCCCCGGGGTCATCGAGGCCTATGCCCAAGCCGCGCGCAATGCGATGGCGGCCGGCTTCGACGGCGTCGAGGTGCATGCTGCCAACGGCTATCTGCTCGAACAGTTCATGCAGTCGGCCAGCAACCAGCGCACCGACGCCTACGGCGGCTCGATCGCCAACCGCGCCCGCCTGGCGCTGGAAGTGACCGCGGCGGTGGCCAAGGTCTGCGGCGCGAATCGGGTGGGCATCCGCCTGTCGCCGTTCGGCGTCGCGAACAGCAGCGGCGAAGCCGACCCGATGCCGCTGTACAGCCACGTCATCGGCGAGCTCGACAAGATGGGACTGGCCTACCTGCACCTGATCGAACCGCGTGCCAGCGGCGCCGGGCAGCGCGAGGTCGATCACCAGGGCGTGCCCTCGGCCGCCGAACTGTTCCGACCCGCCTGGCATGGCGTGCTGATCGCGGCCGGCAACTTCAAGGGCGACAGCGCTGCCGAGATGGTCGCGCGCGGCGATGCGGACGCGATCGCGTTCGGGCGCCTGTTCATCTCGAACCCGGATCTGCCGCGGCGCCTGCAGCGCGAGGCGCCGCTCACGCCCTACAACCGGGCCACGTTCTACACCCGGGGGCCGCAAGGCTACATCGACTATCCGGAGATGGAGTCGGCATGAGCGACCAAGGCGCAGGACGCGAGAATTTCAAAGGCAAGGTCGGCATCACCGCGGCCGACTCCACGCCGTGGTGGCCAGAGCCGCCCCGCGCGCCCGAGGGGGCGCCCAATGTGCTGGTGATCGCCCTGGACGACACCGGCTTCGCCCATCTGGGGTGTTACGGCTCCGACATTCAAACCCCGAACATCGATGCGCTGGCGGCGGGCGGGTTGCGCTACACCAACTTCCACACCACGGCCTTGTGCTCGCCCACGCGGGCCTGCCTGCTGACCGGGCGCAATCACCATTCGGTGGGCATGCGCTTCCTGAGCAACGTCGACACCGGCTATTCGAACTGCCGCGGCGAGATCACGCCCAAGGCCGCGACCATGGCCGAGATGCTGCGTGCGGTCGGCTACAACACGTTCGCGCTGGGCAAATGGCACCTGGCCAACATGGAGGACTGCACGCCGGCCGGGCCCTTCGACCAGTGGCCGCTGCAGCGCGGCTTCGAGCGCTACTACGGTTTCCTGGGTGGTGCCACCGATCAGTTTTCGCCCGAACTGACCATCGACAACCATCCGGTCGATCCGCCAAGCGACCCCGAGTATCACCTGTCCGAGGCGCTGGTCGACCAGGCGATCGGCATGATCTCGGCGCAGCGCTCGGCAGGGCGCGAGCGGCCGTTCATGATGTACCTGGCCTTCGGCGCGACGCACTCGCCGCACCAGGCGCCGCCGGCTTACCTGCAGAAGTATCGCGGCCGCTACGACCAGGGCTGGGATGTCACCCGCGAGGCCTGGTTCAAGCGCCAGCTCGAACTGGGCATCGTGCCCGCCGGTACCACGCTGTCGCCGCGCAACCCGGGCGTGCCGGCCTGGGACGAGCTCAACGACGGCCAGAAGCAGCTGTACGCCCGCATGCAGGAGGCCTTTGCCGGTTTCCTGGACCACACCGATGCGCAGGTGGGTCGGCTGGTGCAGTTCCTGAAGGACATCGACTGCCTCGAGAACACGCTGATCGTGTTCCTGTCGGACAACGGGGCGAGCCAGGAGGGCGGCCATCACGGCATCCTGAACGAACTGGCGTACTTCAACCGGATGGAGCAGAGCGTCCAGGAGATGCTGCCGCACATCGATCGCATCGGCGGCCCGCACCTGCTGAACAACTACCCCAAGGGCTGGGCCCAGGTCGGCAACACGCCGCTGCGCTTTTACAAGCAGAACACCTACGAGGGCGGCATCCACGATCCGATGATCGTGCACTGGCCGGCGCGCATTGCGGAGCGCGGCGGCATCCGAACCCAGTACCACCATGTGACCGACATCCTGCCGACGATCCTGGAGTCGGTCGGCATCGTGGCGCCCGAGGTCCATGCCGGTGTGCCGCAGCTGCCGGTCGAGGGCACGAGCTTCGCCTACACCTTCGAGACCGGCGCGGCCGCGCAGCGCAAGTCGGTGCAGTACTACGAAATGCTCGGCCATCGCGCGCTGTGGTCGGGCGGCTGGAAGGCGGTGGCGATGCACCGCCAGGGGCAGCCCTTCGAACAGGACAAGTGGGCGCTGTACCACACCGATCAGGATTTTTCGGAGTGTCACGACCTGTCCAAGTCGCACCCGGAAAAGCTGCAGGAGCTGATCTCCGCCTGGTGGGTCGAGGCCGGCAAATACAACGTGCTGCCGCTGGACGACCGCGGTGTCGAGTTGTTCGTGCTGCGCCGCCCGGGGGGCGGCAAGCCCGCGACCACGCTGCGCTACCGGCCCGGCATGCCGCACCTGGACCGGTTCGCGGTGCCCGACATCCGCAACCGCTCGCACCGCATCATTGCGCGCATCGAGCGAAGTTCCACCACCGGGCAGGGCGTGCTGCTGGCCTGCGGTTCGCGTCGGCGGCTACGCGCTGTATGTGAAGGACAACCGCTTTCACTACGTCTACAACCGGATCGGCGCGCTCACCACGGTCGCCAGCACCGTGGAGCTGCCGGCGGGTGTCTGCGAGCTCATGATGCGCTTCGAGAAGACCGGCGAACACACGGGCGCCGCGACCGTGCTGGTCGACGGGGCGGCCTGCGGTTCGGCACCGATCGAACTGCTGCCGTGGCGCCAGACCTTCTACGGCATGGACATCGGCAGCGACCAGGGGTCCACCGTCAGCGATGCCTATCCGGCGCCGTTCCGCTTCGAGGGCCGGCTGCTCCACGTCGACTACGAGCTCGACAATGACCGCAACGACCTGCGCAAGGCGGCCGCGATGGAGGCGCGCAACGCGGTCGCGGATCAGTGACACGGCGCTTCAGGCGCCGGCTTGCGCGCGATAAGCAGGTCATCACGCGCGCTGAGTCGCGCGCCTGCCGCCGCTCAGGCCACCAGCCGCCGGCACGTTGGCGCGGGTGAGGTGGTCGTGCATCGCCTTGGCGGCACGCTCCGGGTCGTGCGCGGCGATCGCGTCGATGATCTTCTGGTGCTCCGCCAGCGTCAGCGCTTCAGCGCCCGGCGCGCGCACGATCGACTGGTCATACGTGCTGGCCCAGTTGAACAACGCTTCGGCGCTGGCCGGGAAGATCGGGTTGCCGGTGATGATGGCGATCTCCCGGTGGAACAGCATGTCGCGCTCCAGGAAACGGTCGAGGTGCCAGCATCGATTCCCGGTGTTCGTGCTGGCGCTGCTCCAGGCGTGCGATGTCCTCGGGAGTGGCGCGCTGGGCGGCGATGCGCACCAGCCCCACTTCCAGGAAGATGCGCGCGTCCTTCAGGTGATCGAGCATTTCCGGCTGCATGCGCAGCAGATGGCGGGCACCCTCGGCCAGCTGCTCGATCATCCGATGCGCGGTCGGCACGACCACGCGGGCGCGTTCGCCTTGCGAGATCTCGACGATGCCCGAGCGCGAGAGCTCCTGCAGCGCTTCGCGCACAGCGACCCGCCCCACGCCATAGAGTTCCATGAGTTCACGCTCGGAGGGCAGGTGATCGCCCGGCGCGAATTCGCCGGCCGCGATCCTGTGCATCAGGCGGTCCTGGACTTCCTGGTAGAGCTTGCGGCGCTGGATGGGGTCGGACAGCATGGGATGGGACACTCCGAAGGGATGGCGGGCGCCGCCATGACTGGCATGGCGCAAGGCTGAGGGCCGATGGTCGTCAGGATGACGGGTTGGACCGACCCTCCCGGACATCGCCGTAGAACGAGATCGCGCCGAACTGACCGCCCTTGAGCGCGATCTCCAGGCCGTCGCGCTCGGGGCGGTCCGACCATGCCCGGCACAGCGGCACACCGGGCGACAGGCCCGCGGCCACCGTCAGCGCCTGGATGCCCAGGTGGCTGGCGACGGCGCCGGAGCTGTCGCCTCCGGCGACCACGACCCGCCGGACGCCGGAGCGATCGAGCATGCGCCGCATGATCTCGGCCAGTGCACGGCCGATCCGCAGGCGCCTTCGGCGCGGCTGATGCCCGCGGCGGCCACCCAGTCGTCGAACGAGGTGACGGCAGGGTCATCGGGCCCTTCGGCCGAGTACACGATGGGCGAGATACCTTGCCCGATGAGCGCGCTCGCGTGGGCGGCCAGGCGCTCGATCTCGATCTCGGCCCGTGTGTCGTCCAGGCACTGCCGGACATCCAGGCGTGCCGTCTGAAAACCGTGGCCGCGCGCCCATTGGATCTGCGCGGCACTCATCGGCGAACAGCTGCCGCTGACCGCGGCGATGCAGGGGGCTGGCGCGGCGACCGGCAGCCCGGTCTGCTCGGGAAGCAGGCCGAGTTCGCGCCAGTGTGCGGTCAAGGCGTACTGCAGGCCGGATGATGACGCGCTGAACACGCCGGCGCCGCGGTTTTCCCAGACCAGCCGGCCGGCCTCGCGCTGGGTGGCGGCATCGCAGACGTCGAGCATCACCACCGGCCGGTCCTCGCCACGCAGCGAGTCGCAGCGCGCCTGGCCCAGGCCCTGGCCCAGCTGGGCCAGGTCGATCAGTTCGATCCGGCGCCGGGTCTGCCGCGCCAGATGCGCCCGCAGGTCCGCTTCGTCCATCGGCGTGACCGGATGGCGCGACATCGAGGGATGCCGATCGAGCCGGTGCACGGCCCCGTCGGCGGCCGCGGCGAACAGGTTGCCGAACATCTGGAAGCGCCGCAGCCGCGGCGCCCCGATCACCATCGGCGACCATGACCCCGGCATGGCGCGCACGCCCAGGTCGATGGCCCGGCCGATCGACCCGATCGCCGGCGACGAGTCGAAGGTCGAGCACACCTTGTATTGCAGGATCGGCGCCCCGAGGCTGGCCAGGCTGGCGAATGCCGCCGGCAGTTCACGATTCATCCACTCTGGCGACTGGCCGCGCGACAGCCCGGCCAGTCCCACGCAGCGGGCCTGCGGAAAGCGTGCGAGATCCTGCACACGTGGCGGCGTGACGAACAGGACTGTCGGCAGTCCGGCCGCCGTGAACGCGTCCATTGCGTCGGTCGAGCCGGTGAAGTCGTCACCGTAGTAGCTGAGCAGCAGGCCCGCGGGCCAGTCGGACGGGGTTTGCGCGGTCACGGCGTCACCAGAAGCTCAGGGCGCGCGCGAGTTCGCCGTGGGTTTGCGCATGGCGCCGCAGGTCGATGCCGGCAATGGCCGCGTCCCAGGCCTGGCGCAGCGCCGAGACGCCGGCGGGCACGCCGTCGGGGTGCCCGAAGATGCCGCCACCGGCGGTGCAGATGAGATCGGCACTGCCCAGTCCGGTGAAGGTGTCCAGGGCCTGCAGGCCGGTCTGCGCCGAACTGAACACCGGCATCGTCGCCATCGGGGCGTGCTCGAAGAGTGGCGTGGCCACCGCACGCGCGCCGTGCATCACGACGTCGTCGGGTTCGCTGAACTTGTTGCGCAGGCCGTTCACATGCAGGTGATCGGCGCCGGCCAGCCGCCAGATCTTCTGCCAGGCGGCAAAGTCCCAGCCCAGTGCCGGACTGCGGCTCAGGTAGCCCCAGCCGGCGCGATGGGCATGGATCGGCAGCGTGCTGTGCCGGCGCAGTTCGACCAGGCCGGCGACGCCGACCGAGGCCACGCAGACCATCACGCAGGTCCCGCCCAGCTCGCGCACCCGATCGTGCCGGCGCTTCATGCGGTCCAGGTCGCCGGTGATGTTGAACGCCATCATCGCCTTGCGGCCGGTCTGGTCGGCCGCGTCGTTGACGACCCGCATCACCGCGGCGACGCGTTCGTCGAACGGGCATCCGGGGCCGTCGCCCTGCAGCTCGTCGTCCTTGATGAAGTCGATGCCGCCCTCGACCAGCAGCCGCACCTGCTCGGCCGTCTGCCGCGCATCGAGCCCGACGCTGGGCTTGATGATGGTGCCGATCAGCGGCCCCCGCGCCACACCGGCCAGGCGGCGGGTGCCCTCGACGCCGAAGGCCGGTCCCGGGTAGGCCCGGGCAAACGCATCGGGCAGCGTGATGTCCAGGATGCGCAGTCCCGAGACATCCTGCAGCTCGTACAGATTGCCGGCCACCGTCGACAGCAGGCTGGGCAGGCAGGGCCCCAGGTTCTCGATCGGCCACGACAGTTCGAGCCGGCAGCGGGTGTAGGTCGATGAAGCCTTCGCGCCGGGCAGGCTGGGCGAACTGACCTTCTCGAGCACCTCGAGGCATTCGACCCGGGCGCCCGCGCGTTCCTTCAGTTCGTCGGTTTCGTTGGCCAGCTTCAGGAATGTGCCGCTGGACTGTTCGCCGGCGATGGTCTGCGCCGTGCGTTCCGGGTCGCCGCCGGTTTCCAGCCAGTAGCTTGCGTGGATGCGTTGCGTCATCGGGTGTTCCTCGGGGCGCTCAGGATGGGGTGCCCCTCAGGTGATGCGCTCGATGCTCTCGGCGATTTCATTGCCGTCGAAGACCGCCTTCCAGTCGTCGCGCATCAGGCGCGGCTTGCCGAAGGTGATGGCCTTGTTGCAGGCGTCCGAGAACTGGCCGGGAATCTGCTTGAAGATCACGGCCGACAGGATGGTCATGTGGCCGAGCAGGAAGTCGCGCGCGGCCTCGGCAGGCACGCCGCGCGAGACCACCTCGTCCATCGCCTCGCGCATCACGTCGAGCAGCGTGGCGCAGACGGTTTCCGACAGGCCCGGTTCGAGCAGGGCCATCTGTTCGACCGTGACGCGGTACGAGCGCACGATCGGCTGGTAGATGGTCTTGGCGATGTCCTCGCCCAGGGCGAAGGCGTCGTCCGGACCCTGCATCAGCGCACTGACGATCGATTGCGGCGCGCTGACGCCGCCGAAATAATCCGGCGCGCCAGCCACGTGCACTTCGGGCGCGAAGATCGACGGGTGGCAGGGGTGCGCAACGAAGTACGTGAGGTCGGCGCGCTGAGGCAAGTGGCCGGCGAAGGGTGCGGCGGCGTCCAGCGTCATCACCATGGTGCCGGCGGGCAGGCGGGGTGCGATCTCGGCGGCGAGCTTGCCGATCAGGGTGTCGGGCACGGCCAGGATCACCACGTCGACGCCGTCCAGCGCGGCATCCACCGACACGCACTCGACGCCCAGTTCGTCCTTCAGGCGCTTGCGTCCGGCTTTGCCGACCTCGACATGGCGGACCTGGTAGGCGGACTTCTGCAGGTTGCCGGACAGGCGAACGCCCATCTTTCCGCCGGCGCCGAACAGTGCAATCGATTGGGTCATGTCATCTCCCTTACTTGTCTGATGGTATGATGGTATGACAAGTAGAAGAGCAGCGCCAGCAATCTAGTCTGTCACGGGCGCCCGCTGGCCCGGGCCTGCGGGCCGGAGGGGAACCCTTGTCTCCCGCCGGGGAGTTCGAGTACTTTGCACGCGACCGTCATTGGTTGAATCCTCTTGGCGAATGGTACGGACTGGCCAAATCATGCGCATGTCGCGTGTGCGACCAGGCCCTGCCGAGCGTGATCCCCGCTGATTTTTTCGAAACAGAAAGCTGACGATGACCGACACCACCCGCCGCAACCTGATGCTGGCCGGAGCCGGCCTGGCCGCCACGCCCCTGCAGCGCGCCTTCGCCCAGTCCGGTGCCTATCCGAACAAGAACCTGAAGATCATTGTCGGCGCGGCGCCCGGCGGGCTGAGCGATGCCTATGCCCGGCTGTTTGCCGAGCAGTTCACCGCGCGCTTCAACCTGCCCGCGGTGGTCGAGAACCGCCCCGGCGCCAGCGGCATCATCGCCACCGATGCGATGGTGAAGTCGCCGCCCGATGGCTACACGTTGCTCTCGACCACCACCGGCATGCTCTGGCAGACCCGCGTGCTGTACCGCAAGCTGCCCTTCGATCTGGCCAAGGACATTGCGCCGATCACCGTGTTTCCGTCCGGGCCGCTGGTGCTGGCCGTGCTGGAGAAGACCGGTGTGCGCAACCTGAAGGAACTGATCGACTACGCCGCCAAGAACCCCTCCACGATGGGCTCTTACGCGGTGGCCTCGTATCCGCACGTGTTCGCCGAAACACTGAATCGTGACTTCGGCGGCAAGATCCAGGCCGTGCAGTACAAGGGCGAAGGCCCGATGTGGATCGAAATGGGCTCCGGCGCCATCCAGATCGCGGTCGGCAGCTTTCAGGCCTTCGCCACGGTGCGCGACAAGGGCATCCGGCCGATCGCCGTCACCGGCCAGTACCGCAGCCCCAAGCTGCCCGATGTGCCGACCCTGATCGAGCAGGGCATGAAGGCCCCGATCGCCCGGCTGGAAGGCGGCCTGGCGCTCAGTGCCCACTCGTCCGTGCCGGTCGACATCCTGGAGCTGCTGTCCAAGGTTGCGGTCGACGGCAACGAAACACCTCGGGCACGCGCGCTGCGCGAGAGCTTCGCGATACCAGACGCCACCAAGGGCCGTGCCGATGCGTTGCGGATGTGGCGTGAAGACGGCCCCGTCTGGATCAAGGAAGTCGAGGCTTTGGGCGTGAAGCTGGACTGACGGCCGCGCGCCGCGGCTACGACAGGTCGAACTTGCGGGCACGCACGAAGCGGCCCCAGTCGGCCCGTTGTGGGGTGGCGTACTGCCGGGCCTTTTCGTCGGACCAGCTCGCCGGCCGCCCCGTGGCTTGGGCGGGCGCGTATTTTTCCTTGTTCGTGACGAAGCGGCGATCGAACTCGTCGATCAGCGCATCGCTGCCCGCGTCATCGAATCGGTCGGTATGCCAGGTGGCCGCCAGCGACAGGCGCGGATTGATCGCGCGCACCTGTGCCGGATAGCCCACGCACAGCCCGGACACCGGGAAGACATGGTCGGGCATCTCCAGGATCTCGGCCAGGCGTTGCGCCTGATCGCGCAGCACGCTGATCGGGCAGCACACCAGGCCCGTCGCGGCGGCCGCACGGATGAAATTCATCATCACCAGCGAGGCGTCGACCGTCGGGTTGAAGAACCCGTCCAGGTGTTCGTTGACGAAGGGCTGGCCGCGCCGGGCAAAGATCTGCCGAAATCGACGGCCATTGCCGCAAAAGACCAGCAGCGCCGGCGCACTGGCCATCCAGGGCATCGAAGGGACCAGGGCCTGCACCGCCTGACGCCGTGCCGGATCGCGGACGTGCACGATGTCGGCTTGCAGCAGGTAGCTCTTGGAGGGCGCCGACAGCGCACAGGCGCCCAGCAGGGTCAGCACTTCGGGCGCGATCGGCTGATCGGTCCACGCACGATGCGTGGCATGGGTGGCGATGCGCAGCAGTTCTTCCTGCCCGGGCAGGTCGTCGGGGACGGCGAAGGTGTCGCCGAATCGCTCGGCGAGCGCGGCGCGAAGTGCGGCAGTGGTCGGACTCATCGGGGTTTCCTCAGGAGGGGCAGGCGCGCGAGGCGGGAGGCGTCAGGCGTCAGGTGCGCGGGCAGTCGCGGGCTGGCTGCGGGCGGGGCTGGTGGCGGCAGGCACCGACAGGTCATTGCGGTCAGCGCGGAGCCCGCGCGGGCCGATGCAAAACGGTCTGGGCGGTGATCGCGGCCAGCGTGAAGCCCATCATCAGCAGGCCCAGGTTGACCGATCCGTCGTGGGGCACCCAGCCGACCGTGTAGCCGCCCAGTGCCCCCAACAGCTGCTGGGCCACGCCGGCCACCGCCGCGGCGGCGCCGGCCAGTTTGGGCACCTGCCCGACGGCACCCGCCAGGCAGGCCGGCATCAGCAGGCCGTGCCCGATGCCCAGCAGCATCAGCGGCAGGCAAAACGCCAGCGGCGTCTTCAGGCCGGCCAGACCCAGCGCCAGCATCAGCCCGATCCCGGCGATCGTCGATGTCTGACCCAGAGCCATCATCCGGCGGTCGCCGTAGCGGTGGCTCAAACGGCTGGTCAGGAAGTTGCCCAGGATGAACGACAGCGGCACCGCCATGATGTACCAGCCGATGTTCGCCGGACCGACGCCGTAGCTGCGCAGCACGATCGGCGCGCCGCTCAGGAAGGCATAGAACGTCGCCACGGTCATGGACAGGATGGCCACGTTCAGCAGAAAGGCCGGTTCGCGCGCCAGGCGCGCATAGGCGCGGAACATGTCGCCGAGCCAATGAGTACGCGCCAAGGGCCGCGCCGGGCGTGCGGGCAGGCCCAGCCAGGCCCACACCAGCAGCAGTCCCGACAGCACCGCCATCAGTGCGAAGTTGGCCTGCCAGCCCAGCCGGACATGGATCTGGCCGCCGACCAGCGTCGCGATCGGCGGGCACAAGCCCATCGCCATGCCGACATAGGCCATCACCCTCGTGCGCTGCGAGCCGGGGAACAGGTCCTGCACCATCGCACGGCCGGCCACCATGCCGGCTGCCGTCCCGGCCCCTTGCAGGACGCGCGCCGCGGTGAGGCCGTCCAGGTCGGTGGCGAGCGCGGCGAGCACCGAGCCGATGCCTGCCAGCAGCAGACCGACCATCAGGATCGGCTTGCGTCCGAAGCGATCCGACATCGGCCCATAGACCAGCTGCAGGCTGCCATAGGCCACCAGGTAACTGCTGAAGGTGAGCTGGACCCGAGCCTGGTCGGCGCCGAACAGGCTGCCCCATTCCTGCATCGAGGGCAGGCAGATGGTCATCGCCAGCAGCCCGAAGCCGATCTGGGCGACCAGGTTGGCGACCAGCAGCGGGTTGGGGGTCGGGAGAGGTGCGGCGCGGTCGGACAAGTCGGAACGGGGGATAAGGAGGTTCTCAGGCTCGCCACAGTATCATCGGCCAAGCCGCAATGACCGAGATCCGCCCCGCCATCCTGCCGCAGGACCTGCCCGAGGTCCGCCGTCTTTTTCGTGACTATGCCGATGGTCTGGGCATCGACCTGTCGTTCCAGGACTTCGAGACCGAATGGCGCGAGCTGCCTGGCCGGTACGCCCCGCCTCGAGGCCGGCTGCTGCTGGCCTGGCGGGGGACGCAGCCCGTCGGATGCGTGGCCTTGCGGCCGCTCACCGGAAGCGACTGCGAAATGAAGCGGCTGTATGTGCAGGCACAGACCCGCGGCGAACGGCTCGGTCGCCGTCTGGCCGAACGGATCTGCCAGGAGGCGCGCGAGGCCGGCTACTCCCGGATCTGCCTGGACACGCTGCCGACGATGGCATCGGCACAGGCCCTGTACCGCGCACTCGGCTTCAGGCCGATCGAGCCCTACGGGTACAACCCCATCCCGGGCACCTTGTTCCTGGCGCTGGATCTGTGATGGCCCTGCTCGGGCGTCGATCCGGGTGAGGTTCGCACTGTCGCGCAAGGACGCGCTGCAGCTCGTCGTCCTGACGGTGCTGTGGGGCTTGAACTGGCCGGTGATGAAGCTCGGGGTGCGCGACTTCGCGCCGCTCAGTTTCCGAACCCTTTGCATGGTCGGCGGCGCCGTGCTGCTGGCTGCGATCGCGCGCGCTCAGGGGCATTCGCTGCGCGTGGCCCGTCAGCACTGGCGCGAGCTGGTGCTGCTGGGGCTGACCAACATGGCGCTGTGGTGCGCGCTGTCGATCTGGGGCCTGAAGCTGCTGTCCTCCGGTCGCGCGGCCATCCTGGGCTACACGATGCCGGTGTGGGTCGCGCTGATCGGCTGGCTGTTCTACCGCGATCGGCTCGATGCCCGCAAGGCCGTGGGTGTGCTGGCGGCCTGCGCGGCGATCGGACTGCTGCTGGGCGGCGAACTCGCCACCCTGGCCGGCCGGCCGCTGGGCACCGTGCTGATGCTGGCCGCGGCGATGGTGTGGGCCGTCGGCACCCAGTGGATGAACCGGCGCCGGCTGCCCGGCTCGGTGGTCGTGCTCACTTTCTGGATGACGGCGCTGGGGCTGGTTTTTTGCGCCGTGCTGGCGCTGATCTTCGAGCGCGATCAGTGGGTCCGCTGGCCCGACCCGGTCGAATGGACCGCGGTGCTCTACAACGTGGCGCTGGTCTTCGGCGTCTCGCAGCTGCTGTGGTTCCGGCTGGCGACGGTCCTGCCGCCGATCGCCAGCAGCCTGTCGGTGCTGCTGATCCCGGTGGTCGGTCTGTTCTCGGGCATGGCGATGCTGGGTGAACAGCCGACCTGGCGCGACTGGACCGCGCTGGCCTGCGGGCTGGTCTCGATCGCCAGCGTGGTGCTGCCCGGGCGAGCCACCCGGCGAGCCGAGACCGCCGCGCGGCCTGTCGAGTAGACGCCAGCCCGGCGGTGGCGGAGCTCGGCCGGGCCGATGCCACCGCCACCCGGGTCAGGTCATCGCCACCCCGGTCATGTCAGCAACGCAGTCCCTTACCCCGGTCGGCGCCACTGCTCCGGCGCGAAGCGCGCGAACAGCAGCCCGGCACCGGCGACCAGGAACGCCGCGAACAGCAGGCCGCTCTCGGCGCCCTGCCAGTCGACCACCAGGCCCAGCAGGATCGGCCCGATCACGTAACCGACGTCGGACACCATCCGGTAACCGGACATCGCGGCCGCATTCATCCCAGGGGGCGCGTTGTCGGCGGCGTAGGCGGCTGGCGCCGCGCCATTGACCGCCACCGCGACCCCCCATAGCGCGCAGGCGATGCCGAACCAGGCCAGCGAAGGAGCCCAGCAGTACACGGCAAAGGCCAGCGCGGTGAGCAGCGCCGAGGGCACGATGATCGGCTTGCGCCCGATCCGATCGGCCAGCACGCCGGCCGGATAGCTGGCGGCCAGTCCCAGCAGGCTGCCCAGGGCCATCAGGCTGCCGATCTGGCCCGGCCCCAGGCCCAGCTTGGAGGCCGCCAGCAGCGGCACCACATTGAACAGGCCGCCGGTGCGCACCACCGCATTGACCAGTCCGACCAGGCACACCATGGCGTAGCCGACGTTGGACAGCAGGATGCGCATCTGGCTCATGAAGGGCACCGTGCTGGGCGTGGCCGCGGGCCCGCCCTTCACCGAGAAGGTGCGCGTCTCGGGCACCACGAACCAGGCCAGCACACCGGCTATGCCGCAGGCGATCGCATAGGCGGCGAATGGCGCGGCCAGACCGAACTGCTGGGCCAGAATGCCGCCGGGAAACGGCCCGATGCCCACCGAGAAAGGAAGGCGCCCTGGTAGATCGACATCATGCGCCCGCGCTGCGCCGGCGTGCTGATGTCGGCCAGCACGATCATGCCGGCGGCCTGGACCCAGCCCGCGCCGACGCCCGCGACAAAGCGCGCCATCACGAACTCCGGAAAGCTGCCGGCCAGCGCGCACCACAGGTTGCCCAGCGTGCAGATCAGGCCGCCGATCGCCATGGACTGGCGGCGGCCCAGCAGATCCGCCAGGCGCCCGGCCGGCAGCGCCGACAGCATGCGCGCCAGGCCGTACACCGCGATCGTGGTGCCGATCGCCGAGGCCGGCACGCCGAAGGCCTGCGCATACAGCGGCAGCACAGGGATCAGCGCGCCGAAACCAAGCTGATTCACGCCGATGAACACGCACATCCAGATCAGGATGCGCCGCTGCTGCGAACTGGGTGTGCTGGGCGCGTCGGACATGGGCCGAGGATACCGAACGGTCGGCAACGGCGTTTCGTGGAGCATCCGTTTCCCGGCATCGCGCCGGCGGCCGGTTTTCAACAGGATCCGCAGGCACACCCAACGAAGCCGCGGCCTTGGGCCGCACGACAGCCATGCTCGTCGCCCAGTCGTAGGGCAAGAGCCGCTTGGGCGTCTTCCAGTGTGCGCTGCCGCTCACGTTCCGGATCTGCGGCAACATTGTGTGTATCGTCCTGGCGGGCCCAATAGCCACCGAGACGCCCTGAGGAGCCGATGATGTGGAACCTTGATGGAACCCCGCCCGTGCGCGTGAACGCCACGGTGCTGACTCGCCTGCCCGATGCGATGCGGCGCCCGCAGCGGTCGTCGTGGGCCGACGCCAATCGGCCGGGGCATGTGGCCGACTCCTTCCTCGAGGGGCCGTGCTTCGATGCGCAAGGCAATCTGTATGTGACCGATATCCCGCATGGCCGGCTGTTTCGCATCACGCCGGACCTGCAGTGGCACTGCGTGCTCGAATCCGATGGCTGGCCCAACGGGCTGGCAATGCATGCCGACGGCAGCGTATGGATCACCGACTACCGCCACGGCATCCAGCGCTTCGATCCGGCCAGCGGGCGCCTGGACACCGTGCTCGGCCACCGAAACAGCGAATCCTTCAAGGGCGTCAACGATCTGGTGTTCGACGCGCAGGGCCGTCTGTACTTCACCGATCAGGGCCAGACCGGCCTGCACGATCCGACCGGGCGCGTGTACCGCTGGCAGCCCGACGGGCGACTCGACCTGCTGATGTCCAACGCGCCCAGCCCCAACGGGCTGGCGGTCAGTGCCGACATGAAGGTGCTGTACGTGGCGCTGACCCGGGCCAACCAGGTGTGGCGCGCACCGCTGCTGGCCGACGGGTCGATCAGCAAGATGGTCGCGCTTCAGACGTTCTTCGGCCCGAGCGGTCCGGACGGCATGGCGCTCGACCGCCATGGCCGGCTGCTGGTGGCCCATGCCAGCCTGGGCTGTGTGTTCGTGCTCAATGCGCTGGGCGAGGTGACGCACCGGTTGTGCAGCCCGGTTCCCAATTCGTCGGTCACCAATGTGGCGTGCTGGCCCGGTCGCGATGCGGTGGTCATCACCGAATCGGCGTCGGGCAGCGTGCTGGTCGCAGAACTGCCCGCGCCCTGAGCCCGCGGAATCAGACCGAGCGCTGTGCCTTGTCCTCGTCGTTGCGCGCCTTGATCCGCGCCCGCGCTTCCTGCCACTGCTGATCGGTCCAGTCCAGGTTCTGGGTGTAGTAGGCGCCGCCGGCAAGCCACCTGCCGCCATCGATCGCGATCGTCTGGCCGGTGAGCCACTCGCAGTTGGGGGCCATCAGGAACGCGGTGAGGTCGGTGAGCTCCGGCATCCGGCCGTTCCGGCGCATCGGATTTTCGGCGAGATCCTTCGCGTAGCCGTCGCCGCCCGGGCGCAGCCGCGCTTCGGAGCCTTCGGTCGGGAACACCCCGGGAGCGATCGAATTCAGACGGATGCCGTGGCGTCCCCATTCGACTGCCAGCGACTTGGTCATCACATCGATGCCGGCCTTGGACATCGCCGAGGGCACCACGAAGGGCGATCCGGTCCAGACCCAGGACGTGACGATCGACAGCACGCTGCCTTTCAGTCCGCCGGCGATCCAGCGCTTGCCCACCGCCTGCGTCACGTAGAAGGTGCCGTGCATCACGATGTTGGCGACCGCATCGAAGCCGCGCGGCGAGAGGTCCTCGGTGCGGCTGATGAAGTTGCCGGCGGCGTTGTTGATCAGGCCGGTGAGGGGGCCGCGCGCGAAGATGTCGTCCATCATCTCCTCGATCGCCGCGGCGTTCCGGATGTCGCAGGCGTAGGTGTCGACGACACCACCGTGCATGCCGGAGAGTTCGGCGGCCGTGTCGTCCAGCACCGACTTGCGCCGGCCACAGATCACGAGATGCGCGCCGAGCTGCAGCAGCCGTTCGCCCATCGCCTTGCCCAGGCCGGTGCCGCCGCCGGTAATCAGGATCTTCTGGCCTTTGAAGAGGTCGGGTTGGAACATGGCATCTCCGGGGGTGAGGGCGGTGGATTGCTCGATTCGTGCGAAGGTGATGGCATTGTGCCCCGTGTTTTCGGTGCGTGGCGCGGTTTGAGAGGGCCCTGGGTCATCACCTCGGGAGTGCCGTGACGGTGGCTTGCGATGGCCCGCTGACCCTTCACTTCCCGGTGAGCACCGGCAGCGGCGGCTTGCCACCCCCCGGGATCGGTGTGCGATCGACATTGAGGACCATCGAGATCAGCGAGTAATAGCCGTTGACCGCGATCAGGTCCATGACGCCCTGTCGCCGCAGCGGCCTGCGAGCCGGGCTGTCATGCCAGGAATTGCTTCGCTGCAAAGGCGTACAGCGGAATGCCGAACAGGATGTTCAACGGAAAGGTCACGCCCAGCGACAAGCCGAAATAGAGCGATGGATTCGCCTCCGGAATCGCATAGCGCAGCACCGCCGGCACGACGATGTAGGACGCGCTGGCCGAGAGCACCATCAGCAGCGCCGCATCGGCCGCGGGCAGCATCAGCAGGATCGCGAGCGCGAGTGCGATCGATGCATGCACCAGCGGTCCGACGACGGCATAGGCGATCAACACGGGCGACTTGCCCCTGACGGTGCCGACGTTCCTGGCGACCATCAGCCCCATGTCGAGCAGGAAGAAGGCGAGCATCCCCTTGAACAGATCACTCGAGAACGGCGCCATCACCGCCTGGCCGGCATCGCCGCTCAGACAGCCGACAGCCATCGCACCGAGCAGCAGCAGATGGGCGCCGTCCGTGAACGACTCGTGCAGGATCTTGCCCAGCGGTGTGCCGGGCCTGGGGCTGGCGAACGCGGCCAGCGAGGCGGCGCCGGATGACGACACGCTGATGGCGGCCGGCTGTCCGTGCCGCAGCCTATTGGCCAGCAGCACCGCCATGATGATGGCCGGTGACTCCATGACAACGAGCGCGACCGCCATGTGTCCTCCAGGGGGCATGGCATTGGCCTCGAGGTATTGCATGGCCGTCACGAAGGTGACCGCGCTCACCGACCCATAGGAGGCGGCGATCGCCGCGGCGTCGAAGCGTGATACGCGGTTCTTCAGGAGCTGGTAGCCCATCGCCGGCACGATGAAGGCCATCAGCATCGCGGCCGCAAGACTGAGCATCACGGTGGCGCTCAGCCCGGAGTGCGCCAGCGCGAATCCGCCCTTCAGCCCCAGTGCCATCAGCAGGTACAGGGACAGGAACTTGGAGATCGCCGGTGGAATCTCGAGGTTGGATTTGAGCGCGCCCGCCAGCACGCCGAAGACGAAAAACAGGATCGGTCGAGCCGGTTCTCCAGGGTGTTCTCCTTGGGACTGCCACCCCGGGGAACTGAATAAACCGAGTAAAATCGATTGTAGAGCAAAAAGAAAGAAAAAAGTCTATGAATACCCCCCGCCAGCAGCGGTTGTTTTGCCCCCGCGGGACCCAAAGCCACCCGCGCGGCGCGCGAAAGCCCAGTCCCCCCGCCCAACCCCCCCCCGGCCCGGGGGAGACCCCCGGACGGGTGGGGGGCGGCGGCGAGGAGATCTCCCGCCGGGGGCACCCCCCCGCCGCCGGCGGGGACCCCCCAGCAAGGCGGGGCCCTCCGCGGCCGACGGGGGGGCGGCGGGGGGGCCCGCCGATCCCACGCAGAGGGGGACAAGGGCCGGCTCCGGGCACGGGGGGGCCGCGGACAACCGGGGCCGAGCCTTGCTCGGCGGCCCCTCCCCCCGGCATAACCCCCCGAGATCGACATCTCGCTGGAGGTGCTGAATCGCGACGGCGTCGTTCAGCGGCTGCGGGACAACCAGGACGATCTGTACATCATGTCGATGCCACCGACCGACATCGATCTGGAGGATCAGGTCTTCATGCCCAATCCCCTGGTAGTGATCGCCGCCAGCGCCCATCCCCTGGCGGCGCGGCGCCAGCTCCCGCTCGCTGAGCTGGGCACTCAGCGATTTATCCTGCGCGAGCGCGGATCCGGCACCCGCATGGCGATCGATGCGCACTTCAAGCGGCTCAGGATCAGACCCGACCTGCGTCTGGAACTGGGCAGCAACGAGGCGATCAAGGAGGCGGTTGCGGGCGGCCTCGGGGTGTCGGTCATCTCCAGCCATGCGCTTCATGGCCAGGCGGCCGAGCACGGGGTGTCGGTGCTGGATGTCGCCGGCTTCCCGATTGAATCGCGATGGCATGTGGTCCGCCGCAAGGGCAAGCAGCTGACGCCGATCGCCCAGGTGTTCCAGGAGCATCTGCTCGCTCAGTCGGAGAAATGGGCAGGGCGGGAAAGTTGACGGGCGGCGAGCGTGGGGGCAGGTGACCTGGGGTTCGACGGTTTCCCCCTCGCTGGCAGAAATCGCCCTTGCAGGGCGCGCTCGCGCCGGCAGGCGCGCGAGCCGTCCCGCAATCCCGTCGATCAAATGCAAAGGGCCACCCCTTTCGGGGCAGCCCTTTGCATTTGATGGTGGAGCCGGCGGGAATCGAACCCGCGTCCGCAAGTCCTCTACGACCAGTTCTACATGCGTAGTCGATCAATTTTAGTCTCAGTGCGGATTTTGCCGATCGACAGGCCGATCCACACCCAGCTACCTAAGTTTTCGCCTCCGGTCAAAGTAGCCCTGACCGGCCGCTAGCCGATTGAAGTTACACCGCAGCCCTTCCGGTTACCCGGTCAGGCCCAGCCCATCGGCTGACTGTTGCGGCGCCCGCGGGGTTTAAGCCGCGAGAGCGAAACGCTGATCGTTGGCGTTTACAGTTTTGCCAATTGATTTACGAGGAAAAGGCGCCTCGGCATGCCCTGTGCCGCTTCGCTACCCACGTCGAAACCAGGTCGGCCCCGGAAATCGGGTGATGCAGTGTGGCTGGCACTCCCGCCGATCAAGCGGGAGCAGTCGGTAAGTATAGTCTTCCTGCCGGATTTCAAGGGCGGCGACTTGCGCCTGCCGCCCAGGCGCTCGCGAAACAGGCGCTGGCGCGACTTCGACTATCCTTGATGCCTCTCTCGACTTCACCTGGTAATTCCCATGAGCGCAGATCAATCCTCCTCGAGCCCCAAATGGAAGCATGACGGCGTGCGCGTCGTTCCGGGCAACCAGCTCGATGCCAACACCGCGCAGACCCCCGGCATGGACCGCAAGGCAGCGATCAATTTCGCGCGCGTTGGCGCGCAGAAGCTGTGGGCCGGCACGGTCCATATCCACCCCGACGCCAAGACCGGCGCCCACCATCACGGCCCGCTCGAGAGCGTGATCTTCGTGGTCAAGGGCAGGGCCCGCCTGCGCTGGGGCGAAAAGCTCGAATTCGTGGCGGAGGCCGGCCCGGGCGACTTCATCTATGTGCCGCCCTATGTGCCGCACCAGGAAATCAATGCCAGCCCGGACGAGGTGCTCGAGTGCGTGCTGTGCCGCAGCGACGGCGAGGCCGTGGCGATCAACCTGGATATCGAGGTGGTCGAAAAGCCCGAAACGGTTCTGTGGGTCGACCCCACGCATCCGCAGGGTGGCGTCTGACCCCACCGCGGAGGTGGTAACCAGGCGCATGACCGGGCGGGGCGCAATGCCCGCCCGGCAGCCTGGTGTTACTTGATCGCCGAATACGACGTCGGCGCCAGGATCGAGTTCGTGAAGTGCGTGATCAGCGGGCCGTTCTTCTCGGTCTCGGCACGCTGGCTGAGCCAGTCCGGATCGCTCGCGAAGGCGGCCCATTTTTTCTCGCGTTCGGCCAGGCTTTCCCAGGCCAGCAGGTAGGTGAGGTCGTTGTTGCTGTCGCCGATCACGGTCGTCCAGAAGCCGACCGGGCGAATCCCGTGCTTCTCCCAGAGTTTCAGCGTGATGGTTTCGAAGCGCTTGTTCAGGTCGGGCAGACGACCCGGGACGCAGTGATAGATCCGCAGTTCATGAATCATGGGTTCCTCCTTGGTGTGCTGTTGCTTTCGAGGGCAGTATAGGCATTCACCTTTGCGCAGGCGGCGTCATGAACATCAAATCCAGAATCATCGCGAGCCAGCCGGTACCCGGCATCGTCGTGCTGGCCTTCAGCAATCCGCCCCACGGTTATTTCGACGACGCCAGCGAGGTTGAACTGCTCGCCCACCTGGACGCCATCGAAGCCAACGAGGCCTTGCGGGCGGTCGTGCTGACCGGCGCCGACAACGGCGTGTTCGTGCGCCACTATTCGGTCGAAGTGCTCGAGGAGCGCGCGGTGGCGATGGCGGCCCGCGGCCTGAAGTTCTCGGTCGAGCGGCCGGTGCCCGAGGCGGGCATCCATCGCTGCCAGCGCCGGATGGAGCAATCGGGCAAGGTCTTCATCGCGGCGATCAACGGGACCGCGATGGGAGGCGGTTATGAAATCGCGCTGGCCTGCGACCTGCGGCTCGCGCAGGCAGGCGACTACACGATCGGCCTGCCCGAAGTGAACATCGGCATCCTCCCGGGCGCCGGCGGCACCCAGCGCCTGACCCGCCTGATCGGGCAGGCCAGGGCGCTCGAACTGATCCTGATGGGGCAGGTGGTCGGGCCGCAGGACGCAGCCCGCCTGGGCATGGTCAACGCCTGCGTGAACGTGCCCGTGCTGCCGGCTGCTCTGGCCTGGGCCGCCCGGATCGCGGCGCAGTCGCCCAAGGCCATCGCGCACGTCAAGCGGCTGGTGCGCCAGGCCCACGAAATGCCGCTCGAGCAGGGCCTCGCGATCGAGCGCACCCTGTTCTGCGACCTGATGGTGTCCGAAGACGGCATCGCCCTGATGCACGAGATGAACCAGGGGCGGCTGCAGATCACCGGTGAACTGAGCGGCGATTAGCCGCCCCGCGTCACGCGTCGGCGACGGCCCGCAGCCAGCCGGCCCACAACCGGGCCGCACCGGCCGCCGACTTATTTGGCGACCCCGATCTCGCGCAGGATGCCCCCGAGACGCGCCGATTCGGCCTCGACGTACTTGCCGAAATCGTCGCCCGTCAGCAGGAACGGACCCCAGTCGTTCTTGCGCAGCGCTTCTTTCCAGCTGGCGTGTTCGGTGCCCTTGACCACCGCATCGGTCAGCGTCTTGCGCTGCTCGGCGGTGATGCCGGGCGCGCCATAGACACCACGCCAGTTATAGATTTCGACGTTCACGCCCTGCTCCTTGAGCGTGGGCAGATTGCGCAGCTTGAAGCTCGAGGAAATCCCCAGGGCGCGCATGCGTCCGGCGTCCACGTCCGGCGCGAACTCCGACACACCCGCGACGCCGACGGTGACGTGGCCGCCCAGGATGGCCGACTTGGCCTCGCCGCCACCCGCGAAGGCGACGTAGTTCACCTTGGTCGGATCGACGCCCACGTCCTTGGCGATCAGGCCGACCATGATGTGATCGATCGAGCCGCGCGAGCCACCGCCCCACGACACCGATCCCGGATTGGCCTTGAGCTTGTCGATCAGGTCCTTCAGGGTCTGAATGGGGGAGTTCGCGGGGACCACCAGGATCATCGTGTCGGCAAACAGGCGCGCGATCGGGGTCGCGTTCTTCAGGGTGACTGGCGGCTTGCCGGTTTCGATGGCGCCGACCATCACCGCCCCGGTCACGATCAGGGCCGAGCCGTTGCCGCGTTCGCTGTTCACGAACTGCGCCAGGCCGATCGTGCCGCCGGCTCCGCCCTTGTTTTCGAAGGTGGCATTGCGCGCGCTGCCAGCAGCGATCATGGCGGCACCCAGGGAGCGGCCGGTCTGGTCGAAGCCGCCGCCCGGATTGGCGCCGATCATGACCTTGAGCGTGTCGACCTGTGCCCGGACCGGGGCCGACATGGCCAAGAGGCCAGCCAGGGCGAACGCGCCTGCAAGACGGACGCCAGGCTTTGATACGAATGCGCGCAACGAATTCACGATGGTAGGTCTCCGGGGATCTGGGCCGCCTGGCGCGATGCGTCGGCAGCTCGGGTTGATGGATGTCGTGGCGGGATTCTGCCACCGGCCCGGCGGCAGCGCGAATTCATGCCAACAGCAACGCGGCGAGCGCGCCGGGCGTCTCGACCAGGTGATCGGCACCCCAGGACCGGGGCGGGCGCGCATCACCGCAGAACCCGTAGCCGGCGGCCACGGTCAGCATGCCGGCGGCACGGCCGGCCTCGATGTCGCGTTCATCGTCGCCGACGTAGACGCAGCGCTGCGGTTCGACCCGCGCCAGCCGGGCCGCGTGCAGCAGCGGTTCGGGATGGGGCTTGGCGTAGCCGGTGGTGTCGCCGCCGATCGCGCTTGCGCTGCGGTGCAAGATGCCCAGATCGGCCAAGATGGGTCGGACGTAGCGCTCGACCTTGTTGCTGACCACCCCCCACACGATGCCGCGCGCGTCCAGCGCGTCCAGCATGGCATCGAGCCCGTCGAACAAGCGTGTGTGCACGCACATCGCCGCCTCATAGCGGGCCAGGAAGTCGTTTTTCAGAGCTTCGAAGGCCGGATCGTCGCGATCGATCCCCAGGCCTGCGCCGATCAGTCCGCGCGCGCCCATCGAAGAAAAGGGCCGCAGCTGAGCCAGTGGCAAAGGCGCCAGTCCGCGCTGTACGCGCATGGCATTGACGGGCGCCGCCAGGTCGGCGGCGGTGTCGGCGAGGGTGCCATCGAGGTCGAAGAAGATGGCGGCAGGCCGCCAGGGGAGGGTCGGCAGAACGTCACGATCGTTCACGGATTCGCCTGACATGAATTCACCGTTGGCCTGAGGCGGTCGGCTTGCGGAACGCGACCAGGTAGTTCACCGAGACATCGGCCTGGCTCAGCCGATAGCGTCGGGTGATCGGGTTGTAGGTCAGGCCCGTCATGTCGACGAGATCGAGCCCGGCGTGCCGGGCGTAGGACGACAGTTCGGCGGGTCGCAGGAATTTTTCGTACTCGTGCGTGCCTTTGGGCAGCAGGTTGAGCACGTATTCGGCGCCGACGATGGCAAACAGGAAGGCCTTCGGGTTGCGATTGATGGTCGACATGAACACCCAGCCGCCGGGTCGCGCCAGAGTGGCGCAGGCGCGCACGGTCGAGGCCGGATCGGGGACGTGTTCCAGCATTTCCATGCAGGTGACCACGTCGAACTGGCCCGGGCAGCGCTGCGCCATCGCCTCGGCCGCAATGCGCTCGTAGGTGACGGTCACGCCGCTCTCGAGCCCGTGCAGTTCGGCAACCCGCAGCGGCTTGTCGGCCAGGTCGATGCCGGTGACCCGCGCGCCGCGCGCGGCCATCGATTCAGCCAGGATTCCGCCGCCGCATCCGATGTCGATCGCCTGCTTGCCGGCCAGAGCGGCCATCGCGTCGATCCAGTCCAGGCGCAGCGGGTTGATCTCGTGCAGCGGGCGGAACTCCGATCCGGGGTCCCACCAGCGGGCGGCAAGGGCCTGGAATTTGGCGAGTTCACCCGCGTCGGCATTGGCGGGAAGGGGGCGGTCGTCGAGCGATGGGGCCATGGGCGGGTGTCCGGGAGCAATGAGGCGGCAACCGAAGTCGGCAACCAGGAAGCGTCGTCGCGGTACGCGCCGACAGGGGCTGGCAAGGAAAAATACCCAACAAAAATATCAAATAAAAAGCCCCGCCGAAGCGGGGCTCTGTGCGGCGCGGGCTAAGAATTACTTCTTGGCGCGCGTACCGACGACTTCGATTTCGACGCGACGGTTCTTGGCGCGGCCTTCCGAGGTCTTGTTGTCGGCGGTGGGCTGCTTCTCGCCCTTGCCTTCGGTGTAGACACGGTTGGCTTCGATGCCCTTGCTCACCAGGTAGGCCTTGACGGCTTCCGAGCGCTTGACCGACAGCTTCTGGTTGTACGCATCGGAGCCCACGCTGTCGGTGTGGCCGACGGCGATGATCACCTCGAGGGTGATGCCTTTCAGCTTGCCGGTCAGGTCATCCAGCTTGGCTTTGCCTTCGGGCTTCAGGACGGATTTGTCGAAGTCGAAGAAAGCATCAGCGGCGAAGGTGACTTTTTCGCTGGTGGGCGCAGCCGGAGCAGCGGCCGGGCGAGCCGGAGCCGTCGCAGGCCGTGCGGGTGCGGCACCCGGGGCAGCGGCGGCAGGCGGGGGCGCCATCGGCGAACGCGGAGCAGCAGCCGGTGAAGGAGCAGCCGTCTTGGGCAGCAGGTCGTCGTCGCAGCCTTTGATGGCATTGGCGGGCGCCCAGAAACCGGTGCGCCAGCACAGGCCGGAGCCGCTCTTGACGACTTCGGAATTGGGGCTGATGACGTAGCCGCTGTTTTTCGGATCGGCAGTTTGGGCGCTCGCGACGGTGCTGACCGCCATCAGTGCGGAAGCTACCAATACAGCCAGATTGACCGGTTTGTTCATGTTTCTCCTCTCGGTAGGACGATTCCGTGACATGACGCCGACCCGCACCGCTTCAGGCACCAGAAAGGCGCAGCCCGGCCGGCAGAGTCTCGACAATTCGATTGTGCCATAGGCGGGTGCGAGCCACTACCTCGCCGAGCCGCGACACAGCTTGCTGGCCGGCCAGTTGTCGTTCGTGAACAACAACCTTGCCTGCGACCCAGACCGCGGTGATCTGGTCACTTCCGGCGCCGTAGACCAGCTGGGCGACGGGTTCGAAAACCGGCAGCGTGCGGGCTTCACTCAGGTCGATCGCGACGAGATCGGCTTGTTTTCCAGGCGTGATGCTGCCCAGCTGGTCGCCCAGGCCCAGCGCTCGCGCGCCCGCCAGGGTCATGGCATGCAGGGTCTCGTGCGCCGGCCAGGCGGTGGCGTCTCCCGAGCTGCCTTTGGCCAGCAGCGATGCCGTGCGGGCCTCGGCCAGCAGGTCCAGGCGGTTGTTGCTGGCCGCGCCATCGGTGCCGATGCCGACCGGAATGCCGGCGGCCCGCATGCGCGCCGTTGGTGCGATGCCGCTGGCCAGCTTCAGGTTGGAGTGCGGGCAATGCGCCACGACGGCGCCCTGGCGGGCCAGCAGCGCCAGGTCGGCGTCGTCCAGGTGCACCGCATGGATGGCGATGAAATCGGGCCCCAGCAGCCCGAGGTCGGCCAGCCGTTGCAGCGGCCGTTTGCCATGCTGGGCCAGGCTGTCGGAGATCTCGGTCAGGGTTTCGTGAACATGGCATTGCACCGGCATGGCCAGTTCGGCAGCCAGGCTCGCCACCCGGCGAAAGCTGTCGTCGGAGACCGTGTAGGGCGCGTGCGGCGCCAGCGTGAAGCGGATGCGCGGTTCGTCGCGCAGCTGGTCGCGCAGTTCCAGGCCCTTGCGGATGTACTCGGCCGCTCCGCTGCCATAGGGCGAGCCGAACTCGATCACGATGATCCCGACGGCTGCCCGCATGCCCATGTCCAGCGCGGCCCGGGCCACCTCCTCGGGATAGAAATACATGTCGCTGAAGCAGGTGACACCCCCCAGCAGCATTTCGGCGCAGGCCAGCACGGCGCCGTCGGCCACGAACTCGGGAGAGATCAGCGCCGCCTCGAGGGGCCAGATCCGCTCGCGCAGCCAGCGCTCCAGAGGCAGGTCGTCACCCGCGCCGCGCAGCAGCGTCATCGGGACATGGGTATGCAGATTGACGAAGCCCGGGACCAGGAGATGGCCGGGCAATTCGGTGACCGCCGCGTCGGGCCAGGCCTGGCGCGCCTGCTGCGCGGGCAGCACGGCGACGATGCGCTCGCCTTCGATGGCGACCGCATGATCGTGCAGCACGGTGGCCGCCGGCTCGACCGGCGCGATCCATTGGGGCGCAATGAGTTTCATGGGCGCCAGTAAACCATAGCCGGCGACCGGGCGCAGGACGCAATAGGTTAGAATTCAAGGCTTTACTGTCGTTCGGCAGGCCTTTCGCAGCGGTTTCACGTGCTGTGTCGGCGCTCTGCCCTCGAAGATCAAACCCACCTGGACAGCCTCCCTTCCGCGCATGGACTCGTTCGCCAAAGAAACCCTGCCGATCAGCCTCGAAGAGGAGATGCGCCGCTCGTACCTCGATTACGCGATGAGCGTGATCGTGGGCCGGGCGCTGCCCGATGTGCGCGACGGCCTGAAGCCGGTGCATCGGCGCGTGCTGTTCGCCATGCACGAGTCCAACAACGTCTGGAACCGCTCCTACGTGAAGTGCGCCCGGGTGGTCGGCGAGGTGATGGGCAAGTACCACCCGCACGGCGACTCCGCCATCTACGACACGCTGGTGCGCATGGCGCAGGACTTCTCGCTGCGCTACACGCTGGTCGATGGCCAGGGCAATTTCGGCTCGGTCGATGGCGACAACGCCGCGGCCATGCGCTACACCGAGTGCCGCCTGGACAAGATCGCCGCCGAGCTGCTGGCCGACATCGACAAGGAAACCGTCGATTTCACGCCCAACTACGACGGCAAGGAAAACGAGCCCACGGTTCTGCCGGCGCGCATCCCCAACCTGCTGATCAACGGCTCGGCCGGCATCGCGGTGGGCATGGCGACCAACATCCCGCCGCACAACCTGCGCGAGATCATCGACGCCTGCCTGCTGATGCTGCGCCGGCCCGAGACCGACATCGACGAGCTGATCGAGATCGTGCCGGCGCCCGACTTCCCCACCGCCGGCATCATCTACGGCGTGTCGGGCGTGCGCGAGGGCTACCGCACCGGCCGCGGCCGCGTGGTGATGCGCGCCAAGACGCATTTCGAAGACACCGACCGCGTCGGGCGGCAGGCCATCATCGTCGATGAGCTGCCGTACCAGGTGAACAAGCGCCTGCTGCTCGAGCGCATTGCCGAGCTCGTCAACGAGAAGAAGCTCGAGGGCATCAGCGACATCCGCGACGAGTCGGACAAATCCGGCATGCGGGTGGTGATCGAGCTGAAGCGCGGCGAAGTGCCCGAGATCGTCCTGAACAACCTGTACAAGCAGACCCAGCTGCAGGACACGTTCGGCATCAACATGGTGGCGCTGGTCGACGGCCAGCCCCGTCTGCTCAATCTGAAGCAGATGATCGAGTACTTCCTGCTGCACCGGCGCGAGGTCATCACCCGGCGCACCGTGTACGAACTGCGCCGGGCACGCGAGCGCGGCCACGTGCTGGAAGGCCTGGCGGTGGCGATCGCCAACGTCGACGAGATGATCGAGCTGATCAAGGCCTCGCCCACCCCGCCCATCGCCCGCGAGCGCCTGATGGAGCGCACCTGGCGCGCCGGCGTCGCGCGCGAGATGCTGGCCCGGGCCGGCAACGATCCGTCGGCTTACAAGCCCGAGGGGCTGGAGCCCGGCGTGGGCATGCTGCCCGACGACGGGCAGGGCGAAGGCAGCTATCGGCTGAGCGAAACCCAGGCCCAGGAAATCCTGCAGATGCGCCTGCAGCGCCTGACCGGCCTGGAACAGGACAAGATCGTCCAGGAGTACCGCGAGGTCATCGACACCATCACCGACCTGCTCGACATCCTGGCCAAGCCCGAGCGGATCAGCGTGCTCATCCACGACGAACTCACCGCCATCCGCGCTGAATTCGGCGATGCCCGAAAGTCGATGATCGAGCTCAATGCCTACGACATCGACACCGAGGACCTGATCACCCCGCAGGACATGGTGGTCACGTTGTCGCACTCCGGCTACATGAAGAGCCAGCCGGTGTCCGAGTACCGGGCCCAGAAGCGCGGCGGCCGGGGCAAGCAGGCCACCGCCACCAAGGACGAAGACTGGATCGACCAGCTCTTCATCGCCAATACCCACGACTTCATCCTGTGCTTCTCCGATCGCGGCCGGGTCTACTGGCTCAAGGTCTGGGAGGTGCCCCAGGGCACGCGCAATTCGCGCGGGCGCCCCATCGTCAACCTGTTCCCGCTGGCCGATGGCGAAAAGATCACCGTCGTGCTGCCGGTGCGCACCTTCGACGAAAACCGCTACGTGTTCATGGCGACCAGCCTGGGCACGGTCAAGAAGACGTCGCTGTCGGATTTTTCGCGGCCCATGAAGCGCGGCATCATCGCGGTCGATCTCGATGACGGCGATTTCCTGATCGGCGCGGCCGTCACCGACGGCAAGCACGATGTGATGCTGTTTTCCGATTCCGGCAAGGCGGTGCGCTTCGACGAAAACGACGTCCGCCCGATGGGCCGCGCGGCCCGCGGCGTGCGCGGCATGATGCTGGAAGACGGCCAGCACGTCATTTCGATGCTGGTCGCCGAGAGCGAAATTCAATCGGTCCTGACCGCGACCGAAAACGGCTACGGCAAGCGCACGCCTGTCAGCGAGTACACCCGCCACGGCCGTGGCACCAAGGGCATGATCGCGATCCAGACCAGCGAGCGCAATGGCCGGGTCGTGGCCGCGGTGCTGGTCGAGCCGCGCGACGAACTGATGCTGATCACCACCGGCGGCGTGCTGGTGCGCACCCGCGTCTCCGAGATCCGCGAGATGGGCCGGGCGACCCAGGGTGTCACGCTGATCAGCGTCGACCAGGGCATGCGGCTGTCGGGCGTGCAGCGGGTGGTCGAGGCGGACAGCGACGATGATCCCGTCGCCGATGCCGAAGCGGCCGTGCCGGATGCCGGCGCGCCCGGGCCCGGCGAAGGCGGCGAAGGGCCTGCCGGGGCCTGAGGCAGCGTTTCAAACGGGCCGTGTCCGGGCTGCGGGCCGGTGGGCGTTTGTTAACATCCGTCCATGTCCGACGCGCCCCAATCCCCGTCGCCGGATCGCCAGCTTGGCGATCTGCGCGTTCGTATCGACGACGTCGATACCCGCCTTCTCGAACTGCTCAACGAGCGCGCCCGGCTGGCGCTCGAGGTGGGCGAGGTCAAGAAGCTCACCAACGCACCGGTCTACCGCCCGGAACGCGAAGCCCAGGTGATCGCGCGGCTGCGCGGCCTGAATGCCGGGCCGCTGGGCGGCGATGCCATCGAAGCCATCCAGCGGGAAGTCATGTCCGCCTGCCGCGAACTCGAGCGGCGCATGCGCGTGGCCTTCCTGGGGCCGGTGGGCACTTACAGCGAACAGGCCCTGATCCGCCATTTCGGCCACGGTGTCGAGGCTGTGGCCTGCTCCAGTGTCGACGAGGTGTTTCGCCTGACCGAGGCCAAGGGGGCCGACTTCGGCGTGGTGCCGGTCGAAAACTCCACCGAAGGTGCGGTGACGCGACCGCTCGACCTGATGCTCCAGTCGCCGCTGCGCATCAGCGGCGAGGTCACACTGCCGATCCGCCATAACCTGCTGACCCGCACGGGCAAGCTCGAGGGCGTGACGCGCATCTGCGCCCATCCGCAGGCGCTCGCCCAGTGCCAGGGCTGGCTTGACCGCAACTGCCCGGGCATCGCCCGGGTGCCGGTTTCCTCCAATGCCGAAGGCGCCCGGCTGGCTGCCGAAGACACCGCCACGGCGGGCATCGCCGGCGACAGCGCCGCGCTGACCTACGGACTCACGGCGGTCGCCAGCGCGATCCAGGACGATCCCCAGAACCGCACCCGATTCGTGATCATCGGCTGGCACGAGTGCACGCCCAGCGGCGCCGACCAGACATCCCTGATCCTGTCCGTGCCAGATCGCGCGGGCGCGGTCCATGCCCTGATCGAGCCGCTGGCGCGCCATGGGGTGTCGATGAAGCGGTTCGAGTCGCGCCCGGCCCGCCAGGGCACCTGGGAGTACTACTTCTATCTCGATCTGATCGGTCACGAGCACGACGCCCAGATGGCGCCGGCGCTGGCCGAACTCAAACGCAACGCCGCCTTCTACAAGGTGGTGGGTTCTTATCCCAGGGCATCCTCATGACGCTGCACGCTCCCGATTACGTCCGTGGCATTGCTCCGTACCAGGCGGGCAAGCCCATTTCCGAGCTCGCGCGCGAGTACGGCCTGCGTGAAGACAGCATCGTCAAGCTCGCGTCCAACGAGAACCCGCTGGGCATGCCGGATTCGGCGCGCCAGGCCATCGTGGCGGCGCTCGGCGAGCTCGGGCGCTATCCCGATTCGAACGGTTTCGAGCTGAAGGCGGCGCTGGCCAGCCGCTACGATGTGCCGGCCAGCTGGATCACGCTGGGCAATGGCTCCAACGACACCCTCGAACTGGCCGCGCATGCGCTGGTCCAGCCCGGCGAGTCGGTCGTCTATTCGCAGTATTCGTTCGCGGTGTATGCGCTGGCCACCCAGGAAGTCGGTGCGCGCGCGATCGTCGTGCCGGCGCGCGACTACGGCCACGACCTCGATGCGATGGCGGCGGCGATCGCGCCCGACACCCGACTGGTGTTCATCGCCAATCCCAACAATCCGACCGGCACCTTCCTGTCGGCCCCGGCCATCGAAGCCTTCCTGGCCAAGGTGCCCGCCAGGGTGGTGGTCGTGCTGGACGAGGCTTACAACGAATACCTGCGGCCCGAACACCGTTTCGACTCCACCGCCTGGGTCAAGCGCTACCCGAACCTGCTGGTGTCGCGCACCTTCTCGAAGGCGTATGGCCTGGCCGGGCTGCGGGTCGGATTCGGCCTGGCCCAGCCCGAGCTCACCGATCTGCTCAATCGGGTGCGCCAGCCGTTCAATGTCAATTCGATGGCGCAGGCTGCCGCGATCGCCGCCCTGTCCGACCAGGCCTTCCTCGCGCGCAGCTACGAAATCAATCGGCAGGGACTGGAGCGGCTGCAGGCTGAATTCAGCGCGCTCGGCCTGGACTATGTGCCTTCCTATGGCAATTTCGTGCTGGTCAAGGTGGGCGATGCGCCTGCCATCTACGAGAAACTGCTTCGTTCGGGCGTGATCGTGCGGCCGGTGGGCAACTACGGGCTGCCCGAATGGCTGCGTGTGTCGATCGGCCTGCCGGCAGAGAACGAAGCCTTCCTGGCGGCGTTGCGCGCCGCGCTGGGTCGGCTGCACGGGGCGCCGGGCTGGCCGGTCTTGATCGGGAGGCCCCTGATTCTCGGGGTCGGCATGATTGGCGGCTCGGTCGCCGCGGCCTGCCGCACGCGTGGCGTGGTGACGCGGGTGACCGGCTATACGCCGCAGTCCGACGCGCGCGACGCGCTCGCCCTGGGCCTGATCGATGCCGCCTGCCGACAGGGTCGCCGAGGCGGTCGCGCGATGCCGACCTGGTCTGGCGGCGCCCATCTCCGCGAAGCCGGCCCTCTTCTCGGACATCCGGTCCGGCATCTGCGCGCCGATGCGCTCGTCACCGACTGCGCCAGCACCAAAGCCAGCACGGTCGCGGCGGCGCGCGAGCGGCTGGGCGCGGCGTTCGCCCGTTACGTGCCGTCGCACCCGATCGCGGGCTCCGAGCGCCATGGCCCGCAGGCGGCGCGAGCCGACCTGTTCGATGGCGCCATGGTGATCGTCTGACCTCACCCCAGAACAGCATTTGCGGCGTGCGCGCATCCGCGCTTGCTGGGCTGCGCCCGGCCCGCGGGTGGTCGAGCTCGACCCGCCCGTGCACGACCGGGTGTTCGCCGAGGTCTCGCACTGGCCGCATGCCGTGGTGTTCGCGATGTGCTCGGCAATCGCCAATGGCAGGTTTGCCGACGATGCGCTGCGCTTTGCCGGCGCGGGCCTGCGCGACAGTTCGCGCATCGGCGCTTCATCGCCGCAGTTGTGGGCCGACATCCTGCTGGACAATCGCGAGCCCGTACTGGACTGCGCCCGCGCCTTCGAGGCGGAACTGGCTGCGCTGCTGGCGGCGTTGCGGGCCGGCGATCGCACGGCACTGGCTGCTTGCTTCGAGCCAGGCAGCCGCTGGCGTCAGGCGCTCAAGCCCGGACCGGGCGGCGGCAGGGGGGGGTGGGGGGCGGGGGGGGCGGCCCCGGGGGGGGGGGGACGGCTGGCGTGACGCTGGCGCGGACGCGACGGGCGGCCGGGCGCGTTCGGCACGCGCCCGGCCCCAGCCTTTCAGGCCCCGCGCGGCCGGACGTGCCGCTGGTGATAGGTGCGAAGTTCCGTCAGCTCGGCGACCACCGGGAACGGAAAGCCCTGGCGTTTGCCGCGCTTGTCGATCAGCAGCGAGTCGACATAGTCGTCGAATGCCTTGGGAATGTCCCAGACGGCCGCCAGCTGATTGACGATGCGCGGGAAGCCCCCGCGCAAGGCCACCAGACGGATGTGCGGCGGCAGGATCTGCAGCAGCGCCACCGCGTGTTCGTTGAGCGTGCGAACCTGGGGCGCGGTCCGGGGAGGGTCGGAGCGGCGGCGGCCGTATCCGGCGCCCCCGGCCGGTCTGAGCAGCGCAGGCGTGGATTTAACCGGCAGGTTGCGGCTGGTGTCGCGTGTCTCGGCAGCGGCGTTGCGCACGGTTTGAGCCGCGCGCTTGGAGATGCGCGACAGCAGGGCGTCACCGGCCTTGTTTGTGGGGCCTCCCGCCCGGTAAAATCCGCAGTCAATGCGAAGAGATGGCGCACTGTGCGCCCCCGCAACCGTCGGGCACAGGAATTATTTCATGGCAAATGGGTTCACGATAGCGGGCGGTGGCAGTCTGACGGGCCGCCTGCGGGTGCCGGGCGACAAGTCGATCTCCCATCGCTCGATGATGCTCGGCGCGCTGGCCGACGGCGTGACCCAAGTCACCGGATTCCTGAGGGCGCCGACGCGATCTCGACCATGAACGTGTTCCGCGCGCTGGGCGTGCGGATCGAGGGCGCGGACCAGGCGGGTGACGGTGCACGAGGTCGGGTTCGCGGCCTGCGCGGCGCCCGCACCCCCTGGACTGCGGCAATGCCGGCACTGCCATGCGCCTGCTGATGGGCCTGCTGGCCGGACAGCGCTTCGAATCCGTGCTGATTGGCGACGAGAGTCTGTCTCGGCGCCCCATGCGCCGGGTCGCCGATCCGCTGGCGCTGATGGGCGCGCGCATCGAAACCGCCGCCGGGGGCACGCCTCCCGTGCGCATCCTGCCCAGCGGCGGGCTCAAGGGCATCGACTACGCGCTGCCGGTCGCCAGCGCCCAGGTCAAGTCGGCCATCCTGCTGGCCGGCCTGTACGCCGAGGGCGAAACCTCGGTGACCGAGCCCGCGCCCACGCGCGACCACACCGAGCGCATGCTCAGCGGCTTTGGCGTGAAGCTCGACCGGGTGGGCGCCCGGGCCAGCCTGCGCGGCGGCCAGCGGCTGCGCGCCACCACGCTCGATGTGCCCGCCGACATCTCGTCGGCTGCCTTCTTCCTGGTTGGTGCCTCCATCGCCGCCGGTTCCGATCTGGTGCTCGAGCATGTCGGCATGAATCCCACCCGCACCGGGATCATCGAGATCCTGCGGCTGATGGGCGCGCGGATCGAGGTGCTGGCGCCGCGCGAGGTCGGCGGCGAGCCGGTCGCCGACCTGCGGGTGCGTTCCAGCGCGCTGCGCGGCATCGAAGTCCCGCCCGGGCTGGTGCCGCTGGCGATCGACGAGTTCCCCGCGCTGTTCGTCGCGGCGGCCTGCGCACAGGGGCGAACGGTGGTGACTGGCGCCGCGGAACTGCGGGTCAAGGAGTCCGACCGGATCGCGACGATGGCCACCGGGCTGGCGGCGGTCGGCTTTCCGGTGCAGCCCACCGAGGACGGCATGATCATCGATGGCCGCGGCGGCGATGACCTGCCCTTTGCCGGCGGCACGGTCGACTCGCATGGCGACCACCGCATCGCGATGGCCTTCGCGATGGCCGCGCTGCGCTCGCGCGGCCCGTCCACGTTCGCGACACAGCCAACGTGGCCACCTCGTTCCCGGGTTTCACCGGCCTGGCGGCGGCGGCTGGCGTACGGATCGCCGATGCCGATCTCCCAGCCTGAGCCGCCTGTGAGCGAGCCCGGCCCACCGCGGTGCGCCCTGATCACGATCGACGGCCCGACCGCCTCCGGCAAGGGCACGATCGCGCAGGGCGTCGCCAGCGCGCTCGGCTGGCACGTCTGGATTCCGGTGCGCTGTACCGGCTGGTCGCCCAGGAGGCGCTGGCCCGGGCCTGGCGCTGGACGACGCGCCGGCGCTGGCCGCGCTGACGGCCAGCTCGGGATCGCGCTTGGCCCGCCGGGCCGCGGCTAGGGCAGCCGGTGGGCGACGAGACTCCGCGATCCGCGACGAGGAGGTCGGCACGGCGGCCTCGCGGATCGCCGTGCTGGCGCCGGTGCGCAGCGCACTGCTCGCCCTGCAGCGGGCCGCCCGTCGGCCTCCGGGCCTGGTGGCGGACGGCCGCGACATGGGAACCGTGGTGTTCCCCGACGCCGAACTGAAGGTCTTTCTGACGGCCAGCGCCGAGTCGCGCGCCACCCGTCGTCATAAGCAGTTGATCGAAAAGGGATTTTCTGCTAACGTCGACGACCTTTTGCAGGATTTGCGGGTTCGTGATCAGCGCGATGCATCGCGCGAGCACGCACCTTTGCAGGCTGCAGCAAGGGGCGGTGATCATCGACTCCACGCATCTCGATGTGGCTCAAACCATCGAGCGTGTGCTGCAGGAGTGGCGCCGCCGCGTCGTCTGACGCCAGGGGGCGGCCGTGTGGCCGGTCCGGGCGAAGGCCGTCGCAAATGGTGCTTTCGTCGAGGCTGCAAGCCGGTTTTCCCGTCAACGTCGTCCGTCTGTCTGCGGATGTCTCTGGCAGGCCTGATCGGGGCGCGGTCAGAGCGTGAGCGGGTACCTCAACACCGCTGGGACGGCACGCGCTTCGCGTGGGTCTTCGAAGGCCACGCATCGTCGGCCGCTCGGCGCGAAATCTGGAATACAAATTGACAACTGCTGAAACAACCGCCGTCCCCGGCATGGAAAGCTTCGCCCAGCTCTTTGAAGAGTCCCTCTCCCTCAAGGAGATGCGGGCCGGCGAAGTGATCATGGCCGAGGTCGTGCGCATCGATCACAATTTTGTGGTCGTGAACGCCGGACTGAAGTCCGAGAGCTACATCGACATCACCGAGTTCCACAACGACCGTGGCGAACTCGACGTCGAAATCGGCGACTTCGTCAGCGTGGCCATCGATTCGCTCGAGAACGGCTACGGCGAGACCCGCCTGTCGCGCGATCGCGCCAAGCGCCTGGCCGCCTGGATCAACCTCGAGAAGGCGCTGGACTCGGCCGAACTCGTCACCGGCACCATCACCGGCAAGGTCAAGGGCGGCCTGACCGTCATGACCAACGGCATCCGCGCGTTCCTGCCCGGCTCGCTGATCGACACCCGTCCGGTCAAGGACACCACGCCGTTCGAGGGCAAGACCCTCGAGTTCCGCGTGATCAAGCTCGACCGCAAGCGCAACAACGTCGTGGTGTCGCGCCGTGCCGTCATCGAACTCACCCAGGGCGAAGAGCGCGCCAAGCTGCTCGAGACGCTGCACGAAGGCGCGATCGTCAAAGGCGTGGTCAAGAACATCACCGACTACGGCGCATTCGTCGATCTGGGCGGCATCGACGGCCTGCTGCACATCACCGACATGGCCTGGCGCCGCGTGCGTCACCCGTCGGAAGTGCTGTCCGTCGGCCAGGAAGTCACCGCCAAGGTCCTCAAGTTCGACCAGGAAAAGAACCGCGTCTCGCTGGGCGTCAAGCAGCTGGGCGACGATCCCTGGATCGGCATCGGCCGTCGCTACCCGCAGGGCACGCGCATGTTCGGCAAGGTCACGAACATCACCGACTACGGTGCATTCGTCGAGATCGAACCCGGCATCGAAGGCCTGGTGCACGTCTCCGAGATGGACTGGACCAACAAGAACGTCAACCCCGGCAAGATCGTTCAGCTGAACGACGAAGTCGAGGTGATGGTGCTCGAGATCGACGAAGACCGTCGCCGCATCTCGCTGGGCATGAAGCAGTGCAAGCCCAATCCGTGGGAAGAGTTCTCCGACAACCATCGCAAGAACGACAAGGTCCGGGGCACCATCAAGTCGATCACCGACTTCGGCGTGTTCATCGGCCTGCCGGGCGGCATCGATGGCCTGGTCCATCTGTCGGACCTGTCCTGGAACAAGTCGGGCGAAGAAGCGGTTCGCGACTTCAAGAAGGGCGATGAAGTCGAAGCCATGGTGCTGGCCATCGACACCGAGCGTGAGCGCATCTCGCTGGGCATCAAGCAGATGGAAGGCGACCCCTTCAACAACTACGCCGGTGTTCACGAGAAGGGCAGCGTCGTCAAGGGCATCGTCAAGAGCGTCGAGCCGCGTGGCGCCGTCATCGATCTGGGCAACGACATCGAGGGCTATCTGCGTGCCTCCGAGCTGTCGCGCGACCGTGTCGAAGACGCCCGCAACCTGCTCAAGGAAGGCGAAGAAGTCGAGACGATGGTCATCAACGTCGATCGCAAGACGCGCTCCATCAGCCTGTCGATCAAGGCCAAGGACAACGTCGAGACCGCCGAGCAGATGCAACGGATCGCCGCCGAGAGCAGCGCGGTGTCCGGCACCACCAACCTTGGCGCGCTGCTGCGGGCCAAGCTCGACAGCCAGAAGGATTCCTGATCCTGATGGCGGGCTGACCACCTGAATCGGCAACGATGGCCATGAACGAAGACCTGTTCGACGATCGCGGGGACGATGGCGTCCCCACGATGACCAAGTCCGAGCTCATCGGCCGCCTGGCCGAGAAGTACCCGCAGCTGGTCGCCAAAGATGCCGAGTTCGCGGTAAAGACCATTCTCGATGCGATGTCCAAGACCCTTTCCGAAGGGCATCGCATCGAAATCCGCGGATTTGGCAGCTTTTCGCTTTCGCATCGGCCGCCTCGTGTGGGCCGAAACCCGAAGTCCGGTGAACGCGTGCTGGTTCCCGAGAAGCGGGTGCCGCACTTCAAGCCCGGCAAAGAGCTGCGCGAACGCGTCGACGCGGCCATCCGGCAACTTCCCTGATTCCCCCGCGTTCGTGACGGGCCGCCCGCGCGGCGTTCGTGCGAACCTCGCAAGGAGGCAACGATGCGACTCATCGCCTGGATCATCCGGGTCATGCTCTTTCTTGCGGCCCTCGGTTTTGCGCTCTCCAATACCGGTCTCACCGAATTGCGTTTTTTCGGCGTCGACGTGGTGTGGCGTGCGCCGCTGGTGATCTTTCTGCTGGCGTTTTTTGCGGCGGGCACGGCGATGGGTCTGCTGGGTGTCGTGCCGATGCTGTTTCGTCAGCGCCGCGAGATCACCCGCCTGCGTCGCGAGATCAAGACCAATGCCCGAAATCTGCCGGCAACGCAGCCGGCGCCGCCGGATGTGCCGGCCACCGGACCCCTCGCAAGCGGCTTGCCGTTGCGCTGACCCCGGGCCGACATGGAATTCGAGACGTGGTGGCTGCTGGCCATCCCGCTGTTCTTCGGTCTGGGCTGGCTGGCCGCACGGCTTGACTCCCGCCAGTCGGCCAAGCCTGACGGCCAATTGCCCGATGCGTATTTCCGCGGCCTGAATTTCCTGCTCAACGAGCAGCCCGACAAGGCCATCGACGCATTCATCGATGTGGTGCGCCTCGACCCCGAGACCGTCGAGCTGCACTTCGCGCTGGGCAATCTGTTTCGGCGCCGCGGCGAAACCGACCGCGCGATCCGTGTGCACCAGAACCTGGCCGAACGCCGCGATCTGGACGACGCCCAGCGCGAACACGCGGTGTTCGAGCTCGGGCAGGATTTCCTGCGGGCCGGCCTGCTCGACCGGGCCGAGGACGCCTTCAACCGCCTGGAGGGTTCGCGGTATTCCGCGCCGGCCCTGCGCCATCGGCTCGCGCTGGCCCAGATGGTGCGCGACTGGCCGCAGGCGATCGAATTGGCCGCCCGCCTGCAGGCCGATTCCGGCGAGTCCCTGGGGCGCGAAATCGCCCAGTTCCACTGCGAACTGGCCGCGCAGGCGCTGGCCGGCCAATCGCCCCAGCGACTCGAGATCGCCGCCCGTGAGATCGGCGCCGCTTGTCTGGCCGATCCGGAACATCCCCGGCCATGGCTGCTCCGAGGTGAACTCGACCTGGCTGAGGGCGACCCGCAGGCTGCCATCGAGGCCTGGCGCCCGGTGCTCGAGCGCAAGCCGGCCTACGCGGCGCTGATGGCCCGCGGCTGGCTGAAGGCCCACGAAGCGCTGGGCCAGCTCGATGAAGGCATCGCGGTCCTCGAGGCGGCTCATCGCCTGCATCCCGGTGTCGATACCCTGGCCGCGATTGCCGACGCGCTGGCGGGCAGCCGTGGCGCGGTGCCGGCGCTGAACTGGGCCGACGAACAGCTGCGCAATCAGCCGTCGCTGCTGGGGCTCGAAAAACTGCTGGGTCTGCGCAAGGCGGCCGCGGGCGGGCAGGCCGATCCCGATCGCGACCTGACCCAGCAGCTGATCGCGCCGCAGGCGCGCCGCCTGTCGCGGTACGTCTGCACCCATTGCGGCTTCAAGGCGCGCCAGTTCTACTGGCAGTGCCCCGGATGCAGCCGCTGGGATACCTACGCGCCCAAGCGCGGCGAAGAGCTCGAGGCCGGCCGATGATCGATTTTTCAGGCGCCCGTGTGCTGGTGGTCGGCGACATCATGCTCGACCGCTATTGGTTCGGCGATGTCACGCGCATTTCGCCCGAGGCTCCGGTGCCGGTGGTGCGCGTCACGCGCCGCGACGAACGCCTGGGCGGCGCCGCCAACGTGGCCCGCAACCTTGCGGCGCTGGGCGCCCGTGCCAGCCTGGTGGGCGTGGTCGGCGCCGACGAGCCGGGCGCGGCGATCGAAACGCTGGCCCGCGAAGCCGGCATCGAGTGCCAGCTGGTTCGCGACCCGTCGATGCCGACCACGATCAAGCTGCGGGTGATCGGCCGCCAGCAGCAGCTGCTGCGCATCGATTTCGAGGAGGCGCCCACGGCCGAATCGCTGACGCGCAAGTTCCAGGACATCAGCGCCGCGCTCGCGGTGGCGCAGGTGCTGGTGCTGTCCGATTACGGCAAGGGCGGCCTGGCCCAGATCGATCACATCGTGGCTGCCGGCGCAGGCCGCCGGCGTGCCGATCATCGCCGACCCCAAGGGCGACGACTACGAGCGCTATCGGGGCGTGGCGCTGCTGACCCCCAATCGCGCCGAGCTGCGCGAAGTGGTTGGCGCCTGGAGCAGCGAGGCCGACCTGCATCGGCGGGCCCAGGCGCTGCGCGAATCGCTGGCGATCGGTCATCTGCTGCTCACCCGCTCCGAAGAAGGCATGACGCTGTTTGCGCCCGACGGTGCGACCCATGTGCCGGCCCAGGCGCGCGAGGTGTTCGACGTCTCGGGGGCCGGCGACACCGTGGTGTCGGTGCTGGCGGCGATGATGGCGCTGGGGCGTCCGATGGACGAGGCGATGCGGCTGGCCAACCGGGCCGGCGGTATCGTGGTGGGCAAGCTGGGCACCGCGGCGGTCAGTCCGGCCGAACTCTTTGGAGATGCATCGTGATCATCGTGACCGGCGCGGCCGGATTCATCGGGGCCAATCTCGTCCACGCGCTCAATGCGCGCGGCGAGCGCGACATCGTCGCGGTCGACAATCTCACGCGGGCCGACAAGTTCCGCAATCTCGCCGATGCCGACATCGGTGACTACCTGGACAAGCACGAATTCCTGTCCCGGCTGGACGAGTTTGCCGGCGCCAGCGCCATCCTGCACCAGGGCGCGTGTTCGGACACCATGGAGTCCGACGGGCGCTACATGATGGAGAACAACTACCGGTACTCGATGCGCCTGCTCGAGTTCACCCGGGCCCACGGCATCCCGTTCATCTATGCGTCTTCGGCGGCCGTCTATGGCGGATCCGAGCGTTTCGTCGAAGATCGTGCCTGCGAGCAGCCGCTCAATGTCTACGGTTACTCGAAATTTCTGTTCGACCAGGTGGTGCGCCGCGAGCATGCCCGGTCGAGCGCCACGCTGGTGGGGCTGCGTTACTTCAACGTGTACGGACCGCGCGAGTCGCACAAGGCGCGGATGGCCTCGGTGGCTTTTCACAGCTTCAATCAGTTCCGTGCCGAAGGGCATGTGCGGCTGTTCGACGGCTGGGATGGCTGGGCGGCGGGCCAGCAGTCGCGCGACTTCATCCATGTCGATGATGTGATTGCCCTGAACCTGCATTTCCTGGATCGGCCGGGCTGCCATGGCATCTTCAATGCCGGCACCGGCCGTGCTCAGCCCTTCAACGACATCGCGCAGACGGTGGTGAACACCTTGCGGGCACGCGAGGGCCAGCCGGAGCTGCCGCTCGAGCAGCTGGTGGCGCAGGGGCTGGTCCGTTATGCGCCGTTTCCGGATGCCCTGAAGGGCAAGTACCAGAGCTTCACCCAGGCCGACCCCACGAACCTGCGCTCGGCGGGTTGCGATCACGAGTTCCTGACGGTGCAGCAGGGGGTCGCAAGGTACGTGAACTGGCTGGCCGATCGCGCCTGACCGCGCCGCGGGTCTGGCGTGCCCGTGTCAACGCAAGCCTGCCGCTCGCGTTAATGGCCCATGTGCGGAGCACGGCGCAAGGGCATCGCATCCTGACCGAACCAACGCAGTACAACCCAGAGAGAACATCACATGAAAAAGCTGTTGCTGGCACTCATGGCATTTTTCGCGGCCCTTGGCATTGCCATGGCGGCGGTCGATGTCAACACCGCTTCGCAGGCTGAACTCGAAACCATCAAGGGCATCGGACCGGCCATCTCGGCCAAGATCATCGAGGAACGCAAGAAGGGCTCGTTCAAGGACGCCAATGACCTGCAGGAGCGCGTCAAGGGCATCGGCGAGGCCAGCGTGAAGAAGATGGTCGACGCCGGCCTGGTGGTTGGCGGCGGCAAGGGCGTGGTCCGCGAGACCAAGCCGGCGGCGGCCGACAAAGCGGCTGACAAGGCCGTGGCCAAGGCTGATAAGGCAGCCGAGAAGACGCCTGCCCCGGCGCCGGCGCCTGCACCGGCCAAGGCCGCCGACAAAGCGGCTGACAAAGCGCCGGCCAAGGCCGCCGACAAGGCCGCCGAGAAAGTCGCCCGCCAAGGCTGGCGAGAAGGCCGCCGACAAGCCCGTAGCCGACAAGGCAGGCGAGAAGGCACCGGCCAAAGCCGCCGACAAGGCCGCGGACAAGGCCGCCGAAAAAGCCGCCAAGGCAGAGAAGGCGGCTGCCGAGAAGGCCGCCAAGGCCGACAAAGCGGCCGCTGAAAAGGCCGCCAAGGCCGACAAGGCCGCTGCCGACAAAGCGGCCAAGGCGGCCAAGGCGGACAAAGCGGAGAAAAGGCGCCCAAAGCGGACAAGGCTGCCGACAAGGCAGCCAAGCCCGCCGCCGACAAGGCGGAAAAGGCCGCGAAGGCGGCTGACAAGGCCGACGACAAGGCCCCCAAAAAATAAGCATCCTCGAACCGGCGACAGCGCGCGGCCATGGATCGCGGGCGCGCCGGCTGACAAGACCTTGGAGCCCGCCCCGGCGGGCTTTTTCTATTGTGGTCCCCGGCCCTGTCAGATTGCCGGACGACCGGCCAGCGATTGCGCTAAAGTCGGCGCTCTCGCGCGCCGCCTGCCTTGCAAGGTCCGCGCGAGCCCACGATCGACCCAAGAATTCCACCCCCCGATTCCCGATGAGCCTGGCTTCACCGAACCCTGCTGCGGGCCGCCTGGCGCTGTATTGGCGCCTGGTGCGCCTGCATCGGCCGATCGGCATCCTGCTGCTGCTGTGGCCCACGCTCTGGGCGCTGCTGATCGCCTCCCATGGCGAGCCCGATCCCTACCACCTGTTCGCGTTCATTGCGGGCACCGTGCTGATGCGTTCGGCTGGCTGCGCGATCAACGACTGGGCCGATCGGGACTACGATCGCCATGTCGAGCGCACCCGCGACCGGCCCCTCACGGCGGGACTGATCCGCTCCTGGGAAGCCATGGCGGTGTTCGTCGTGCTTTCGCTGGTGGCGCTGATGCTGATCCTGCCGATGAACCGGCTGACCTGGCTGCTTGCCGTCGTCGCGGCATTCCTGGCGGCCAGTTACCCGTTTACCAAACGTTTCCTTTCGCTGCCCCAGGCCTACCTGGGCATCGCGTTCGGCTTCGGCATTCCGATGGCCTTCGCGGCCGTGCAGGACCGTCTGCCGCAGACCGCCTGGGCACTGCTCGCGGCCAACATCTTTTGGGCGCTGGCCTACGACACCGAATATGCGATGGTCGACCGCGACGACGACCTGCGCATCGGCATCCGCACCGCAGCCATCACCTTCGGCCGCTTCGACGTGCTGGCGGTGATGGGCAGTTACTGCGCGACCCTGGCTCTGCTCGCACTGGCCGGCTGGCTCGAAGAACTGGGGCCCTTCTACCATGGCGGCCTGGCGGGGGCCGCGGCCATCGCGCTCTACCACTACACCCTGATCCGCGACCGCAGCCGCGAGGGCTGTTTTCGAGCCTTCAATCACAACAACTGGTTCGGTGCCGCGATCTTCGCGGGCCTGCTGCTGGAGTACCTGATTCCGTGAACCAGGGCGTGCTGTGCTACCTGTTCGCCTGCGTCTTCTGGGGTGCGAATCTGCCCTTGACCGCGCGGCTGTTCACCGCCTTCGATCCGTTCTTCATGGCGGCGCTGCGGGTCCTGCTGGCCGCCGGCGTCCTGGCCTTGTTGTGGCGATTCCAGCGCGAAGCCGATCGGCCCGCGCTCGGCCTGACGCCGGGGCGCTACGCGCTGATGTCGGGGCTGATGGCCGGCTTCTTCATCCTCTATAACCTGGGCCTGAAGTTCACCCATCCGATCACCGCGGCGGCGATCATCGCCGGCGTGCCGGTCTATGCCGCGCTGACCATGCGCCTGGCGACCGGCGCGCGGCTCGAGCGGGGCTTCGTCGGCGCGGCGGTGCTCACGCTGATCGGCGCGGGCATCGCGATCTGGGGCCGCGCCACCGACACCGGGCAGGGCCTGCGGCTGCAGGGCGGCGAACCGCTGCTGGTGCTGGCGCTGGTGTGCTGGACCTTGTATTCGATCTATGCGCAGCGCTTCTTCGCGCCCGGCGTCACCCAGCTGCGGCGCACGCTGGTGGCGATCACCGGCGCGCTGCCCTGGATGATCGGGTGCTGGCTGCTGATGTGGGCGACCGGGGTGACCGGCCCGCCGCTGCTGGTGGTCGACCGGTGGGCCGTCGTGTGGCTGCTGGTGACCGCGGTGTTCTCGACCGCCCTGAGCGGATATGCATGGAACATCGGCGTGAACCGCATCGGCCTGGCGGCGGGATCGCTGTGGCAGAACACCGTGCCGGTATTCGGCGTGCTGATCGCGCTGCTGTTCGGCATCCTGCCAACCCGCGAGCAGCTGCTGGGCGGGGTGGTGGTGATGGCCGGCGTGCTCTACATGCAATGGTGCAAGAGCCGGCCCGCGCCGCCGGATCAGGACGTCGCCAAGGCGCCTTGAAGGGCGACGGATCCGGCTGACAACTCGCCGAATGCGTCGGGCCGCTCCGAGGTCGTGGCTCGCTGCATGTCGCGGATGCGGCCCACGTGTCAGGGCAGTGGATCCTTGCCGAACTCGTCGGCCAGTTCGACCGAACGCCGGCAGGCTGCGGCCACCGCGTCGCCGATGTGGGCGCCCAGCTGGCGTTCGTTCATGACCGCGAGTGCGGCTGCGGTGGTGCCGCCCTTGGATGTGACCCGTTCACGCAGTACCGCGATCGGTTCACTCGACTGGGAGGCGAGCGCTGCCGCACCGCGAAACGTGGCCAGGGTGAGCTGCCGGGCCGCCTCGTCATTGAACCCCAGGGCGACGGCGGCCCCATGAACCGCCTCCATGAAATAGAACACGTAGGCCGGCCCGCTGCCGCTGACCGCGGTCACCGCGTCGAGCATGATTTCATGGTCCACCCACAGCGCTTCGCCGACCGCGTTGACGATGCGCTGCGCGAGGTCGCGATCGGACTGCGCCAGCCCGGGAACGGCCCACAGACCGGTGATGCCGGCCCCGATCAGCGCCGGCGTATTGGGCATGGTGCGCACGACGCGGGTGTGGCCGCCCAGCCAGCGCGCCAGGTCGGCGGCGCGGATGCCGGCGGCCACGCTGATCACCAGGGCGTTGCGCGCATGCGCCGCCAGCGGGGCCAGTGCCTCGCGCATCTGCTGCGGTTTGACCGCCAGCACCAGCACATCGCAGGGTGCTTCGTCGCCGGCCAGCGCGGACCGGGCGGCAACGCCGAACTCGCGGGCAAGGCGCTCGCATTGCGCCGCGGCGGGGTCGATCACGGTGATCCGGGGCGCAGGCGCGGGCGCGACCTGGGCCGCGCTGGCGGCCGTGCCAGGTCCGGCGCGACCCAGCAGGCCGCCGATCAGCGCACTGGCCATGTTGCCCCCGCCGATGAAAGTGATGTTCATTGTTCTCTCCTCATGAATTGACGCGGCCGCAGGCCGCAGGCCAGCAGCACCGCGGCGTAAACCAGGCCGCCGGCGGCGACCAGCCCCAGCACGCCGGCGGCCCGCAGCACCGGCTGGGCGCCCAGCGCGATCCAGTCGACGCGCGGTACGGTGAGCGCCAGCACGGTGGCCATCAGACTGCCAGCCAGCGCGACCTGCCCGCCCAGGCGCCACCAGCCTGGACCCGGCCCCCAGGCGCCGGCCCGGATCAGGCCCGACATCAGCAGCGCGGCGTTGAGCAGCGCGGCCAGCGAGGTGGCCAGCGCCAAGCCCGCATGGGCGAACCAGGGAACGGTGAGCAGGTTGAGCAGCTGGGTGATCACCAGCACGGCCAGTGCGATGCGCACGGGCGTGCGCACATTCTGACGGGCAAAAAAGCCCGGTGCGAGCACCTTGACCGCGATCAGCCCGGGCAGCCCCAGCGCGTACGCCTGGATGACCACGGCGGTCATCTGCACATCCAGCGCCCGGAATCGGCCGTAGTGGAAGATCAGCGTGGTCAGGGGCTGCGCCATCAGGGCCAGCCCGAGCGCGCAGGGTACCGCCAGCACCAGGGCCAGACGAAGCCCCCAGTCGAGCAGCGCCCGGTAACGGGCCTCGTCGCCCTGGCCGCTGGCCTGCGAAAGGCTGGGCAGCAGCACCGTGCCCAGCGCAACGCCCAGCAGCGCGGTCGGGAACTCCATCAGGCGGTCGCCGAAATTGATCCACGACACGCTGCCGGCCGCCAGCCGCGAAGCGATGTGCGTGTTGATCATCAGGCTGATCTGCGCGGCCGAGACGGCCAGTACCGCGGGCGCCATCCGGCCCAGCAGGGTCCGGGTGGCCGGGTCGGCGTACGCGGCGCGCAGGTTCAGGCCGATCCGCGGCAGCATCCCGATCCGGGCCAGTGCCGGCAGCTGGATGGCCAGCTGTGCAATCCCGCCCAGCACCACCCCTGCGGCCATCGCATAGACCGGCGGATCGAACCAGTCGGACAGCAGCAGCGCCGAGAAGATGAAGCTCAGATTGAGCAGCACCGGCGAAAACGCCGGAATGGCGAACTTCCGCCACGAGTTCAGGATGCCGGCCGACAGCGACACCATCGAGATGAACAGGATGTACGGAAACATCCAGCGGGTCATGACGACCGCCGCGTCGAAGGCCTGCGGATCGCGCGCCAGGCCCGAACCGGTCAGCCAGACCAGCGCCGGCGCGCCGGCGACGCCGGCCAGCGACACCAGGATCAGCGACCAGAACAGCACGGTGGCGATCCGGCTGACGAAGCGGTGAAAGCCGGCCTCGTCCTGCTCGATACGGGCCTGCGCCAGCATCGGCACGAAGGCCTGCGAAAAGGCTCCTTCGGCAAACAGGCGGCGCAGCAGATTGGGCAGCCGGAAGGCGATGAAAAACGCATCGGTCAGCGCCGAGGCTCCGAACAGCGTGGCGGTGAGGTTCTCGCGCACCAGTCCGGTGATGCGCGACAGCAGGGTCAGGCCGCTGACGGTTGCCAGGGCACGCAGGAGATTCATCAGGGAGCGCTTGAGAAGGCTGTCGTGGCCGCTCCGCTTGCGCAGTGCGGGAAAAATGTCTTATTATCCAAGGCTTTCCGAATTTCGGCCGGCTATTGCTTTGTTTTTCACGCATTGCGCATTGTGCCAACCGCCTTCAAGCGGGTGGCGCCGGGCGCGAGGTGCCAGGCAAGTCGATCGCCACCCAATCCCCTGAGTTGGTTCCCCTTCGAGGCTAGCCTGGGGCAGGCCGCATTCCCCGAACCGTCGAATCCAGGATTTTCGCATGGCCAACATTGCCTCCGCCCGAAAGCGTGCCCGCCAGGCGGTCAAGCAGAACGCTCACAACTCCACGCTGCGCTCGCGCATGCGCACCGCCATCAAGTCGGTTCGCAAAGCCATCGCTGCGGGTGACAAAGCGGCTGCTACCGCGGTGTTCCGCTCGTCACAGGGTGTGATCGACACGATCGCCGACAAAAAAATCATCCACAAGAACGCCGCTTCCCGCTACAAGAGCCGTCTGGCCGCTGCGCTGAAGGCGATGGCCTGATCCAGGCTGGCTGATGGTGGGCTAGGCCGGCGTATCCGGCGGCCCGAACCCATGAGGTGACCCGGGGCGCCCGCTCCGGCAGATGACCCTGGCGCCTGAAATGGGGGCCGCCCCTGAAGGCTGATGGCTTCGCGGCGTTCTGTCGCGAGCAATGACGGAACCCGCGTTTCTGTTGCCGGCTGCGTGATCGCGCAGCCGTGCGCGCGCGCCGCGCGATGGTCGGGCAGCTCGACGCACGGGCACCTCGACGCACGGGCATCTCGACGCACGGGCGCCGGGCGGGCGAGATGATCCGGCGCCCAGTTCCGCTAGATCGAAGAATCGGCAGTTCCGGGCGCCCGGCGTCCGAACAGCGCGCTGCCGACCCGCACGATCGTCGCGCCCTGGGCGATCGCAGCCTCCAGGTCGTCCGACATGCCCATCGACAGCGTGTCCAGGGCCAGCCCCTCGGCCTGCAGCTGCTCGAACAGTTCGCGCACCCGCGCGAACTGCGCCTGCTGGGCGCCAGGGTCGGTCTCGGGCCGCGGAATGGCCATCAGGCCGCGAAGCCGCAGCCCGGGCAGGCCCGCGACCCGATGCGCCAGTTCCGAGGCCTGGGCGGGGTCGCACCCGCTCTTGGTGTCCTCGGCGCCGATATTGACCTGGATGCACACTTGCAGCGGCGCCAGATGGGGCGGGCGCTGCTCGGCCAGGCGGCGCGCCACCCGTTCGCGATCGATGCCGTGGACCCAGTCGAAATGCTCGGCAATCGGGCGGGTCTTGTTCGACTGGATCGGGCCGATGAAATGCCACTCGAGCCGCCAATCCGGCCGCTGGATCGCGCACTCGCTGATCTTGGCCAGCGCTTCCTGTAGATAGTTCTCACCGAACCGGCGCTGACCGCAGCCGGCCAGATCGAGTACTCGCCCGGCGGGAAATGTCTTGCTGACCGCGAGGAGCGTGACCTGGTCAGGCGGGCGGCCGGCCGCTCGGCAGGCCGTCTCGATGCGTCTTCCGACCGCCTCGTAGCGCTGTTGCAACGTGATATCGCCGTCCATCGCTCGATTCTACTGCCCGCCGGACGCCCGACCCGCGCGAGGGCGGCGGCATCGAAGATGAACGGCCGGCCAAGAGCTGGGCCTGCGCCGATCGACGGCGCGGCAACTGAGGTGAGAAGACATGGACATTGCCGAACTGCTCGCATTCGCCGTCAAGAACAAGGCCTCGGACTTGCACTTGTCGGCCGGCCTGCCGCCGATGATCCGGGTGCACGGCGACGTGCGCCGGATCAACCTGCCGCCGATGGAGCACCGCGATGTCCACGGCATGATCTACGACATCATGAACGACTCGCAGCGCAAGGCTTATGAAGAAAGCCTCGAGTGCGACTTCTCGTTCGCGATCCCGGGCCTGGCGCGCTTCCGGGTCAACGCCTTCGTGCAGCAGCGTGGCGCCGGCGCGGTGATGCGGACCATTCCGTCCAAGATCCTGACGCTGGAAGAGCTGAAGACGCCCAAGATCTTTGCCGAGATCACGATGCAGCCGCACGGCCTGGTGCTGGTCACCGGGCCGACCGGCTCGGGCAAGTCGACCACGCTGGCCGGCATGGTCAACCACATCAATGAAAACCTGTACGGCCACATCCTGACCGTCGAGGATCCGATCGAGTTCGTGCACGAGTCCAAGCGCTGCCTGATCAACCAGCGCGAGGTCGGGCCGCAGACGCTGTCGTTCAACAACGCGCTGCGCTCGGCGCTGCGCGAAGACCCCGACGTGATCCTGGTGGGCGAGCTGCGCGACCTGGAGACCATCCGGCTGGCGCTGACCGCGGCCGAGACCGGGCACCTGGTGTTCGGCACGCTGCACACCTCGTCCGCGGCCAAGACCATCGACCGGATCGTCGACGTGTTCCCGGCGGCCGAGAAGGAAATGGTGCGCGCGATGCTGTCGGAATCGCTGCGCGCGGTGATCTCGCAGACCTTGCTCAAGACCAAGGACGGTGCCGGCCGAGTGGCGGCGCACGAGATCATGATCGGCACCCCCGCGATCCGCAACCTGATCCGCGAAGACAAGGTGGCGCAGATGAATGCGGCGATCCAGACCGGCGCATCGGTGGGCATGCAGACGCTGGACCAGTGCCTGACCGACCTGGTGCGGCGCAATCAGATCTCGATGGCCGAGGCGCGCAGCGCGGCCGCCGTCAAAGACAACTTCCCCGGCTGAGCGGCCGTCCCGGCGACCGAGCGGCAGGCGCACAACCCACCAGGGATTCACGATGGAACGCGAACAGGCATCCAAGTTTCTCCACGATCTGCTGCGCCTGATGGCCAGCAAGAACGGCTCCGACCTGTTCCTGACAGCCGAGTTTCCACCGGCATTCAAGATCGACGGCAAGGTCACGCCGGTGTCCAGCGTGCCGCTGACCAGCCAGCACACGGTCGAACTGGCGCGTGCGCTGATGAACGACCGCCAGGCGTCCGAGTTCGAATCGAAGAAGGAGGTCAACTTCGCGATCAGTCCCAGCGGCATCGGGCGCTTCCGGGTCAATGCGTTCATGCAGCTGGGCCGGGTGGGCATCGTGCTGAGGACGATCAAGAGCGAGATCCCGTCGATCGAACAGCTGCGTCTGCCCACGATCCTGCGTGACCTGTCGGTGACCAAGCGGGGGCTGATCATCGTGGTCGGCGCGACCGGCTCGGGCAAGAGCAACACGCTGGCGGCGATGATCGGGTACCGCAACGAGACCACCGCCGGGCATATCGTGACCATCGAAGATCCGGTGGAGTTCGTGCACCCGCACAAGCAATGCATCATCACCCACCGCGAGGTGGGGGTGGACACCGAGAACTGGGAAGTCGCGCTGAAGAACACGCTGCGCCAGGCGCCCGACGTGATCATGATCGGCGAGATCCGCGACCGCCACACGATGGAACACGCGGTCACCTTCGCCGAGACCGGCCACCTGTGCGTGGCCACGCTGCACTCGAACAGCGCGAACCAGGCGCTGGACCGGATCATCAACTTCTTTCCCGAAGAGCGGCGCCTGCAGCTGCTGATGGACCTGTCGCTGAACGTCAAGGCGATCATCTCGCAGCGGCTGATCCCGATGGCCACCGGCACGGGACGGGTGCCGGCGGTCGAGATCATGCTGAACTCGCCGCTGATCGCCGACCTGATCTTCAAGGGTGAAGTCGGGCTGATCAAGGACATCATGAAGAAGAGCCGCGAGCTCGGCATGCAGACCTTCGACCAGCACCTGTTCGTGCTGTACGAAGAAGGCAAGATCACCTACGAAGACGCGCTGCGCAATGCCGACTCGGTCAACGATCTGCGGCTGAACATCAAGCTGAACAGCCGCCATTCGGACAAGGATCTGAACCGCGGCATCGAGCACCTAGGCATGATCTGATCCTTCGGGCCGCGCCGATGGCGCGGCCTCCTGCGGGGCCGGTGCGGCGGTTCCTTGCGCGGCCCCTTCGGCGGCCCGCATCTGCGCATGGCGCTCGGCATGCAGTTTGTCGTGCGCTTCCCGCGTGCGGCGGTCGAACACATCGAAGCGGAACAGCCGGCATTCGAGCGCGCCATTGAACAGCGGCGTCTTGCGGGTTTCCTTGATGCCCAGCTGGCGCGGCAGTTCCTTGTCCGACGACAGCACGAACACCTGCCACCCGCCGAAATGCGTTTTCAGCGCCTGGCCGAATGCGGCCATCGCGCGCCGATGCGCCTCGACCTGGGGCGAGGCCGCGCTCATCGGGGCTGCGGGAACAGGGGCTGCGGGCGCCTGCGCCCGGGCACCGCTGCGCGCGCTGGCAGGCAGGCGGAAGGTGCGGGCCCCCGCCGGCGGCGCGGCACGCGCTTCGTCGCCGCCTTCGTGGGCATCCATGCGTTCGCCATAGGGCGGATTGGTCACGATGATGCCCGGGACGTCGGCGGGTGCGCTGACCTGGCCGGCATCGGCCAGCCGCAGCTGGATGCCCGCGTCGGCCACGCCGGCACGCGCCAGGTTGCGGGTCGCCTGTTCGATGGCGACCGGATCGATGTCACTGCCATAGATCCGCAGGCCGGCGGCGGCCTGCCCGCCGTGCCGCTGCGCCTCGCGGATGGCGTCGCCGCGCAGCGCCGCCCACAGTGCCGCATCGTGGTCGCCCAGCTGCTCGAACGCGAAGGGCCGCGACAGCCCGGGCGCGATGCCTAGCGCCAGCTGGGCGGCTTCGATCAGCAGCGTGCCCGAGCCGCAATAGGGGTCGTACAGCGGTTTGTCGGGGGTCCAGCCGGCCAGTGCCAGCAGGCCCGCGGCGAGGTTTTCCTTCAGGGGGGCGATGCCCTTGTCTTCGCGCTCGCGCCGCCAGCCGCGCTTGAACAGCGACTCGCCCGAGGTGTCGATGTACAGCGTGATCTCGCTCTCGTTCAGGAACGAGAACACGCGCACATCGGGGTGGATGGTGTCGATCGAGGGCCGGTCGCCCTGGGTCTCGCGCAGGCGGTCGATGACCGCGTCCTTGACCTTCAGGTTGGCGAAATTCAGGCTGCGCAGGGGCGAGCGCACGGCGGTGGTGTCCACGCGCAGCGTCTGGCGGCAATGCATGAAGCGGTCCCACTCGACCCGGCGGGCGACCCGGAAGATTTCCTCCTCGTCGCGGTAGCGCCCCGCGCCGACCTGGCGCAGCACACGGCTGGCCAGTCGCGAGTACAGATTGACCAGGTAAACGAGCTCGAGGTCACCCTCGAAGGCCACGCCGCCGGGCACGACTCGGGCGCCCCGCGCGCCGATGACCGCGAGTTCGCGCGACAGCAGATCTTCGAGGCCGCGCGGGCAGGGCGCGAACAGGTGCATCGAAGGGGCCGTCGCGGTGGGCATCGAAGCGCCAGGCTGCATCGAAGCCGCCTCAGGCACCCAGGGCCTGCTCGAGAAATTCGAGCCGGTCCTGGCCCCAGTAGGGAACGCCCTTGTAGGCGTACCAGGGCACGCCGAACACCCCGCGGTCGACGGCTTCCTGCGTGTAGGCGTCGAACACCTGATGGGTGTCGGGCAGCGCGTGGAAGAGCGGATCGGCGGGCAGACCGGCCTCGTGCAGCACCGCGCGCAGCGTGTGGTCGTCGGCGACATTGCGCTCTTCGCACCAGGTCGCGCGCATCAGGCGACCGGCCAGGCCGAGCGCGGCGTCGGCGCCATGGAGCTTTTCGGCGGCGATGATCAGGCGGCAGGCCGTGTCGGCATTGGCCGGGAAGAATTTGGGGCGCAGGTTGATCGGCACTTCGCGCCTGGCGCGCCAGCGTTCGAGCTCGACGAACCGGTAGTCCTGGCGCTGCGGCGCGCGCTTGGCCAGCGGAAGTCCGCCCGAGACCGGGAACACCTTGTTGCCCAGATCGATGGGCTTGATGCGGATCTCGGCGTTGTGCAGTGCGCAGATGCGGCGCAGTTCGTCATGGCCCAGGCAGGACCAGGGCGATTGCGGATGCATGAAATAGTCGACGACCTTGTTCATTCGTGTCTCCCGAAGCGCTCAGAAAGGTTTGACCACCACCAGGACCACGACCAGCAGCAGAGCGATCACCGGCAGTTCGTTGAACCACCGATACCAGACATGCGACCGGCTGTTGGCGCCCTGCTCGAAGGCCTTCAGGCGGCGCCCGCAGAGGTGGTGGTAGACCAGCAGCAGCACCACGATCAGCAGCTTGGCGTGCATCCAGCCGCTGCCGGGGCCCAATCCCACACCATAGCCCAGCCAGAGCCAAAGTCCGAATGCCAGCGCCAGCATCATCAGCGGCTGCATGAAGCGCCACAGCTTGCGCGCCATCAGCAGCAGCCGCGCGTGTTCGGCCGGCGACCCGGGCTCGACCATGGCCAGGTTGACGAAGATGCGCGGCAGGTAGAACAGGCCCGCGAACCAGCTGGTGATGAAGACGATGTGCAGCGCCTTCACCCAAAGGTAGCCCGAGCTCATCAGCTGCGGATCTGGCCGGAGCCCAGCACCACGTATTTCAGCGAGGTGAGGCCTTCGAGCCCGACCGGGCCGCGCGCATGCAACTTGTCGGTCGAGATGCCGATTTCGGCGCCCAGCCCGTACTCGAATCCGTCGGCAAAGCGCGTGGACGCATTGACCATGACCGAGGCGGAATCGACCTCGCGCAGGAATCGCATCGCGTGGCTGTGGTTTTCGGTGACGATGGCGTCGGTGTGCTGCGAGCCGTAAGCGGCGATGTGGTCGATCGCGGCGTCCAGGCCCGCGACGATGCGGATCGACAGGATGGGCGCCAGGTACTCGGTGCGCCAGTCGTCTTCGGTCGCCGGCGCGCAGGGCAGGCCGGCATCGGTCAGCAGCGTGCGGGTGGCTTCGTCGCCGCGCAGTTCCACGCCCTTGTCGACGTAGATGCGGGCCAGCGGCACCAGCACCTGCGGCGCGATGGCCTGCGCAACCAGCAGTGTCTCCATGGTGTTGCACGGCGAGTAGCGCTGGGTCTTGGCGTTGTCGGCGATGCGGATGGCCTTGGCCGTGTCGGCGCTGTCGTCGATGTAGACGTGGCAGATGCCGTCCAGATGCTTGATGGTGGGCACCTTCGCGTCGCGCGAGATCCGCTCGATCAGCGACTTGCCCCCGCGCGGCACGATCACGTCGACGTATTCGGGGTGGCTGATGAGCTCGCCCACCGCGGCGCGATCGGTGGTTTCGATCACCTGCACCGCATCCTGGGGCAGGCCGGCGGCCTGCAGGCCTTCTCGAACCAGCGCGGCCAGCGCCTGGTTGCTGTGGATCGCTTCGGAGCCGCCGCGCAGGATGGTGGCGTTGCCCGACTTGATGCACAGGCCGGCGGCGTCGATGGTGACGTTGGGCCGGCTCTCGTAGATGATGCCGATCACGCCCAGGGGCACGCGCATGCGGCCCACCTGTATGCCGGTCGGCCGGAAGCGCAGGTCGCTGATCTCGCCGATCAGGTCGGGCAGCATCACGATCTGTTCGAGTCCGGCGGCCATCGATTCGATGACCTTGTCGGTGAGCGCGAGCCGGTCGACGAAGGCGGCGTCGTGGCCGGCCGCGCGAGCCGCATCCAGGTCGCGGGCGTTGGCCGTCTGCAGTGCGCGCGCTTCGCGGCGGATGGCGGCGGCGGTGGCCTGCAGCGCCCGGTCCTTGGCCGCCGAGGGCGCACGCGCCATCGCGCGACTGGCGGCGCGGGCCCGGCGGCCGATGTCGGCGACGTACGCGGCGATGTCGATGGGGTGGTGTTCCATGGCGTCGATGCTCGGCAGTGTGGGGTCTGGGTGATTCAGCGGTCTGGCGACCGGATTGGGCGAACGCAGTCCGGTCACGCCGGTTGGATCAGCGCGGGCGCACCGGCCATCCGGGCGGTCAGTGCCGCCATCGCGGCCCATGGATCGGCGGCGATCAGTCCTTTGGCGATTCTATCGATCCTGGCGGCTTCTTGCAGCGCAGCACGCAGGACTGCCGTGTCGAGCCGCTTCAGGGCGTCCAGGTACAGGCGGTCGCGCGGCGGATAAAGGCGCAGCTCGCGCGTCAGGGTGGCGGGGGCGCGGCCGGCGTCGCGGGCCTGCGAGAGCCGCAGCAGGTTGCGCACGGCATCGGCCAGTGCCCACAGCACCAGGGGCGCCGCCACGCCCTCGGCGCGCAGGCCGTCCAGGGCGCGCAGCGTGCGGGCGGCGTCGCCCGCCAGCATGGCCTGCGCCATGCCGAAGGCATCGTAGCGGGCCACGTCCAGCACCACCGTGCGCACGTCCTCGGCGGGCAGCAGGCCCGTCGGGAACAGCAGGCCGAGCTTGCGCACTTCCTGGTGCGCAGCCAGCAGATTGCCCTCGACGCGTTCGGCCAGCATGCGCAAGGTGTCGGGGTCGGCCTTTTGCTGCTGGGCGGCCAGCCGCTGGCCGATCCAGGCGGGCAACTGGGCATGTTCGACGCCGGCAATCGGCACCAGGGTGATCCGGGGTTCGAGCGTGCCGAACCAGGCGGTCTCGGTCACCGCGCGATCCAGGCGCACGCTGCTCACCAGCAGCCGGGTGCTGTCATCCAGGGTGGCGAGGATGGCGGCCAGGCCGGCGCCCAGCTCCTTGGTGGGCTTGTTGGCGAGCCGCAGCTCGATCAGCCGTTGCGAGGCGAACAGCGACAGCGACTGGGTTTCGGCGATCAGTGCATCGAGCTTGAAGCTGCGATCGACCTGGAAGACGAGCCGCTCGAGATAGCCGGCGGCGCGTGCCGCCCGGCGGACCAGGTCAGCGGCTTCGATCACCAGCAGGTCTTCGTCGCCGTGGATCCAGGTCAGTGCGGGCAGGCCGCGCGACAACGCGGCAGCCAGGGCATCGGGGCGGATCTGCATGGCGGTGGCCTGACGTGATGGCGGATGGGTGGTCTTCGGGGGCTTTGGCCCTGGCCGGTGCGGCGCTAGCGCTTGACCGCCGCGAGGCGGCGCAGCAGCTGCTGGACCATGTCAGTCTGCATCTCGCGGTAGAGCAGCGCTTCCTCCTGCTCCTTGGCGACCAGCTGGGTGTCGGTGGTGGTGATCTCGCGGCGCAGCAGGATCTCGGTCGGGCCGATCAGCTCGACGCCCTTGGCCACGTCGGTCAGCTTGAAGGTGAAGCGCAGGCGCAACTGGTACTCGCGCGGCCGGCCGGTACTCGAGAAGCCGACGATTTCCTTCTCGCGGATTTCCTGCAGCGCATCCAGGCGCACCTGCGCGTCTTCGGGGCGATCGACCAGACGGGTGCCACCCAGCACCCGCACCAGCCGCCGGAAGTCGCCGCCGATGGCCGAACTGGGCAGAAAGCCGGCATACAGCGTCTCGAACGGCAGCTGGGCCGAGCCGCGCAGCTTGAAGCCGCAGGCGCCCAGCGCGGTCAGCGGGGCAAGCGCCGCCCACCGCAGTGCACGCCGGCGTGTGCTGGCGTGCCCCGCGCGCAGGCTGGCGCGGACGGGGTCAGACGACCACATTGACCAGGCGGCCCGGCACGACCACCACCTTCTTGGCGGCACGGCCTTCGGACAGCCGCGCGAACGGTTCGCTGGCCAGGGCGGCGGCCTCGATCGCGGCGCGATCGGCGCCGGCCGGCACGCTGACCGAGCCGCGCACCTTGCCGTTGATCTGCAGCACGAGCTCGAGCGTGTCCTGGACCAGGGCCGCGGCATCGACCTGAGGCCAGGGCGCATCGAGCAGGTCGCCCTGGGCAGCCGCGTAGCCCAGGCCGCTCCACAGGCCGTGGGTGACGTGGGGCACCACCGGGTAGAGCACACGGATCAGGATGGACAGGCATTCGCGCAGCACGGCGATGCCGGCCGGACCGTCGGCCACCGCGCCGCGCGCGCCCTCGAGCGCGTTGAGCATCTTCATCGCGGCCGACACCACGGTGTTGTACTGGAGCCGTTGATAGTCGTAGTCGGCCTGCTTGAGCACGCTGTGGATGTCGCGGCGCAGGTTCTTTTGCGCGGCATTCAGCTTGCCCGGATCGAATCGGGCCATTCTGCGTCGCTCGGCAGGGCGGCCACCGAGTGCGCGAAGGCCCACAAGCGGCGCAGGAAGCGCTGCGCGCCTTCGACGCCGGTGTCGGACCATTCGAGCGTCTGCTCGGGCGGGCTGGCGAACATCACGAACAGGCGCGCGGTGTCGGCGCCGTAGCGGTCGATCAGCGCCTGCGGGTCGACGCCGTTGTTCTTGCTCTTGGACATCGTGCCCACGCCGTTGTATTCGACGTGGCTGCCATCGGCCCTGACCTTGGCGCCGGTGACGCGACCGGTGTCGTCGTGGATGTCTTCCACTTCGTCGGGCCAGAAGTATTCGATGGCGCCCTTGTCGGTCTTGCGCGAGTAGATGTGGTTGAGCACCATGCCCTGGCACAGCAGCCGGGTGAAGGGCTCGTCGAAGGTGACCAGGCCGCGAGCCGGTTCAGCCGGCACCTGGCCGGTGACGTCGCGCATCACCTTGGTCCAGAAGCGCGCGTACAGCAGGTGCAGCACCGCGTGCTCGATGCCGCCGATGTACTGGTCCATCGGCATCCAGTAGTCGGTGCGGGCATCGACCATCTGCTCGTGGTTGTCGGGCGAGCAGTAGCGCATGTAGTACCAGGCCGAATCGACGAAGGTGTCCATCGTGTCGGTCTCGCGGCGCGCCGGCTTGCCGCACTTCGGGCAGCGGCAGGCCAGGAAGGCTTCGCTCCTTGGCCAGCGGGTTGCCCGAGCCGTCGGGCACCAGGTCTTCGGGCAGGCGCACCGGCAGGTCGGCGTAGGGCACCGGCACCGGGCCGCAGTCGGCGCAGTGGATCATGGGGATGGGCGTGCCCCAGTAGCGCTGGCGCGAGATGCCCCAGTCGCGCAGGCGCCACTGGATCTTTTTTTCGCCCAGGCCGCGGGCGGCCAGATCGGCCGCGATGGCTTCGACGGCCGGCTCGTAGCCCAGGCCGTCGTATTTGCCGGAGTTCACGCAAGCGCCGTTGGCCTTGTCTTCGTACCACGACGCCCAGGCCTGGTCGGAAAACACCTGGCCTTTGACGTCGACGACATGGCGGATGGCCAGGCCGTACTTGCGCGCGAAGGCGAAGTCGCGTTCGTCATGCGCAGGCACGCCCATGACCGCGCCGTCGCCGTAGTTGATCAGCACGTAGTTGCCGACCCACACCGGCACTTTTTCGCCGGTGATCGGGTGGTTGACGAACAGGCCCGTGGGCACGCCCTTCTTTTCCATCGTCGCCATGTCGGCTTCCATCACCGAGCCGTGGCGGGCTTCTTCGATGAAGGCGGCGATGGCGGGGTCGCGCGCGGCGGCCAGCGTGGCCAGCGGGTGTTCGGGGGCGACCGCGACGAAGGTCACGCCCATGATGGTGTCGGCCCGGGTGGTGAACACGTACAGGCGGCCGTCGCCGACCAGGGCGCCGCAGGCGCCGTCGGCGGTGGTGTGGGTGATCTCGTGCGGGAACGCGAAGCGCACGCCGATGGAGCGGCCGATCCAGTTGGACTGCATGGTGCGCACGCGATCGGGCCAGCCATCGAGGTGATGCTCGACCTGGTCGAGCAGTTCGCCGGCGTAGTCGGTGATCTTCAGGTAGTAGCCCGGGATCTCGCGCTTTTCGACCACCGCGCCGGTGCGCCAGCCGCGCCCGTCGATGACCTGCTCGTTGGCCAGCACGGTCTGGTCGATCGGGTCCCAGTTGACGACCTGGGTCTTGCGATAGGCGATGCCGCGCTCGAGCATCTGCAGGAACAGCCACTGGTTCCACTTGTAGTACTGCGGGTCGCAGGCCGCGATTTCGCGGCTCCAGTCGATGGCCAGTCCCATCGCCTGCATCTGCTTCTTCATGTAGGCGATGTTTTCGTAGGTCCACTTCGCCGGCGCCACGTTGTTCTTCATGGCGGCGTTTTCGGCCGGCAGCCCGAACGCATCCCAGCCCATCGGCATCAGCACGTTGTAGCCCTGCATGCGCAGGTGCCGGTACATGACGTCGTTGATCGTGTAGTTGCGCACGTGGCCCATGTGCAGCTTGCCGCTGGGGTAGGGCAGCATCGAGCACGCGTAGTACTTGCCCTTCGGGAAGCGCGGGTCGTGCTCTTTGGCGCGATAGGCGTCGATCGCGGTCCAGTGGGCCTGGGCGGCGCTTTCGACTTCGCCGGGGGCGTAGCGTTCTTGCATGGGGGTCTGTGCCTGGGGTTCGGTCAGGAGAACCCGCCATTATAGCCGGGTGGGTTGCTCAGACAGGCGAGGAATCAAGCACTTAGCGCTGCCCGGGCGTTGCGCAATTCGGCTCGCCGAGACAGGGCGAAGGCGCACAGCGCCAGGGCCAGGAACCCGACGCCGACCAGCGGCAGCGACCATGCGCCTGCCGTGCGATAGGCATGGCTGCTGGCGGCCGCGCCCAGCGACATGCCGATGTACAGCGCCGACGAGTTCATCGCCAGCAGCAGGTTGCGCAGGTCGGGGGCCAGGCCGACCAGGCGTTTTTGCTGGGGGGCGTAGAACGCCATGCCGATCATCGACCAGCCGGCGAAGGCCGCGATGCCGACCCAGTCGCGGGCTGGCAGGACCAGCACCAGCAGGAACGCGCCGGCCAGCCCGATCACCGTGCCGGCCAGCGTGCGCGCCGCGCCCAGCCGGTCGCCGAATCGCCCGGCCATCAGGTTGCCGATGACGCTGGCGAGCCCGGCCAGCAGGAAGGCCAGCGAGAGCTGGTCGGTCGATACGCCGAAGCGCTCCTGCAGGAATGGCGACACCAGCGCGTACAGCGAGAACTGAGCGGCCATGTAGCAGCCCGCCATGGCCACCGCCCAGGCCGTGGCGCCGTGGCGGAACACCTGCAGGAAGCTGCCCAGGGTGACGGCAGGGGCCGGGCGCCGATCGGACACCAGCCATTGGATCGTGAACGCGATCGCCGCGATCAGCGCCGCCAGGCTCACGAAGGTCCAGCGCCATCCGAACAGGCCGCCCAGCCAGGTGGCCATGGGCAGGCCGAACACCGTGGCGAAGGTCATGCCGCTGAACACCACGGCCAGCGCATGGCCCTGACGTTCGGGTTGGACCAGACCCGCGCCGAGCGAGGAGGCCACCGGCCCGACCGCGCAGGCGCCCAGCGCGGTCAGCACCCGCGCCGCGATCATCCATTCATACGAGGGTGCCCAGGCGGTGGCCAGGCAGCCGATCGCCATCGTGTGCAGACCGGCCAGCAGCAGCGTGCGCCGGGGCAGCCGGCCGGTGGCCACCTGGAGCAGCGGTGCCGTCACGGCGAAGGTGAGCGCGAACACGGTGACCAGCCCGGCGATGGCCGGCTTGCTGACGGCCAGGCTCGCGGCCATCGCGTGGATGAGGCCGACCACCGCGATCGAGGCGGTGCCCATCGAAAAATAGGCCAGGCTGAGGGACCACAGGCCGAGCGTGGCGAAGCGGGTTTGATTCAAGAGGGGCTGCGCAGGCGGGTGCCGCTGGCCGTCCGGCCGTCCCGAGCCTCGAGCCCGTCGATGCTCCGACCGCCCTGTGCCATGGCGCAGGGCAAGCGTAGGACGGCAGGGTAGCGCACTCAGCCGGCGCAGCGCACGACTGATCGGCTCAAATCGGACAGGACTCGGCTCGCGCGGCGCTCAGAAAGGCCGCTCGAAAACGGCCAGCCGGGCGCCGGCCTTCAAGCTGTACAACTGGGCTGGCCGGTGCTGCCCGGTTTGGCGAGCGCCGGGCACCGGCTCGACGAAGCCGAGGTCGGCCAGCTTGCGCCTGAACGCGCTCTTTTCGAGCGGTACGCCCATCACCTGCTCGTAGGTCTGCTGCAGTTCCGTCAGGGTGAAACGGTCGGGCAGCAGGTAGCAGGGCAGGCTGGAGTAAGCGCTCTTGTTGCGCAGCCGATCCAGCGCGGTCTCGATGATGCGGTTGTGGTCGAACGACAAGTGGGGCAGGGCGTCGGCGTCGAGCAGTTCGAATACCTCGCGCCCGGTGCGGCGCAGAGCCTGTTCGCTGACCAGCGCATAAAAGGCGATGCTGACCGACCAGCCACGGGGGTCGCGCGCGCCGCTGGCGTAGGTGTAGAGCTGCTCCAGGTAAGGGGCGCGGACCCTCGTTTTATCGGCCAGGACCCGGCGCGCGGCGGCCCCCGCGTCGTCATCTTGCTGCGGATGGATGTAGCCGCCGGGGAGCGCGAGCTGTCCCGCGAAGGGGTCGTTTTCGCGGCGCATCAGCAGCACCTGCAGGCGCCCGTCGCGCAGGGTGAGCAGCACGACATCGACGGTGACGACGATCTGCCGGGTGGCGGAAAGGTTCGCTGGCATTTAGTTTCATTATGCCAATAAATAGGAATTTCCGTCAGGATCTGGCGGAGCTATTCAATCTAAATGAGAGGAAATGTTGTGTTTCGTGCGCCTATTCTTGTTAGTGGCATTTAGGCAAAAACAAGGTATGATGATTTGCATCACCACCGGCTCCCGGAGGCCGACATGAGTACCGCGTCATCCACCCGCCTCTTGATCATCGACCCGCAGAACGATTTCTGCGATCTGCCCGGCCTGTCGTTGCCTGGCCCGCAGCAAGGCGGCGCCGTGGCGCCGCTGCCCGCGCTGCCCGTGCCAGGCGCGGATGCCGACATGCGGCGGCTGGCGGACCTGATCGAGCGGATCGGTGCCGGACTGGCCGGCATCGAGGTCAGCCTCGACTCCCACCACCCGATGGACATCGCACACCCCGGCTGGTGGCGCGACGAGTCCGATCAGATGCCGGCACCGTTTACCGTCATCGGCGTCGACGACCTGGCATCCGGCCGCTGGCGCACCCGTGATCCGGCGGTCCAGCAGCGATCTCTGGACTATGTGCGGCGTCTGAAGGAACAGGGGCGGTATGCGCTGGTGGTCTGGCCCGAGCATTGCCTGATCGGCCATTGGGGACACAACCTGCACGCCGCGGTGGCCGAGTCGCTGGACCGCTGGTCGCGCGCTCAGGGCAAGACCGTGGATTACCTGTTCAAGGGCAGCAATCCGTTCACCGAACACTATTCGGCCCTGCGAGCCGAGGTTCCCGACCCGGCAGACCCCGCCACGCTGCCCAGCCCGGGCTTGCTGGCCCGCCTGGCCGGTGCCGAACGGGTGCTGGTGGCCGGCGAAGCCCTGTCGCACTGTGTGGCCAGTACCGTTCGCGACCTGGCCGATGCACTGGGCCCGGCCTGGGTGAAGCGCCTGGTGCTGCTCAGCGATGCCAGCAGTCCGGTGGCCGGCTTCGAGTCGCTGGGCCGCTCGTTCGTCGACGACATGCGATCCCGCGGCGCGCGCTTCGCGCGCTGTGCCGACCTGAGCTCCTGAACGCTGTGCCAGAACCTGCGGAGACACCATGACCTCCTCGCCCATCCATTCGCTGCTCGAGACCGACCTCTACAAGTTCACGATGTGGCAGGCCATGCTGCATCGGCACCCGCAGACGCAGGCCGAGTACACCTTCGTGTGCCGCAACACGCCGGCCTATCCGCTGGCCGAGCTGGCGGCCGAGGTCACCGAACAGGTTCGCCTCTTGTGCGCCATGCGGTTCACCTACGACGAGCTGGCGTACCTGCGCTCGCTGCGATTCCTGAAGAGCGACTTCGTCGACTTCCTGTCCATCTTCCAGTTCCAGCAGCGTTTCATCGAAATCCGGGCCGACGGCGATCGGCTGAGCGTCGTGGCGCGCGGCCCCCAGGTGCATGTGATGGGTTTCGAGATCTACCTGCTGGCGATCGTCAACGAGCTGTACTTTCGCCGCCTCGATCAGACGGGCGTGCTCGCGAGCGGGCGGGCCCGCCTGGCGGCCAAGATCGAACGGATCGAATCGGCAGCGGCCGCGGGCGAACTCGATCAGCGGCATCCCTTCGAGTTCTTCGACTTCGGCATTCGCCGGCGCTATTCGCGCGAGTGGCACGATGAGGTGGTGGCCACCCTGTCGCGCCGTGTGCCGCGCTGGTTTAAGGGCACGTCCAACGTCTATCTGGCGCGCAAGTACGACCTGGTCCCGATCGGCACCATGGCCCACGAGTACCTGCAGACCTACCAGGCCACCGACGTTCGGCTGCGTGCCTTCCAGAAGACCGCTCTGGAAGACTGGGTGCAGGAGTTCCGCGGCGACCTGGGGATCGCGCTGACCGACGTGGTGGGCATGGACGCCTTCCTGGCCGACTTCGACCTGTACTTCGCCAAGCTCTTCGATGGCCTGCGCCACGACTCGGGCGATCCGGTCGCGTGGGGCGAGAAGGCGCTGGCCCACTATCGGCACCTGCGGATCGACCCGCACACCAAGCGGCTGGTCTTCTCGGATTCGCTCGATGTGCCCAAGGCCATCGGCCTGTACCGGCACTTCGCCGACCGGGTGCAGACTGGCTTCGGGATCGGCACCAACCTCAGCAACGATCTGGGGCCGGCGCCGCTGAACATCGTGATGAAGCTGACCCGCTGCAACCAGCAGCCGGTGGCCAAGCTGTCGGACAGCCCGGGCAAGACGCTGTGCGACGATGCCACTTTCCTGGCGTACCTGCGCCAGGTGTTCAACCTGCCCCCTGAAGAACGGAGTGTTCCCCATGCCTGATCCGCTCAAAGTGAGCCTCGCGCAGGTCGACTACACGATCAACGACTTCGACGGAAACGTTGCACGCATCGAGGCGGCGGTTGCCGCCGCCGGCGACACCGACCTGGTGGTGTTCTCCGAATTGTCTCTGTGCGGCTACTACCCCCAGGATCTGCTGCTCGAGCCCGACTTCATCGACCGCCAGCAGGCGGCGCTGGAGCGGGTGCTGGCCGTGTCCCGGCACTGCGACGCCCATCTCGTCGTGGGGCTGGTGACCCGTCACGAAGGCGTGGGCAAGCCGCTGCGCAATTCGCTGGCGCTGATCCGCCGCGGCGAGGTGCTGCTCACCTATCACAAGCAGCTGCTGCCCACCTACAACATCTTCGATGAGCGCCGGCACTTCGAGCCCGGTGGCCGCCATGCCGCGGTCGCGCACATCCGCGGCTGGCCGGTGGGATTCCTGATCTGCGAAGACGGCTGGAACGACGACGAACTGGACTACGCGGTCAATCCGCTCGAAGACCTCGCACAAGCCGGCGCGCAGCTGGTGATCTCGATCAACGCCAGTCCGTCGAACATCGGCAAGCGTGCCCAGCGTCATCGCATCTTCGGCCTGGCCAGCGCCCGCTATGGCTTTCCGATCGTCTATGTGAACCAGGTGGGGGGCAACGACCAGCTGGTGTTCGACGGCGCCTCGTTCATTGTCACGCCGGCCGGGGTGGTGTTCGAGTCGCCGCGTTTCGTCGAGAGCTGCGAGACGGTCGAGTTCACGATGCAGGGCATCCGGCTGCCGGGCGGGCGCCCGCTGCCCGAGCTCGCGCCGGCGTTGTCCGACAATGAGTTCTATTACCGGCAGATCGTGCTGGGGCTGCAGGACTACTGCCGCAAGATCGGCTTCCGGTCGGTGGTGATCGGGAGCTCGGGCGGCATCGATTCGGCGCTGACCCTGGCGCTGGCAGCCGACGCGCTGGGCGCGTCGAATGTCACCGCGGTCACGATGCCCTCGCGCTTCTCCAGCGCCGGCAGCGTCGACGACTCGGTGACTCTGTGCGAGCGCCTGGGCATCAAGCTGTTCGAGCATCCGATCGGTACGCTGTTCGACACCTATCTGAGCGGATTCGGCCAGGCCTTCGGCGTGCCGGCCTCGGGTCTCACCAGCGAGAACCTGCAGGCGCGCATTCGCGGCGCGGTGCTGATGGCCTACTCCAACCACTTCGGGTACCTGGTGCTGTCCACCGGCAACAAGAGCGAGATCAGCGTCGGCTACGCCACCCTGTACGGCGACATGTGCGGTGGCCTGAACCTGATCGGCGACCTCTACAAGACCGAGGTCTTCGGACTGGCGCGCTGGTACAACGAACACGCCGGCACCGAGCTCATCCCGCGCGCAATCCTGGACAAGCCTCCATCGGCGGAACTGGCCCCGGATCAGAAGGACACGGATTCCCTGCCGCCTTACGAGGTGCTCGACGAAATCCTGAAGCTGCGCATCGAGGGCCAGTATCTGCGCGCCGAGGAGTACGCCGCGGCATCGTTTTTCGTGTCCGAGCTCGACCGGCGCGATGGCGGCGCGCTGCACCGCCGCGTGCGCGGCCTCATCGCACGCAGCGAATTCAAGCGCAAGCAGGCCGCGCCGATCATTCGCGTGCGTGGCCGGGCGTTCGGGACCGGCCGCCAGGTGCCTCTGGCGGCCATTCAGCCGTGATCCGATCCGCACGCAACAGGGTGGTGCCGCGCACGAGCTGGAGCGGGCACACCCTTTCCACCCCTTTCTCCTGGAGCTGATCGAATGCCCCGTCCCTCTCAAGCGGCTGCCGCGGCCGACACCACCGCGGTTCTGATCGGCCGATTCCAGCCCTTTCATCATGGCCACATGGCCCTGCTCGAGCGTGCGCTGCGCGAAGCCGATCGGGTGGTCGTGGTGCTGGGTTCGGCCATGCAGGCGCGCAGCCCCAAGAATCCGTTCACCTGGGAGGAGCGCGCGGCCATGGTCCGCGGCGCGGCCGGCGATCAGGCGCATCGCCTGCATTTTCTGCCGATGCGCGACTACTACGATGACGCCCGCTGGGTGAAGGCGGTTGTCATGGGCGTGCACGCGGTGGCGGGCAAAGGCACCAAGATCACCCTGGTCGGCCACGACAAGGATGCCACCAGCTATTACCTGAATCGCTTCAGCGCCTGGCACCTGGTGATGGAAGACCGGCGGGCCAACGTCGAGGCAACGCCGATCCGGCGGGTGCTGTTCGGCGGCGCGCCGCCCGCCGCGGCTCTCGCGGTGCTGCGCGAGCATGTGCCGGCGCCGGTGCACGACTATCTGCAGGCCTGGGTCGAACTGCCCTTTCACAAGTCTCTGACCGATGCCTGGCTGAACATCAAGGCACAGCGCGAAAAATGGGCGGGCGCGCCCTACGCGCCGATCTTCGTCACGGTCGACGCGGTGGTGCGTGGCGACGACCGGGTGCTGCTGATCCGCCGTGCCCGCGAGCCGGGCGCCGGCCTGTGGGCGCTGCCGGGCGGCTTCGTCGAACAGGACGAACGGCTTCTGCAGGCCGCGATGCGAGAGCTGCGCGAAGAAACCAGCATCGGGCTGCTGCAGGTGTCGCTCGAAGATGCTTTCCGGTCATCGAAGGTCTTCGACCATCCGCAGCGTTCGCTGCGCGGTCGGACCATCACCCATGCCCACTATTTCGACCTTGGTCGGCACACGCCAGATGTCCAGGCGGCCGACGATGCGGCCGAAGCACAGTGGGTGCCGATCGGCCGGCTGGCCGAGATGGAGAGTGAACTTTTCGAGGACCACTTCGCGATCCTCGATCACTTCTTCGAACTCAGCGCGCTGGCGAATCAGGCCCACTGAGCAGCCGTTTGCAGATCTGATACTCACGGGGGTATTGTAGGCGCATGCTCGCCCTGCAATGGCCCCGATCGTGAAGATCCTGCTGGTTGAAGACGACGAGGCGCTGTGTTCGCGCCTGCGCGATGACCTCGATCGCCGCGGGTATGCCGTCGATGTGGCGCACAACGGCATCGATGCCGAGCACCTGGGCACCGAGTGGCCCTATGACGCGGTCATTCTGGATCTGGGACTGCCGCTGCGATCGGGTCTGGAAGTGCTCAGGAACTGGCGGGCGCTGGGCAATCCGGTCCCGGTGCTGATCCTCACCGCGCGCGACGCCTGGCGCGAAAAGGTCGAGGGATTCGACGCCGGTGCAGACGACTACGTCGCCAAGCCGTTCCACGTGGAGGAGCTGTTTGCCAGGCTCGGCGCACTGATCCGCAGGGCCCATGCCCAGCCGGCCGGTGGCGTGAGTTCCGCCGGGCTGACTCTGAACGAGTCTCACCAGACGGTTGCGGCCGGCCAGCAGGTGATCGCGCTGTCGGGCATCGAATTCAGGCTGCTCAGATATTTCATGCTGCATCCCGGGCAGGTGCTCTCCAAGAGCCAGCTCGTCGAACACATCTACGACAACGACTCCCAGCGCGACAGCAACGTCATCGAGGTCCACGTCAATCACCTGCGCAACAAGCTGGGTGCCGGCTACATCACGACCCGGCGCGGACAAGGTTACGTCTTCGGTCCGCCATGCTGATGCGTTCGCTGCTCGCGCCGCTGGTCATCGGACTGGTGTTGAGTCTGGCGGCCATTTTCGGGGTGCAGTGGACCGTCGTCCGCGTGGCGATCGACGAGGTGATGGAAGACTACGTGGCCGACGAACTGGTGCAGGATGCCGAGGAGCTGTTCAGCGCGCTGACGACACTGCCCGAAGGGGGCGCGGTACTGGGATTGCAGCATTTCGATCCGGTGTTCCTGTCCCCGGCGTCAGGCCGTTACTACCAGATCCTGGTCAACGGCCGGGTGGCCTTCGGTCTGCCTCGCTGGTCGATCTGTCGCTGTCGTTCGAGCCGGTCGCCCCCGGCCGCAGCCGGATCGACAAGACCTCCGGGCCGCATGCCCAGGAACTGCTGCTCAGCGCGACCGGCTATGAGCGCGAGGGCCGCGCGATCACGATCGCGGTCGCCGCCGACATGAAGCCGGTGCGCACCGAGTTCGACCGGCTGACGGTACGCTACACGCAGGTGTCGGTGGCCATGTTCGTGCTGCTCGTCGTGATGCAGATCGGCATCGTGCGCGTGGCGCTGTCGCCGTTGCGCCGCGTGCGCGCCGATGTCAGCCGCCTTGACCGGGGCGAAATCGTGCAGCTCGGCGATCGGGTGCCGGCCGAAGTGCTGCCGCTGGTGAGCGAGGTCAACCGCCTGCTGGCGCTGATGAGCCAGCGGCTGCAGCGTTCGCGCGAATCGCTGGGCAATCTGGCGCACGCCCTGAAAGCGCCGCTGACCGTGCTGACACACATGGCGGCCGACGCGCATGTGCAGCGCGACCCCGTGCTGGCTCGCCAGATGGCGGAACAGCTGGCGCTGCTGCGCAGTCGCATCGAAAGCGAACTGCGGCGCGCGCGGATGGCGGGGGGGCGCATGCCGGGCGCGCCGCTCGATCTGCCCTCCGAAATCGAATCCCTGGCCGCGACCTTGCGCAAGATGTACCGCGACCGGGACCTGGACATCGAATGCCGGATGCAGCCGGGCGTGCCGTTCGTGGGCGACCGCGAAGATCTGCTCGAGCTCAGCGGCAATCTGCTCGACAACGCCTGCAAGTGGGCGCGTTCGCGGGTCCGCGTCTCGGTGCGCGGGCAGCAGGGCTTGGTTCTGAGCGTCGAAGACGATGGTCCCGGATGCTCGGAGGACGAGTTGAGCCGGATCGCGCTGCGCGGCGCGCGCGTCGATGAAAGCACCTCGGGTCACGGGCTCGGACTGGCGATTGCCAAGGGTGTGGCGGCTTCCTACGGGGCCCAGCTGCGGCTGGGGCGTTCGGCGGAACTGGGCGGACTCGAGGCGACAGTGATCTTCCCGCAGGCTTGAGTCGGGATCCGGTGCGATGCCGACCGCCAGGAAGCCACGGATCTCGCTGCATGGAGGTGCCGCAGAATCGCATCGGGGCCGGTCCGGACCGTTTTTGGGCTTCGACGTGATTCGACCGCCCGCCCCTCGGTGGTCAAGTCGCGGGGCTGGCGGGTAAGCTCTCTGCCCGGACCTTCCCCCCCGCGCTTCGCCACAATACCCACCCTGGAGAGACAGCCATGCTGCTATACGATTCCGTCGGCCCCAATCCCCGTGTCGTGCGCATGTTCGCCGCCGAACGCGGCATCGAACTGCAAAAGACCAAGGTCGACCTGCGCGGTGGCGAGAACCGCCAGGCGCCGTACATGGCCAAGAACCCGGCGGGACAGCTGCCCTGCCTGGAGCTCGAGGACGGCACGGTGCTGGCCGAGATCACCGCGATCTGCGAGTACCTCGACGAGGTTGCCGGCACGGGCACCTCGCTGATCGGCAGCAACGCCAAGGAGCGTGCCGAGACCCGCATGTGGGTGCGCCGCATCGATCTGAACATCCTCGAGCCGCTGGCGGCCGGCTTCCGGTATGCCGAAGGCCTGAAGATGTTCGAATCGCGGATCCGCACCATTCCGCACGCCGCCGACGACCTCAAGAAGCTGGCCCAGGAAAAGCTGGCCTGGCTCGATGGCCTGATGCAGGGCAGGGAGTTCGTGTGCGGCAGCCGGTTGACGCTGGCCGATGTGCTGCTGTTCGTGTTCCTGGACTTCGGCAAGATGGTCGGCCAGCCGATCAATCCGGAACTCAAGAACATCAATGCCCACTACGAGCGCATGAAGGCCCGGCCGAGCGCCGCGGCCTGAGGCGGGGCGTCCGGTCCTGCCGAGCGGACACTGCGCCGGGCGGGCTCAGCTCGGCGTATGGTCCGCCAGCACCAGGTCCGCGCCTTTTTCGGCAATCGCGACCACCGCCGCATTGGTGTTGCCCGAGATCACCGCCGGCATGATCGAGGCGTCGATCACGCGCAGGCCGGTCACCCCCCGCACCCGCAGCCGCTCGTCGACGACCGAGTCGGCATCGGTGCCCATCCGGCAGGTGGAGGTGGGGTGATAGACCGTCTCGCCGGTGGCGCGGCAGAAGTCCAGCCACTCGTCATCGCTTTGCACCGACGCGCCGGGTGTGCGCTCTTCGGCCACATAGCGGCTGAACGGCGGCGTGTTGACGAGTTTGCGCAGGCCCTTCAAGCCGTCGACCATCATCCGCCGGTCGCTCTCGGCGGCCAGGTAGTTGTATTGAATGGCGGGCGGCGTGCGGATGTCGGTGGACTTCAGGTGCACCCAGCCGCGCGACTCGGCCCGCAGCTGCGACACCGAGCAGGTGAAGCCCGAGAAGTCATCGAGAATGCCGCCGCGCTTGGCGATCGAGAAGTTGATGAAGTAGTACTGCGCGTCGGGCCGCGTCAGGTGCGGCTGGGTCCGCACGAAGGCCGCCGCATAGCCGGCACTGACGGTGAGCGGCCCGCGCCGCGCCAGCAGGTATTTCAGGCCGATGCCCAGCTTGCCCCACCAGGAGGCCATGTCGTCGTTGATGGTGATCTTCTGATTGCAGCGCCAGTAGGTGCGCACATAGAAGTGGTCCTGCAGCCCTTCGCCCACCTGCGGCCGGTTGCTGACGACCTGCAGCCCCATGCCTTGCAGCGGCGCGGCCGGCCCCACGCCCGAGAGCTGGAGCAGCTGCGGCGAGTTGAATGATCCGCCGGCCAGGATCACCTCGCCGGCCCGCGCGGTGTGCGTGCGGCCGCCCTGCAGGTACTCGACACCGACCGCGCGCGTGCCTTCGAACAGCACCCGGCTGGCCAGCGCATTGACCTCGATGCGCAGGTTGGCGCGCTTCTCGGCGGGACGCAGGTACCCGACCGCGGTGCTGATGCGCCGGCCGTTGCGCATGTTGGCCTGGTAGTAGCCGGCGCCTTCCTGGGTGGCGCCGTTGAAGTCGTCGTTGCGCGGAATGCCGTTGGCCACCGCCGATTCGATGAAGGCGTCGCACAGCTCGTGCTTGTCCGGCAGGTCCGACACCGCCAGCGGGCCGCCCGTGCCGTGCCAGGCATCCTTGCCGCGCTGCTGATCCTCGGACTTGATGAAATAGGGCAGCAGGTCGTCGAAGCGCCAGCCGGGCACCTGCCAGCCATCGAAGTCCTCGCGCTGGCCGCGGATGTAGACCAGGCCATTGATCGACGACGATCCGCCCAGCACCTTGCCGCGCGGGGTGAACACGCGGCGTCCGCCCAGCGTGGGCTCGGGCTCGCTTTCGTAGGCCCAGTTCACCGAGGTGTCGGTGAAGAGCTTGCCGTAGCCCAGCGGGATGTGAATCCAGGGATTGGTGTCGCGCGGGCCGGCTTCGAGCAGCAGCACGGTGTGCCGGCCGCTGGCGGTGAGCCGGTTGGCCAGCACGCAACCGGCCGAGCCGGCGCCGACGATCAGGTAATCGTAGGTCGTCATCGCCGTCACCATCCGGCCAGCACGATCTTGCCGATCGTGCGGTTCGATTCGATCGCGGCATGGGCCTGGCGCAGGTGGGCCGCATCGATCGGCCCCAGCGTGGCCGCATGCGTGCAGCGCACCAGTCCGGCGTCGACGAGACGGGCGGTTTCGGTCAGCAGCTGACCCTGCGCGGCCATGTCGGCGGTCTCGAAACCGGATCGGGTGAACATCGCTTCCCAGTGCAGCGAGGCGCAGCGGGCCTTGAGCAGGCGCACGTCGATCATCTCCGGATCGTCGATGACGCAGATGCGCCCCTGCGGCGCCACCGATCTGGCCAGCTCGGGGAAGTGCAGGTGGGTGTGCGTGACGCTGAAGATGTGCTCGACCCACCGAATGCCGGCCTTCTGCAGCTCCTTGGAAAGGGGCTGGGAGTGGTCGATGACCAGATCGGCGCCCAAGCCTTCGAGGTGGGCGCGGCTTTCGGGACGCGAGGCGGTGGCCACGATCCGGGTGGCCGTCAGCACGCGGGCCAGCTGCACCGCGATCGAGCCGACGCCGCCGGCCGCGCCGGTGATCAGCAGCGTGCCCTGGTCGGCGGGCTTGCCGATGCGCAGCTGCAGCCGGTCGAACAAGGCCTCCCAGGCCGTGATGGTGGTGAGCGGCATGGCCGCCGCCTGAGCGAAGTCCAGCGTGCGCGGCTTGGCCCCGACGATGCGTTCGTCGACCAGGTGGTACTGCGCATTGGTGCCGGAGCGGGCGCGCGAGCCCGCGTACCAGACTTCGTCTCCCGGCTTGAACAGCGTCACGCCGGGCCCCACCGCCTCGACGATGCCGGCTGCGTCGAAGCCCAGCACCCGGGTCTCGCCTGGGGGCGGTGCGGCCGAACGACGCACCTTGGTGTCGACCGGGTTGACCGACACCGCCATCACCCGGACCAGCAGGTCGCGCCCGACGGCCACCGGCATCGGCAATTCGAAGTCGATCAGGGATTGCGGGTCTTCGACCGGCAGACAGTGCTGGTATCCAATGGCTTTCATCGAGAGGTTCCTGGGTCGGTCTTGGGGTGATCTTGGGATGAGGAAGGGGCCGGGGAGGGGCCGGGGGAGGGCCAGGGAGAGGCCGGGAAGGGCTCGCGACAGCCGGGCCGTTGCCCGGCGCGTCACCGATGCCTACGCGGCGATCTCGCGGCGGTCGCGATACCGGTACAGCAGCAGCATCAGCGGGGCGACCTTTCGCGCCAGGCCATGCAGGGGCAGCGGCCGGGGTTCGGAGAAGGACAGCGCGAGTTCGTCTTCGGGCGTACCGGTGACCGCACGTGCCAGTTCGCGGCCCAAGGCCACCGACAGACCGACTCCGCGGCCGTTGCAGCCGACCCAGGTGACCGCGTCGGGCCCCAGCCGGTGCATGCGCGGGAAGTAGTCGTCGGTCATCGCCAGGTAGCCATTCCAGACGTAGTCGAAGCGGACTTCGCCCAGCGCAGGAAACAGCCGCTGGAGCCGCGCGCCGACATAGGGTTTCAGGCGCTGCGCGCCATCGCGCCGATTGACCAGTGCGCCACCGGTGATCAGGCGGTGACGGGCGTCGTAACGCATGAAGTAGAGCTCGCCGTGGGTGTCGGACACGGCCTGGCGGCCAGGGATGACGATGCGCCGCGCGGCCTCGCCCACCGGCGCGGTGGCCATCTGCCAGGACAGCATCGGGACCACTTCGCGGGCGATGCTCGGAGCCAGCTGCGGGGCGAACTCGCCGGTGTACGCATTGGTCGCCAGCACCAGTGCCCGGGCACGCACCTGGCCGCGCGCGGTGGTCAGCAGCCAGCCGCCCTGCGGTCCGCTGGTGTGGGTCATGGAGAGCACCGGGCTGCGGGCGAACACGCGCGCGCCGGCCCGATGGGCCGCGCCGGCCAGGCCGCGGGCCAGAGCCAGCGGGTTGACGTGTCCTCCGGTCGGGTTCCACCAGCCGCCATGCCAGGCGTCGGATCCCAGGCGCTCGCGCATGGATTGCGCGCTGATCATGTCGACGGGGGCACCGTGGGCCGACCATTGCCGCACGCGGCGTTCGGCGATGCGGATCCGGCCGGGCGTGTGCACGGGCTGGATCCAGCCGTTCTGTTCGGCCTCGGCATCGATCCCCTCGGCGCGGATCAGGTCGAACAGGCCGGCCGCGCTGTCGCGAATCAGATGGACCAGCCGTTCTCCGGCCGCTCCGTGGCGAGCGATCAGGTCGTCCGGATCCGGGCGCGACAGCGTGGGAATCACCTGGCCGTTGTTGCGGCCCGAAGCCCCCCATCCGGGTTCGGCCGCTTCGATGAGCGTCACGTCGATGCCGCGGCGGGCCAGGTGCAGCGCGGTCGAGGAGCCGGTGAAACCGGCCCCGATCACCGCCACATCGGTGCGGATCGATTCGTCCAGGGCCGGCCAGTCGGGACCCGGGGGCGTGGCCGCGGCCCACAGCGAAGGCGGCCAGTCGAGGGGCGGGGTCATGGGAAATCGTCGTCCGGGGCCGGTGGGGTTCACACTGTCGCATCAAAAGCCGCGCGCTTCCAGCAACCGCGGGCGCCGGCGCAGGTAGGATTCAGGTCCCTGCGGCGCGGCCAGCTCTGCCGACCCGCCAACTGCCGCATTACTGAAACGGAGACTCAAGATGCTCAACCAGGTCATCGGGCTCGATCACGTGGTCGTCGTGGCGCACGATCTCGACGCGGCCGCCGCCGGCTGGCGCGACCTCGGCTTCACGGTATCGCCGCGCGGCACGCACAGCGCCCATATGGGCACCGGCAACTACACCATCATGCTGGGCGACGACTACCTGGAGCTGCTCGGTGTGCTGACCGACACGCCGCACAACGCGCCCACCCGCGCCTACCTGGCGCAGCGCGAAGGCATCGAGCGGGCCGCGTTCACCGCGCGCGATGCCGCCGCCGGTGTGGCCGAGCTGCAGGCCCGGGGCATCGCCGGGACCGGCCCGGTCGATTTCGGCCGGCCGGTCACGCTGCCCGACGGCACCGAAACGATGGCGCGCTTTTCGACCTTCAACTGGCCGATCGAAGAGCGTCCCGGCGACATGCGCATCTTCGCGTGCCAGCATCACACCCGCGGCGCGGTCTGGATCCCGCAGCTGCAGCAGCATGCCAATACCGCGACCGGCATCGCACGGGTCGAACTGCTCTCCCGCGACCCGCTGGCGGCCGCGCGGCACATGGGCCGCCTGATCGACCGCGAGCCGCAGGCCCAGCCCGATGGCGCCTGGTGCGTGCCCTCGGGCTCGAGCCGGGCGGACTTCGTCTTCCTGTCGCGGCCGGTGCTGGCGGCGCGATACCCGGGCGTGGCAGTCGACGGCCTGCCCGACGAAGGTGCCGCGGCGCTGGTGCTGCGGGTGGCCGACAGCGCGCGGGCCCGCGAGGCGCTGGCCCGGGTGCCGGTCTTCGCATGCGGCGACAAGTGGCTGGTGCCCGCCTCGCACGCCAACGGGCTGATGCTGGTGCTGGTGCCGGCCTGATGCCCCTGCGGTACGCCACGGTGGAATGAACCGTTCGATGGGCGGTGTGGGTCGCCGTGTCCTGAGCTGGGCGCACCTGGCCGTGGCCGCCGCCTGGGCGCTGGGCGGACTGCTCCCCGGAGCCTCAGCCTGGGCCCAGGTCGCCGCCGCTCCTCCTCCCGCGGCGAGCGTTCCAGCCTTTCCCTATGTCGATCAGCTGATCGAAGGTGCGCCGGCCCGCGACGAAGCGCGCGCGCAGGGCCCGGCCGAGACGCAGCCCGAGGGATTCCGCGCGACCGTGATCGAAGCGCGCACCTACCTGCGCCGTTCCGGCGGCGGCGATCTGTCCGAGGGCGGCCTGTACGGCCTGCATCGCCGCGAGACCCTCAACCACGGCGAATGGTTCGTCGAGGCGTCGTGGCGGCAGGCGGGCGACGACCCCCTGCAGCCCGCGCTGGCCAGCCGCAGCAGTGCCCGCGTGTCGCTGCGCCAGGTCGGCATGCCGCTGTCGGCCGACTGGTCGCTGGGTCATGCGTTCGGTCTTTTCCGCTCGGCGGTGCCGGATGCGTTCGTCACGGCCTTTCGCTTTTCGCTGCCCAGCACGCTGCTGACCGGGGCCGGCAGTTACTGGTCGTCGCCCGACACGTCGCTGCAGTTCGAACGCGGCCAGTTCACCCAGATCGAAGGGCTGCAGGGCCTGGGCGCGCGCCGGCT